>NZ_JBEYTB010000017.1:129308-223967 GCF_040642915.1 Actinomadura sp. NPDC047616
GACAGCAGGCGTGGTCAGGGCTCCAGTCCCGCCAGGTCGAGGCGGGCGAGCCGGTCGGGGTCGGACAGAATGTCGATCGCGACGATCCTGTCGCCGGCGACGGTGAAACTCATGATCGAAATCAACCTGCCGTCGATGGTGTTGACCAGCCCCGCCGTGCCGTTGACCAGCGCGTGACGGGTCACCGACGCGGTCGCCATACGCCGGAAGGTGGCGGCCTGCCCCGCCACCGCCCGCGCGCCGCGCAGCGTCCGCACACCGCCCGGGAACGTCCCGCCGCTGTCGGCGCGCAGCACCACGTCGGGATCGAGAACAGCCAGCAGGCCGTCGAGGTCCCCGCCCCGCGCGGCCGCCAGGAACGCCTCCACCAGGCGCCGCTGCGCCACCGGGTCCGGGTCCGGCTCCCACGCCGTGCCCTGAACCCGCCAGAAGGCCCTCGCCAAGCCCGCCACCGACGTCGTCCCGCCCCTGCTGCGGCTCCTGGACCACCCGCCCGCCCAGCCGCTCACCGCGTTCCACCTGCACACCGAGATGAGCGTGGGCGACGGCCTGTTCTCACCCGCCGACGCCGCCCGCCTGGCCGATGTCACCGCGCGGCTGCTGGAACTCCACACGTCCTAGGCTCACAGCAGTGACAGCTGCTCCGGCTCGCCGGGCGACGGCTCGCCGGACGACGGCTTGCCGGAGGTCTGGGTTCCGGCCGGGGCCGAGCCGCGGTGCCCGGGGGAACGGCGGTCGATGCCGTACTTGGCCGCCAGCTCCCGCACCCGCTGCGAGATCCGCTGCTGGAACTCACGCGGCGCGTACGCGCCGCCCCGGTACAGCCGCGCGTACGGCGTCACCAGGTCGGGGTGGTGCTCGCGCAGCCACGCCAGGTACCACTCGCGCGCCCCCGGCCGCAGGTGCAGCGTGATCGCCGTCACCGACGTGGCGCCCGCCTCGGCGATCCGCCGCACCGCCTCCTCGAGCTGGGCGGGGGAGTCGCTCAGGTACGGCAGCACCGGCCCCATCACCACCCCGCAGCGCACGCCCGCGTCGTTGAGCGCCGCGCACACCTCGAGCCGCTTGTCCGGTGCGGGCGTGCCCGGCTCCACCAGCCGCCACAGCTCCCGGTCGACCGACCCCACCGACACCGCCGTGCTGACCTCGGTGCGCTGGGCCGCCTCCACCAGCAACGGCAGGTCACGCAGGATCAGCGACCCCTTGGTCAGGATGGAGAACGGGTTGGCCGCGTCCCGCAGCGCCTCCAGGATCGGCGGCATCAGCCGGTAGCGTCCCTCGGCGCGCTGGTAGCAGTCGACGTTGGTGCCCATCGCGATGTGCTCGCCGCGCCAGCGCGGCGCCGCAAGCTCCCGCCGCACCAGTTCGCCCGCGTTCACCTTCACCACGATCTTCGAGTCGAAGTCGGCGCCCGCGTCCAGGTCCAGGTACTCGTGCGAGCGGCGCGCGAAGCAGTTGTGCGACACCACCCCGTCGGCGATGAAGTCCCCGGTGCCGGTGGTGATGTCGTACAGCGGCGC
Source organism: Actinomadura sp. NPDC047616 (assembly GCF_040642915.1). Classification (NCBI taxonomy): domain Bacteria; kingdom Bacillati; phylum Actinomycetota; class Actinomycetes; order Streptosporangiales; family Thermomonosporaceae; genus Actinomadura; species Actinomadura sp. NPDC047616. The sequence goes on from NZ_JBEYTB010000017.1 coordinate 130,829, forward strand.
CTCCAAGCCCAGCGGCTCGACCGACACCACCGCCAGCGACGCGTCGCTGGCCACCGCCGCGCCCTCGACCGGCCACTTGCGTGTGGCCGCCGGGGCGACCATGTGCAGGAACCGCAGCCGCTCCCGCACCCCGCCGGTGAGGCGGACACCGCGCGGCGCCGCCCCGGCGCAGGCGTCGGCGGTGAAGGTGAAGCCGAGCTCGGCCAGGGCGTCCTTCAGCCCGCCGAACATCTCGGTGCCGGCGACGGCGATCCGTGACACCGTGTGATCATCGTCGGCGCCGGTGTCGAACAGCCCGGCGAGCAGACCCGTGTGCCACGACCGCGACGGCGGTCGCGGCCATCGTGTCAGCCGCTCGACGGCGGCCACCGCCACGGCGCCGCGGACACCGATCCCCTCGGCGTGACGCTCCGCCGGCCCACGCGGAACCCGCTCGCGGGTGACAGGCCGGGCGCCGTCGCAGGCGACGCCGAAATGCTCCAGATACCGGCGCACCCTGGCGAGTACGTCGGCCTCGCCCGCGGGCGGGCGGACCCGGTGCGGGCCGATGTGCCCCAGGCCGCGCAGGACCGCGCACAGGTACCCGCGGCGGTAGTCGTCGTCGACCTTCGGCGGCGTGGCGAAACGCCCGGTGCCGACCAGGCCGTCGCCCGGTGCCAGGTGCGGACGCCGCCGGGCCCCGGGCTCCCCGCCGGTGACGTGCCTCCAGCCGCGGCCGGTCAGAAACCGGTGGTCGCCGCTGGTGACGAGCCGGGTGCCGTCCCGCAGCGTGACCCGGTGGGCGGGCTTGACCGTCTGCCAGTGGTCGAGGACCTCCGTCACCACGTAACGGCGGTGGCGTCCCTCGCGGCGCGTGCCGTAGACGCGGTCACCGACGCGCACCTCCCGAAGAGGCTTGGTGCGGCCGTCGGCCATGAGGATCGGGGTGTCGCCGCCGCAGCAGTAGACGCACGCGTGCGAGCATCCGCGGTAGGGGTTGATGGTCCACTGGAACGGCATGCGGGACGCGGGCGGAACACGGTTGATGATCGAACGGGCCTGCACCTCGTAGAAGGTCATGCCGCGGAAACCGGGCGTGTCGAACGTGCGGGCGATCGCGCGCCGTTCGATCAGCGGTGCCACCGGGCCGGGCTCCGCACCGTCGTCGAGCCGCAGGTTGTCCCAGCGCATCGGCCCCACCCCCGTTCCATCGAACGTTTGGACGATAGAACGGACGTTCGAAGATCGCAACCCTGCGTGACCGCCCGCGGACGACGCCCGCACCGAACGGTCGGCGCTCGAAGGACGACCCGAGGACGATCGGGGCCGATCGGGACGTCCGGGCATCACACGCGCATTCGCGTTTGGCGTCGAGCACGGCAACGGGTGCGTAACAATGGCTCGTCATGGTCTGGACGAACAAGGGGACGCCGGGTGCGCTCGCGCGGGCGCTGACCGCGGGCGCGCTGGCCACGGGAACGCTGACCGCGTCGGCCGGCTGCGTGCCGGTGCTGGGCGGCGCCGACGAACGCAGGGCGGGCGACAGGGCACCGGGCGCCGCGGGCACGCGCGCCGAATGCCCCGACGTGCCGCCGCCCGACGGGTCCAAGGGACGCCAGCTGCGCGGCATGTGGATCGCCACCGTCGGCAACATCGACTGGCCCAGGGACGGCCGCCGCGCCGCCGACCAGCAGAAGGCCGACTTCCGCCGGCTGCTGGACAACGCGCGCGCGATGAACCTCAACGCGGTGTTCGTGCAGATCCGCCCCAACTCCGACGCCTTCTACGACTCCCCGTACGAGCCGTGGTCGCAGTGGATCACCGGCACGCCCGGCAAGGACCCCGGCTACGACGTGCTGAAGTTCATGCTGGACGAGGCGCACGCCCGCGGCCTGGAGTTCCACGCCTGGTTCAACCCCTACCGGGTGAGCCGCCAGAGCGACCTGAAGAAGCTCGCGCCCGACAGCCCCGCCCGCCGCAACCCCGGCTGGGTGCGCAAGTACGGCAAGGGCCTGTGGTACGACCCGGGCCTGCCCGAGGTGCGGGACCTGGTCGTCAAGGCCGTGATGGACGTGGTCCGCAAGTACGACATCGACGCGGTCCACTTCGACGACTACTTCTACCCCTACCCCGAGGCCGGCGCGGGGGAGTTCCCCGACCAGGCCACCTACAAGACCTACGGCAAGGGGATGGGCAAGGACGACTGGCGCCGCCACAACGTCGACACCCTCGTCAGGACCGTGTCCGAACGCGTCCACCAGGCCAAGCCGTGGGTGCGTTTCGGCATCAGCCCGTTCGGCGTGTGGCGCAACGACACCAGCGACCCCGACGGGTCGCCCACGCGCGCGCTGCAGAGCTACGACGACATCCACGCCGACACCCGCAAATGGATCCGCGAAGGGTGGGTCGACTACGTCACGCCCCAGCTGTACTGGACGATCGGTGACGCGCGCGCCGACTACGCCAAGCTGGTGGAGTGGTGGGCCCGCCAGGTGCGGGGCACCAAGGTGCAGCTGACGATCGGGCAGGCCGCCTACCGCGTCGGGGAGGACGCGGCCTGGCGCAAGCCCGAGGAGCTGTCGCGGCACCTGAAGCTCAACGCCCGCTACCCGCAGGTGCGCGGCGACGTGTTCTTCAGCGCCTCGGACCTGGCGGAGAACCGGCACGGGTTCGCCGCCCGCCTGCGCAAGGACCACTACGGGACTCCCGCGCTGCCGCCCGTGGCGCCCGCGGCCGATGACAAGAGCAAGGCGGGGGACGGGCCCGCGCCCGCCCACGGTGTGCGGGCCGAGGGCGCCGACGGGGGTGTGCGCGTCACGTGGGGCGCCTCCGAGGACGCGGTGGGCTACGCGGTGTACCGGGTGGACGGCGAGCGTCCCGCGTGCGCCCCCGTCACGGCGGGGACGTTGCTGACGGCGGTGCGCGGCGGCGGCATCTTCGACCCGACCGCCAAGGCCGGCCGCACCTACACCTACTACGTCACGGCCCTGGACCGGATGCAGCGTGAGAGCGCTCCCGCACGGGGCGCGACGGTTACCGCCCGACGGGGATAATGATCTTGCTGCCGGGGCAAGAACAAGGCACTTCAACCCGCCCCCGGAGGTATGGCATGGCGCTGTCGATGGAGGAGCAGCGGATCCTCGCCGAGATCGAGACCCGCCTCAGCGAGGACGACCCGCGGCTGGCCCATCGTCTGTCGAAAGCGGGCGCGAAGGTGGGCCGGGCGCGGCGGCGCCGCCGGATCCGCCTGATCGCGGCCGTGGCGGTCGCGGTGTTCGCGGTGCTGACGGCGGTGGCCGCGGCGGTGCTCACCGCGATCTCGTAGCAGGACGGGTGATGCGGCGGGTTCCGCTCGTCACACCCGCCCTGCTATGAGAGGCCCCGGCGGGCGCATCGCCCGCCGGGGCCCTGACGTTCAGGCCGGTGTGGTGGTCGCCTCGCGGCGAAAGGCACAACGAAGCTCCTGCCCGAGCCGTACGGCCCGGCGGTATTCCTCGAAGGCAAAGGGTAGAGCCCGGGGGACACATGCCACACCGACACCCACCACGATAACGGCATCGGGGGAGTGCTCATTCCCATCGGGGTGCGCCACGGCCACCTGACCCGGCAGTGAGGGTTGTGTGAGGCGCGTGCACCCGCCCGGTCCGGGCGGCGTCCCACCTTGTGCACGGCCGGGGTGCGAACGTCCCTGACCGCCGCCGACACGGGGTGCTCGCGGCACGGCCAGATCCGTCCATCGCACGAGTCGTACGGCGGGCGGAACGGGAACGACCTGGAGTGACGCGGGAACCGCCACAGGTGAGGAGTCCGGCAGTGGCCGCCAACACCGACATGGAGACCGACGGACCGGCACGCAGGGCGGCGCGGGCCGCGACCTGGGAGCTGGCCCCCGAGACCCCCGCCGCCGCCCACGCCCGCGCCCTCACCGCACGCGCGCTGCGCTCCTGGCGGGTGACCGACGCCACCGACGTCGACGACGTCGTCCTCATGATCGACGAGCTGGTCGCCAACGCCGTCGTGCACGGCGCCCCGCCCGTCCGCCTGCGGCTGCGGCTGGACGGCACGTGCCTGGTCGCCGAGGTCACCGACGCCGACCCGGCGGCGCCGGCCCGCCCGTGCGGCCAGGCGCCGCGCTGGTCGGAGGAGGGCCGCGGGCTGCTGCTGGTCGCCGCGCTGGCCACCGCGTTCGGCTGCCGTCCCGACCCGCCCGGGAAGGTCGTGTGGTTCACTCGCGTCCTGCGCGGCGTCAACGGGCACCGCCCCGCGTCCGCTCTCTGAGGGCTGGGAGAACGGCGCGCAAAGGCCCTGAGACGGCCGGCGGGCCTACCGGGGGCGGCGGGCCCGCGCGAGCCGTCAGGCCTGCAGGGGGCAGCGGTCGACGGCCCATAGCTCGTCGTCCTCGTCCAGGTCGACGGGGCGTTCGGGGTGTTCGGCGAGACGGTCCAGGTGCCACTCGATGTGGGCCAGGGGGCCGCGCCACCCGGCGAGCACGTCGGCCAGCGGCCGCCGCGGGCCCGGCGGCCCGGACGGGCGAGGGTCGGCGACGGGACGCTCCCACAGCGCGTCGTCGCACCCGGCCGCCCAGTGTCCCAGGCCCGCCAGCACCTCCTGCAGGTCGCGGGCCAGCTCGCCCAGCGACCGCAGCGCCATCGCGTCCTGGATGACCCGTTCCCGCTCCTCGGCCGGCATCGCGCGGCCGAACCCCGGCGGCACGTCCCGCTCCGGCGGGGGCGCCCCGGTGGCCGCCGACCGGATCGCCGCCACCTGCCAGCGCGTCCATCGCGCCAGGTGCGCCAGCACCGTGCGCAGGGCCGCCGCGCCCGGCCCGCCGTCGCGCACCTCGGCGGTCGCCTCGCGCAGCCGCGCGCGCACGTACTCCAGCCGGTCCAGCGTCCAGGCGCGGGCGCGTCCGGCGCCGGTGGGGCCGTGCGGGCCGTCGTCGGCGGGCGGACGCGGCAGCGGCACCCGCAGCGCCGCCAGCAGTTCGTCCAGGTCGCGTGCGGCGGCGGCGCGGCCGGCCAGGTAGGCGGCGCCGATGCGGTCGACGCGGAACATCCGCGGCCCGTCGCGCATGCGGCACCAGCCCACCAGGTAGTCGGCGTGCGGGCCCACCACCAGGCCCTGCGGTTCGACGTCGCGGAAGCTGCGCGCACCGGACTGGTCGGTGTAGGCCAGGCGCACCACGCGGCCGGAGCGCACCGCTGCCGCCAGCGTGTCGCGCACCGGGCCGACCAGCGAGGCGACCTCGCTCATCGGCGGCGGCGCGGGCTCGGGCGCCAGGACATGGCCGCGGCCCCGCTCGGACCGCACCGGAAGGCCGCCGTGCGTCAGCAGCTCCAGGTCGCGGCGCACCGTGCGGGCGCTGACGCCCAGCCGCTCGGCCAGCTCGTCGACGGTCAGGGGGTCGGGGGCGGCGGCGCGCAGTTCGGCGATGAGGGCGAGCAGCCGGTCCACGCGATCCACGCCTCCATGGTCACCGACGCCGCCGACATTATTCCTACCCTTCGGGCGCGTTTCCCGGACCGTCGCGAACGCGCTGATGCGTCCGTGTCCGCCCGTGTCCGCGCGCGTTCCGGCGTCGATGTTGCCGGGACACCGACGACTCCGCTAACGTACAACCAAATGGTTGTAGATGGGTTGACCGACGAGGCCGTGGACGACCTGTTCCACGCGCTGGCCGACGCCACCCGCCGCGACATCGTGCGCCGCTGCGTGCGCGACGAGCTGTCGGTGTCGCGGCTGGCCGACGCCTATCCGATGAGCTTCGCCGCGGTGCAGAAGCACGTCGCGGTGCTGGAGCGGGCCGGTCTGGTCACCAAGCAACGCCGTGGAAGGGAGCAGCTCGTGCGCACCGACCTGGACGCCGTGCGCCGCGCGCGGCAGGCCCTCGACGAACTCGAGGCCACCTGGCGCGGACGCGTCGACCGCATGGCGCGGCTGCTCGCCGAGGATCCCGGCCCGGCGGCGGACACCACCACGCAAGGACGGAACACATGACCGTGACCCGCGTCGACAAGGACTACGACGCCCTGACCCTCACCGTGGTCGCCGACTTCGACGCGCCCGTCGAGCGGGTATGGCGGCTGTGGTCCGACCCGCGCCGGCTGGAGCGCTGGTGGGGAGGGCCGCCCGGCTTCACGACCGCCGTGGACGAGCACGACCTCACCCCCGGCGGCACGGTCACCTACCTCATGACCGGCCCCGACGGCCGCACGTCGCGCGGCTGGTGGCGGATCGACTCGGTCGAACCGCCGACGTCCCTGGAGTTCACCGACGGCTTCGCCGACGACGACGGAGTGCCCGTCCCCGACATCCCGACCACCCAGGTACGGGTGCGCCTCACCGAGCACGACGGCGGCACCCGCATGCACGTGCACTCGGTGTTCGACTCCCGCGAGCAGATGGACCAGCTGGTGCGCCTGGGCGCGACGGACATCTTCGCCCAGTCGATCGGCCGGATGGACGCCCTGCTCACCGAGTCACCCGACTGACGACCCGCGGCCCTCGCACACTCCGCCGCACCTTCCCGCACCCCGGCACGGACACACCACAACAGACACGCCAGAACACCGAAAGGAACCGCCTCGTGCGCACGGTCAAGCTGCAGCTCCAGATCAGCGTCGACGGCTACATGGCCGGCCCCAACGGAGAACTCGACTGGGTGACGGGCCCCTGGACCGACGACATCAACGCCTACGTCGAGAAGATCTGGGACCCGGTCGACTGCATCGTCCTGGGCCGCAGGCTCGCCGAAGGGTTCATCCCCGCCTGGGAGTCCGGCCCCGAGGGCGAGACCCAGGAGGGCATCGACAAGATGAACAACACGCCCAAGGTCGTCATCTCCAACAGCCTCACCGAGTCCCCCTGGAACAACGCCGTCGTCGCGGGCGGCGACGTCGCCGCGACCATCAACAAGCTCAATGCTGAATCCGGCGGCGACATTATGGTCTGCGGCGGCGGCACGCTCACCCGGGCGCTCATCGCCCAGGGGCTGATCGACGAGCTGCACCTGTTCGTCAACCCGGTCGCGCTCGGCTCCGGGATGCCCGTGTTCCCCGACGGCGACGGCTACCACCGGCTCCGCCTGGCCGGCTCGCGGACGTTCGACTGCGGCATCGCCGTGCTGCACCTGGAAACCGCGCGCGCCTGACCGCACGCCAGGCCGCGGCACACGCCCTCATGCGCCACATGTCGCGGCCTGACCGGCGGCCGGTGACGGCCGTCCCGGCGGACCGGGCCGCGGCCCGGTCCGTCAGCGCGACAGCTCCGCGGCCAGCCCCTCCACGTCGGCCGCGGTCAACGTCAGGGTGTCGGCGTTGTCGAGCGCCTGCGTGGCGTCGGCCCGGCCGAGATGACGGGTGACGGCGCGGTCCAGATAGGTCTCCACCAGCCGCGCCCCCGTCAGCCGCCCCCGGCCGCGCAGCCCGCCCAGGTCACGGTGCACGACCTCCCAGGCGTCCGGCCCCAGCCGCAGCCGCCGCTCCTCGGCCAGCAACGCCAGCAGGCCCGCGCGCACACGCGGCTCGTTCATGTCCGGCAGCCGCACCGCGCGCAGGTCGGCCATCAGCTCCGGCGCCGCCGCCGACAGCTCGGCCACCCGCGCCGGCTCGCACGTGGCCAGCAGCGTGGTGTCGCTGACGCCCTCCAGCCGCGCCTCGTACAGGTGCTCGGCGTAGGCGGCGCCCTGGGGATCGTCGAGGACGAGCGCGTCCAGGCCGTCCAGCAGCAGCGTGTGCCCGGCGTGCTCGTCCAGCACACCGCGCAGCCCCGCCGGACCGCGGCCGCGGACCTCCTCGGCGTGCACGCCGTGCACCTCTCCGCTGGACACCCGCACGTCGGCGAGCGCACGCGACACCATGCGCCCCAGCCGCCGCTGCCCGCTGGACGGCGCGCCGATCAGCAGCAGCGCCGGCATGGACGCGGTGGACATCTCCTGACCGCGCAGCCGCTGCGCCCACTTGCCGCGGCGCCGCACCTCGGTCACGACGCGTTCGATGTCGTCGGCGCCGCACAGGAACCGGATGCCGTACGCCTCGGCGATCTGCGGACCGGCCTCGAGCGACGGCGCGGGAGGCACCGGCGGCGGCGGATCCGACACCGGCGCGGGCGGGGGAGGCAGCGGATCACGCGAGGTGGCCTCCGGGTCGACCTGCGTGGCGAACGGCCCCGGATCCAGATGCGTGGCCTCCACCTCGGCTCCGCCCACGCCCTGCTGCACACCCCCCGCGACGGCGCCCGGCGCGGCCCCGGGCGCGGCGCTCGGGCCGGCGCCCGGCCACACCGGCGCGGTCGGCGGCGCAGGCGGCACCGGAGACGACGGCGGCGGCACCGGAGACGACGGGGAAGACGGAGACGACGGGGGCACGGGCGCCGGCGCGGGCGGCATCCCCAGCGGCGGTTCGGGCTGCGCCGAGGCCGGCGCGCTCGACCCACCTGGGCCACCCGGCGCACCGGGCGCGCCCGACGAACGCGGCGGTTCCGGGGGCGGCGGTTGGGGCGCGGGAGCGGGCGGCGGCTCGGGGGGAGGCGGGGCGACGGGCTGGTCGGCCGACTCCCCGGCGGCCTGCCGCTCGGCGGCCAGGTGCGCACGCGCCGCCTTGATGATGTCCCAGGCGCTCAGCTCGTCGGTGGACGGCGGGGAGTGCAGCGCCGGGCTGGTCAGCTCGGCCGCCACCGCCTGCGGCACCGCGAACCCCGTGGCCGGGGGCGGCACCTGCGCCAGACGGCACCAGGTCAGCCCGATGGTGTAGGTGGTGGCCAGCAGCCACGACAGCGCGTCGGCGTCGGTGCTGCGCAACGCCTCGGGCAGGCGGCCGTCGCGCGGCCACAGCTGCCGCAACGGGTTGGCCGGGTCGGTCAGCACCGCGTGCAGCGTGCGGGCGCTGTCGGGATCCAGCCAGCGGTGCAGCGCGGGCACCGCGTTGGGCGCGGCCTGCAGGTCGGCGGCCAGCAACGCGATCCCGGCGCGGCGCACGTCGTCATGCGGACGGCCCCCCGTCGACACCGGCGCGCGCGCCCCCGTCAGCGCCGCCACCACCTGCTGCAGGTCGTACAACGCCAGCCGCAGGTATTCGCCGGGCGCGGCGTCGCGCACCATGGGCGTGGCGAACTCGGCGGGGCAGCGGCGCCGCCACTCCTGCAGCATCGCCGCGGGACCGTACCGGGCCGTGGCCATGTCCTGCTGCACCAGCCGCAGCGACGCGGCCGTCACCGCCGCCAGCGCGTCGGCGCCGGGACGGAACCGCGCGTCGGCCTGCAACCCCGCCGCCACCTCGTACATGACCCGCGCGATGTGCGCGGCCCCGGCGCCGTCGCCGGCCTGCAGCCGGTTGATGTAGTACCCGGCCAGGGTGCCGAAGTCGGGCGGCATCATCCAGTGCAGCCGTTCGGCGGGCGTGGTCAGGAACGGGATGAACGACTCGATCAGCGGGTTCTCCGTCAGCACCACCGGAGCGCCCGCGCACCACAGAAGCGCGCTCCAGGCCGCCACCACGGTGCTGGGGGTGCCGGGCTGGAACATGGGGTCCTGCTGGGCGAACTGCGCGGGGTTGACCGCCCACGCCGTGGTCAGCGCCTGCTGGATGCGCGCGACCACCGCCGTCTCCGGCGGCGCCCCGAGGAAACCGAGCGAGGCGACGCGTCCGGCGGTCAGGTCGGGGCCGGTGGGGAACAGCTGCGGCGGCACCGGAGGAGTGCCCGCGCCGCGCGGCGCCGGCTGGGCGACGCGTCGTTCCGCCGGGTCGGTGGGGGGAGGGCACGGGTGCCAGACGCCGTCCAGGCCGCAGCGGTACCAGCGCCCCCACGCGCCGAACAGCCACCACTCGCCCGAGCCCCACAGCATCCGCGCCACGACCTGCTCGGCGCGCTGCTGCGGCGGGGCGGTGCGCCACCAGGGCGAGGCGACCAGCTCCCGTACGTTGGCCTCCACCGCGGTGAAGAGGTCGCCGGCCGTTCCGCCCCCAGTTCCGCCGAGTCCCGCCCCGGCCGCGTGCCAGTTCACCCCGCGAATAGTAGTCCTCCCCGATGACGCGCCCGACGGTTCCGGCGAACGCCACCCGGCCGGTACGAGCCGGAACGAGTCCGGACATCGACGCTGTAAGGAGCGTTATGGCAGGATGCTCATGTACTTCGCGTGAGGGGAGGGACCATGCGGGACGCCGCGCGCACGCGCACCGTGGGGCTGTCGCTGGCGGTGCTGTCGTCGGTGTGCTTCGGCGCGTCCGGGCCGTTCGGCAAGGCCCTCATCCACGCCGGGCTCACCCCCTGGCAGGCGGTGTGGCTGCGCATCGCCGGAGCGACCCTGGTGCTGGTGCCGCTGGCCCTGCTGCTGCGCGGCCGCGGCGCGCTCGGTGCGGCCCCACCTGCCGTACGTGGTCGGGTACGGCCTGACCGGGGTGGCCGGCGCGCAGGCGTTCTACTTCGTGGCCGCCTCGCGGCTGCCCGTCGGCGTGGCCATCCTGCTGGAGTTCTGCGGCCCCATCCTGGTGCTGGGCTGGACCCGGCTGGTGCGGCGCGCGCCGGTGCACCGCTCGGCCGTCGCCGGCGTCGCCGTCGCCATGGTCGGCCTGACCATGGTGGTGCAGGTGTGGACCGGCCTGCGGCTGGACGCCCTGGGACTGGCCGCCGGCCTGGGCGCCGCCGCCTGCCAGGCCGGGTACTTCCTGCTCGTCGACCGCCTCACCGGCCAGGTCGACCCGCTGGTGATGACCACGGCGGGCACGATGGTCGCCGCGGCCGTGCTGGTCGTGCCCGCCGCGCCCTGGGCGCTGCCCTGGGACGTGCTGCCCGCCACCGTGCCCGTCGGCGACCACGCCGCCCCCGGCTGGCTGCTGGCCGCCTGGATCATCGTCGTCAGCACCGTGCTGGCCTACCTGACCGGCGTGGCCGGGGTGCAGCGGCTGTCGGCGCAGGTCGCCGGCGCCATCTGCTACACCGAGGCGGTGGCCGCCACCCTCCTGGCCTGGGCCGCGCTGGGCGAACGGCTCGCGCCGGTGCAGCTGGCGGGCGGCGCGATCGTGCTGGCCGGCGCGTTCCTCGCCCAGCGCGCCACCGCCGACACCGCTGTGCCCGCCGACCCCGCGTCCGCCATCGGCGGCCCCGTCACCGCCGGAGCCCCCGTTACCGCAGGCGGTCCCGGCCCTGCGGGGGGCCCCGAAGACCCGGGGGACGCGGCCACCGCGCACGCCCTCAGCCGCTGAACCTGCCGGGCCGGGCCCCGCGTCAGGCGTTCTCGCGCAGGAACCGCCGGGTGCCCAACGTCACCGACACCATCACCAGCACGGTGGTCACCGCCGCGCCCTCGGCGACGGTCGCCGAGGCGTAGTCACCGACGAACGCGGCGCGCACCGCGTCCACCACGTACCGGAACGGCGTGAAGTGCGACGCCACGTCCAGCCACCCCGGCGCCATGCTCATCGGCAGCAGCATCCCCGACAGCAGCATCAGCGGCAGCACCACCGCCCCCAGCAGCGGCGCGAACCCGTCCTCCTGCCGCGTCACCAGCGCCAGCACGTACGACAGCGAGGCGATGCCGACCGCCAGCAGCACCACCAGCGTCACGCCGATCGCCAGCCCGGCCACCGGCGCGCGCAGCCCCAGCGCCACCCCGGCCGCCAGCAGCAGCACCGCCTGCACGGCCAGGATCGTGGTGTCGCGCAGCACCAGGCCCAGCAGCAGCGCCACCCGGCTGACCGGCGTGACGCGCAGCCGGTCCACCACGCCCGCGCGCAGGTCGGCGATCAGGCCGAACCCCACATAGCCCGCGCTGAACAGCGCCAGCTGCACCAGCACGCCCGGCACGAACACCTGCCAGGCGTCGTGGTCGCCGAACCCGCGCACGCCGCTGAGCCGTGTCAGCAGCGGCCCGAACAGCAGCAGGTACAGCAGCGGCTGCAGCACACCGAACACCACCGCCACCCTGGCGCGCAGCGTCGCACGCAGATGACGCATGTACAGCAGGCGCGTGTCACGCACGGTACGTCGCAGATCCACGGGAACTCCTCCTCGTCGGTGTCATGGAAATTCAGGCGGCGGCTTCGCGCAGCGACCGGCCGGTGATGGTGAGGAACACGTCGTCGAGGGTGGGACGCGCCATCCGCAGCGCCGTCATCTCCACCCCCGCCGCGTCCAGTGCCCGCACCACCTGCGGCAGCGCGCGGTCGCCCTGGTCGACGGTCAGCCGCACCGACGATCCCGTCACCACCGCCTCGCGCACCTGCGGCAGGCCCGCCAGCGCGGCGCGCGCACGAGCGGCCCCGCCGGTCTCCCCGTCGGCCCCTCCGCCGGTCTCACCGGCGGTGTCCGCGTCGGGCCCGCCGCCGGTCCGCGCGTCGGCCAGTTCGAGGATCACCACGTCGCCGGAGACGCGGCGCTTGAGCTCGTCCGGCGTGCCCTCGGCCACGATCCGGCCGTGGTCGATGATGAGGATCCGGTCGCACAGCGCGTCGGCCTCGTCCAGGTAGTGCGTGGTCAGGAAGACCGTGGTGCCGTCCTCGTCGCGCATGCGGCGGATGTGCTCCCACAGGTTGCCGCGGCTGTGCGGGTCCAGGCCGGTGGTCGGCTCGTCCAGGAACACCAGGGGCGGACGGTGCACCAGCCCCAGCGCGATGTCCAGCCGGCGGCGCTGCCCGCCCGACAGCGCCTGCGCCGGACGATCCAGCAGCCCCTCCAGCTCCAGCCGCGCGCACAGCTTAGCGATCCGTTCGGCGCGGTCGCCCACGCCGTACAGGCGGGCCTGCAGGTCCAGCTCCTCGCCGATCGGAACGGCGGGACCGGCGCCGCCGCCCTGCGCCACGTATCCGATGCGGCGCCGCACGCCCGCCGCGTCGGTGCGCAGGTCGTGCCCGGCGACCGTGGCGGTGCCGGCCGTGGGCGCCAGCAGCGTGGTCAGCATCCGCAGCGTGGTGGTCTTGCCCGCGCCGTTGGGGCCCAGGAACCCGACGATCTCGCCGGGCGCCACGGACAGGTCGACGCCGCGCACCGCCTCCACGGTGCCGCGTCTGGTGGTGAAGGTGCGGGCCAGCCCGCTCGCCTCGATCACGTCTGCCTCCAGGATCGGATGGGGGAAACGTCGATAGAGTAACCACAAATTTGGAGTCGCACCAAGTTTTCAGTGACGCCATCGCGACTAGAATTCCTGGCATGGCGGACGATCGCGGGGCCGGGACGCCGGCCGGAACGGGGACCGGGACCCAGGCCGGATTCGAGGCCGGGTCCGGGGGAGGGGAGGCGCGCGACACCGAACGGCTCGGGTTGCGTGAACGCAAGAAGCGCGAGACCAGGCGGCGCATCGCCGACATCGCCACAGGGCTGTTCATGATGCGCGGCTTCGACAACGTCACCATCGCCGACGTGGCCCGCGCCGCCGACGTGTCGGTCAACACCGTCTTCAACTACTTCGGGACCAAGGAGGACCTGTTCTTCGACCGGCAGGAGGAGATCGTCGAGCAGGCGGCGCGCGCGTTCACCGAACGCGCTCCCGGCGAGTCGGCCGCCGCGGTGTTCCGCCGCCTGTTCATCGAAGGCCTGGACCAGAACGCCTACCAGACCGGGTTCCACGAGGGCTCGGAGACCTGGGCCCGGACCGTCCGCCAGAGCCCCGCCCTGGCCGCCAAGCAACTGGAGATCGCCCATCGCGCGCAGCGCCGGCTCGCCGCCGTTCTCGCCGACGAGACCGACGCCGACCCCGACGACATCACCGCCCGCGCCGCCGCCGCCATGATCTTCGCCGTGCAGCGGACGCTCGTCGAGCAGATCCTGCAGCGCAAGATGGCCGGCGAGTCGCTGGAAGAGATGCGCGAAGACGTCTACGCCGCCGCCGAACGCGCCTACGACCTGCTGGAACGCGGCATCGGCGGCTACGGCGCCAAACCCGCCGCCCCCGGCCGCGGCCTCCCGGGCGGCACCGCGCCGCCGGCCCTGCCGCACGGATCGTCCGAGACGTCCGCGCCGGAGCCCGACACCGAAAAATAGGTGTCGGGGTGATCGCCCGCGTTCCTACACTCCGTGGGTGCGGAGGCAATCATGGACACCCCCACACTCCTCACCCACCTGGAGACGCACGCCGTCCCGCTCACGCTGCCCCGAGGCGGCACCCTGTGCTGGGACGACGCCGACCTGCACAGGGCCGCCTACACCGCCGACCCCGAGGGCTACGCGCTGCTCGCCCTGGCCCCCGGCGTGCGGCCCTGGCAGCGCGCCCGCGTCCTGCTGCAGGTGCTGGCCGCCTCCCAGGCCGGGCTCGACGACGCCACCCGCGCCACCCTGGCCCGCCTCGCCCGCGTCCTGACCCTGGCGCTGCCGCCCGCCCACGTCATCACCGTGCTGCTGGGCCTGCGCCGCCTGCGCGCCAACCACAAGCACACCACCCGCGCCGCGCTGCGGTTCGTCCTGGAGCACCCCGACGCCGACGCCCTCATCGCCGCGCGCCGCCCCGCCCTGCTGGACTCTTTCGAACACGCCCTGGGCAAGGCCACCGCACGCGGCTGCGCCCGCCGCATCGCCGACGGCGACACCGGCTCGGACTACCTGCAACGACGGCTGCTGCGGTTCCTGACCGCACCGCACCACGCCCTCCGGCGCGTCCCCGCGCTGTACGCGGCGGGCCCGCAGGAGGCCACCGCCCCACACGAACCCGTGCTCGCCGTCGAACGCGCACGCCGGTACCCCGGCACCGTCACCGCCACCAACCGCGGCGACATCGCCGCCACCCTCGTCCACCTGTACCGCGGCGGCCCCGCCGAGGAACTGTACGTGGCGCTCGGCCGCTACCTGGCCGCCGCCGTCGCCGCCTACCCCCGCTTCCCGGGCACCGTCGCGCTCGTGCTGGACGCCTCGGCGTCCATGCGCGGCTACGGCGAACGCCAATGGGCCCTGATGTCGCAGGCCGCCGCGCTGCGCATGGTGCTGTCGCAGGTCTGCGACCGGGTGGAGGTCGTGGAGGTCGGCGGCGACGAACGCGTCCCGCGCGGCGCCACCGACCTGGCCACCGGCGTGCTGGACGCGCTGGCCGCCGGCCCCGACCTGGTCGCCGTGGTGTCCGACGGCTACGAGAACGTCTTCCCCGGCGACCTGGCCCGCGTCGCGGCCACCCTGCCGCACGTCGGCGTCACCACCCCCGTGCTGTTCTGCCACGCCATGTTCACGCCCACCGACGACCTGACCCTGCGCCGTCCCGCCCCGGCGCTGCCGCAACGCGGGTTCTGGCACCAGGACGACTTCGACGAACTGCTGCCCTGGATGTTCGGGCACTGCGCCGCCGGCGAGCCGTGGCTGCGCACCGCCCTGCGCACCCGCCTGGACGCCCTGGACCGGCAGGCCGCACAGATCGGAGGGATCGCCGCATGACGATCCGCGACACACCCGGCGCGACGTCCGGCGCCGCCACCACCACGCTGGACACCCTCATGCCCGGCCCGCTCAGCCTGGCCGGGCACCGCCTGGGCACCCCGCAGCGCGCCGGGGCGCTGACCATGGTCCCCATCTCCGGGCCCGCCTACCCGGGCATCGTCCCGCCCCGCCGCGGCCTCAAACTCGCCCGCGTCGACGGCTACGGCCGCGTCGAGCTGCACAACGGCGCCGCCGACGGCGTGGCGATCGTCCCGCTGCACATCGGCTACATCCAGGACGCCGCGCAGAACCACGCGCTGTGCCGCTCGGCGTTCATCGCCGCCGGGCAGAGCCTGATGTTCGAGGACGCCGCCTGCGTCCAGGCGTCCCAGGGCGGCTACCTCACCGAACGCGACCAGTGGTTCTTCGTCCTGCCCGTCGAACTGCGCGCCCGCGCGCTGCAGCGGCGCGGCGTGCACGACTTCTCCAAGCTGTGGGACGACATCGCCGCCCTCAACCGCGGCTACGGGCTGCCGGCGCGCGGGCACCTGGAACAGATCCTGTCGCGCAAGCGTCCCGTGCTCACCCAGTTCCAGAGCCGCCTGGAACTGCAACCCGGGCAACTGGGCGCGCTGTTCTTCGTCGACGGACGGCTGGCCGGGCTGGAGCTGGCCCCCGACCCCGGTTACTTCGCCGACGTGTGGACCGCCCTGGTCTGCTTCGCCTACGGCGTCGCCGCCTGGCACGCCGAACAGCGGCACGCCGAGGCCGGGCCGCCTTCCGAGGCGCGGCCGTTTCCGGCCACCTGCCTGCCCGAGCTGCGCGCCGCGCTCGACCGCGACCGGGCCGCCCGCATCGCGCAGGTCGCCGGATGGCTGGCCGACGTCCCCACCGGCCCCGTCGAGCTCACCGAGGAGGAGCGTTACCTCGGCCTGCGGCTGTCCACGGTCACCGGCGCCCACCTGGCCGGGCAGGTCGTCACCGACGGGGACCGCGCCGTGTACGCCTCCCTGTTCGCCCCCTGGCCCGGCGACACCGCGCAGTGAGCCGGGCACGGGCCGAACCACGGCATGGGCGGCGGGGCCGCGGCGTGTGAGGCAGTGGCATAAACCGGTTGCCTCACGGGCCCGCGCCCACTTGAATGACGAGCGGGAACTGAGCCGGGCGCACCAGACGGACCCCAGATTCCAAGTCTGGCACCAACCGTCTGAGAAACGGTCACAACTCTGGTGGACGCGCCGGCCGCCCGTCCCGCCTTCTCACCCCCGCTCCGCGCGCTCCCTCGGGCGCCGGGCGACGGCGCGCGACGGCGGCGCGGTGACACGGCGAACGCGACCGGCGAGCGGGCGACGTCGTGGACGTCTGCCGTTGACGGGCCCCGCGCGGATGTCTAGCGTGCCGGGGGAACACACATGATCATGGTCGTCCGGGGGCGGCGACGATGCCATCGCAGGGAGCCGTCATGCACCGTCGCCGACGCCTGTCCCTCCTGGCCGCCACCACCCTGGCCGCCACGCTGGTGACTCCGGTCACCGACGCCCTCGCCGCCCCGGGCAAGGACCCGCGGCTGACGCGGATCATCAAGGCGATGACCCTGGAGGAGAAGGCCGCCCAGCTGTTCGTGCTGCAGGTGTACGGCAAGAGCGCCGACACCACCGACCCCGCGGACGTGGCCCGCAACCGCCGCCTGTACGGCGTCGACAACGCCGCCCAGGTCATCGCCCGCTACAAACCCGGCGGCATCATCTACTACGGCGCCGACCCCGCCAACGTCGACAACCCCCGCCAGCTGGCCGCCTTCTCCAACGGCATCCAGCGCGCCGCCCTGGCCCAGCGCGTCCCCGTCCCCGCGCTGATCTCCATCGACCAGGAGGGCGGCATCGTCGCCCGCGTGCAGCCGCCCGCCACCCAGTCGCCGGGCGCCATGGCGCTGGCCGCCGGACGCCGTCCCGCCGACGCCCGCGCGCTGGCCGCCGTCACCGCGCGGGAGCTGCGCGCCATCGGCGTCAACGCCGACTACGCCCCCGTCGCCGACGTCAACGTCAACCCCGCCAACCCCGTCATCGGGGTGCGGTCGTTCGGCTCCGACCCGGCACTGGTGTCGCGCATGGTCACCGCGCAGGTCGACGGGTACAGCGCCGGCGGCGTGGCGCCCACCGTCAAGCACTTCCCCGGCCACGGAGACACCCGCACCGACAGCCACACCGGCGTGCCGCGCATCGAGCACACCCGCGAGCAGTGGGAGCGCCTGGACCTGCCGCCGTTCCGCGCGGCCATCGCACGCGGCGTCGACGCCATCATGACCGGGCACCTGGTCGTGCCCGCGCTCGACCCGTCCGGCGACCCGGCCACCCTGTCGCGGCCCATCCTCACCGGCATCCTGCGCCAGCGCCTCGGCTACCGCGGCGTCGTCGTCACCGACGCCCTGGACATGCAGGGCGTGCGCGACAAGTACGGCGACGACCGCGTCCCCGTGCTGGCGCTCAAGGCCGGCGCCGACATGCTGCTCAAACCACCCGCCGACACCGCCGGGACCGGGCAGTTCCCCACCCAGCTGCGCGCCGTGGTCGAGGCCGTCAACAGGGGCGAGCTGACCGAACGCCGCCTCGACGAGTCCGTCTACCGCGTCCTGGAACTCAAGCGCAAGCGCGGCCTGTTCCGCGACCCGTTCGCCGACGAGTCCAAGGTCGACCGGGTCGTCGGCGCGGCCGCGCACCTGGCCGCCGCCCAGCGCGCCACCGACCGCACCACCACGCTGGTCAAGAACGACGCCGGGCTGCTGCCGCTGCGCCCCGGCGCCCGCAACGTGCTGGTCGCCGGATGGGGCGCCGCCACGACCCGCACCCTCGGCGAGGAGCTGGCCCGCCGCGGCGCCGCCGCCACCGTGCGCGAGACCGGGCTGAGCCCCACCCAGCAGCGCATCGACGAGACCGTCGCCGCGGCACGCGACGCCGACCTGGTCGTCGCCGTCACCAACCGCGCGTGGGACGTCAAGCCGTCCACGCCCACCGAACCCCACAACGGCCCCGGGCAGGCGAACCTGGTCAAGGCGCTGGTCGCCACCGGCAAACCGGTCGTGGTCATCGCCGTGCGCGACCCGTACGACATCGCCTACTTCACCGAGGCGCCGACCTACCTGGCCACCTACTCCTACACCGCCGAGGCGCTGCGGTCGGCGGCCAAGGTGCTGTTCGGCGAGCTGGCGCCGTCGGGCAGGCTGCCGGTGACGATCCCGGTGGCCGGCGACTCCGGCCAGACCCTCTACCCGTTCGGCCACGGCCTCGGCTACACCCGCTGACCGCCCCCTAACCGCCCGCCGACGCACCGCCTGCCGAGCCGTCCGCCGAGCCGTCCGCCGACGTGCCGGTGGAGGCGTCGGCGGGCGGTTCGGCGATCGCGGCCGGCCGCGGCCGCGCCAGCCGCCGGTAGTCGGCGGTGTCCAGCGCCATCGACCGGTCCAGCCGCGCGGCGTTGAAGAAGATCTCCGCGTGCTCCAGCAGCGCCGGGTCCACGACCAGCTCCAGGTCGGGATGGAAGGAGAACGGCAGGATCGTCCCGCTCACGCTGCCCGCCAGCCGCTCGGCGACCTCGGTGGCCGCGAACCCCGCGTAGCCGCCGCCCAGCAGCCGCTTGACCGCGCCCAGGTCCACGCGCCGGTCCCCGGGCACCACCGCCAGCACGTAGCGCCGCGTCTTCTTGTCCAGCTTCACCATCACCACGATGCACTTGGCCGCCTGCGCCGGATCGTTGCCGCGCATCGCGCTGACCAGATCGGTGCGGCCCTCGGGAGCGTGGTCGATGAGCCGGTAGCGGGCGCCGCCCCCCTCCAGCAGGCCGATCAGCCGGTCATAGGCCGAACCGCCGCCGCCGCCGTCGCCGCCGCCGTCGGACGCGGTGGCCCCGCGGTCGTCTGTACGCAGGTCGGACACGTTCCCCCCAGGGCATTTAGGGACTTGGCTAAGTACATGAATACACCGCCGAGCCCTCCGGCGAAGCCGAAATCCGATCACCGTCCACCGCATCCACGACCCAGCCGTGCCGGCCCTGCGGAAGGGAGACCGGTCACCGCAGGTCGGTCGGCTGGAGGCTGGTCGCCGTCGTCGGTGGGCCGTCCGCATGCCTCATGGGCGCATGGGGAGAGGTAGCCGGACCGCCGGGGGAAGGGGCGCGGGGACCGGGTCCGCCCGGAAGGACTGGATCATCAGGGCCGCGAAGCGGCGCGAAGCCGCGACCCTCGTCTCCCGTGACGCGGCCCGGAGGCCCTCGTTCGCCATCAGTGCCAGCACGATGTCCTCCACCCCGACGTCCGTCCGCAGCCCGCCCGCGTCTTTGGCGCGCTGGACGAGTTCGGCCAGGCCGCGCAGCGCGCGGTCGCGGCTCTGGGCGAAGTGGAACACCTGGGGATACTGCGAGGCGAGAGCGCGGGCAAGGCTCCGGTCGAGGGCGTGCGCCGCCATCAACCCCTCGATCACCTGGCAGAACCCCTGCCAGGGGTCGGCGGCCGCCAAGCCCTCCTCGACGACCGCGACGCACGTGGCCATCTGCTCGGCGAAAGCCGCCGTGAGCAGCGCCTCCTTGGTCGGGAAGCGTCGATAGACGGTGGCCACGCCGACCTGCGCGCGCCGGGCGATCTCCCGCATCGGCACGTCGAGGCCCTCGGCGGCGAAGGCGGCGCGGGCCACGTCCAGGATCCGTTCCCGATTGTCCCGGGCGTCCGAGCGCAGTTTCTGAACCACTTGGGCCGTCACCGCTCTCACTTTAGGGAGACGGACAGGGCGCTCCGTTACGGTCCGGCACATGAGAGCTGCCCAATTCTCGCAATACGGTCCACCCGGTGTCATGCACGTCGCCGAGGTCGAAGAGCCGCACGCCGGACCAGGCGAGATCCGCATCACCGTCCGGGCCTCGGGACTTTCGACCGGGGAGACCCTGATCCGCTCGGGGGCGCTGCGCGACGTGGTGCCCGTGACGCTGCCGCACCGGACCGGGATGGAGGCAGCGGGCGTGGTGGACGAGGTCGGCGACGGCGTCACGGGCGTCGGCGTCGGCGACGAGGTGTTCGGCATGACCGACCCGTCCGCGCGCGGCGCCAATGCCGACTACGCGGTCCTGGTGGCCTGGGCGCCGAGACCGGCCGCGTGGAGCTGGGAGGAGGCGGGCGGCGCCGCAGGCGGTGTCGAGACGGCCACCCGGGTCCTGGACCGGCTCGGGGTCGGCGCCGGCCACACCGTGCTGGTCCAGGGGGCGGCCGGTGGGGTGGGCACGATCGCCGTCCAGCTCGCGGTCGCCCGCGGTGCCGCCGTCATCGGTACGGCGAGCGAGCACAACCACGACTTCCTGCGTTCCCTCGGTGCCGTGCCGACGACGTACGGTCCGGGGCTGGCCGGCCGGGTCCGCGGGCTGGCAGCGAACGGGGTGGACGCGGTGTTCGACTGCGCCGGAGGGGCGCTGCCCGACCTGATCGAAATCGTCGGGGACGCGGCGCGCGTGGTGACGATCGCCGCCGACCTCACCGCCGCGGCCCACGGTGTGCACCTGTCGCACGGCGCGCCGGCCGACCGGACGGGCACGGCCTTGGGAGCCGGCGCCGACCCGCTGGCAGTGCACGGCCTCGCGACGGCGGTGGCCCTCGCCGACGCGGGCCGGTTGCGGGTACCGGTCGCGGCGGCGTTCCCCCTCGACGAGATCGCAGCCGCACACGAACTGAGCGAGACCCGCCACGCCCGCGGCAAGATCGTGCTCGTGCACTGAGGCGGCATCGATGTCTATCGGGTCACACCGGACATTCGAGGCATTGACGTAAATGATCGCTTACTCGAGCATGGGGGCAGCGACGAGGGAAGGTGACGCGGCGGTGACCACCGAGCGGACCGGTCCGGCGTTCGACGCCATCAATCTGAGCGACATGGGGTTCTGGGCCCGTGCACCGCGCGAGCGGGCCGCGGCGTTCGCGGTGCTGCGCGCCCAGCCCGGGCCGGTGCGCTATCCCGACCCGCCCGTCCCGTTCACCCGGCGCGGCGACGGCTTCTGGGCGCTGGTGCGGCACGCCGACGTCACCGAGGCCAGCCGCAATCCGCAGGTCTTCAGCAGCGAGCCCAACGCCACCAGCGTCATCGACTCGCCGAGCTGGCTGAACCGCTACGTCGACTCCATGATCAACATGGACGATCCGCGGCACGCCAAGATCCGCCGCATCGTGTCCCGCGCGTTCACCCCGCGGATGCTGGCCAAGACCGACGACGACGTGCGGCGCCGCGCCGCCCGCATCGTCGACGACCTGATCGCCTCCGGCCCCGGCGACTTCGTCGCCAAGGTCGCCGTGCGGCTGCCGGTCGAGGTCATCTGCGACATGCTCGGCATCCCCGACCACTACCAGCCGCGCGTCGTCCGGCTCACCAACATCGTGCTGGGCAACACCGACCCCGAGTACACCGGCATCACGCCCGAGATGGGACGCCTGCGCACCGGCCTCGGCCTGGCCAAGGTCGCCTGGGCCGCCCGCGAGCTGCACCGCCTGGCCGCCCGCCTCGGCCGCGAACGCGTCGCCGCGCCGACCGGCGACCTGACCTCCGCGCTGGTGAACGCAAACGTCGACGGCGAGCGGCTGTCGGCCCGCGAGTTCGGCACGTTCTTCCTGCTGCTGGTGGTGGCGGGCAACGAGACCACGCGCAACGCCATCGCCCACGGGCTCAAGCTGCTCACCGACCATCCCGACCAGCGCGACCTGCTGCTGGACGACTTCGACGCGCGGATCGCCGGCGCCGTGGACGAGATCGTCCGCTACAGCACCCCGGTCATCTGCTTCCGCCGCAACCTCACCCGCGACCACGAGCTGAACGGCCATGCCCTCGCCAAGGGCGACAAGGTCATGCTGTTCTACAACTCCGCCAACCGCGACGAGGCCGTCTTCCCCGACCCCGACCGGTTCGACATCACCCGCTCGCCCAACCCGCACGTCGGGTTCGGCGGTCCCGGACCGCACTACTGCCTGGGCGCCAACCTGGCCCGCCGCGAGATCACGGTGATGTTCCAGGAACTGTTCACCCGGCTGCCCGACATCCGCGCCGACGGCGAGCCCGACCTGCTGCTGTCCAGCTTCATCAACGGCATCAAACGCCTGCCCTGCACGTTCACCGCCCCCTGACCCGGGGCCGGTCGTCCAACCGGGCCGTGGTCCAGCCGGGACCGGCCGGTCGCTATGCTGGGGCGAGCCCCGAGGGCGACCCTCGGGGGAGCGGTGGTGGGGCCCACCGCCCCCGCCCACGTGCGGGGCAACCGCGTCCTTGTGAACAGGGACGCCAACGGTCCCTACCGATGACGTCGTCATACCGGTAGGAGATCCGCATGCCCGACGCCCGGACCGCCGCGCAGGTCGACCTGCACGCCGACCGGCCTCCCGCCCGGCGCCGCGTGCCGTGGGCGACGCTCGCGGTCATCTCCACCGGCGGGATGGCGGGCGCGCTCGCCCGCCACGGCGTCGCCGTGGCCTTCCCCCACGCGCCCGGCGGCTTCGCCTGGGCGACCTTCGGCGTCAACACCGCCGGGTGCCTGCTGATCGGGGTGCTCATGGTCGCCATCACCGAGATCCGGGAGGCGCACCGGCTGGTCCGGCCGTTCCTGGGCGTGGGCGTGCTCGGCGGATTCACCACCTTCTCCACCTACGTCGTCGACGCCCAGCAGGCCCTGCAGGCCGGCGCGCCCAGGACCGCGCTGATCTACCTGGCCGCCACCCCCACAGCCGCGCTGGCCGCGGTGTTCACCGGGGTGCACCTGACGCGCGCCCTGGCCCGCGCGGTCGCGCGCCGCCGCGAGGACCGCCCGCGCACGGAAGGACGACCATGAAGCTGGAAGGCTCCGCGCTCCGCCTGACGATCTTCGTGGGGGAGAGCGACACCTGGCACCACCGGCCGCTCTACCACGAGATCGTGCACCGCGCCCACGCCGCCGGGCTCGCGGGGGCCAGCGTGCTGCGTGGAATCGAGGGCTACGGGGCGTCCAGCCGCATCCACACCTCCCGCATCCTGTCGCTGTCGGAGGACCTCCCCCTGGCGATCATCATCGTGGACGCCGAGGACAGGATCCGCGCGTTCCTGCCCCAGCTGGACGAGCTGGTCGCCGAGGGCCTGGTCATCATCGACCCCGTCGAGGTGATCCGCTACGCCGGCCGCGGGGACGAGCGGTGAGCGTCCCGGCCGTGCTGCTGGTCGCGCTGGGCGCGGCGGTGGGCGCGCCGCTGCGGTACCTGGCCGACCGCTTCGTGCAGGCCCGCCACGACGGCGTCTTCCCCTGGGGCACCTTCACCGTCAACATCACCGGGTCGGCGCTGCTGGGCTTCCTGGCCGCCCTGCCCGCCGGGCACGGGACGATGGCCCTGGCCGGCACCGGCCTGTGCGGAGCGCTCACCACCTACTCCACCCTCGGCTACGAGACGCTGCGCCTGGCCGAGGACGGCGCCCGCACCTACGCGGTGCTCAACGCCGCCGCCTCGATCGCGGCCGGACTGGGCGCCGCCTACTGCGGGATGGCGGTCGCCCAAGCCGTGTGACCGCGCCCGTCGCGGCGGCGGAGTACGCGCAGGCCCCCGGCGTACGCGGATTCGCGTAGTGCGGATGTAGCCCCACGGACGACGCCCGCGCAGGAACCGGACACCACCATGAACGGGTCAGCGCCCGGCGCCCCGAAGGAACGGTCCGATGCCTGCTCCGACGACGAGTCCAGCCCACCCGCCACGACCGAGACTGCACGTGGTGGCAGCGCCGTTCCGGCGACGCGCCGAACGCGCCGGTGTGGCGGTGGGCGCCGCGCTCATCGCCTCGGGCCTGTTCCACCTGGTCGTCTTCGCGGTGGACGGCGGACCGTGGGACGGGCCGGTGTCCTGGCGCAAGCCGGTCACCTTCGGGCTGTCGTTCGGCCTGACACTGATCACGGTGACCTGGGTCGCCACCCACCTGCCGCTGGGCGAACGCGCCCGCGCCGTGCTGCTGGGCGTGCTGACGGCCGACTGCGTCGTCGAGGTCGGCGGGATCACCCTGCAGGCCTGGCGTGGCGTGCCGTCCCACCTCAACCGGGAGACGCCGTTCGACTCGGCGGTGTCGACGGTGCTGGCGGCCGGAGGCGGCGTGCTCATCGTGGTGCTGACCGCCATGGCCGTCGCCGCCCTGCGGCCCAACCCGCGCGTCACCCCCAGCATGCTGCTGGCGGTGCGCGCCGGGTTCGCGACGCTGATGGCCGGGCTCGCCACCGGCGCCGCCATGATCGCCCGCGGGGTGATCGAGGCGTCGGCGGGCCACCAGCAGGAGGCCTACCGGGTGGCCGGCTTCCTCAAGCCCGTCCACGCCGTCAGCCTGCACGGCGTGCTGGTCCTGCCCGCCCTGGCCGCCGTGCTGTCCCTGACCGGCTGGGACGAGGCGCGCCGCACACGCGCGGTCGCGGCCGCGTCGGCCGCCTACGCCCTCGCGATCGCCGCGGCCCTGGCCTACTCCCTGCTGCGCTGACCCCGGCAGGCCACAGGCCGCCGGGGATCCGGCCGTCGACGTCACATCACGCCGCCGCCGACGGTCGAAGCTCGTCCAGCAGGGCCGCCAGGTCGGCGGGGCGGGAGAACATGGGCCAGTGGCCGGTCGGCAGGGAGTGGAAGGTCCACTCCGGCCCCGCCAGCATCGCGAACGCCGGGTTGCCGGCGGCCACCAGGTGCCGCACCGTGTCCAGCGGGAACGTGCAGGCGATCAACGCCTTGGGCGTCGGCGGGACCGTCGCCGGGCGCACCAGCGGCTGGGTGGCGGTGCGGAACGGTTGCGGTGTCGCGCGGCGGCGCATCCGCGCCAGGTGCTCTTCGGACAGGCCCTCCAGGCTCTGCGGGTCCTCGGCCGGGTCGAACGCGGGCACCGGGATGCGCCAGCCGTCGCCCTCGTCGGCGACCTGCTTCTCGATCGCGGCCTGCTGCTCGGGCTCGTTGAAGTCCTGCTGCGCCCAGCCCGACGGCAGCGGGGCGCTGTCGACGTACACCACGCGCGCCAGGCGCTCGGGCGCACGGTCGGCGGCGCCGGTCACCGGCATGGTCGCCCCGCTGTGCGCGACCAGCACCACGTCGCGGCGGCCGTCGAGCACGGTCAGCACGTCGTCGACGTGGGTGTCGAGGTCGACCTCCGGTGTCGCCTCGTCCGCGCGTTCGGCCAGGCCGGTGAGCGTCACCGTGATCGCCTCGTGCCCGGCGGCGCGCAGGTCGCGCGCCACCTCCTCCCACGCCCACGCGCCCAGCCAGTAGCCCGGCACCAACACGAACGTCGCCATGGTCAAGCCCTCCCTGTTGTCTGGAGTCTCAACCGTAGAATCAAATCCGGTCAGACCACGTCCGGATTAATCGGGTGCCTTATGTCACATCCCACGACCCGCATGCTGGCCATGCTGGAGCTGCTGCAGGCCAACCACCGCATGGGCGGCGCCGAACTGGCGCGCCGGCTCGGCGTGGACGAACGCACCGTCCGGCGCTACGCCACCCGCCTGGAGGAGCTGGGCGTGCCCGTCGTGGCCGAACGGGGACGCTACGGCGGCTACCGGCTGATGCCCGGATACAAGCTGCCGCCGCTGATGCTGAACGACGACGAGGCCACCGCCGTCGTCCTGGGCCTGCTGGCCGGACGACGCGTCGGCCTCCCCGGCCAGGCCACTGAAAGCGCCCTGGCCAAGGTGCAGCGCGTCCTGCCCGCCGCGCTGCGCGAACGCGTGCAAGCCCTGCAGGACACCCTGGACTTCACCCTCGCGCCCCGCGACGCGGCCGCGCCCGCCACCGCGGCCCTGCTCACCCTCGCCGGTGCCGCACGCGCGCGACGCCGCGTCCTGCTGCGCTACCGCTCCTGGCAGGGCACCGAGAGCGAACGTCAGCTCGACCCGTACGGGCTGGTGTTCCACTCGGGACGCTGGTACGTCACCGGGCACGACCACCGCAGCGGCGAAACGCGCACCTTCCGCGTCGACCGGGTGCTGTCGGCCGAGCCCGGCACCGACACCTACGACGTCCCCGACGACCTGGACCCCGTGCAGCACGTCACCCGGTCCCTGGCGCGCGTGCCCTACGCCCACCAGGTCGACGTCGTGCTGGACACCACGCTGGAGGAGGCGCGGCGCCGCGTCCCCGCCTCCACCGCCACGCTGTCGCGCGTGGACGGCGGCGTCCTGATGACCACCCGCGCCGACGACCTGGACGGCATGGCGCGCATGCTGGCCGGGCTGGGCTGGCCGTTCGTCATCCGCCGCCCCGCCGAGCTGCGCGACGCGGTACGCCGTCTCGCCGACACCCTCCGCGCCCACGCCGACAGAACCGGATGACCCGGGCGCGCGGACTCTAGGCGGGGTGGGCGTCCCAGTGGCGCCGCAGGTGGGGGACGAGGTCGCCGGGACGTTCGTCGGGGAAGAACAGCTTGCCGCCGGGCACCTCGACGACCTCGGTGACACCGGGGATGGTGTCACGCAGCCAGTACGCCCACTTGACGTCGAAGAACTGGTCGCCGGTGCCCCAGACCACCAGCGTGGGAGCCCGCAGCTCGCGCAGCGCGGGCTCGGCGGCCACCAGGTCGTCCGGCTTCAGCTCGGTCAGCAGGCGCTCGAACGCCCGCGCGGTCTCCGCCGTGCCGAGCACCGGCTCGGCGTAGTACCGCAGGACTTCGTCGCCGATCCGGTCGGGGTGCTCGTAACCGGCGCCGATGGCGCCGGCGCGCAGCAGCCCCGGGTCGGACGCGAGGCGGGGGCCGGTCTGTGCGATCACTCCGGCCTCGGCCAGTTCGACGGTGGGCTTGAACGCCTCCGGCGGGATGTTGTCGTGGGTGTCGCAGTTGGTGAGCGTGAAGGTGCGCAGCCGGCCCGGGTGCCGTGCGGCGAAGATCTGCGCGATCGCGCCGCCGGTGTCGTTGGCGACCAGGTCGACGCTGGTCAGGTCGAGCGCGTCGCAGAACGCCGCCACCACGTCGGCGAGCGCGCCCAGGGAGAAGTCCTGGCCGGGTGCGGCGGGAGAGCGGCCGTGCAGGGGCAGGTCGAGGGCGATGCAGCGCCGCATGTCGGCGACGGCGCCGATGACACCGCGCCACAGCGCGGCGTTGGTACCGACGCCGTGCACGAACAACGCGACCGGCCCCTGCCCGACGTCGACGTAGGACAGGGGGCCGTGGGACGTGGTGACACTGGCGCGATGGGCGTCGAGTTCGGCGAGTTCCACTGGTGCCTCCGCTAGGCTGACCGGAAATAACCGACCGACGGTCGGTTCGGGAGAACGCGCCACACATTACAGACCGACAGTCGGTCTGTCTATGGACGGAGGACCGTGAACAAGAAGGCCGACAGGGGCCGGGCCACCCGCGACCGGCTGCTGGACATCGCGCTGCGGCTGTTCGCCGAGCACGGCTACGAGGGCACCTCGATCGAGGCCGTGCTCGCCGAGACGCAGGTCAGCAGGGGTGCGCTCTACCACCACTTCCCGGGCAAGGACGCGCTGTTCGCGGCCGTCCTGGAACGCGTGGAGACCGGCGTCGGCACCGAGGTCTCCCGGGCCGCGGCCGGCGCCCCCGACGCCGTCGCCGCGCTGCGCGCCGGATGCCTGGCCTGGGTACGGCTCGCCGGCGACCCGGTCGTGCGCCGCATCGTGCTGCTGGACGCGCCCGCCGTGCTGGGCTGGCACCGCTGGCGCGAGATCGAGGCGCGCCACGGCTTCGGCATGCTCAAGGCGGCGCTGGGCAACGTCGCCGCCGAGGGACGCCTGCCCGCCGAGCGCGTCGAGGTGTTCGCGCACATGCTGCTGGCCGCCATGAACGAGGTCGCCCTGCTCATCGCCGTCAGGGACGGCGACGCGGCCGCCATCGCCGACGGCCAGGCCGCCGTCGGGGAACTGCTCGACCGCCTGCTCGCCGCCTAGGTTCCCGTGAACCCGCCCCTACGCCGTCGACAGCCAGCGCACCCGGTGGGCCTCGGTGGGGTCGGGCGTCTCCCACCGGTCCACCAGCCGGGAGATCACCGCGTCGGGAACCGGGGCGGGACGGCCCCGGTTGCGTGCGCGCAGCACGTCCGGCGGCGCCTCGAGCGCCACCAGCTCGATCCGGCCCCCGTACCCCGCGATCAGGCCGGTGCACTGCTCGCGCAGCATGCGCGAGACGTTGGTGGCGTTCCACACGAACGACCGGCCCGCACGCAGATGCTCGCGGGCCTGCTCCTGCGCCGCGGCCACCACCCGGCGCTGGTCGCCGGCCGGGTCAACGCCCAGCTCCGCGCGCAGCCGGTCCAGGCTCACCACCGGCCGGCCGGGACGGTGCCGGTCGATCCAGTGGTCCTTGCCGACCCCGGGCAGGCCCGACAGCACCGTGACGTCCACGCGCGTGTCGTCGTAGGCGGCGTAGTCGGGGTCGCGGCCGGGCTTGCGGAAATACCAGAACCGGGCGTGGTCGGACGGGAACCGGCGCGGCCGGTCCAGGCAGCGCTGCTCGGCGCAGTACTCCTCGTACAGGGCGATGTTGTCCAGCACCTCCCGGGTGTCGCCGCAGACGCGGCCGAGGATGTCGGCGGTGGCCAGCAGCACCAGGTCGTCGTTGCGCGCCACCAGGCTCGCCCGGAAGGCGATCGGCTGCAGGTCAGGGCGCTCCAACGCCCAGAACGGCACCTGGTGGTGACGCACCAGCGCCGCCACGTGCTCGCGCCAGGCGATCGGCGCGCCCAGCTCCCACAGGATCCGCCGCACCATCAGGTCGCCGCGCCGCGAATGCCCGTGCGCGGTGATGCGGCCGTCGGCGTCGATCTGCGTGCAGTGCGGCTTGGCCACGTCGTGCAGCAGCACGGCCGCGAACAGCCGGACCCGCTCGCCGGCCGGGCGGGCGCGCCATCCGGGCAGCTCGGCCAGCGCCTCGCACGCCATCCGCGTGTGCGTCTCGACGTCGCCCTCGCCGTGGTGGACCGCGTCCTGCGGGACGCCCGCCATGCGGCGCACCCAGTCGAACGCCTCACGGATCTCCGGCCACGGCACCGTCCAGTGCGGCGGCGCCGGGCACAGCTCCTCAAAGACCCGCATACATCACCTCCGGGTCGGCCAGGCCGTTGGCGACGATCGGACGGTCCTGCCAGTGCGAGCCGGAGTCCAGGATGGTCGTCAGGAAACTGGGCCGCACCCACTTGTAGCGGCCCACGGTACGGCCGTCCTCCTCCACCTTGATGTAGAGGCCCTCCATGTGCTCGGAACCGTCGGTCTCGGACGCGACCCGCCCGGGGTCCGCGCCGCCCGCCAGCGCGGCCTCACGCAGGGCGTCCTTCCAGCGCGGCGTACGGCACGTGGACGGCCCCAGCAACGCCGTCAGCTCCGAAACCCGCTGCAACGGCCCGGTGTGCAGGACGGGCACCGACACGACAGGCGTGCCCTCGAGCAGTTCGCGGCGGCGTCGCGTGGACAGGAACGTCCCGTCCTCCTGGTCGAGCACGTCGAACTCGCAGAAATAGTGGGGGAGCGCGTCATAGAACATGGTGTGCTTGGCGTACAGCCACTCCCCGTACAGCACGTAACGGTCGCGCAGGCGCGGCCACAGCACCTGCTGCATCGACGACGCCCACGCCTTGAGCGGCCCGAACTGCCGTTCCCGCGGCCCGCCGGTCAGGAAATGCCCCCGGCTCTGCAACCGCAGCTCCCCGTCGGGACCGAAGCTGATGCCCGCGTTCGCCCCGTCCAGCTTCTCCTCCACCACCAGGTACCGCCCGGCGATCTCCCGGAACGGCACGGCGGCCACGTCGTGGTCGCCGGGCTGCAGCCGGGACCCCTCGATATGAGGAGTACGGGGATATTTGCGGATCATGCCGACCGTTCTAACCGACCCAGCGACGGCCGACCAACCGAATTTCCCCCCTCGGGGCCGCGCCGCGGGGCCCCGCGACCGCTCGAACCGTGCCGATAGCATTTGGCAATGGGCGAAGGGGGAGCACCGGGGCTGCCGGTCGTCGCCGACATGGACCCCAGGCGGGCGCACACCGCGCTCAGCCTGCTGGCCGACCGGCGATGGTGGACACTGGCCGATCTGATCCGCGAAACGGCCGCGCCCAGACGCTCGGTCGAGTCCCTGCTGGCGGCGCTGTCCCTGGAACGCGCCGGCGACGGCCGGTTCCGCCTCACGCCCGAGCAGGCCGAGCGGATCGCCGGGGCCCTGCGCACCGGGCACCGCCCCCTCGACCCGGCTGACCCGGTGGCACACCTGCTGCCCGAGCACGCCACCGTGGTGGAGCGGATGGACGCGCTCATCAGGCGGGCGCCGCGCGGCCGGCACGTCCTCGACCACGTCGCCGCCACGCCCGACACCGTCGTGCGCCGGGCGCTGCTGCTGGGCGCCCGGTTCTGGCTGCCGGGCACGCGGCTGCTGTGCGTGGGCGACCACGACCTGACCTCGCTGGCCGTCGGCATGATCCACCCCGACGTCGAGACCACCGTCGTGGACGTCGACGAACGCATCCTGGCCTACATCGACGCCAGCGCCGCCGACCTCGGCCTCAATGTGCGGACCCGCTGGGCCGACCTGCGTCTCGGCCTGCCGCCGTCGGCCGCCGGCCACGCCGACCTGGCCGTCACCGACCCGCCGTACACCGCCGAGGGCGTCGGGCTGTTCGTGGCCCGCGCGCTGGAGGGCCTCCGCGACCACGCGCACGGCCGGGTGCTGCTGGCCTACGGGGCCAGCGACCGCACCCCCATGCTCGCGCTGAAGGTCCAGAACGCCCTGCGCGACCTCAACCTCGTCACCGAGGCCGTCTACCCCGACTTCAACCGGTACTTCGGCGCCGAGGCCATCGGGTCGGCCGCCGACCTGTACCTGCTGCGTCCCACCGGCAAGAGCCTGCCCGCCGCCACCGCCCGCGCCGAACGGTTCAGCGCCGCGATCTACACCCAGGGCCCGCAGGCCGTCGAATCCCGGGCGGCGCTGCGGCTCACCGCCGACGACCTGGCCGACCTGCGGCCCGGCGTGCTGGTGGGGGACTGGCCCAAGCGGGTTCTCCCGGGCGTGCCCAGGGCCCGGCTGACGACCTGGCTGGCCAAGCCGTACGCGGCGACCGTCCGGCACGCCGCCGTCGCGCTGCCCGCGGGACTGGAACCGGCGCTGGTGCGCACCCTGCTGGCCACGCGCGCCGAGCACGTCCGGGTGTTCCTGGCCGAACCTCCGGACGACCTGGCGGACGCGGCCGCGCTGCTGCGACCGGTGTACGAGCTGACCGCCCACGGCCCGGTGGTGGACGCGGTGCGCACACCACCCGCCCCGGACGACGACGCGGCCCGCGTCCTGCGCGCGATCATGGACAGGGCGCACGGGAAGATCGCCAACGCCTGGCGGGACCAGCTGATCGCCCTGCACGACGGCCTCACCAAACGGCAGGCGCGCACCGTGGTCGCCGACACCGCGCCGTGGGCCCACGACGTCACGCCGCTGGAGCTGCCGGCGCACCGCCTGCGCGCGCTGCCCGACGCCGTCCGCGCCTCGCTGCGGGCGGCGGCGGGGGTCACCGCCGCGGCGCCGGCGGCCGGGTGAGACCGCCTGCCTTGCGCTCCAGGTAGCGCTGCTCGGCCAGGCTGGTGGTCAGCCGCGCCGCCGTCCGGTAGCAGGCGCGGGCGCCGTCGGCGTCACCGGCCATCTCCAGCAGGTGCGCGCGTACCGCGTGCAGCCGGTGGTGCCGGGACAGGCGGCCGTCCTCCTCCAACGCCTTCAACCGGTCGAGCCCGGCGCCGGGACCGTGCGCCATCGCCACGGCCACCGCGTGGTTGAGCGCGACCATCGGGCCCGGCGCGATCGTCTGCAGCAGGTCGTACAACCCCAGGATCTGCGGCCAGTCGGTGTCCTCGGCGCGTCCGGCCTCGGCGTGCACGGCGGCGATCGCCGCCTGCAGCTGGTACGGGCCCAGCGGGCACCGCGACAGCGCCTCGGTGATCAGCGCGGTCCCCTCGGCGACGGCATCCCGGTCCCACAGGCCGCGGTCCTGCTCGGCCAGCGGCACCAGCTCGCCGTCGGCGTCGGTACGGGCCGCGCGGCGCGCGTCGGTCAGCAGCGTCAACGCCAGCAGGCCCGCCACCTCACCGTCGTCCGGCAGCAGCCGCCGCAGCATCCGCGCCAGCCGGATCGCCTCGCCGCTGAGCTCCTGGCGCCGCAGCTCGGGGCCGTCGGTCGCGGTGTACCCCTCGTTGAAGACCAGGTACAGCACGTGCAGCACCGCCCGCAGCCGCTCGGCGCGCTCGGCCGCGCCGGGCATCGCGAACCGCGCCCCGGCGGCCCGGACCCGCTGCTTGGCGCGGCTGATGCGCTGCGCCATCGTCGCCTCGGGCACCAGGAACGCGCGGGCGATCTGCGCGGTGGTCAGGCCCCCGACGGCCCGCAGCGTCAGCGCCACCTGCGACACCGGCGACAGCGCCGGATGGCAGCACAGGAACAGCAGCGTCAGCGTGTCGTCGTGCCCGGCCGGGGACCCGGCGTCGGCGGCGGGCGCCAGGAACCGGTCCGGCGGCTGCAGCGCCGCGACCGCGGCCTCCCGTTCGCGCCGCGCCCGGTCGCTGCGCACCTGGTCGGTCAGCCGGCGCGCCGCCACCGTGATCAGCCAGCCGCGCGGGCTGGCGGGCACGCCGTCACGCGGCCACTGCACGGCGGCGGCCAGCAGCGCCTCCTGCACCGCGTCCTCGCAGGCGCCGAAGTCGCCGTAGCGGCGCACGAGCGGGCCGAGGACCCGCGGCGCCAGTTCGCGCAGCAGGTCCTCGACGTCCGCGGCGGGCTCGGTCACACGTCCGCCCCGGCGGAGAACACCACCGGCCGCACCTCCACGCCCAGCAGCCGCGCCTCCGGCATCGTCGCGGCGATCTCCAGGGCGCGCTCGCGGCTGTCGCACTCGACCACGTAGAACCCGGCCAGGTGCTCCTTGGACTCGGCGAACGGGCCGTCGGTCACCACCGTCGCCCCGCCCTCCTCCACCCGCACCACCGCGCTGGTGGACGGGTCGCCGAGGGCGTGCGTGCCGACGAACTCGCCGGACTCCTTCAGCGCCCGCTGGAACGGCTCGTGCGCGTTCATGATCTCGTTGCGCTGCTCCTCGGTCAGCGCGTCGAACGCCGCCGGGTTCATGTGGATCATCAGTAGATACTTCATGTCTGGTCTCCGGTCTCGGTCTCCGTGTTGCGGGCTGTCCGGCGCCCTGGACGGGCACCGTCGCCCCTTGAGTCGGAGCGGCCGGCCCGGGCTCGACATCCCAGCCGAAAAATTTCTCGGCGTCCACCCGGGGCGGCGTCTCCGAGAACTTGCCCTCAACCGCGGTCGAGGTTGCACGATCCAGACAACCGATCCGGACCGCGATCCTGACGAGGAGCGACACCATGAGCACCGACCACGGGTTCTACTCGATCATCGACTACACCGTGGACGGGCCCGAGACCCAGCGCGAGCTCGTGGAGGCGTTCGCCGAGATCCAGGAACGCTGGGTGCGGTTCTACCCCGGCTACCGGTCGGCCCGCTTCCACGTCAGCATCGACGGCACCCGCGTCTACAACATCGTGCACTGGGCCACCGAGGCGGACTACCGGCACTTCGAGGCGACCTCCGACACCGAGGGCCGCATGGCCGCCATCCGCGCCGCGCTGGAGGGCTTGTCCGGGAAGGCCGAGCCGCGGATGAGCGGCGACCCCCGGTACGTGGTGGTGCGCGAGGTCGCACCCGGGCCGCGGCGCGTCGACTGAGCCGCCGGCCGGGCCGCTTGCGCGGGCGGGCCGGACGTGGCAGCGTCACCGTGACGTTCCCGCCCGCGGCCCTGGAGGACGATCTTGACGATCATGGTTTCCGGCGTGGTCTCCGCGTTCGCTTCGGCGTCCGGGCCCGCCACGGCCTGATCGGCTCCTTGCGCCCGTCCCGCCGCACCCGGCCCGGGTGACGGCGCGACGCGCCGTGCCGCCGCGCTCCACACGGCCCGACTGACGCCGTGTGCTCGACGCCGAAGCGATCTCGTTCGGTTCCGTTCGTCGAATCGCGTCTGATCGCGTCGAGTCTTCCTGGAGTCAATCCGTGTGCGCGCACGCTCCGTCCGCGTCGTCTTCCGCGTCGTCGTCCGCCGGCCCGCGGCAGTGGGCCGGACTGGCCGTCCTGGCCCTGCCCACCCTGTTGCTGTCCCTGGACGCCTCCGTCCTGCACCTGGCGGTGCCGCAGCTCGGCGCCGACCTGGCGCCCGGCCCCACCCAGATGCTGTGGATCATCGACGTCTACGGCTTCATGATCGCTGGGCTGCTCGTTCCCATGGGGGTGCTCGGTGACCGCGTCGGCCGCCGCCGGCTGCTGACGATCGGGGCGGCGGCGTTCGGCGCCGCCTCCGTCGCCGCCGCCTGCTCCACCGGCCCCGAGATGCTGATCGCCGCCCGGACGCTCATGGGCGTCGCCGGGGCCACCCTCATGCCGTCCACGCTGTCGCTGATCGGCACGATGTTCCGCGACCCCCGGCAGCGCGGGCTCGCCGTCGGCCTGTGGGCCCTGACGTTCTCGGCCGGCTTCGCGCTCGGCCCCGTGGTCGGCGGGGTCATGCTGCGGCACCTGTGGTGGGGCTCGGTGTTCCTGCTCGCCGTGCCCGTCATGGGGTTGCTGCTGGTCGCCGCGCCCTTCCTGTTGCCGGAGCACCGCGTGCCCGGTGCCGGGCGGCTCGACCCGGCCGCCGTGGCGCTGGCGCTGGCGACCACGCTGCCGATCACCTACGGCGTCAAGGAGCTGCCCGTCCAGGGGCCGCGTCCCGCTGTGGTCGCGGCCGTCGCGCTCGGCGTCGTCGCGGGCGCGGCGTTCGTACGGCGCCAGCGCCGGTCGCCCGCCCCCATGCTGGACCTGCGCCTGTTCCGCGACCGCGCGTTGACCGGCGCGTTGACGATCCTGCTGTTCGGCGCGGCCGTCGGCGGCGGCATCTACCTGTTCGCCGCGCAGTACCTGCAGCTGGTCCAGGGGCTTTCGCCGCTGACGGCCGGGCTGTGGCTGCTGCCCGCCGCGGCCGCCCTCGGCGTCGGGTCCCTCGCCGCCCCGATCGCCGCGCGGCGCCTGCGTCCCGGCCATGTCGTCGCGGCCGGGCTGGTGGTCGCGGCGGCCGGGTTCCTGCTGCTCGCCCAGGCCGACGCGGCCTGGGGGCCGCCGCCGGTGGTGGCCGGACTCGCCCTGGTCTTCCTGGGTTCCAGCCCCGCCACGGCGCTGGGCACCGACCTCGTCGTCGGCTCGGCCCCTCAGGACAAGGCGGGCGCGGCGTCGGCGCTGGGGGAGACCAGCACCGAACTGGGCGTGGCGCTGGGCGTCGCCGTGCTCGGCAGCGCAGGCACCGCCGTCTACCGTGACCGGCTCGGCGCGGCCGTCCCGGCGGACGCCCGCGACACCCTGGCGGGCGCGGTGTCGGCCGCCGGGCGGCTGCCCGCGCCGGTCGGCGACCGGCTGCTGGCGTCCGCGCGCGACGCCTTCACCGCCGGGATGGCCGCCGCGGCGCTGACCTGCCTGGTCATCGCGCTGGTGCTGGCGGTCGTGGCGGCGCGGGCGCTGCGCCACGTCCCGCCCACCGGACGACCCGGGCGGTAGGTCAGGACGCGTCCAGGGCGGTCAGGTCGAGCGCGGACAGCCGCTCGGGATCGGCCAGGATGTCCAGCGCGACGATCCGCCCGTCGCGGATCGTGAAGCTCATCACCGAGAACGGGCGGCCGTCGCGCGTCGACACGACCCCGGCCGCCCCGTTCACCAGCGCCGGACGCGCGGACTCGGTCAGCCGCGCGAAGGTGAGCGCCTGCCGGGCCACGGTCGCGGCCCCGCGGATCACGTTCAGCACGCCGGGGCCCGCCGGCCCGGCGTCCGACCGCAACACCACGTCCGGATCCAGCACCGCCAGCAGCGCCTCGAAGTCGCCGCCCCGCGCGGCCGCCGAGAACGCCTCGACGACCGCACGCTGGCGGTGCGGGTCCGGATCGGGCGCCGGGGCCGCACCACGCACCCGGCCGCGCGCCCGGCTGGCCAGCTTGCGCGCCGCGGCCGGAGTGCGGTCCACGATCGGGGCGATGTCCTCGAACGGCACCCCGAACATGTCGTGCAGCACGAACGCCAGCCGCTCGGCGGGCGCCAGCGACTGCAGCACCACCAGCAGCGCCAGCCCCACCGCGTCGGCCACCAGCGCCTCCTGCTCGGGATCGAGCCCGTCGGCGCGGCTGACGATCGGATCGGGCAGCCCCCGCTCCAGCGGCTCCTCACGCCGCGAGGTACGCGACCGCAGCATGTCCAGGCACACCCGGCCGACCACCGTGGTCAGCCAGCCGCCCAGGTTCGCCACCTCGTCGGCGTCGGTGCGGCTCAGCCGCAGCCACGCCTCCTGCACGGCGTCCTCGGCCTCACTGAGCGAGCCGAGCATGCGGTAGGCGACGGCCTTGAGGCGGTCGCGGTGCTCCTCGAAACGGGCGGCCAGCAGATCACGATCGTTCATGCTTCACAGTTCCTTCACCGGGTTCGTCACCGCTATGACGGATCCCGGGGCGCCGATGTGACCGGGGCGCCGATGTGACCGGGGGCACGTTCAGGACGGCGCTTCGGCCAGACGGCGGCAGGCGTCGCGGTCGTGCGGCAGCCCGGCGCGCTTGAACGCCAGATGGGCGTTGCCGTTCCTGCTGTCCCACAGGCTCTCGTTGGCCACCAGCGCGCGAAGGTAGGCGCGCTGCGCGTCGGTGAGACGGGCGGGAGGCGCGGGCGGATCGCCCGGGTCGGGGAACGCGGCGGCCAGCAGGCGTCCCCAGTCGGAGTCGGCGCAGAACGGGCTGGTGATCTCGGCGATGGCGAGGGCCGGCGGCAGCAGCCGCTCGAAGTCGCCGACGCGGCGCAGCGCCGCGTCCAGCAGGGTGAACCGCACGTGCATGCCGAACTGCGGGGGCCGGTCGGTGAACCACGCGTCGGCCTCGGCCGGACGGCGCAGCGCCGTCAGCAGTTCCGCCGCGGCCGCCGGATCGTCCTCCAGCGCCGGGGCGAGCGCCGCGCAGGCGCGCACCGCCGGGTCCGGGTCGGCCAGGAAGTCGCGCGGCGCCACCCCCAGGTGCCCCAGCGTCAGCACGAGCGCGGCCCGCTCG
The DNA here is from genome assembly GCF_040642915.1 of Actinomadura sp. NPDC047616. Classification (NCBI taxonomy): domain Bacteria; kingdom Bacillati; phylum Actinomycetota; class Actinomycetes; order Streptosporangiales; family Thermomonosporaceae; genus Actinomadura; species Actinomadura sp. NPDC047616. The sequence continues at coordinate 168,222 of NZ_JBEYTB010000017.1, forward strand.
TCCCGGTGGGCGGTGCGGCGTGCGGCCTGCTCCACCTGGGCGGCGACCCGACCGCGGTGGCCGCCCAGCCCGGGCAGGGCCAGCAGCGACGCCGCCGCGTCGGCCGCGGTGACCCGCACGCGCGGATCGTTGTCGGCGATGGCCGCCTCGACCGGCGGCAGCAGGACCGGGGCCACCGACCGAATCTCCAGCACCACCCGCGCGATGATCGCGTCGGCCGCGGCATCGGCCAGCGCCTCGGTGTCGTCGTCGTCGAGCATCGCGTTCCACGCCGCCTGGATCTCCTCCTCGGCGACGCCGGGCGGATGGGCGATCGCGGAGAGCTCGTCGTCGCCGAGGTCGGGCTGGCCCGCCGCCGCGACCTCTGCGAGAAACTCCAGCAGCGGCGCCCGCAGTGCGGCCTCGCCCTCGGCGGCCGGCGCGGCGGCCGCCGGATCCGCCACCAGCCCGGCCACCACCAGCGCCGCCGGGGCCGTCACCGCCCAGGGCGTCCCTTGGTGGATCACCGCGCTCCACAGATGTTCGAGCGCGGCGCCCCGCGCGGCGACGTCCCCGCCGGTCAGCGCCCGCAGGTGGCCCGGGGTGTCACCCGCCGCGCCATAGGCGTGGAACAAACGCGTCCAGTCGACGTCCGCGACCGCGTCCCAGCCGATGGTCATGCCCCGTCATCCCCCCAGGCTCTGGTCAACAAGCTCGTGCGGAAACCCAGGAGCGTACCGGGATCACGGCCGTCCCGTCCCGCCCCGGCCGGACTGGGCGACGGCCTCACGCACCGCCGGGACGATCTCCCTGGCCCAGCGTCCCAGCGCCACGTCACGCAGCGTGCCGCCGCGCCGGGAAGTACACGAAGCCGGCTGCGCCGTGCCCCAGCACCGCGCCGGTGAGCTCCTCGGCCCACTGCCCGACCGAACCGCCGATCCACCGGCCGTCGCCGTCGCGCGTGACCGGCACCGGCGCGTCGGTGATGACGCCCGGCAGGTTGTAGACGGTGGCGATGTCGGCGGGGAGCGGCCCACGGCCACCGCCGCCTCGTCGATGACCGGCCGGGACGACCGGTACCGCTCGCTGAACCAGTCCGCGGCCCGCCCCGGAATCCCCTCTGCCGGTGACGGCCACCGACCCCGGCCCGCCCTGGAGCAGCCAGTGATCCTCACCGTGCATGAGATGAAGCGGCTGGCACGCAACGCCGCTGAGCTGATGACCCTGGCGGGGCCCTGCAGGCGGACGGGATCCAGCCGGATCTGCTGTCCGGGCCGCTGACCGGCATCTACGACCCGATGCCGAACATCGGTCCGCGTTCCGTCATCGTCATTTCCGAAAGGATTCGCTCTTGCGTTAGTCGGGTAGTTCGCGTCACGAACCCCGCCGATGTCAAGTCCTCACCGCCTGCCGTACGCTGGCTGCGTGGGAAAAACCGTCGGTGAGCACATGGGGGTCGTGACCGCGCTGGTGCGTTCGTCTTTCCTGGTGGACGCCGTATACGCCCGGTCGAGCCGCGCCTTTGGGCTGACCCAGCAGCAAGGGCAGCTGTTGTGCGTGCTGATGGCGCGGCCGTACTGCATGAGGGAACTGGGGCAGGTGCTGGGGCTGGCCAAGTCGAGCCTCACCGGCCTGGTGGACCGCAGCGCCCAGCGCGGCCTGGTGCGCCGCGCGCAGACCCCGGAGGACGGACGGATGGTCCGCGTCGAACTCACCCCCGAGGGCGCGCGGCTGGCAGAGGAGTTCTACGCCGAGACCTGCCGCCGCGTCGAGGCCCTGGCGTCCGGCCTCGACGACACCGGCCGCGCCACGCTCGCCGATCTGCTCGGCCGCCTGGTCGAGGAGAACGAGGTGCCGGAGGTCTTCCTCCCCTGGGAGGAGGAAGCCTCCGCCTCGCCCGACCGCTGAGCGCTCCGGGCTGTGTCAGGCGGTGCCGAACAGCTCGGCGAAGCGTCCGACCAGCAGTTCCCTGCCCTTGTACTCGCTGATCACCTCGGCCGGCAGCAGGCTGGGACCGTCCGGCGACGGAGCCTGTCCCACGCCGCCGTTCGGCCCCAGCGGCAGCAGGATCGCCGGGACGGGAGACGGCCGGTACACGGCCGTGGGCCGCTCACCCCGCGCCTGGGCGATGATGTTCTGCGCCACGACCTCGGCGTGCTTCATCGCGTTCGCCGCCATCTTGGCCTCGGCCAGATCGGTGACGTCACCGATCGCGTAGATCCGGTCGTGCCCTTCGACGTTGAGCGTCTCGGTCACCCGGACCCGCCCCTGCGGCGTGCGCACGGCGACCCGGCCGTCGGCCAGGTAGTCAGCGTTGGTCCGCACCCCGTAGCAGCGGAACCAGATGTCGGCCGTGATCGCTCCGCCGGTGGTGGCGACGTCGAACGTCTTGGCGCGTCCCGGCTCGACGGGCGGCTGCTCGGCCAGGGCGGTGCCCAGACTCAGCTCCACGCCCAGCGCGTCGAGCTGGCGGTGCAGCTCCTCACGCAGCTCCGGCATGAAGCCCTCCACCAGCCGCTCGGCCGGATCGACGATCACCACGTGCTTGTCCGGCCACACCGCCTTGATCTCACCCGCCAGCTCCAGCCCGACCGGCCCGGCGCCGGCGATCAGCACCCGCTGCGCACCCGCGAGCTCGTCATGCGCAGCCCGCAACCGCGCCAGCCCCTCGTCGGACGAGTCGGTGTCCATCTTGGCGGGGAAGGGATAGCCGGACCCGGACGCCAGGACGACGAAATCGGCGTCGACACGTCCGCCCGACGCCAGGGTGACACCGCCCGGATCCACCGACACCGCGCGCTCGCGGACCACCGTGCCGCGCCGGAGCAGCCGGTCATACGGGAAGAACATGTTGCCCGCCCAATCGGGCTGCACCAGCGCACGCAACGCTCCGGCACTGTGGACGAACGCGTCCTTGGGTTCGATCAACACCACGTCGGTCTCGGCGTCCAGTGCCTTGGCGACCGCCGCACCCCCGTACCCTCCACCGATGACCGCAACGACAGCACCCATGATTCCTCCACATCTCGTTCGTAGAACGAACAATATTAGTTCGCACTACGAACGGCAATCTGGTGGGGTGCGTCCCGGGGGTGTTCTCCGCCACGCTGAGAAGCCTCACCGAAGACGTCACGCGGCTTGTCCCGGGCCGGAACGCCGTCGCCGGCCCCACCACGGCTGGCTCGAATGTTCGTCCAGCCCGTGGTGGAGCGGTGCGGGCACGGGGTCGATGACGGTCGTGCGCTGGAGTGAGGCAACGCGACGCCTCTAGATGATCTCGAGGTTGGCCATCATCCCCATGTCCTCGTGTTCGGCGTTGTGGCAGTGGAAGAGGTAACGGCCGCGGTAGCCGTCGAAACGGGTGATGATCTCCACTGCTTCGCCCGGCCGGAGCGAGATGGTGTCCTTGAGGCCCGCGTCGTGCGGCAGCGGCGGCCTGCCGCTGCGCGAGAGCACCCGGAAGCCGACCAGGTGCAGGTGGACGGGATGGTGGACGTCGGCGACCAGCCGCCACACTTCCACGTCGCCGAGACGGGTGGTGACATCGGAGCGGGCGGGATCGAACGGCAGCCCGCCGATCAGCCAGCCATGGTCGCCGCGCATGCGCCCGGCGCGGAAGGCGAAGTCGCGCACCCGGACGGCCTCCGATCGTCTCCAGACCGGCAGGTCGTGAGAGAGCGTGCGGGGGATGCGGCTGTCATCGGCGGCGCGGCGTGCGACGCGGAAGGCCATCACGTCGCGGGTACGGCCCGAGCCGAGCCGGTTGAGGATCCTGACGCGGCCGCCGATCGGGACACCGGAGAAGTCGACGATCACGTCGTAGCGTTCGGCGGGCGCGATCGGCAGCGACGCGTGGGTGACCGGGGCGGCGAGCAGTCCCTGGTCGGCGCCGATCTGGACGAGATCGAGCCGACGTCCGTCGTCGGTGACCGCTTCGAGCTCGTAGTGCCGGGCGTTGGAGGCGTTGAGGACGCGCAGCCGGTACCGGGCCGCGTCGACCTCGTGCACGGGCCACGGGGCGCCGTTGACCAGGATCACGTCGCCGAGGACTCCGGCGAGATACGCCTCGCGGACACCCGGCCGCTCCCGCAGGGTGGGGTCGAGCGCGGGGTAGGCGAGGCCGCCGTCGGCGGCGAACGCACGGTCGGCGATCATGAGGGGCAGTTCACGCGGCCCCGCGGGCAGGCCGAGATCGTCCTCGGCGTCGTCGCGGACGATGTGCAGCCCGGCCAGGCCCCGCCAGATCGCGGGCGCGGTGAAGTCCATCCGGTGGTCGTGGTACCACAGCAGCGTCGGCCGCTGGTCCAGCGGGAAGGTGTAGTCCCGCGTCAGCTTGGTCACCACGGCCCGTGGATCGTGCATGCCATGCCCGGAGCCGTGCCCCGTGTGCGTGGCGGCGTCGTGCCGGCCTTCGGGCAGGACGAGGTCGGTCGGGTATCCGTCGGAGGCTGCCGGGGTGCGTCCGCCGTGCAGGTGCACGACGGTCGGCAGGGGCAGTTCGTTGCGGTGCGTCACGGTGACCGGACGGCCGCGGCGCGACTCGATCGTCGGCCCCGGGAAGGTGCCCCCGTACGTCCATAGCGGCGTTTTGACGGCGGGCAGGATCTCCGCGCTCGCTTCGCGCTGGGTGATCTCGTAATGGTCGGCGCCGCCCGAGGTGCCGACGGGCTTCAGCACGGCGGGAATCGGCAGCGGCACCTGGAAGGGCGGCGGCAGCGGTACGGCGCTGCGCAGCTCGGCACCGGTGATCGACGGCCGGCGGGCCAGCGCGGCCGAGGTCGACAGCCCGGCGGCCGCCACCAGCCCGAGCGCCCCGCCGACGCCGAGCATCCGCCGCCTGGTCAGGCCGCGGCCCTCCTCCTGCTCACGCATCGCGGGCCTCCCGCCGCAGCAGAGGCTGACGCCAGACGGCGAGGAACTGCACGACGAGCGCGACGACGGTCATCACTCCCAACGGGATGTGCAACCACAGTGCGCCTTCCAGGCCGGCGAAGTACTGCACCGTCTCGGCCGCCACCACCGCCATCGTGCCCAGGAACGGCCAGCGCTGACGCAACCGCACCCATACCGCGATCGCTGCGATCACTTGCACGTAGCCGACGGAGGTGACCACGTCGGCACCCATCGCGTGCCAGCGCAGGCTGTCGAAGTCGCCGGTCAGATACACCCCGGCGAACACCGGCTGGCCGGTGATCGCCACCACGTGCGCGCTGACGACGGCCCGGAAGACCCACCCGGTCGGCGTTGTCCGACGCGCGGCAGCGGATCCCGGACTGCTGGGGGCCATGAGGGATCCTCCTCACTGTGATCTCCATGTATGAACGCCCCCGGAGATTATGACCTTTGAGTTATCTTGTCTAAGATCAATATTGCTATGGGGTTATGTCGCCGGAGGCATGATGGAGCTGAACTCGCTCAAGCAGTTCCTGGTCGTGGCGCGGCTGGAGCACCTCAGCCGGGCAGCCGACGAGCTTCACATCGCCCAGCCCTCGCTGAGCCGTACCATCGCCCGGTTGGAGAGCGAGCTGGGCACACCGCTGTTCGACCGGAGCGGCCGGCTCCGGCTGAACGACACGGGCAAGCTCTTCCGCGATCACGTCGAACGGGCCCTCGGCGAACTCGAGGCCGGACGACGCGCCGTCGCCGAGGCCACCAGCGGAGGTCTGGGCACCGTGAGACTGGCGTCGGAGACCTTCCTCACCCTCACCGGGCCGCTGGCGGCCTACAAGCGCGCCCATCCCTCCGTCGAGATCGAGCTCTACTGGTCGCCGGCCGAGGACATGGCCCGCCGCCTGCGCGCACAAGAGGTCGATCTGTGCGTCGCCTCGCAGCCGCTGCACGCCGAAGGCCTGGAGTCGGCACGGCTGTTCGACGAGGCGGTGGAGGTGGTCACGACACTCGACCATCCGTTGGCCGGCCGTACGTCCGTGACCATCGACGAACTCGCCGACCAGCCCTTCATCACCGCCCGCAAAGGGCACTGGCTGCGCGGACTGCTCGATCGGCTCTTCGCCGCACGAGACCTCACCCCGAACATCGTCTGCGAAGGCGACGAACCCAGCGCCATCGCGGAGCTGATCGGCGCGGGACTCGGCATCGGCCTCGTCCCCGTCTTCGCCCGCCGCAGCGCCACGGGCGTCCCCGCCGCCTGGATCGCCGTCGACAGCCCCGACTGCCGTCGTACGGTCACCGTCTACTGGAGCGCTGACAGCCACCTGTCAACCGCCGCCCGGTTGATGCGCAGCACGCTCACCCAATGGAACTGGAGCAGCGGCGAACCCCAAGACGCACGCCGATGATCAGCTCCGCGGGTGGGCGTGCCACGCCCCGGGTCGTCCTGCTCCGATGAGGCCGCGGGGCTTCACGCCCACGAACTCCCGCCGGACGGCAGCATGCGCATCGTCGCCCTGATCACCGACGCCAACGCCCTGCACCGGGCACACGGTCGTCATCGGACACAACTCGGGCGGCTTCGCGACCTGCGGCGCCGCCGCCCACGCCCCCATGGAGCACCGGTCGAGGCCGTGTCGCCGACGTCTCGTCCGCCGGAAGCCTCTCGTGACACTGGCCGTGTGCGGGGGCGTAGCGGTTGCAGGTCGTTTGCCTTAGCGGCTTACCTCGGTCTGCTGCTCCACATGCGACAGCTTCTCGGGGTTGCGGACGTGGTAGAGGCCGGCGATGTAGCCGTTGTCGACCCGCACCGCCAGCACGCCGTCGATCTCGCCGTTGAGCCGGACGAGCAGGCCCGGGCTGCCGTTGACCTGTATCGGCTCGACTGACCTTTTGACGCCGTGCTTGTTCCATCCGCTCGCCAGCAGGCGAGCCACCTTCTCCGCGCCCACGACGGGACGCAGCAGGGCATGCTTGACTCCGCCGCCGTCGCTGAGGGCGACGACGTCCGGGGCCAGGATGTCGAGCAGGCTTTGCAGGTCGCCGGTCTGGACCGCTCGTTGGAAGGCGTGGAGTGCGGCTCGGGTCTCGGCGGGGGAGACGGTGCCCCGTGGTCGGCGTGCGGCGACGTGCGCCCGTGCCCGGTAGGCGAGCTGGCGGACCGCGGCGGGGGTCTTGTCGACGGCTTCGGCGATCTCGTCGTAGTCCAGGTCGAACACCTCGCGCAGCACGAACACCGCCCGTTCGGTCGGCTGCAGCGTCTCCAGCACCAGCAGCATCGCCATCGAGACGCTGTCGGCGAGTTCGACGTCCTCCGCCACGTCAGGTGCGGTCAGCAACGGCTCGGGCAACCATGGTCCGACATAGGACTCCTTGCGCCGGCCGAGCGCGCGCAGCCGGTCCAGCGCCTGCCGGGTGACGATCCGCACCAGGTAGGCACGCTGCTCCCGCACCGTGGCCTGATCGACGCCCACCCATCGCAGCCAGGTCTCCTGCAGGACGTCTTCGGCGTCGGTGGCCGAACCGAGCATCTCGTAGGCGACGGTGAACAGCAGGTTTCGGTGGGCAACGAACGCCTCAGTCGCAGAGTCCACCGAGTCCACGCGGCCGGCGTGATCGAGCGGCTCGGCTGTGCCCCCGGTTCGTTCGCTGCGCTCGCTCATGCCCGACTCCTGCCTGATCGCTCCTCGCACTGCCACACGCACAAGACGCCAGCCCCCATCGCTTTGTAACACCCCCGGTGGATGACCTATGTCACAGAGCCGCGCTGTTACAGAGATCGGGGCGCCGGCGTCTCGTGGTCGTCAGAACCCCGCGCGAACGAACGATCCAGGCGGCCCACAACACGACGAGTCGAGTTCCAGAGGTAGCGGGCCAAGGCGTTCGGCGTCTACGGGGCGGTCTCGGCCGCCGGCGAAGGCCTGGGGCTGCTGCTTGGCGGTGCGCTCACCACCTACCTGTCCTGGCGGTGGCGCATGTCCATCCACCTGATCTTCGCCGCGATCTCGATGCTGCTGGTGGGCAGGCTGCAGGGGGCCGTTTGCCGCTGATGACCGGCGGAGCTGAACGGGTCGTGTTCATGTTCGGTTCCGGCGGTGGCCTGGCGAATCCGCTCCGCGCGAGCTGTAGCGGGGTGTCGCCAATGCGTGCCGACGGCAGGCATTGGCGAGACCAGACGCATCCCGGCCGGATTGTCCACGAGCGATACCCGGCTGGCCAGCAACGCGTCCAGGTTGTAGCCGGACACGCGGTGGGGGATGTCGGGGTAGCGGGTGCGGATCCGCGCCAGGTTGGCGTCGCGCAGGGCCCGCAGGTCGCGTCGCGTGCCCTGGTCGGCAGCGAGTCGACCCTGGTCACTGTGCTGCACGCGGAGATTTCACTGGTGCCGGTGCCGGCCCACCAGGCGCTGGTCGTCCTCGGCTACCCCTCAAGGCCCGTCAGGGCTCGGCGACCGACCCCAAAACTCTGGACGCTGTACGATGTTTTGCATGCGCGCCGAAACCGTGATCCCGTGCCTGCCCTGCCGCCACCTCGACGACGTGCTGCCGTTCTACGAGGCGCTCGGCTTCGAGGTGACCTACCGTCAAGAGCGCCCCAACCCGTACGCCGCCGTCCTTCGCGGCGGGATCGAGCTGCACTTCTTCGGTGTCCCCGAGTTCGACCCGGCGCAGTCCATGGCGACCGTGGTCGTGCTCGTCCCGGACACCGAGGCGCTGCACGCGGCGTTCGCGGCGGGACTGCGCCGCGCATACGGCAAGATCCCGGTGTCGGGGATACCGCGCATGACCCGGCCACGGCGCATGCAGGGCACCGCGGGCGGGTTCATGGTGGTCGATCCCGGCGGGAACTGGGTGCGGATCAGCAGGTACAAGGACGACGCCGACGAGCCCGACCCGTCGGAGGGCCGGCTGGCGCGGATAGTGGCCACGGCCGCGCGGCAGGCCGATGCCCGCGGTGACGAAACTGCGGGAATCCGCGTGTTGGAGAACGGGCTGGCCAGGCACGCCGACGCGCCGCCCGCCCAGCGCCTGCCCGCGCTGGTCTACCTGGCCGAATTGCGACTGCGCACAGGAGACCGGGACGGCGCGGCGGCAGTGCTGGCCGACGTCGAAACGATGGAACTGACCGCGGCCGAACGCCAGGCCCTCGCCAAGGACCTCGCGACCGCAGTCGAGTTGACGGCCGACCTCGCCCGCTGACGCGGCGTCGTCTCGCCAGGGGACGATGCACACGCCGGAGCCTTACACCCCGGCCGCAGTGCGGACCGTTCGTGGGCCGACATAAGAAGCGCGCCGGGGCGGCGCCAGCACCGTGCGTTGGCGGTTCTTTCCGTTACGCCGGGCCGTTGATCGCCTCCGGCGACCTCTCATTGGTCGGGGAATGCGGCAGCAGGACTGCGACGCTCGGCGTACCCGGCAGCAGGGACACGCCTGTCGAAGACCCGGGCCCGGAGCGTCGCGCGCCTCGGCATATGGGACGGGGCGGTGACGGTCCCGTTCCGGCGAGTTCCCTTTACCTGGCAGGATGCGCGGGCACCGCCGCGGCGGCCCGCACGCGGTGACAGTCCCGTTCCGGCGAGATTCCTTAACTTCCCGGCCTTATGTGGGCTATGCCCCGAGCCAGAATCCGGTGCGGGTCAGCCACAGGTCGAGCAGGTCCGTGTCGCCGCGTACCTCGACGTGGGGCGTAGGCCGCCGGTAGAGGAACATGAGTATGTCCTTCACCGGTCCGCGCACCACAACCGCGGGCTCGTCGGATGAGCCGTCGCCGTCGCGTCGCCACGTCGGTCTGGCGCCGGTGAGGTCGATCAGCCACCGTGCCGCCGCGCCCGCTTGAAAATGCAGCGTACGGCCGGGCCCGAGCAGGCCTGGTGCGTCCGGCGTGGGCTCGTACGCCTCGGGGACCGTGGAGAACTCCATCCATTCGTCCACGGCGTCGAGCGCGACGTCGTCGTCGAGTTCGTACTCCGCACCCGTGGTCAGCGCGGCGTCGGCTCGGTGTACGACGGTCTCGTGCGTCATGCGGCGAGCCCAGAACGAGGCGGACCTGCAGCCGGTGTCGGACGGGTTCCATACGATCACGTCGGGTCCGGCGGCGCGCAGGGTCGCGGCCAGTCGGGCGGCGCCCTCGGCGAGCCAACGATCCAGCACCGCTCCATCCTCGTCGGTGTAGCCGGCAAGGTCGTTGGCCTGCTCGTCGGAGACGGGCTCGGTGGCCCTGGTCCGTACGACCGTGTCGGCCCACCGGTGGTCACCGCCGACGTGCCGTAGCAACTGGCCGAGATTCCAGCCAGGACACGAGGACACGGGGGCGGTCATGTCCGCGTCTTTGACGTGCGATCTCAGCAGATCGGTCTGGGCGACTATCTCCGCGCAGTAGCGATCGAACGTCAGTGAGGTCATCGGGTGATGATATTGAGCAACGCGACGCCACGGCCAGCACTCCAGACGGTGACAGTGCCCTGGGTGCCGGCCACGTCGGTGAACGCGTCCGGATGCGCGGCGGTGTGCTCCACCAGCCGGGCGGGTGCCGACCGCCACCTCGGCCGAGATGACGGTGCGCGGCCGGTCGACGCCGCCTCGGCGGAGCCCTGCGGTGTGGCGAACGGCCCGGCACCCCGGCGCAAGACCATGAACAGCCGCGACCGGCGGACCTCCGTTCTCTGGGAGCCGATAACAAAGCCAGCGTGAAGCCATGCGCGGGGCCGGGGTTTCAAACAACTGCCGTGAATACAACGATGGCACTGCTGACCTGCACAAACGCTGTGATACCCGGGCGCAGGCCCCAGCAGATGACCTTGCAGGTTACGAGTGGCCATGGCCGCACCGCATCGGTGGCGTGCACTGCGAAAGATGCCTGCGCACGCAGGCATCGCCCGGAATAGCTTGCTGTGCAGACAACTTATAGAGAGATGTGCCACGGGAGGTGCCCGGCAGGCGGACGCAGCGGAGAGGAACGACAGATGACGTTCGAGATCGGGATCATGACCTTCGGCGAGGTCACGAAGGACCCCGCCACGGGGCGGCTGCCGTCACCACGGCAGCGCGTGCGCGAGACGATCGAGCAGGCGAAGGTCGCCGACGAGGTGGGCCTCGACGTGTTCGGCGTCGGGGAGCACCACCGCTCCGACTTCGTCGGGTCGGCCCCGACGATTCTGCTGGCCGCCGCGGCCGAGGCGACCGAGCACATCCGGCTGACGAGCTCGGTCACCGTGCTCGGCTCGGAGGACCCTGTGCGCGTCTGGGAGCAGTTCGCGACCATCGACCTGCTGTCGGGCGGCCGGGCCGAGATCATCGCGGGCCGCGGCTCCTACACCGAGTCCTTCCCGCTGTTCGGGTACGACCTGCGGGACTACGCGGAGCTCTTTCGCGAGAAGCTCGACCTGCTGCTCAAGATCCGCGAGCAGAACCCGCTCACCTGGTCCGGGCGTTTCCGCGCCCCCTTGGTCGACGCCGACATCGCACCCCGCGCGGACGGCGACCCCATCCCGATCTGGGTGGGGGTCGGCGGTTCGCCCGCGTCGGCGATCAGCACCGGAAGGCTCGGCCTGCCGATGGCGCTGGCGCTCCTGCTGGGACCGGTGACGTTCCACGAGCAGACGGTCGAGCTGTACCGTGCGTCCGCTGAGCGGGCCGGGCACGATCCGGCCGCGCTGCCGATCAGCATCAACACCCACGGATACGTCGGGCGTACCACCCGGGAGGCGCGCGAGACTATGTACCCCTACTTCGCGCTGGGGATGGCGGAGAACAACCACCAACGCGGGGCAGGCTTTCCCCTCTCCCGGGCCGCGTTCGACGCGCAGGCGTCGCCGGGATCCGGCCTGCTGGTGGGCAGCCCGCAGGAGGTCATCGACAAGCTGCTCACCTACCACGAGCTGTACGGCGTCAGCCGCGCCATCATCCAGATGGGCTTCGGCGGCATGCCGCAGAAGGAGCACCTCAAGGCGATCGAGCGCCTCGGCACCGAGGTCGCGCCTGTCGTACGCCGTGAGGCCGCCGTGCCCGCGAGGCGGACGGCATGACCACCACAACGTCCGCCACCGACGCGACGCAGGCCGCCCTCATGGCCGGGCCGGCTCTGCGAGTCGTGGTCGTCAACGGCAGCCCGAACCGCCCGTCCAAGACGATGGGCCTCGTCGACGTCGTCCTGGAGACACTGGCAGAGATGCTCCCCGTCGAGACGTCCCGGATCGACGTCTACGAACTCGGTCCGGCGTTCACCGGGGCCGTCGAGCGCGACGACGTTACTCCTGACGTCGAGGCCGCCCTCCGGCTGGCCGAGAGCGCCGATCTCCTGATCGCTGCGGTGCCGGTGTACCGGGGGTCCTATCCGGGAATGTTCAAGCACTTCTTCGATCTCATCGAGCAGTACGCGCTCGCCAACAAGCTCGTCATGCTCGTTGCGACGGGCGGGGGCGAGCACCACGCGCTCGTCTTGGAACATGCCCTGCGCCCCCTCTTCGGCTTCTTCCAGGCGTTGACCGTGCCCGTCGCGATCTTCGCCTCCGCAGGGGACTTCGACGGAACCACCCTGCTCAACCCGCGGATCCACGGCCGGATTCAGATGGCCCTGACCGACGTGCTGGACCTTCTGCGTGCCCGAGCCACGGGTGCTCCCTGATCAGGACGAGAGGGATCCAGGACGTTCGAGGGGGCAACAGCGAGAATCGTCTCGGCCAGGGCATGGCGCTCAAGAGCCCCGGCGGCGGCCGACTCGGCATCGGCCGGTTCTGGGCGCCTTGAGCGCCCGCACTGGGAGCTGTCGATCAACGCCGGGACCAGTCGAGCTTTCCGGCAGTTCGCTCAGCCGGACCTCGTGCAGTCTCTGCCGCACGTCGGCTCCGCAGCCTGCGCCGGCACGTCACACCCAAGCTGAATCCGCGCTCCATGACCTCGTCGAGGGTGCCTGTGCCCGAGGCGACGCGGTCGTCCACGACCAGGCCCGTCATGCTCGATCGGCAGCCCTCCTGCCCGACGATCTGCCGGAAGAGCTCGTTGCGCAGGTTGAGCAAAGTGTCCTCGCCATGGGTGCCCCCCTGGGGGAGCACCCATGGCCGGGCGGCATTGACGGCATGGGCGATGTCCTTGATGTCAATAGCCATGATCTTGACGGTATCGTTGGACTGATAATTGAGACTTCAGCGCGGCGTCGGCAGGAACATGGGACGGGACCTTCAAACCAGCAAGCGGCTCAGACCGGTCGACCTGGCGCGCGGGCACGGTCTGTCCACGCAGGCGGTCAGGAACTACGAGGAGGCCGGCATCCTTCCTGCCGCCGGTCGCACGGCCCACGGCTACCGCATCTACACCCCGCTGCACGCGCTGGCCCTGAGCGCGTTCCTCGCCTTGGTGTCCGGCCACGGGCACCAGACGGCGGCGTCGATCATGCGGGCGGTGAACCAGGGCGCGGTCGATGAGGCGTTCCGCATCATCGACGAAAGCCACGCCCAGCTCCTCGAGGACCGCCGGACCCTCCAGGCCGTGGAGAGCGCCCTCCGCGACCTGGATCCCGGCGCGGTGTCCGAGCCGGCCGCGGTGTCCGACCCCGGCGGCATGTTCATCGGACCGCTGGCGGGCAAGCTCGGAATCCGGCCCGCGACGCTGCGCAAATGGGAGCGCGCCGGGCTGGTGCGCCCGCGCCGCGACCCGCGGACCGGGTACCGCGTCTACGACGAGGCCGCCGTGCGGGACGCCCGGCTGACCCACCAGCTCAGGCGGGGCGGCTACCTGCTGGAGCAGATCGCCCCGCTGATCGCCCAGGTGCGGGCGGCCGGCGGGCTGGAGCCGCTGGAGGCCGCCCTGCGCGACTGGCGCGGCCGGCTGTGCGCCCGCGGGCGCGCGATGCTGGCCGGGGCCGCCGAGCTGGAGACCTACCTCCGCGAGCGCGGATGAGGCAAGGCGAAGCATGGGGACGCGTCCGTCGCGAGGGAGTGGCCGATTCCGCCGATGTCGCGACCAGTCATGATCACAGACCGCTGTCGTGCCCCAGTTCACTGACGTCCGACCCACTCGCCGCCGCTGTCAGGGACATGTTCCAGAAATCGGCGTAGCGGCCGCCGTGACGCAGCAGCTCCTCGTGGCTGCCTTCCTCCACGATTCGGCCGCCGTCCAGGAAGACGATGCGGTCGGCGCGTTGGACGGTCCGCAGCCGATGCGCCACCATCACCACCGTCCGGCCCGCCATCAGCCGCTCGATGCCGTCGTGGACGGCCGCCTCGTTCACGGGGTCCAGCGCGGAGGTCACCTCGTCCAGCAGCACGATGGGCGCGTTCTTCAGCAGTGCTCGTGCGATCGAGACGCGCTGGCGCTCACCTCCCGACAGCAGTGCGCCGCCCTCACCGACATTCGTCTCCCAACCGCCGGGCAGTCGCTCGATCACTTCGTCCAGCCGCGCCGCTGTCGCCGCCGCCCGCACCTCGGCTTCGTCGGCGTCGGGACGGCCGAGTCGCACGTTCTCCTCGATCGTGCCCTCGAAGAGATAGACATCCTGGAAGACGATGGCGATCTGCTCCATCAACACCTCAGTGTTGATGGCGCGTACGTCCACGCCCCCCACGCGCACCACGCCCGCGTCCACGTCGTAGAACCGCGCGAGCAACTGCAGCAATGTGCTCTTGCCCGCGCCCGACGGTCCGACGACGGCGAGCCGCTGTCCCTCCGGCACGGACAACGACACGTTGTCGAGCACGGTGCGGTGGCCGTGCCGGAAGGTAACGGACTCGAACTCCAGGTCATGGCCCACCGGCTGAATCGGTTCGCGAGCTTCCGGCAGCGGCTCGGTGCGCAGCACCGTGTCGAGTCTCGCCAGCTCGGAACGCGCACCGCGCAGTTTGCCCCCGATGTCCGACAGCGACAGCAGCGGATCGGCGCAGCGGGCGGCCAGCACCAGGATCGCCAGGAGCTCCGCCGCCCCGATGTTCCCGCCGAGCGCGAGGTAGGCGCCCAGGACCAGCAACACGGTGAACATCGCCTGCACCGCGAGCGTCAGGCCCAAGGTGCCGGGCAGCGCCGACAGCACGGTGCGGCGGGACGCGCGCTGCACTTCCTGGAGCGAGTCGTCGAGCAACCGGAACCGTTCGACGGTCCGGCCGCCGGCTCGCAGCACCGGCTGCGCCTGGAGATATTCGATGACTCGCGCGGTGGCCTCACGGTCGCGTTTCGCGCGCTCGGTATCGGCGGCGGCCATCGAGCGTCCCGTCCAGACCTGGATCGCCGCCACGACCGGTGCGGCGGCCAACGCGGCCAGTCCCATGCGCCAGTCGAAGGCGAGCATCACGACGACGATCGTCAGGGGAGTCACGCAGGCGGAGATGAACGGGGCCAGCAGATGCGCGATCACGCTCATCGCCTGCAGGACGCCGCGGCCGGCCAGGACCGACACCTCCCCGACGCGGCCCGCGCTGTACCAGCCGATGGGCAGCCGGGCCAAATGATCGCCGAGCCGGTGATACATGCCCCGCAAGAGTGTCGTCCCGACACGGAAACCGGACAGGTCGCTGACATAGCGCAGCGCCGCGTAGGCCGCGACCGCGGCCCCGAACGCGATCAGCCAGGGCCGGGCGTCTTCGGGTGTGCTCCCGAACAGGGCCCGCAGCACGGGAACCAGCAGTGCGTAGGACAAACCCTCGGCCACCGCGGTCACCGTCATCAAGGCCACGGTGCGACGGACCGGCTGGGCGTACTGGTGTCCCAGCACGCGCAGCAGCATTCGAATCATCGGGGCTCGTCTCCTTGCAGTACGCCACCATGGGGTTCGGCCTCGTCGGCGGCCACCGACCGGTGGGACCGCCAGAACGCGGCGAACTTTCCGTTTCGTGCCAGCAGCTCGGCGGGTGCACCGCGCTCGACGATCGACCCGCCCTCCAGCATCACGACGGTGTCGGCGCCGGCGACCGTCTCCAGGCGATGGGCGATCACCAGAATCGTCCGATCGCCCTTGAGCGCCGCCAGGGCCCGGCCCACCGCCTGTTCGGTGTGCGGGTCGGCGAAGGCGGTCGCCTCGTCCAGCACCAGGACGGGCGCGTCGGCGAGCAGTGCGCGGGCGATCGCGATCCGTTGCGCCTCGCCGCCCGACAGTCCGGCCTCCTGGCCGATCACTGTGTCGTATCCGCGCGGCAGTTCGAGAATCCGATCGTGGATGTTCGCCTGCCGGGCGGCGCGGACCACGTCGTCGAGGTCGGCGTGCGGTACCGCCAGCGCGATGTTGTCCGCGACCGACGCGCGCAGCAGGCGAACGTCCTGGAAGACGAAGGAGACCATCCGGTAGAGCTCCCGGCTGCCGACCTCGCGCAGATCGACGCCGCCGAGCACGACCGAACCGTGGGTCGGGTCGAAGAACCGCGGCAACAGCTGGACCAGCGTTGACTTACCGCTTCCCGACGGCCCGACGATCGCGGTGACCGTCCCCGGCTCGAGCACCAGGTCGATCCCGCGCAGCACTTCGCGACCGGGTTCGTAACCGAATCGGACGTCACGCAGTTCCACCCGGTGCCCCTGTGGCGCGACCGGGTGCGCGGGCTCCGGTATCGACCGCACGGCGAGCACGTCCCGGATCCGGCCGACCGCGCGCCGTGCGGCCTGCATGTCGTCGAAGCCGTGCCCGAGGGCCGCCACCGGGGCGGTCAGTCCCAGCCCGAGCAGCAGGAAGGGCAGCAGGTCGGCCGGTGCCATGCCACCGGTAGTAATCAGATACGCACCGCCGATCAGCACGACCAGCAGCACGAACGGCGGTGACAGCGCCAGCTGCATGCCCGCGGCGATCCCGGAGACACCGCGCACCCACCGGTAGAAGACGCCGACGAAGTCGTCTGCGGCCGTGCGGAACTTACGGTGGGCGCGCTCCGATCCGCCGAACGCCTTGACCACCGAGATGCCTTCCACGAACTCGACGGCCGAACTCGAAATCCGCCCCATGGCCCCGTCGAACTCCTCCTGCTCGCGCAGCCGGGACGGGGTCATCATCAGGGGGACCAGCGCCACTGCCAGCACCACCGGTATCAGCGTGATCAGCGTGAGCCGCCAGTCGATGGTGAACAGGTAGATCAGCGACACCAGCGGTACCACGAACGCGGACACGAGTTCGCCGGGGGTGTGGGCGATGAACGGGTGCACGGCACTCACGTCCTCGCCCACGACCTTCGCCAGCTCACCCGTCCGGCGACGGAAGAACCAGCCGATCGGTACGCGTCCCAGCCGCGCGGCCAGTTGCCGGCGGAACGACAGTTGCACCCGGCCGTCGAGAACATGCCCGATTCCGGACGATGCGGCCGTGAACAGCAGCCGGACCAGCAACCCGACCGCACCCGCGACCACGACGAACCAGACATGACCGTGATCGATCGGGCCGGGCGACAACAGAGCACGCCCCAGTTCGACGACCGCCAGCAGCGGCGCCAGACCCGCGACAGCGCCGATCACCTGCAGGATCACGACGGCGGTGAAACCCCGGACATACGGCCGCAGCAGCCCTGCCAGGCTGGGTCCCGCCGCGGAATCGGCATCCGGTGGTGGTGCGGACTGCTCCCTCGCCTCGGCGAGGTCGGTGGCGGTCATCGCCCTCCTGTCTTCGTCGGTCTCGTCGCGACCAGGCCCGTGGTCGAGCCGATGATCGTCCTCTCTGGGCCGGCCGCCCGACGGTGTCGACCGGCGGACGGCGCGCCCGTTGTCGACGTCGATCAGGCCCGCCGCAGCTCGGCCGGGCAGTACGGGCTGCCTGGATGGCCATGAAAGAAGGACAGGTGCGCGGCGCCGGCCTGGACGGTTCTGGATGTCCTTACTCGGCGAGGGCGCGGCGCAGGGCCGTGCCGAGTTCAGTGATCTGCCGCTGTGACACTTCGGCGGACGGGATCGCCTGCGATCCGTGGAACGTGCCGGGCCACTGATGCAGTTCGACCGAGACGCCCGCCTGCAGCAGGCGCAGCGCGTAGTCGATGCCTTCGTCGCGGAGCGGGTCGAACTCCGCGGTGGCGATGTAGGCCGGTGGCAGGCCGGACAGGTCCGTGGCCCGTGCCGGGGCGGCGTAGGGCGTGGCGGGCGCGGACCCCAGGTAGTGCCGCCACGTCATGGCCAGTTTGTCGCGGGTCATCCAGGGCGTGTCCGTGAAGTTGCGTGCCGACCACGTCTCCTGCCGGTCGTCCAGCTCGGGCTGGTTGAGCAGCTGGAAGCGGATCGGCGGCCCCTGCTCGTCGCGGGCCCGCAGCGCCACCGCCGCCGCCAGGCCCGCGCCGGCGCTGTGGCCTCCGACCGCGATGCGGGCCGGGTCGACGCCCAGTTCGGCCGCGTGCTCGGCTACCCAGGTAAGGACGGCGTAGACGTCGTTCAGGGCGGCTGGGAACCGGTGTTCGGGGGCCCGGCGGTAGCCCACCGAGATCACCACCGTGCCGGCGCCGGTCGCGACGCGGGTGGCCCACGGGTGCTCGGTGTCCAGGTCGCCCATGACGAACCCGCCGCCGTGCAGCCAGACGATGGCGCCCTGGGCCTGGCGCGGGCGGTAGATGCGCACCGGCACGTCCGGGTCGGCGGGCACCGTCCGGTCCTCGATCTCCATGTCCGCGGTATCCGGTGCCGACGCCGCAGCGGCCAGCTTGGCCAGGTTGTCGCGCGCGGTGACCGGGTCGGTCAGGTCGGCCGGTGGGAACAACGGGACGAATGCTTCCAGTTCGGGATCCATGCCGGCCATCCTCGCGGCCGTCACGCCTGAGATCATCCGCCATCCGTCGGGCATCCCACCGGGATCGCGCACCGATCGGCGCCTATCCTCTTCGCCATGGAGGCACTGGCCCTACGGCTGTCGCAACTGGATGCGCACGCCGAAGGCGCGATCCGCGTCGTCATGTTCTACGACACGCTGATGCGCCGACGGGTGGATCTGCCGGCTCTCGCCCGAGCCTCGGCGGTCCTGGCCGAGTGCGTGGCCGGGATCCGGCTCCACGGCACGGGCCAGGTGATCCGCATGTCACCCGACGGCACGCAGGCCACCGCCCCGTCACCACCGGCGCCCACCACGACACCGATCACACTCGACGAGGAGGAGATCGGCACGGTGTGGCTGGAACGCCCTGCCCCGCCCGGCGCGCTGGACCAACTACTCCTGGACCGGTTCGCCATCGCCGCCGCGGCGGTCGTCGAGCGGTACGGCCCGGCCCGCACCACCATGGCCGACCCCGCCCTCGTCGAACTGGCGATCAGCACCGACGCCGACGAGGCCGCCCGAGCCCGGGCACTGCGCCTGCTGGGGTTCGCCGCCGACCTGCCGGTCCGCGTCGTCGCCGTGCGCTCGTCGCTCCCGCTCGACAAGATCGGCGGCCTGATCTCCCCGACCCGCCCGGTCAAGGCGGCCCCGCTCGCCGACGTCGGCGTCCTCCTGACCACCGCCCTGGACCCGACCCGGTTCCCCGCAGACGCACGCGCCGGCATCGGCAACGCCGAAACCCCTCACCGATCCTGGCGGCAGGCCCGCACCGCGCTCCGCTTCACCACCCCGCGCCAGGTCGTCGTCCACTACGACGACCTGGGCGCGCTGGCGCTCCTGGCCGAGATACCCCCCGACATCGCACGAGACAACACCGACGTCGCCGCGATCAGCCGCATAGCCGACAATCCAGAAGACCTGCAGACCCTGGACGCCTACTGCACCACCGGCTCCCTACGCCAAGCCGCCGACCTCCTGCACCTCCACCACAGCAGCATCGCCCGCCGTCTCGAACAAATCGGAAAGACCCTCGGCATCGAACTCACCCAACCGACCGGACTAACACGAGCCAGACTCGCCCTCACCACATGGCGACTCCTCAACCACTGAGAAAACCCATTACAAGGCTCCGCACCGGCGCGTGCCTGGACGACTCGCAGGTGGCACTGCCCACCTTCCCGATCCGCCGGGATCCGGCGACCGGCCGCGTGGAGGTGGCCCTGACTCATGACAACCGACAGTGAGCCGCTGGCGGGATTAGCCGTCGGGGTGATGGCACCCCGCAGACAATGGCGCGCTCGCTCCCCGGCCTCGTCGCCTGAGTTGCCCAGGGGAGCCGCCAAGCCCCGAGGCAGATTGAGCGGACGAAGCCCGCTTGGCGTCTCCGCCACCCGGAAGGCCGTCAACTCCTCCGCGCCGGCCGGCCGCTGGCCGAGGCGGCTTCACATCTTCGGCAGCCGAAAGGAGCAGACGCCCATCGCCGCCTACGGCCGATACCTGGGGCCGCCGTCGCGGGCGAAGCTGGAGCGGTTCGTCTTCCTGAATGACGCGGATCGTGAATTGATCGCCAACGGCGGAGGCCAGCCGGCTGGGATTCGCATTGCAGCTGACGACGGCGCGGTTCGTGGGCCGGTTCCTGCCCGATTCGCTGGATGTCCCGGTCGAGTGGTCGACCACCTTGCCGCGCCCCCGATGCCGAGGCCGACGACGACGCTGGCTCCAGGCCGCCTCGGCCATGTTGCGGAGTGCTGATGCATCTGCTGCCAGACCGAGCGTGAGCCCGGCGACGATGCGACGGCTGACGTGGACCTCTACCGACGTGCGGCAGCGCTTCTGCAGAGCAGACTCCCGGCGCCGCACGACCAGGCCCTCCGCGCGGGTCCGTGCGATACCCCCAAAGTAACTAAGCGGAGTCGTCTCTTCAGGCGTGAAGGGGGGCTACCTACTGGGCGACAAATCGAAAAAGGCAAGGGATATGAACCCCTTGCCACTACCAACATATCGCGCATGGGGGGCCTTGCCACAAGGCCCCGGTCGTACTGCACAATCACCCTTCCATGGCTGGACGTACCGAAAATGGGGGCTGCGGAATGCGCGTTGTGTTGGTGACCTACGGGTCGCGCGGGGACGTCGAGCCGATGACGGCGCTGGCGCTGCGGCTACGGGCCCCCGGCGCCGAGGTGCGGGTGTGTGCGCCGCCGGACTTCGCGGAGCTGCTGGACAGTATCAACGTGCCGCTGAGTCCCCTCGGCTGGCCGATCCGCGCGCTGGCGACGGGGGCGATCCCCGGCAAGGCGCAGGTGGGCCTGTCCGACATCGCCGCCGAGCTGACCGCCATGGCCTACGAGACGGTCGCCGGGGTCGCCGAGGGCTGCGCCGCGGTGGTGGCCACCGGCTCGTTCCCGGCCCTGGCCGGTGCGCGGGCGGCGGCCGAGAAGCTGGGCGTGCCCTATGTGTTCACGTCCTTCTCCCCGTGTTACCTGCCGTCGTCGCATCACCCGCCTCTCCGCCGACCGGGCCAGGTGATCCCGCCTGAGGTGACCGGCAACCGGAAGCTGTGGGACCACGCCGAGCACATGGAAACCATGTTCGGCGACACGATCAACACCCACCGGGCCTCGATCGGCCTGCCGCCGGTGAGTGGCGTCCGCGCCCACGTCTTCACCGGCCACCCGTTCCTGGCGGCCGACCCGGTCCTGGGCCCGTGGCAGGAGACGCCGGAGCTCGAGGTGACGCAGACCGGCGCGTGGATCCGGCCGGACGAGCGCCCGCTCCCGGCCGACCTGGAGGCGTTCCTGGCCGCCGGTGCGAAGCCGGTGTACGTGGGCTTCGGCAGCAGGCCGATGCGGGGCGCGAACACGCAGGAGGTCTCCCGGGCCGTCATCGAAGCGGTCCGGACGCGGGGCCGCCGCGTCGTGCTCGGGAGCGGCTGGGCCGACCTGGCCCTGATCGACGACCGGGACGACTACTTCGTCGTCGGCGAGGTCAACCAGCAGGCGCTGTTCCGCCGGGTGGCCGCGGTCGTGCACCACGGCGGCGCGGGCACCACGACGACGGCGGCTCGTGCCGGGGCGCCGCAGGTGATCGTGCCCCAGGTTGCGGACCAGCCGTACTGGGCGGGCCGGGTAACCGAGCTGGGCATCGGCACGGGACACGACGGTCCGACGCCGACCGCCGAGTCCCTGGCGGCCGCACTCAAGATCGCCTTGGCCCCCGAGACCGGTGCCCGCGCGGCCGCCGTGGCCGAGACGGTCCGCACCGACGGAGCGGAGCAGGCCGCGAAGCTTCTGCTCGACATGATCGCCCGGAGCGGGTCCACACTGTCCGCCGGCTGATCCCCCGAAGGATACGCAGGTAGGCCCCCTACGACCTGGCGACGGTGGATTCGTGGGCGCCCCGAGGCATCGAAATCCCGGACCATCAACAACCTGGTCATCCAATCCCTGCTGGCCACCTTCATCGCCGACAAGACCATCGTCGACGAAACCGCCGCTCGCTCAGCCGTCAACTAAGTCATCGCGACAGGGTGACCCACACGCCAGTGCAGAACCAGGTACGGCGTGAACGAGGAGCAGGAGGGGGCCATCGTGTCGGCGTTGACCTCGAGCGGTGAAGGTTGCATGCTCGGGATCCACATCAGCGAACGGATAGGAGGGGGCGGGATGCGGGTGGTCCGGGCGGTGCGGTTCGGGGGACCGGAGGTGCTGGTCCCCGGCGAGGGGCCAGACCCGGTGGCTGGGGCGGATCAGGTCGTGGTCGATGTGGCGGTCGCGGGCATCACGTTCGTCGAGACGCAGATCCGGCGTGGTGTGGACAAATGGCATGCCAAGCCGTCGCTGCCTTACGTGCCGGGCAGTCTGGTGGCCGGACGGGTGAGTGCGGTCGGTCCAAGGGTGGATCAAGCTTGGCTCGGGCGGCGGGTCGTCGCCGGTACCGGAGAGACCGGCGGCTTCGCCGAGCGGGCGGTGGCCGAGGTGGAGGAACTGTTCCCGGTGCCGGACGGGCTCGGCCTGCCGGAGGCCATCGCCCTGCACAGTGATGGCAGCACCGCGCAAGGACTGGCCGAGAAGGCCGGTATCGGCCCCGGCGAGTGGGTGCTGGTCGAAGCGGCGGCCGGTGGGGTGGGGAGCCTGCTGGTGCAGCTTGCCCGCGCGGCGGGCGCTCGGGTCGTCGGGGCCGCCCGCGGCGCGCGCAAGCTCGGCCTGATCCGGGAACTGGGCGCGGACGCCGCGGTCGACTACGGCGAACCCGGCTGGACCAAGCGGGTACTCGAAGCGACCGGCGGCGTCGGACTCGACGTGATGTTCGACGGGGTCGGCGGACAGATCGGGCGGGCCGCGTTCGAAGCCACCGCCCGCGGCGGCCGGTTCTCGGTGCACGGCGCCTCCAGCGGCGAGGTCACGCTCATCGACCCTGCGGAGGCCGAGTCCAAGGGTGTGGAGGTGATCGGCATCGAGCAGCTCTTCGGTTTCGGGCCGAACGTGGAGCGGTGGGCGGAGCAAATGATGTCCCAGGCCGCCGCCGGGCTCGTCCGGCCGGTCATCGGGCAGACCTTTCCCTTGGAGCGCGCCGCCGACGCCCACGCCGCCATCGAGAACCGCACCGCCCTGGGCAAGACCCTGCTGCTCATCTAACTGCTCAGCGCCAAGACCTTTCGGCCGAGCCACCACAAAACGCGGCATCTCAACACCCAGGCCACCCAGGTCTGCGGTGTCTTTCTGCCGTATTGGGGCCGTCCCCAGGAACGCACGACCACCTGACCAGGCCATACGGTGCCGTCGCCGGAAACAAGATCATCCCGCTACCGCCGTTCCGTGCCCCGCCCCTTCGTCGCGGTGGTCACAGCGATGACGGACCGCACGCCCTCGATGTGACCACCGGGACCCGGTCACGCTTCCCGCGGCCCGTCCGTCATGCCTGCGATCACATCGACGTGACGAACGGAGCAGCGACGACCCGCCCCGCAAACTGATCGTCTTCACCTCGATCGATTTCTCCACCGGGGCCTGCGGCCACGTCGAGATGCGCGTCCCCCGAACTCCCCAGGCAGAGCGTTCTTTCCGAGCGAAGGCAGGCCGCCCTCCCGTGGACGATGTCCTTGCGGAGGTTCTGAACCAGGCCGACGGCGGCGTTCACCACGACCGCCTCGGCTGCTGGTCCATCACGCCTAGGTCGGCGTGCACGTGGCTGACCTGTGGCTTGCCGTCGTCGGTTTGTTGGTGGACGTCCCTGGTGAGGGAGACGGTCGGCCGCCGGGCCATTCGCTGGGCCCCGGCTTATGTGTCACGCGGACGTTCCTCGCGTCGTAGCTCGGCGGCGACCGCACGTTCGCGCTGGGCGGTGGCCTCCGCCCGTGCGAAATCGCGTTCCCGGGCCAGTTCGCTGTTGCGTGCCTGCTCGGCGCGTAGTTCCGCACGGGCCGTGGCGAGGTCCTCCCGTGCTCGATCAAGTAGGGCCCGCAGCTCGGCGACCTCGGCGCGTAGGGCGTCGGCCTGCTCGCGCGCGTGCTGGGCGGCCACCGTGGATTGCTCGGCCTCCGCTCGGGCTGCGTCGCGTCCGGAGATGGCCTCTGCCCGCTGTGCCTCGGCTTTGCGTGCGCGTTGTTCGGCGCGTTCGCGGGCCTGATCGGCGGCCTCGGCCCGTGCGAGCGCGGCGGCTCGCTCCCGCTCGGCGCGCATTTGCGAGTCACGCGCCTGCTGTGCCGCGTCGCGTGCCTCCGCCGCCTCGTCGGCGGCGGACTCGGCCGCACGACGAGCTTGTTCTGCCTCCTGCAGCGCCTCCTGCTTTTCGATGCGGTCGCGGTCCGCCTGGGCACGCGCCTCGTCGGCCTCGGCTCTGGCTTCCGCGACCTCAGCTCTGGCCTCTGCGACCTCGGCGCGTGCGGCCTGGCTGACGCGTTGTGCCTCCTCCTGCGCCGCCTTGATCGCCGCCTCGGCTTCCGCGCGTGTTCGCGCCGCCGCTTCGACGGCCTCATCGCGTTCCTGTTCGGCCTGCTGTGCCCGCTCGCGGGCGGCTCGGGCGCGGTCCTGGGCCTTCTCTGCGAGCTTCTCTGCCCGGACGGCCCGGTCTTCGGCGTCCTCCCGTTCGGCCAACGCCGCCGCCACCGCGGCCTGGGCCTCGGCTCGAACCGAACTGATCCGCGCCTCGACGCCGCGGGGCGAAAGTTCTGCGTCGAGTGCTTGAGCCAGGGGAGCCAGGGCTGCGGTCAGCCCCTGCTCCATCCGCTCGTAGAGATCCTCCGCTCGGGCGAGGGCTCCCTCCAGCCCCGGCGTCGCGCGCCTGAGTTCCCGCTCCCGCTTGGCCCGAGTCTGGCAGTCGCTGTCCATGCAGTACTCGCGGGGGCGCCCCCGCCCTGCCCTCTGCGGCACGGGCCGCCCACAGTACCGACACGGCCGCTCCACCACCGTCGCCTCAGTCACGACTCCCACCCTACATTTTTTGAATTTCTGTTTCCAGAAAACAACAACCTCGAAAAGTCGCCAGGCCCTAACTGACGACAATGTCCGTTGACGAAAGTTGGCTCTGAGCCGATGCCGGTGCGACTCGTCAGATGCCTGAGCTGGGGATTCGTCGCCAGGGGTCAGTGACTTCGTCATGAGGTGCCAGTAGCGGCGCCTGAGAGGAGCCCGCGAGGCCGTGGCTCTGCCTCCTGAGTGGAGGCCCACCGCTCGGATCCGTGCGACCCAGGCGGACGGTGTGGCGGGACATATGGTCCAGGGGCCCGTAGGTGGCGCGGGTGTTGGTGCGCCACAGGCGGGTGTCGCCCAGGTCGGCGATGCGCGGGGAGAACTGGTAGCCGCAGATCGCGAACAACCCGAACACGGTGTCGGAGTAGGACGCGGTGTCGGTCACCACCGTCTCGGGCCGCGGGCCACCGTCGACGGTGTGGATGGCGTCCAGGATGAACAGCGAGTCCCGCCACGCCGCCGCGGCGTCATCGTCGCTCTCGGGCACGAACGACGCAATCACCTCGACCGCCGCCGACAGCTTCTCGCGCGGCACCACCCGCTCGATCTCGTTCCACACCTCCGCCAGCGACACCAGGCGGTCCTCGGTCGCCTGCGGTGCGCTCATCAAGATCTCCATCGCCGAGGCGACGTGCTGGGCGGCGCTGCGCAGCTTGGGTAGGGTCCGCAGTTGCTCGGCCTTGCCCGCCCGCTCCGCCTTGGCCAGCAGGTTCGAGGTGATCAGCAGATCCAGCACGTCCAGCGCGTCGTCGATCGACGCGGTCTCCAGATGCCGGACCGTGGCCAGCAGCGTCGCCGTCTGCCGCCGCTCCTCCAGGTCCCGCAGCGTCGGGGCCTTGGACGCCATCCCGTACCGGGCCAGCGACGCCAGCTTCACCGCCGGCACCGGCTCGACCGCCACCCGCCCCGCGCCGATCCCGCCGATCTCGGCGACCCGGTCCAGCTCCCGGCCCGACGCCTTCACCGGCGAGGTCCGCAGCCGCTCCAGCTCCGACACCCGCCGGTCCTCCGGCACCTGCAGCAGGCCCCGCAGCACCGCGGCGGTCTCGGCCGGCGTCCGCTCGGCCAGCAGCCCGTACAGCCGAGCGTTCTCGGCCCGGCGCACCTCGCCCACCAGCCGCGTCAGCACCGTGATGCCCGGCAGCAGCACCCGCTCCTTCACCAGGTGGACCACAGCCCGGTCGAACAGCGCCCGCGGGCCCTCGGTCGTCGACCACACCCGCGCCGCCACAAAACGACGCAGCTCGGCCTCCCCGTCGGCGAAGTCGCGGTAGCCCAGCAGCTCGCGGATCTCCCACGCGTGCTCGTACACCGTCTGCGCACGCCGCCCGTACTCGGCGAACTCCTCCGGATCGACACCGAGCTGCTCACCGACGAACCTCACCACCCCGGCCGGAACCGCCGTGGGCTTCTCGGTCAGGAACACCCCGAGCATCCGCACCGTGCCCCACTGCACCGCCCAGCCCAGCCTTGTCGACGGCCGCCGCCGCTTGTCCACCTGCTCCAGCGCGACCCGATCCAGCCGGAAGAACTGCTCCAGCTCGGCCACCGACGGCTCCTGCGGGAACCGGCCATAGCGGGCGACCTTCTCATCAGAGAGAAATTCGAAAGGCATGGCCCCGGAACGTACGGGCCCTCACCAGGGCAGACCCGGCCCGTCACCGAACCGAAACGAAGATCAGCTTCCTACCGCTAAATCCTGCACCCAGCCTCCTCACGGGCCTCAACGCCAGCGTCTCCATTGTGGACAGCCGCGTCGGGCGTGGGGCCGGATCGGCTCCCGCAGCGGCATCGCTGCGCTGACCAGTGACGATGGAGTTATGCGGACCGGACAGAGTTCGCGTTCTGTCCGGTCAACCCCCGGCGCGGCCCCTTTCCGCCGTATTCCGGTGGCACCCCTACCGGAGACACCGGCTGCGCGGCCTCGTCGGCGCACTTCTTGCGGCACGGCCGTACGGTCACCGGGCACAGCCCGAACCGCATTCCGGTCAGGCGCCAGAGGATCGCATCACCACAGGTGGCAGCTCCTACCGCCACCGGCTGTCCCGTCGTTGCCCGAAGCCGGATCGCTGGTCAGTCCTGAGACGCCGCAGTAAAGCGGACGAAGCCGGCGATACGGGGGGAGAACGTGAGTGAGCACTGCTCGCCGACCCCCGAGCGCACGCCCGCCACCACGTCGGCGTCCGGCTCACCGAACACCTCAAAGCGCTCCACCCGGCAGTGTTTCATCACCTCCTGGATGTACGGGTCCGCGATCTTCCAGTGCGTGCGGACCGCATCAGAGTCCCGATAGAGCTGGAAGCTGTGCGCGAGCATCCGCTCCTCGTCCACGAAGGTCTGCACCATCAGTTGCGGCCCGTGCTGCTGTGCGAAATCCACGGCCTGGGCGATGGCGCTGCGGAAGCTCTCCAGATGGCCGTCGGTGATGCGCATGGTGTTGCGGAAGAGAAGGACCGTGTCGTTCTGTGTGGTCATGGCCCAACCCTGCCACCTCAACCAAGCTTGAGGTCAAACGCCCGTCCCGTCCCGGCTCACTCCATCGCCTCGACGACAATCCGTAGATCGGTGACCAGCCTCCAGCGGGCGGCCTCTTCGGGCCGATCCCGGGGCCCGTCCACGTCCACCCATCCCTCACCCGCCGCCGGTCCGGCTCGCACCCACTACTCGCTGACGTCTACCGCCAAAATCCGGTCCGGCCCTCCTCACAGGCCTATCTGCAGCACCGATCACGCTGAGCTGCGGCACTGTCCGCCAGAGACGACGTGAAGCGGCCCCGTTATCTGCGGTAACGCGCTAAGCGCACGCTCTCGCGCCGTTGTTCCTCATGCCCCGGATCGGCGGCGGCGTGCGGCGACCAGGAGGGCCCGGGCGTGGGCGGCTCCGCGTGCGGGGGCGGCCTCGTGGGTGGCGTCATGCCGGGTGGTCACCACGGCATCGACCGGCGGTGGCACGGGCGTCTCATCGGGCTCATCGTCGGCGTCCTGGTCCACACCGACGTCCTGGTCCTCACCGACGTCCTGGTTTCCGCCGGCGGGGCCGAGCAGGACCTGGCCGGGATCGGCTGGCAGGGCGTCCTGGTCGGCCGGCAGCGAGGGGCGAGGGGCGGGGATGGACGGCGGCTCGCCGGAGCAGGGAGCCGGCGCGCTCACCGCTGGCACCGTGGTCGGCACCGTGATCGCCGCCGTGGCCACGGTGGCCGGTGCCGTACCCAGGGCGGGGACGGGCGGAAGTGCGCTGCAGACGCCCTGGCGTCCGGCGGCTTCGGGGTCGTCGTCCTCGGTGACGTCCTCGGTGATGCCGTCGGCGATCTGGTTGGCGGCGATCAAGGTCTGTTCGGCCTCGTGGGCGGCGATGATCTGCTCGAACACCACGGCCAGCGAGCCGACGCCGGCCAGGAACTCGTGCCACTCTCGACGGTGCTCTCGGTAGCGGCGTACCCGTTCGGCGTACAGGTCGCAGGCGCCGAGTTCGTGTGCGGCCTCGTCCAGGGTCCGCTTCGGGGTTGAGGAACCTGCGGACAGCCGTTGGCGCTGAGATTGATCTTGGGAATTGCCCCGGGAACCGGAGCGTGCCGGGTGAGGCGTGACGAGGGCGTGGTGTGGGTGCTCAGCGGGGACGGCGTCGTGCCGCGGGGTCGTGTTCGGCGGTGATGCGGGCGGAGGTTTCCTCGCCCAGGCGCACGTAGTGCCCGAGGCTGCCCAGGTGGGCGTGGCGGGACTTGGCCTGCAGCTCCGCGGCGGACCGTCCGGCGGCCGCCAGGTGGGTCAGCGCCGAGTGCCACAGCTGGTGCAGCGTCCACCCGGCCGGGTGCGGGTCGAGTGCGGCCGAGGCGGTCTTGAACAGGTACTCCGCGTGCGGGTAGGAGGCGGCCCCGGCCGGTGACCGGGCAGACGTCGGCGGCCGCAGGGGCGCGGCGGCCGGAGGCAGGGGCGCGCCGGTCGGCCAGGAACACCGGCCCGGACGTGCGGCCCTGCAGAAGGCGGGGCAGTAGCCGGGCGGTGCCGGTGGCCCAGTGCACGTACTCGATCGCGCCGCCCTTGGAGACCACGCGGCCCCGGTCACCAAGCCCTGGCCCTGGTCTGCGACGTCACCGACGAAGACCAGGTCGCCGCCGCCGTCGACCGCACCGTGGAAACCTTCGGACGCCTGGACATGGCCTACAACAGCGCCGGCATCCAGGCCCCGCCAGCCGACGCCGCCGACGAGACGGCTGCGGACTTCGACCGTGTCAACGCGGTCAACCTGCGCGGCCTCTGGACGTGCCAAAAGCACGAACTGCGGCAGATGCGCACCCAGGGTTCCGGCGCGATCGTCAACTGCTCCTCCCTCGGCGGCCTGGTCGGCCTGCCCGAACGCGCCGCGTACCACGCCTCCAAGCACGGCGTGATCGGCCTGACCCGAAGTGCCGCGGTTGAATACGCCCCCAGGGGGATCCGCATCAACGCCGTGTGCCCCGGCGTCATCGAGACCCCGATGGTCGCCGACATGCTCGAAGGCCAGGCCGAGGCCATGGCCGAAATCATGAAGCAGCAGCCCATCGGCCGCCTGGGCACCGCCGACGAGATCGCCAACGCCGTCCTGTGGCTGTGCAGCCCGGCCGCCGCCTTCGTCATCGGCGTCGCCCTGCCCGTGGACGGCGGCTTCACCGCCCACTGAGATCGTTCCATGCTGACCTCACAGGCCAGACAGCAGGCGAGACGGCCGTGCAGCTTCCGATGGCCCGTCAGAAGCTGCACGGCCGTACCGGATCCATAAGCAAGCAGCTCGCGGCACCAGTCGAGCCACCGCCCGTCACGGCTACCGGAACTCAGGCCTTCGCCAGACCGAATGGCGGCTTGCCGTAGCTGTAGGAGTTCGGGGCCATCAACGCCGTCTGCCCCGGCACCATCGCCGCCCCATGGTCGACACCATGATCGAAGGCGGCGAACCCGACCGCGCCCAGGCCGAGAAAGGCCAGGCCATCGACCGCCTCGGCACCGCAGACGAGATCGCCCAGGCCGTGCTGTGGCTGTGCAGCCCCGGCGCCAGCCACGTCACCGGCATCGCCCGGCCCGTCGACGGCGGCTACACCACTCAAAGACAGCACGCCGCCGACCCCGACCACACCGCCGGCCGGGGGCTCGACTGCGCCGCCCAGGGTGGCTTGCTCGACGCTGTCCACGCTGGTCATGCGTCGAGCGTAGCCACAGCACCGGTCACCCCGTTTTGTCGCACTTCCCAGCGGCGCGACGCTTGGCGGCGATCTTCTCCGCCGACCCGAGCCGGTACTCCGCCAGCGACTGGGCGTCCGGTTTGAACCGCCACTGCCCGCCCTCGTAGACGACCCGGTAGGAGAACTGGAAGGTTGCGCGGGACACCCGAACGACCGCCGAGTCCCGTGCCGCCGACAGCCGCGCCGCCTCAACGGTGAACGGCACGCCCTGCGCCGGAGACGGGCACAGCTCGAACACCTTCTCGTACTCGGCCTGCGGCAGAACCTTCTTGGCGGCGCTGTCCCACCACTCCCACGCCCCCGCATAGTCGCCGGACGCGTAGGTGCTGGTGAACTCCTTCACGGCTCGTTTGACGGCCTCCTCCGTCTGCGCGGCGGGCGCGGCCGCGGACTTCGACGCGGCCGGTGGCACCGCCGTGGTCTTGTCGGGTTCCTGCTGCGTGCAGCCCACGGCCGCGACAGCGATGACGGCGCCGATGGAAACAGCTGAGGTTCTCACTACCAACCCCCGTGAACGACTCGGTTGATCCCCCGGGGACCTACCTCACACCATGTCGGCGTCTCTTCGCTGGTAGTCACCTTGATGTAGCCACGCGTGTCGTACACGCTGCGCCGTCACAGGCTGGTGTCGTCAAGGCAGCACCCCGTCGACGGAGCTGCGCCGTCAGTCCTCCCAGGTGAGCTGCCCTGCGTCAGAGGAGATGGCTTTCACCCGCCAAGGACTCGGCCACGAGGCGAACACGTGGGTCGTAGCGGGCGGGTGGATGGGGCCACGCGGGCACGGCTGGCCCGGCTGGCGGTGGTCGATCCGGTCAGTCGGCGCAGCGAGTTCGACCAGCTGAAGGACACGGCGAAGGCGGCGTCGCTGGGGAAGTTGAAGGAGCGGCCGGCGTCGCTGGCCGACATCGAGGCGATCGGGCCGACCAGTCGTGGCCCTGCCGGCAGTGACCGGCCAATGCCCCCGCGCACGGCGCCCCGGGAAAGATCTCTTATCGTGCGTTGCGTAGCCCAAGAATGTAGGTGGCAGTAAGCGCGACGGCGCGGTCTTCGTCATGTGACAGATCTGCGAGAGCACGTGACGTCGTGATTCCCGGGATACCTGCGAGCGCCTCTGTCAGCCGTCGACGTGCAGACGATCCAATAGTGCTGTGGGCGAGGCAGTCAACGAGCCTGGTAGCGATCTGCTCCGCCAACGCAGGATCACTCGCCAGCGCGCTCAGCGCATCGGCCGCATCGGCGTCGTTCGTGTCCTCGACGATCATGTCGATGAGCGTCGGGATCGCGTCGGCCACTCCACGTGTCCCGAGCGCCAGAGCCGCACACCTGCGGACCACGATGTCGGAGTTGGTGAGCGCGTCCCGCAGCAGTGTGGTCGCCTTGCCGCTCGGAATCTCGGCGACGGACTGGACGGCGCGTTTGCGCACCTCCGCCACTGGTGAGCCGATGCCCTCCGCCAGCAGTGCCAATCCGTCATCGCCCGATCGCGCCAGGGCCCATCGAAGGGCTCCGGCGACGTTCGGGTCCGTCTCGCTCAACGCTGCCTCGACCAGAGCTTCCACTGGCACCGGAACCTCCACGGCTGAGGACAAGGCGCCGCGCTGGCGCCTTCCAGCGCTCTCCGACCCCAATGCCTGGAGGAGTGCAACGATCTGGAGGACGTCCTCCCAGTCGGCGGGCTCCGCAGCATCGATCCGGCGGAGTCGCGTGAGCAGCTCCGTCTCGCGCGCAATGCGTTCTCGCGTCTGGCGGATGAGGTCGTCGACGAGTTCGGCGGGCTTGAAGTCGGGATCATCCAGCGCGCGCCCGACTTCACTCAGCGACAGCCCCAATGACCGCAGGCTTTCGATATGGAAGATTCGCCGGATGTCCTCGCTGGAGTACTCCCGATAACCGGCCTCGGTACGACCCATTGGCCGCACCAGGCCGAGTGACTCGTAATGCCTGAGCATGCGGGCGCTGACCCCGGACCGTCGTGCCACATCCCCGATCAACACTGCTCAGTCCTCCTGGCCGGTCGTGCCGAGGGCTACGAGGCGCTTCGCCTCCTCGATCGCGAACTCGAATCCGGCATCCGGGTTGCGCAACAGATGTTCCGTGGCGATCGCGTGCTGACGCACGCGAGGGTCGAGGGCCGTCATCGCAGCGCGCAGGGTCGGCATGATCACCTCACCGAGCGCGATCAGCGCCCGGCTGAGGCTCAACTGCGTCTCACGCTCGCCGCGCCCGAGCTGTGTCGCCAACACCGCGGCCAGCTCGGATTCTTCACCTTCGGGCACGAGCACGACCGCTGCTCGCCACGCGCTCCGCGCCACCTCGTCGTCGGCGTCGGTCAGAAGCGCCCGTGTGATCGCCGGCCACGCCTGCCGGTCCCCGATCTTGGACAGCGTGTGCAACGCCTGGCTTCGTGCCTGCGCACGCTGCGAGCGCAGTTCATCGATGAGCCGTGGGACCGTCATTGATGACGAGTGGCGGGTAAGCGCCCACGTAAGCATGTCGCGTACGAAAAAGTCAGACTCGACCGCGCATCGTTCGATCAGTTTGTCGATGAACCGCGGGTCAGGAGCCGTGCCGACAGCCATCGCTGCCTGCAGCCGCACCGACGAACTGCTGTTCTCCAGCTCCTGGAAAGCTCGCATCGTGTTCGTGTTCGTGTTCTCTTTCGGCATGGACAGCGGGACCACCTCCTCGGCTTCAGTGAAGACCTTGTCACTGTGTCAAGGTCAAGCCCCAACGACCTCGCCTCCACAGTGCGGGGTGAACGCTCCACCAGCTCCGCCACTCCGCTTTGCAACACCTGGCGGCCGTCGACCGCACCGCCGCAGCAAGCCAACAGCCACTTCCAGCACCTGGCCGGCCCCCCTCGCCACCCACGCGGAGCGACCTCCGCCGACCCGGACACCGACCGACACCAACTCGACCTCCCCGCAGCCAACGACGGCCGGGCCAGCTGACCCGGTCCTCTCGCTGAACTTCGGCCAGGGTCTTGTGGACGGCGCCGACTGAGACCTTCACTCCAGCGGCGATGGTGCGGATGAACGCTCCGCGCTCGCAGCGGACGGGAATCGCGGCACGTTTGTCGTCGTCGACCACAGGGCGGCGCCCGCCGACCCGGCCACGGCGGCGGGCCGCCTCCAGTCCGTGTCGTCAAAGTGTCATAGCCATATCAGCAGGGCGGCCGGGGTAACGGCGGCCTGTTAGGAGCGGGCGGTCTTGCAGTAGCGGGTCGCGGTGCCGCGCCGCTGTTCGGCGTTGGACAGTCCGGCGCCCACCAGCGCCAGCACCTGCCGTTCCCGCAGTGTGAGCGCGTCGACGCGGCGGCGGGCGTGCGCGCCGCACCGCCGCGCCGTTCTCCTCCCCGGTCGACCCCCCGCACCGACGTGCCGCACTGACGAGGGTCGCCGCCAGTCACCGGAAGCCCCGCCCGGCATGCCACGCCGCGCGCACCGTCGGGAAGGTGCGGAATGAGCGCCTCCGTCAGTGCGAATGGTCCGGTCCTCGGTGGCGAGCTTGTCGCTGATCTTCTACTCGAAGGCCTTCAGGCAGATCGGGGCCAGGGCGTCGTGCTGCCGCTGGGCTTCTGCTTGGCGGCGCTGACCCGGACGAGACCGATGAGCGCCACAACGAGCCCGCCTTCTGTGGTGCGGGAAAAATGGTTTCTGCCAGTCGCTGAGCTTCGGCAACAACGCGTGCTCGCCGACAACGACCCGGCCGAGCAGGAGAAGCTGATCAAGCTCAACACCCTGTCGGCCAACCTGGTCATCTTCCACAACGCCCTGGACATCATGGACGTGATCCGCAGCCTGATCGTCTAAGGGGGGACCATCACCGCCGACCAGTTCGCCGCACTGCCGCCCTACCTGTACGCCCACATCAGCCGCGTCGGCGCCTGCGCCCCGACGAACTCACCCACCAGCCCGAGGCCTTCAACCCCGTCCTAAAAAAAGGGGGGTCGACTTCACCGTCCTGGACCTGGCCGCCTGACTGACGCTGATGGGGACAATCACCCGCTGCTCAGCCGGCCAGCTTGCGGAGCAGGCCCTCCAGATCGCGCTCGCCATCGCGGGTCTGAGCGCCGTGGGCGAGTCCGCCTCGGATCAACCGCTCGGCTGCGGGCAGGGTGATCTGGCCCGCCCAGGCGTCGTGTTCTCGCTGGAGACCGCCGGCCAGGTTTTCCGGGGCGATGGCGCGTTTGGCCGCGGCGACCACGCCCTCAGGCAATGCGGCGATGTTGCGGGCGAGTCGGTCGACCACGTCGTCAAGCTCATCGGCCGGGACGGCCCGGTTGACCCATCCGTAGCGTTCGGCGGTCTGCGCGTCGTAGAGATCGGCGCTGAGCACCGCCTCCAAAGCGCGATGACGACCGACCCGGCTGACGAGGTACTGGGTTCCTCCGCCTCCCGGGACGATACCCATGAGGGCCTCGATCTGGCCGATCCCGGCTCGGCCGATTGCCGCGAATGCCATGTCCGCGGCCGCGACGAACTCCGCCCCTCCGCCGCGCGCCTTGCCGGCGAGCTTCACGATGGTCACCTGGGGTTGGTGCCGGAGCAGTTCCCCAAGTGCTTGGAAGACGTTGACACCCTCGGGCGCGTCGGCGGCGAGTTCGTCGAAGGCGTCCGGTGCGTCGACGAGGGACATGTCGACATGAGCGATGAAGAACTCCGGGTCGGCGCTGTCGAAAACGATGACACGGGCCGACTCGTCCTCCCGCAGTGTGGTCAGCACGTGACGCAGGTCGGCCATCAGGGCGACGTCCAGGACGTTGACGGGTGGGTTGTCGAGGGTGACGCGGACGATGCCGGCCTCGCGGCTCACTCGCAGGGTCGCGTAGGCGTCGTGGTGCATGAGTATCTCCGATCGTGCCTGGCAGGCACCTAAGTTCCTGATGTATACCTACCCTGGGACGGCGGGTGACCGGCGTCAATAACGCACTTTCGGCATCGTAAGGATCATGGAGGATACCGACATGGCCGCTCCTGACACGAATACCGGCATCGACATTGTCTACCGGGCCGATTGCCCCAGTCGCCCGATCCTCGACCAGATCGCCGACAAGTGGTCGATGATGGTGATGGCCGTCCTCGACAGGCCCCGCCGCTTCAACGAAATCAAGCGCCGCCTGGAAGGCGTAACACAGCGGGTCCTCACGCAGACCCTGCGCCGCCTGGAACGCAACGGGATGATCGAACGGCGCGTGCTGCCCACCTCACCGGTCGGGGTCGAGTACTCCCTCACCGATCTCGGCGAATCCCTTCGCGAACCGTTCGGTCATTTGTACGCCTGGACAGTCGCCCACGCGGATGAGATCCAGGAGTGCCAGCAGCGCTACGACCAGCGCATTCAGGCTGCACAATCGTAATTCGCCGCACGGTCGCGGAGGTATCGACATAGGGGAATTCCTTCCGATCGCGGTCAGATAGCGTGGGACCCATCGCGAAAGCATCAAACTTCTGCGATACTCCGCCAAGGGGCCAGGACGAACACCCCGCCGCCAGCGGGACGACTCGCATAGCTTTCTGCGATAACGAGGAAGCGGGGACCCGGTGGGCAACCTACGGCCGACGACGCAGCCGACCGTGATGGCGATCGGCCGGGCGGGCTCCGCGTACCTCGCCACGCTGTCCGGGGCGGAACAGCGCGGCACCAAACGGTCTCCGACTCGACACTGCGAGCGCTGACTGCCGAAGGTGATGCTGGCGCGTGTGGCGCCGGGCCGGACGCGGATGTTGCGTTTGCCGCGGGCCTCGGTGCGGCGCGTCAGCATGGTGATGTGGTCGTGGACGAGCCGCCCCTGCCGCGCAGCAGGTGGTTGATCTGCGCCTGGTTGAGACGGACGCAGACGGCCATGCCCTACCGTCCCCGCGTGCCCTGCCCGCGTCCCCACTCCCGCGCCGCGGCCTCATCCACAGCAGCACGCGCGCTCAGCAGGCCGCGCGCACCGGCTGGCGGGGCGCGACCCGATCCACGGGAACGGGCTGCCCACCCTCTCGGCGACATCCGGCTCAACCTCGGCCGCCGCCTCCGCTAACCGGCTCCGTCACGGCGGCGACCGCCTGGGCTGCCCAGCCCGAGAGCAGGCCGTAGTGATGGGCCGCCACTTCATCACCGTGCAAGTGACCAAACCCGACTACGGCGAGCGGTGGAGCCTGGTCGCCCGCCAGTTCCTGAACACCGACGCCGTCCGCCGGCCGCACCACTGCCCGTCCGGATGCGACGCTGACGGCAGCGCCCTCACCCACCCGTACCGCCATCGCGACACCGTTCAGCACCACCAGGTGCTCAATCCCTGGGTGGCCGACCCACCAGCAATCTGACCGGCTGACGGCTCTCAGGATGAGACTCCGTAGCAGGTGGCCATCGCGGCGGCGCGGTTGCGCAGGGAGGTGCGCAACGACTGCGGGGCCAGGGCTTCCGCGTCCGTGCTGAGCTGCCACAGCGCCCATTCGGCGTGTCGTGAATCCTGGAAGGTCACCTCCAGCCGCAGCCAGCCGTCTGCGTCGGGTTCCTCGGCGCGGACGGCCAGCGCGGTGTTCAGCAGTTCCTCCCGCCGCGCCGGGTTCACCCGCACCAGCACGGTGATCTGGTCGCTGTCGGACAGAAACTGCGCGCAGCGTTCCCGCCAGACCCGGTCAAGATCGACCCGGTTCGGTCGCTGTGCCGGTTCGGGGAGTTCTTCGGCGGCCAGCACCCGCGACAGCCGGTAGGTGCGGTCCGCGCCAGATCTCGTGGCCAGCAGGTAGGCCCGGTCGCGTACGGTGACCAGGCCGATCGGGTCCACCGTGCGCCACTGTGGTGGCTGGCCCGTGGCCGCGTAGTGGATGCGGAGCCTGTGTCCGGCGAGCACCGCGCGCCGGACCTCGATCATTGTCGTGTCGGGCACCTCCTCGGTGATCAGCCGGCGTGAGAGCAGGTCGGTCTCCGGGTCGATGAGCAATCGCTGGGCCGCGTCGCTTGCGGTGCCCCGATGGCCTTCGGGCAGCGCGTCCACCACCTTGCGCAAGGCCGAAGCGAGCGCCGAGCCGAGGCCGAAAACCTGCTCGCCGCGCCCCGTTCCGGCGGCCAGCAAGGCAAGGGCCTCGTCGTGGTTCAGTCCGGTGAGCTCGGTCCGGAAACCGGGCAACAACGCGAAACCGCCATGCCGACCGCGTTCGGCGTAGACCGGGACGCCGGCCGCGGACAGCGCCTCGATGTCGCGCAGCACGGTGCGGGTGGATACCCCCAGCTCGCTGGCCAGCGTCGCCGCAGTCAGCCGACCGCGCTGACGCAGCAGCAGCACCAGCGAGACCAACCGGTCGGCGCGCATACAAAAACTCTAGCGAGATACACGACACAGGATGTCGTGATTCGCTGGGAGGCTCGTCAACGCGACGTCACAGATGACGGCTACCGAGCCGATGGACGTACGTACTCCCGACGAATCGAATGGAGCTGATGTGGCAATGCAGCGAACGGCAGTCAACCCGGTGACGTGGTCGATGGAGATGGGATTCAACCAGGGCGAGATCGTCTCCGGGAACACCCGGACCCTGTACTGCTCCGGGCAGACCGCGATGAACGGCGAAGGCCAACCCCAGCATGCCGGTGACATGGCGGCACAGCTCGCGCTGAGCCTCGACAACCTGGAGGCCGTCCTCGACGAGGCCGGCATGACCCTCGCGAACCTCGTACGGCTGAACGTCTACACCACCGACGTCGATCTGCTTTTCCAGCACTACGGCGTGCTGGCGTCGCGGTTGGGTGCCGCCGGGGTGGCGCCGACCACCACGATGCTCGGGGTGACACGGCTGGCGATTCCCACCCTGATGGTCGAGCTCGAGGGGACCGCCGTCGCGTGATGCGACCTCGGCGCCTCTGGTAGGGCTGCCGGTGCACCGGCACGAGTAGCAGGCAGGCGGGTGATTCCGGTGCTCAGAATGGTGACAATCGTCGTCCACGGCTTCGACGGCGAGTCCTTCCTGCCAACGACTGCGGCACACGGGCGTCCGCCTGCTACTCGACATCCGCCAGCGCCGGGGCGTCCGCGGCCCCGAGTACGCCTGGGCGAACTCACTCCGGCTACAGGCGGCCCTCGCCCATGCCCGGATCGCCTACGAGCACCACCCCCAGCTCGCCCCAGCCACCGAGCTGCGTCGGCTCGAGTCCGCCGAGGACGACCGCCAGGGTCGGCAAGCGCTCGCGCCGCGAGCTGGCGGTCGAGTACGCCGGCCGCTACACCGCCGAGATCCTCGACAGCGCCGGCCCCACGCCGGTCGTGTCGGCGCTGTCGAGGGAGTGGCCTGCACCGCACCGGCGTCCTGTACATGCTGGACGAACCCACCATCAACCTGCACATGGGCTGCGATGTACCGGATGACGTGCCCGAGTCGCACACCGGCCTTGAGGGCGGATCCGCTGGTCGGCCGTGATTGTGCGGGTCTCGTGTACGTGATCCGTTATTACGTACGTGGCTTGCCGTCTGCGGTGCATCGTGGAGCCGGTGAAGATGGCCGAGGCGGGCGGAGCGCCAGGCCGGTCACGTCTGGTGCAGTGTCGCGTCAGCGGTCTGGCGTTCAGGAGTTGCTGCAGCCTGCGACCAAGCCTGCGCGCGGCCTCACCCTTGCTTGCTGTGAGGGCATGGCCTACATGATCGTCCCAAGCGCCCGGCTATCTGCCTCTGATGGCCCGCTCCGTGCACACCGTGCCCGTCCGGGGGCGACTCCATGGGGCCGGAGCCGCCCCCGAACGGGACGTATTTCGCGCGGATGCTTAAGGGATCGCGCGCTACATCCCCGCTAGTCCCTGGCCATCACGGTGAAGGTGAATCCGGCGCTGGTCGGACGGCGCAGCGGAATGTCGCACTTGATGCGGCGCAGTACCTCGTTCCTGCTGAGGCCGAGCCCTTGCGCGATGAGCCGATCCGGGCGGACCGGTACCGGATCGTCGAAGACGACCTCCACCTGGACCGGCCACGCCTCGTCGAGCCATGCCGACGGGGTGTCCAGCCGCCAGGCCCCCGTCCAGTCCAGGGTGAAGCGGTTGCGTCGGGCGAGCAGCGGATCCACCAGCCTGGACGCCACCAGTTCCGGATCGTTGACGCGGTAGCCGTGGATCTCGGCCGGATCGAAGGATCTGACCGGCGCTCGCTCGTGGACGGTGAGCTTGCTCGTCCGATCGCAGGATACGCAGCGGACCAGCAGCCACACGTCCAGCAGCTTGCCGTTGGCGTTGACGCGGAACCTGCCCTCGCCGGTGGTGGCCGACTCCGAACGGCAGTCCACGCACCGCAACGACAGCAGAGGCAGCCTGGTCCGACGAACGATCCAGGGCGGCACGGTATGAGGTTGTGAAGACATGAGCCCTCTAGACCTGACACGAGGCCGATTGCGCGCGGCCTCAAACGCTGTATGACCGGGCGCACAAAGGGCAGCCCGGCAGAGCCGACGGGAGGGTCGGCTTGAAGGTGAGCGGAAGAAGGTGTCAGGTCTAAAGGGCAGGCGGGGTCACGCGGTCTTGTCCTCTGTCCGCACTGCGACGGGGCCGCAGGCAACCTACGGGAACGCGGAAGGAAGGCCAAGCGGTTTTCCGACCGAGACTTCGTCAGCGCTACCGGAACCCCTCAGTGGCGTAGGCGATGCTGTCGTCGAGGCCCGGCCGGTAGCCGTCGCTGTTGTCCACGGTGAGGTTCGGCAAGGCTCCGCGTCAGAGCGGGGTGAGGACGCAGAACTCGTTGCCCTCCGGGTCGGCGAGGACGGTCCACGGGACGTCGCCCTGGCCGATGTCGATGTCGGTGGCGCCGAGAGCTCGCAGCCTGTCTGCCTCCGCCGCTTGGTCGTCACCGGGGTACGGCCGCAGGTCGAGATGGACGCGGTTCCTCACGGTCTTCACGTCGGGCGTGCGGAAGAACTCCAAATACGGGCCGACACCCTTGGCGGAGCGCAGCAGCGCATGCTCGTCGGTCACCTCGTGCAAGGTCCAGTCCATCGCCTCGCCCCAGAACCGGGCCATGGCTCGCGGATCCACGCAGTCGACCACCACCACGGCGATCGGCCCGGTGTCCCGGTAATTCGATCGAGGCTCCAGCACACAGAACTCGTTGCCCTCCGGGTCGGCGAGGACCGTCCACGGGACGTCGCCCTGCCCCACGTCGACGGGTGTCGCACCGAGATCCTTCAGGCGCGCGACCAGGTCCGCCTGATGGGCCGCGGAGGTGGTGGCGAGGTCGACGTGCACGCGGTTCTTCACCGTCTTGGGCTTCGGGTCGGCGACGATGTCGATGCAGACGGCGGCTGGGTCGGGATAGACGAAGCCCACGGGCTCGAGGTTGGTCACGCCGGGTGCCTCGCTGGAAACACCCCAGCCGAGCGCCTCCGCCCAGAACCGGCCGAGCGCCGAGTCATCCCGAGCCTTCATATGAATCTGGACAAGCCGCGTCGTCATGCCGCCGATCCTATGCCCGCGCGGATCAAGGAACCGCCAGCCTCCGCCTGCGCAGACGGGTTCGTCCGCGACGGCCGGAACCCCTTCCGCATCCACCGGCGAGCGCCGCCCGGCTGCGGGGCAAGAATCGGGAATCGTTCCCTGCGAGTCAGCTGGCGGCTGAGGCGTGTCGATGGCGCTGCGGGCCAAGCGCTTGTCAAGGTTGAGCTGGATCTCCCCGTACGGGGTCATG
Organism: Actinomadura sp. NPDC047616; assembly: GCF_040642915.1. NCBI lineage: Bacteria > Bacillati > Actinomycetota > Actinomycetes > Streptosporangiales > Thermomonosporaceae > Actinomadura > Actinomadura sp. NPDC047616. Next base: position 209,110 of record NZ_JBEYTB010000017.1, read on the forward strand.
GTGCCCGGCGGACTGCTGCTCGGCGAGCGCTTCTTCCGCCGCCTGCGCCGCCTGGTCGAGCAGCACCGCGAGGCCCGACAAGCGCGAACGGCTCCTGCTGCTGTACGGCCCACTGCGCATGCGGTGTGGCGATGGGCTGGGGTTGGCGGTGGCGGTGACCGTGGTGGTGGAGGTGGTGCGGTATCTGCGGCATCGCCGTGGCGGCCACCGTCGTGGCGGGGAGGCGTCCGCAGGGCCGCTGGTGGACGTGGCAGGAGGCAGATGCGGTCGCCGCCACGGCCGAGGACGTGGCGGGTGTGGCCGCGGGCAGCGGCGTGGGTTTGGTGTCGAAGACGGGCGTGCGGCCGCGCTGGCCGGCGTCAGCGAGCATGCCCTGCCATTGGGGGAGGGCAAGGGCGTCTTGGATCATCAGCGTGTTGATGTAGCCGAGCGCCGACTGATGCCGCAGGCGTAGATGACCAGCAGCAGCCGCCCGGACAAAGCCTGCAGGTCGAGGTGGTTGTGCACCCCGACGGGGGAGGGCCCGCAGGCAGCCGATGCGCATCGCGGTCTCACCGAGCATGTCCATCAGCAGGACCACGCCCCAGCGAGCCCGCCTAGCGGCCTTGAGCCGACGCCAATTGATCGGCTCGGTGCGCCGCGTCCAAGGGAGTGAGCTGGATCGCGCCGGTCTTCCGGCCGGAGACCTTCAGGCAGCGCAGCCCCTTGCCGCCCAGCCCGTCGTTCAGCTCAGATGGCTCATGGTCGAGTTCGGCGCGCATGTCGTGGATGAACACCTGCGGGTCCAGTGGCTGGCGGAGTTTGGCGTAGTCCTCGACCCGCCGTTCCTCACAGTCTTTGGGCAGGTCGTCCGGGTTGCGCCACCGTTCGGCCCCGACCACCCAGACTTCCTTGCACCGCAGCTTCTCCCCGCAGCGTCTGGAACACCCCGCACTCGTACATGCACCGCAAGATCCGCAGGCCGGCGTTTCGTTGTCGGCCTGGTACGCCCCCAGTGGTCTGCCATGGTCGTAGTGGGGAGACGACGCATGTCAGAGGTCAGCCGTCGAAGACGTTCCAGCAGATCGCGCTTCGACGTCGCTGGTCATCAAGGACCAGCTCTCGAATCTCCGCGGGAATTCTTGCTCGCTGCCAGTCCCGTTCTCGGATGCGTGCCGCCTCAGCCTCACTGGCGGCAGCGGCAGCAACGACTGCCCTGATCGCATATGCCGCAGCTCCCAGGTCGTGGGCTGCGACGTGGGCCACCGCCACTGCTTGCCCGGCCGCAAGAGCGGCGAACTTCGCCGGGGCGGGCAGTCCACGGGCGGCGGCATTCGCCGTGAAGGCGGCCTGGTGCGCATCACGCATGCGCACCTCGCCGCGGATCCAGGCACGAGCGATTTCGATAGCGTCCGACGGGCGGGTGTCGTGCGGCTGCTCCTGCTTGAAAAGGTGCAGGACGTGTTCGGCGCAGAGGACGGCCCACTCCGCGAGCAGCCTGTGGTGCTCGTCTGTCAATGTTCCACCGCGGCGCACGGTAATCAGTCGGGGATCACGCTTGGTTGGCAGGATCGGCATGATTTCCTTCCTTTTCGTCATTGCAGCAATGGCGACGTCTCGTCCGCAGCTCGAACAGTTCGCCGGGCTGGGCGCGGCAGATCAGCGACGGGATGACCGTGAGTCGGAGCAGGTGATGAACAGCGCCTGCGCGTGACCTCCATGGCCGCGGCGCGGGCACCCATGCGGTACGGACGCCTGGACCCACTTTCCATGGAGCCAACTCACCATTTCGCTTTCGCCGAGCGCCGAGTCCGAGCCGAGGTGCTTCTGGACGACCAGGTGGGCGCGGCCTCAGGAGGTGCCGCTGGCAGCGGCTCGATGGACAATGACTATCGGACGGGCTGTCGGGTTCGGTCAGGAGTTCGTCGGTGTGGTGAGCCGGCTGCGGCGTCGAGGCAGATGTCAAATAGTGCTCGCCGGGTTGGGGGCGTTTGGACGGTCTCGACCGTCCCGGTCTTCCACCGGCGCCCACATCAACATGCTTGGCCGCTATGCCTTCAGCCCGCGTACCGACAGAGCGCTACGCCACTGTGTGCCCCGGACGCCATTGCCACGTAAGCCGACGACGTCCGGTTGCCACCTGGACACTGGTCCGTCATCGTCGCGAGATTGGTCGACCAGTCGTCGGCGCCGAGCGGGCGGTCGAGGGTTTCCGTGGTGTAGGGGAGCAGGTCCGTGTCCACGCAGGCCGTCAGGTAGCCGTGCAGTGCGGTGAGGGCCTGTCGGGGGCTTGCGGCGGCGGTGATCTCCAGCGGGCCGTCGAACCCGGCGAAGCGCATTATCGGTGGGTATTGGCTGAACAGTTGGACGAAAGCCTCAAGACGGTGGTCGTCTCAGGCTGGTTGGTATGGCGCGCGGGGCACGGTCTGTCGTCCCGTCCTCGGCGATCAGCACGATGGTGCCGGCGTCGTCGCGCAGCATCGAGGCCACGGTGTGGATCCCCACGGCTCGGCGAAGTAGAGCTTCTCGGCCCGGTCGAAGATCAGCAGTCCGTAGATGGTCACAGCGGATCCTTCGTGGCTCAGAAACCGCAGGCGGTCAGCAACTCAAGGCGGCCGGGATCCTTCCGGGTGCCGAACGTATTCCGCGTGGCTACCGCACCTACATGCCACCGCATGCGCAAGCGGTGCGCGCGCTCCTTGCCCCGTGCCCGGCCACATTGATCATTCAGGCGATCGGCCCCAAGGCAGAATTGAGGACGCGCTTCGGCCTTTCGATCAGATCTCACCTAGCTTCTTGGCGACTGCCGCTCTCTCCAGGCCGTCGAAGCCGAGCTTCACGTCCTCAGTCCCGTACCGCAAGGACGCGGCTGCACGTTCGTCGGCACCCTGGCGAGAGGGCTTGGCCCAACGGCATTGCGGCTACTGTTGCTCCGCATGACGCATGCCGAGATCGAGATCACCGCGGAGCTGGTGCGGGATCTGCTGCGCGATCAGCACCCCGACCTGGCCGATCACCCTGTGCGACTCGGCGCGCGTGGCTGGGACAACCAGCTGTGGCGGCTCGGTGACGACCTCGCCGTCCGGTTGCCCTGGGCGACGCAGTCTGCGGACGCGCTGCTGCGCAAGGAGTACACCTGGCTGCCCGCCCTCGCCCCACGCCTTCCGCTGCCGGTGCCCGTCCCGCAACGTCTCGGCGAGCCCTCCGCTCTGTTTCCGCGCCCCTGGATCGTCACCACCTGGGTGCCGGGCGCGCCTGCCGACCGCACCCCCGTCACGCGCGCCGCGGAGGCGGCCACCGCCCTGGCCGCCTTCCTGACGGCACTTCACCAGCCCGCCCCCGAGCAGGCGCCCGCCGGTCGGGACCGCGGAGGACCACTGGCCGACTATTCCGAGGGGTTCGCCAAGCAGCTCGCCACGGCCACCGAGCTGGGGCTCATCTCCGCCCCGGACGCCGTCCGCGCGGTCTGGGAAGACGCCGCCGCCGCGCCCGGCTGGGACGGCCCGGCACTATGGCTCCACGGTGACCTGCATCCAGCCAACGTCCTCACCGCGGACGGCACCATCTGCGGTGTGATCGACTTCGGCGACCTCTTCGCGGGCGACCCGGCCTGCGACCTGGCCGCCGCGTGGATTCTGCTGCCGGACGGCGCCACCGACCGCTTCCATGCCGCCTACCAGCCGACCCCGGACGCCGCGACCCTGCGCCGCGCCCGTGGATGGGCGGTGGCACGCGCCCTCAGCGGCATCCTCATCGGAGACGCCGGCGTCCACGGCCGCCCAGGCGGCAAGGCGACGTGGGGCCCTCCCGCCCACGCCGCACTGCGACGCCTCATCGCGACCCATCGCTGATCAATCGGCTTCCCCACGCGCCAGAACACCGTCGCGCCGGTCCCGGCCATGCGGTGCGGAAGTCGGGGGAGACGCTTTACGGCACAGTCGGGTATGACGACTGCCTGATTGCCCGTGCCGATCAGGCGCTGTGGTCCTCTGGTGGTGGTAGGTAGGGGCTGAAGTGGTCGGCGACGATGTCGGCGATGGCTGTGGCGTCATGGGATCCGTCGACCTCGATCACGCGGATGCCGAGGCGTTTTGCGGAGTGGACGGCGTCGTCGGCGACGAGGCGGTCTCGCTCTAGCCGGTTGCGTTTGGCTCGTTCGGGGTCGCTGACGTCATGGCCGATGGTGGCGGCTCGTGGGAGTTTGTGGAGCTGGTGGTCGCGGAAAGCCTGGGTGGGCACCATGACGACCATCTGCCGGGGGGAGTCGATGATCGGGGCGACCAACTCGGGGCGGAGCCCCCAGCCTTCGGCGATTATGGGACGCCCGGAGACCAGGCAGCGCAGGTCGTCCAAGGCCCATTCGAACCGGACCGGAAAGCCGGCCAGCGTTTCGGCGGCCATGTCCTCTGGGGTGGTGTTCACCCAGACCTGGTCGGGGTCCGGGTCGGCAGGAGATTGGCCGAGCTGGACGCGGCGAGCGATCCGGCGGTCGTTGTGGCCGCGGGCATCGTGGTAGTCGTAGTGGTAGGCGGTCAGCCCGTATCGGAAAGCCAGCAGCCGGGCGACGGTGGACTTGCCGGCCCATTGCCCGCCGCCGATCCAGAGAACCCGGCGAAGCGTGCCGAAAGGATCCCACACTTGCTTTTCGGTGTCGTTTCTGGTCACGGGTCTCCTCAGGTGGGGTGGCTGACGTCTGCTGCCTAGATCATCCAGTCTCCGGAGGATGCGCGTTGCCATTGGACTGAGACGTTGACATCGAGTCCGCCCGCACGGAGCTGTGGCAGCCACCGCTCCCTAGAGAAGGACGCCCACCGGGCGGGCGGGCCACCACCGCCACCAGCAGGTCGTTATGCACGTCGGCCACCACTGCGCTTTCATGCAAGTCAGCAGACATGACCGGCACTGTAGGGGCGTGGCCGGGCAAACGGCAGGAAGTCACCGCGGGTTGACCGGCTCGGCATCGGGGCGTTCGCCTGACGAGGGTTTGATGAACGCTCTCCGGACGGGCACCGGCGAGGCCGCCGTGTCCGGTTCGAGCGTTCATTTTCCACTCTCGTTGACCTTCCCCGCGCAGCACGTTTGATGAACAGAAGGCGGTCGGTTGCGGCGCTCATCGGCCTGGTTCGGGTCAGCACCGACTAGCAAAAGACTCAACGCCAGCACGACGCTCTCGACCCGGTCTGCCTGCAGGTGTTCGAGGAGAAGATCAGTGGCAAGCTCGCCGCCGACGACCGGCCCGCGCTGCTGGAGGCGCTGTCTCACATCCGCGATGGGGACATGCTGACCGTCCAGGAGGTCGACCTGCTCGGCCGCGACCTCCTGAAATGGCTGAGGACTCGCAGACCCCGGCGCGGTCGCGGATGGCGATCGACCGGCTGATCGTGCGCCACGACGTCGCGCTGCGAGAGAAGACGCTGTACCGGATGCTGTTCGCGACCGCAGCTACCGCGCCCGCGGCAACCAGCTCGTCGCGACGCTGGCCGAGCACGCCCCGCACATCCCGGTGACCGGCATCGCGGCCGGGCTGCACGCGGTCCTGCGCCTGCCGCCGGGCACCGAGGCGTCCACCGTCAAGGCGGCCACGTGGATGGGCGTGGCACCCGACGGCCTCGCGACGTTCCGCCACCCCGACAGCCCCGAACCCCATCGGGACGGCCTGGTCGTCGGATACGCCACACCTCCCGAACACCGCTACCGACCTCCGGGCCGGGGAGGTCCTGGGCGTCAACATCGAGGACTGGACCTGGCGCGGCGCGGTGCCCGGTGGAAGCCAAGGGCGCCCGCGCCCAGTCGCGGCGGCGTGGGCAGGCTCGCGAGGACGTCGTACTGGAGACGGTGTGCTGGGACGCCGGGACGCCCGGCTGCTGCCCCGCCTGATAAGGGGACGCACGCGGGGGCCCGCCCGCCAGCGCCCGGGGCCCGGGGCCCGGCTCTGGAAGACCGGTACCGGCGATGGAGCTTCGAGCGCGCCTGCACGTCCGCCCGGTACCCCACCGAGCTGGCCGATCTCTATCCGCATCAGCATTCGGGCGGCCAGATCCAGCGCGCCGCCCTCGCCGCCGCGCTCCTGCCCGAACCCCGCGTCCTCATTGCGGACGAGCCGACGGCCTCCCTCGACACCGAGACCGCCTACGGCGTATGGGCCACCCTCCGCCGGTACGCCGACGCCGGAGCCGCCGTCCTGGTGATCACCCACGACGTGCCGATGCTCACCGCTGCCAAGATCGCCGACCACGTCGCGCTCATGCACGGCGGAAAGGTCGTCGCCACGGGCGGCCTCACCGATCTGGCCGCCCTCGCCGACCCGTATGTGCGCGGCTTCTTCCAGCCGAACGGTTTCTGACCGCGCCACTTGGGTTCCGCCACCGCCGTGGCGGCACTGCTGATACATCTGGCGCGCCCACCCCGAGCGCGGCGATCTCGGTGGCGCGTTCCAGCGCCCGCGTCAGCGCCGGGCCCGCGCACCGGCCCGCGCCGCAACGGGTCCAGCTCCGTGATCCGCGCCCCCGGCGGCACCGTCAACAGCGAGCCCAGCACCGCCTGTCTGCATCCCGTACCAGGTGTCTCATCACCGCTGGTTGGCCGCCTCCCGCACCGACTGCATCAGCCTGCGCCAGCGTCGTCGCCCCCGGCAGCAGCACCCGCCCTGCAACCACCCTGCCGCAGCCTCGAACAACGCCTTCGGCCCGTCCCCGGTCGTCAACGACGTCGCTGGGTGCGTGGTTGCCGACGGAGTTGGCGGCCAGGTGGATGCCGTGGCTGACTATCCGCGCGTGCGGGTCAACGCGGCCGACGCGGCGGCGTCGCTGCCGGCTCTGCCCGGGGTCGGCGGCCGCCGCGGTCGGGGCGCGCCGGACTCGACCGGCCCCCACGGCATCCCGGCGGGGAAGGGGTGCGCGCCGCACGCGGCGGCATCGATGTTCGGGGGCGTCGCCCCAGCAGCGCGGCGACCACGACCGGCAGCGCGATCGTCGTCTGAAGGATCACGGCTGGGGCGCCTTCGGGTGCGCGTCCACCCACTCGCGCAGTTCATCGGCGACCTCGGCGAAGTCCTGCCAGCCCTCGCCTTCCAGCAGGCGGGCGCGCGGGTCGCTCCACCGGTCCGTGTCGGCGGCGAACACGTCCCGCCAGCGCAGCCGCCGTCAACGATCACGTGGTGGGGCCGTGAGCGCGGAGCAGCTCCAGCAACCCGGGGCACAGGGCAATGAGTCTCGGCGGCCAGGCGCACCCCAACCCGATCAACACCACACCCGACACCGCCGACGCCATCACCGTGGACAAGACGCCCGCGGCGTTGTGGCCGATGGCATTGGCGGCGAGGGTGTTCGGGTGAACTCCTGGAGCATGCTCGACCGAACCCTCGGGGCTCTTGAGGTTGTGCGGCGTGCAGGTGCATCACCGCGGATAGCGTGAACGCGGCCTTGTCGACCTGCCCGGCCGCCAGGTCGGGGTTGGCGAGCACCAGCGGCCGCCACGACCCGGTGACCATGTCCTCGTGCGCGGCGACGTCGGCGCGGTCGTGGCGGCGGTGCGACTTGGCCATCGAGGCCGCCGTGGCCACTATCGCCAGCACCGGCCGCCCGGCCTCAACCAAGTCGATCGTTCTTCAGCGGCTCGATGGACTGCTGCACCGTCCGGTACCGCAGGACGCCGAACTGGGCGAGGAGATCAGCTTGGTCCGGCTCGGTGAGTCTCTGGCGTGCGCTCCCGCGGCTGGCGCGTGCCTGCTTTCTCGGACCGATCGAGGGGTGCCCGCCTGCCGGTCGCCCAGGCGGCCAGCGCGCAGGCCGCAAATCCGGCTCCGAGGAGACTGGAGCCCGCCCAGCCGTGGGCGGTGAAGATGGCGGTGGTCGCGGCTGCGCCGAGGGCGGAGCCGAGCGAGTAGAAGACCATGTAGCCGCCGATGACACTGCTGGTGCGATCCGGATGCGCGGCGGTGAGCACGTGCTGGTTGCTCACATGCACGGCCTGGACTGCGAAGTCGAGAACCACGATTCCGACGATGAGAAGCCATAGTGACCACGGCAGTTGCGCGATCGCCGCCCACGAGAGGATGAGCAGGGTGAGTGCGAGACCGGTGACCGGGGTCGCTCGTCCCGCATCCGCCCACCGTCCCGCGCGTGCCGCGCCGAGTGCGCCGGCGAGTCCGGCGATGCCGAACAGTCCGATCTGGCTCTCGCTCAGTTGCCACGGCCTGTCCGCCAGCGGCAGGGACAGTCCGCTCCACAGGGTTCCGAACGATGCGAACAAGAAGAACGCGATGAGCCCGCGCGTCAGGAAGATGCGCTGCCCGAACAGTCCGCCGAGTGAGGCGACGGCCCGCCTGTACCGCGCAGGTCGGTCGAGGCGCTCCTCTGACGGCAGTACGACGATGACGAGGGCCGCGAGCCCGAGTGACAGCACCGCGAGCACGGCATAGACGCTCCGCCAGCCCCACACCTCGGCGAGGGTGCCGGTGACGACCCGCGCGCCCAGGATGCCGACCACAACGCCCGAGGTCACGACACCGATGTTCCGTCCGCGTTCGGCAGGCGGTGAGACCGACGCGGCGTAGGCCACCGTGGTCTGCACCACGACCGCGAACACCCCCGCCGCCGCGAGTCCCACGAACGCCACCCATGCGGTTGACGCCGAGGCCGTCAGGAGCATGCCCAACGCGGTGATCGCCAGGTGCACGGCGATGAGTCGGCGCCTGTCGACCACATCGCCGAGCGGCACCAGCAGCACCAGCCCTGCCAGATAGCCGAACTGGCCTGTGGCGACGATCCATCCGGTGAGTTCTGCCGACACACCGAGATCGCGTCCCATCGGCTCCAGAACCGGCTGCGCGGCATAGATGCTCGCCACTGCGACACCGCACACCACCGCCAGCAGCAACCGCCGCCACACGTCCATCGCACTCCGATCAGTAGCAAATCGCAACCAATTCGACCGTACGGCATAATGGTTTCAATCCGCAACCGATCGGGAGGTGTCATGTCGCGCACCACCATGCGCGCCCCGAACACCGACTGGACCGACCCCGAGTGCCCGGTCGCCCGCACGCTCGACCTCGTCGGCGACAGGTGGAGCCTTCTCGTCATCCGTGACGCAATGGACGGGGCGCGGTCGTTCACCGAGTTCCAGCGACGCACTGGCATCGCCCGCAACATCCTCACCGACCGCCTCCGCAGGCTGACCGCTCACGGGCTCCTCGTCCAGCGCACCGCACCATCGGGCCGCCGCCAGGAGTACGTGCTCACCGACGCCGGCCGCGACCTCTTCCCGGTCATCCTCACCCTGCGCCAGTGGGGAGAACGTCACGCCTTCGCCCCCGGCGAGACCCACTCCATCCTTGTCGACCAGCACGGCACCCCGGTGCCGGAAATCACGCCGACCAGCGCCGACGGCACCCTCCTCAACACCGACACCACCCACGTGCAGAAGACCCGATAGAAGGCAGGGACCTCGGCGTCTTCAGACCTCGCAGACACCCCGCCGTCCGCCCGCCCGTCAGTGGAGGCGATGGTGGACGAGCCGACCGCGGCGGCACGCCTGCGAACCGGCCCACGTCAGGGGCGCGCCCTCGCATTGCTGCGGTGTGGGGGCGGTGGTAGGTGTAGTGCACGTTCCAGATGGTCGAGGCCTGTGAGCGGTGATGTTCGCTGGTCCAGGTGTCGGCGTGGAGCCATTCCTCGGTCAGGATCCGGTGGTAGCGCTCGACCTTGCCGTTGTGGCGTGGGGTGTAGTGGTTGATCCGCTGGTGGCGGGTTCGGGCTGCGTGTAGTGCCCGAGTGAAGTCTGCGGCGCGGTAGCAGGCGCCGTTGTCGGTGACGACGCGGTGGATGCGCATGATGCCGTGGGCGGCGAAGAACGCCCGTGCCCGGTGCCAGAATCCGATCGCGGTGGCGGCCTTCTCACCGGGCAGGGCTTCGGTGTAGGCCAGGCGGGAGTAGCCGTCGACGGCAGACTGCAGGTCGACGTAGCCGCCGCGGGCTCCGGCGGTCTTGGCGCGGGCTACCCGCCGGGCCTGCTCGCTGTGACGGCCGCGCGCTCGCCAGCCGCCGCCGTCGGGGATGCGGCCGGTCTTTCGGACGTCCACGTGCACCATGTGGCCGGGCCAGCGGGCGATGAACGGCCGTGCGGAGCGGTTGGTCGTCCCGTCGGGTCCAGGTCGCGGCGGCGGTTCAGGCCCAGGCGGGCCAGGTGGCGGCCCACGGTGCGCTCGCTGATCTTGATGCCCTGGCTGGCCAGTTCCCGGGCGATGCGGCGGGCCGACCATTCGCGCTCGCGGCGCAGTCGTTCGATCCGCGCGATGACCTCGGGTGGGGTGGCGCTGGGCCGGTCCAGCAGGCCGATCTCGCCGAAGCGGCGGTAGCGGTTGACCCACTTGTCGGCGCACGAGCAGGAGATGCCCATCTCCGGGGCCACGTGCGCGATCGGGCGGGTCCGGCAGCACTGGACGAGCCGGCGGCGGCCCTCGACGGATAACGGCGCGTTACGGTGAAGCACGGACGGGTCTTTCCGGGGCGGCAGGACGGGTTGGTCGCGCTTCTCATCCTGCCGCCGGAAGGCCCGTCTCTTCACTCAAGCCCCAGCGTCCGCAGCGTCATGTCTCACAACAGCTAGCGAGCGCCGGGGCCCGGCTTGGCGGGGCTGGTCGTTCTACTGCCGCATCCGCCCGGTGGCCGACTTCGGAGCGGCAGGTCCGGTTGACGGGTCACACCGTCCACCCGGACACCTGCCGGCGCCCGGCCGCCCAGGCCGGTGCCCAGGGCGTCAGCATCGTGGGGGCGCAGGTGGGCGGGGTTGAGGGTGCCGCGGCGTTTGGCGACCTGCACTGAGGGTCAGCAGCAGTCGGCGCCCGTCGCGGTCCTGGCGTGCGTCTTGTCCGTGGCGGGGGCGGAAGAGGTGCCGGTGGGCTGGGGTGTGCAGCAGGCGGAGTCTTCGGCCTTGTCGAGGGTGTCGGCGTCGCCCTTGACCACGTACACCTCCCAGGGTTCGTTGCCGGGGCCGGTCACCCACACCTTGTCCTGCAGGGCGTAGCAGCAGGCGGTGTCGTTCTCCTCCAGGGTGACCAGGCCCGACTCCTTCAGCCGCTCGGCGGCGTCGGCGACCTGGCCGGAGTCTTCGACCTCCACACCCAGGTGGTCCAGGCGGGTGGCGTCCTCGCCGGCGCCTTCGATCAGGACGAGCTTGAGCGGCGGCTCGGCGATGGCGAAGTTGGCGTAGCCGGGACGGCGCTTGGCGGGCGCGGCACCGAACAGCCTGGTGTAGAAGGCGACCGAGGCTTCCAGGTCGGGCACCCGCAGGGCGAGCTGGACACGAGACATGAGCTTCCTCCTGTGCATCGACGATCCCACCTCTGATTAGACGAAGGTCTAACCAGCAGCCGGCCTCAGCTTGCGCCTGCACTTAGATAGATGTCAAATTAGAACCATGTCGAAGCAGGAGCTGCCGGTCGTGGACGCGCCGGTCGTCATCAACCCTGCCGCCGCCGAGCCCCGCGCCGGGACGGAAGCGTGCTGTTCGCCGCTGGTGTGCGCGCCGTTGGGGGCTGAGGAGGCGGCCGAGCTGGCGCCGTTGTTCAAGGCGATCGGCGACCCGGTCCGGTTGCGGCTGCTGTCGCTGATCGCCTGCCACGAGGGCGGCGAGGCGTGCGTGTGCGAGCTCACCGACGCCTTCGACCTGACTCCGCCGACCATCAGCCACCACCTGAAGGTGCTCAAGCAGGCCGGGCTCATCGACTCCGAGCGACGCGGCACCTGGGTGTACTACTGGGTGAACCCGCAGGTGCTGCAGCGCCTGTCGGTGATCCTGGGCCCACGCGTCGCCGCGGTGACGTCCCAGTGAACCGGGCGATGAGCGGGCGGGGGAGCGGTTCCCCCGAGCCGACCGCTGCCGGGGTGATGGCGCGGTTGCCGGCGCTGGACCGGTTCCTGCCGGTGTGGATCGCCGCCGCGATGACCGTCGGTCTGCTGGCCGGCCGCGCGATCCCCGGTTTGGACGAGGCGCTGGACGCCGTGCAGGTCGAGGGGATCTCGCTGCCGATCGCGGCGGGGCTGCTGGTGATGATGTACCCGGTGCTGGCCAAGGTCCGCTACGACCGGCTGGACGCCGTCACTTCCGACCGCCGCCTCCTGGTCCCGTCCCTCGTCCTGAACTGGGTGGTCGGTCCTGCGTTGATGTTCGCGCTGGCCTGGCTGCTACTGCCGGACCTGCCGGAGTACCGCACCGGGCTGATCATCGTGGGGCTGGCCCGGTGCATCGCCATGGTGATCATCTGGAACGATCTGGCGTGCGGCGATCGCGAGGCCGCCGCGGTGCTGGTGGCGCTGAACTCAATATTCCAGGTGGTGGCGTTCGGTGTGCTCGGCTGGTTCTACCTGGACGTGCTGCCGGGCAGGCTCGGCCTGGACCAGACCAGCCTGGACGTGTCGGCCTGGGACATCGCCCGCAGCGTCCTGGTGTTCCTCGGCGTCCCGCTGGTCGCCGGATACCTGACCCGCCGCCTGGGCGAACGCGCCCGCGGCCGCGTCTGGTACGAGGAGCGGTTCCTGCCGCGGATCGGTCCGGCCGCGCTGTACGGGCTGCTGTTCACCATCGTGATCCTGTTCGCCCTGCAGGGCGAGGCGATCACCTCCCGGCCGTGGGACGTGGCGCGCATCGCGCTGCCGCTGCTGGCCTACTTCGCGGTCATGTGGTCGGCCTCCTACACACTCGGCCGCCTGGTCGGGCTGAGTTACGAGCGGACCGCGACACTGGCGTTCACCGCCGCCGGTAACAACTTCGAGCTGGCCATCGCGGTCGCCATCGCGACCTTCGGGGTCACCTCCGGTCAGGCCCTGGCCGGTGTCGTCGGTCCGCTGATCGAGGTCCCCGTCCTGGTCGCGCTCGTCTACGTCTCCCTGGCGCTACGCCGCCGCGCCGCCTCCTCCGTAGCAGAGCATGCCCAGGCCCGCACCTGGTGACCGGTGTCCAGATGACGCCTTTCTCTCGTCGTCGTGCGGGAGCTTCGGAGACTGCCGTCTGCCGTACGTGCAGGCCGCACTCGGTCACGCCGTCATCCGCCGCCACGTGGGGGTGTTCTCACCCGAAACCGTGGAGGCGGTGGTCGCCGATTCCTACGAAGCTGCGCGTACCGGACCGCCTGTCCGGCCTCGGCCTGCCGGGGTGAACCTGCTGGCCGCCACCGCCCGCGTCCGCACGCATCCGCCGGTGCCGGCCGCCCGGTTCGGCTCCGCGCGCCTACTCCCACGTCCATGCTCGTCCTCAAGGAGAAGCCGTGTCCGATATCCCCGAGGTGCTGTTCGTGTGCGTTCACAATGCCGGACGCTCGCAGATGGCCGCCGCTCTGCTGGACCACCACGCCGCCGGACGGGTCCGCGTCCGCTCCGCCGGATCCGCGCCCGCCGACCAGATCAACCCGGCCGTCACCGCGGTGATGGCCGAACTCGGCCTGGACCTGTCCAAGGAGTTCCCCAAGCCGCTGACCAGCGAGGCCGTGCAGGCCGCCGACGTGGTCATCACCATGGGCTGCGGCGACGCCTGCCCCGTCTTCCCCGGCAAGCGCTACCTGGACTGGCAGTTGCCCGACCCCGCCGGCCGCCCCGCCGAGGAGGTCCGCCCGATCCGCGACGAGATCGACCGCCGTGTTCGCGAACTGCTCGCCGAGCTCCTCCCCGCCCACTGACTCACCGCACCCACGGATCGCACCCCCATCATGGAAAATGTTGACGCTCTGGTGATCGGCGGCGGCCAGTCGGGGCTGGCCGCCGCCCACGCCCTGCGCGCCTCCGGGCTGGCCCCGGTCATCGCCGAGGCCTCTGACCGGCCGGTCGGGTCGTGGCCGCGCTACTACGACAGCCTCACCCTGTTCTCCCCGGCCCGCTACAGTGCCCTGCCCGGCCTGCCCTTCGACGGCGACCCCGACCGCTACCCCCGCCGGGACGAGGTCGTGGACTACCTGCAGCGCTACGCCGACCGTCTGGACGCCGACATCCGCACTCGCACCCGGGTGCAGTCCGTCACCGCAGACGGCCCGCACTACATCGCCCACCTGACCGGCGGGCGGACGCTTGCGGCACGGGTGGTGGTGGCCGCCACCGGCGGCTTCTCCCGTCCGCACCGGCCAGCCCTGCCGGGCCTGGACACCTTCACCGGCACGGTGCTGCACGCCGCCGACTACCGCACCCCCGCGCCGTTCACCGGTAAACGCGTCATCGTGGTCGGCGGCGGCAACTCAGCTGTGCAGATCGCCGTCGAACTCGCCGACCACGCCCGCGTCACGCTGACCACCCGGGAACCGATCAAATTCGTCCCGCAACGCCCGCTCGGGCGCGACCTGCACTTCTGGTTCCGTGCCACCGGCATCGACACCCTGCCCATCGGACACTGGATCGCGCGCCGTAACGGCAAGCCCCCCACCGTCCCGGTCTTCGACGACGGCCGCTACCGCGCCGCCCTGGCCGCAGGGCGCCCGGACCGGCGGCCGATGTTCACCGGCATCGACGGGCCCACCGTCACCTGGCCGGACGGCGCCCGCGAAGACGTGGAGGCGATCCTCTTGGCCACCGGCTACCGGCCCGACCTGGACTACCTCGCCCTGCTCGGCGCGCTGTCGGCGGACGGCCACCCGGTGCACAAGGGTGGGCTGTCGACCATCTGCCCAGGAGTGGGTTACGTCGGACTGGAATGGCAACGCAGCCTGTCCTCGGCCAGCCTGCGCGGCGTCGGCCGCGACGCCGCCCACATCGCTCCCCGCCTGGCCAGGTTGGCGGCCTGCGGGTGAACAGCAGCACGATTAGACCGTGTCTTGATTGGCGATCACTCGTTTGATCAGGCGTGGCGAGCTTCACTGAGCGACTGGTTCCTGACGAGCTATGGGAGTTGTTCCAGCG
>NZ_JBEYTB010000018.1:0-203134 GCF_040642915.1 Actinomadura sp. NPDC047616
CGAACGCAAGGCTGAGCACTTCCTGGCCTTCGCCGGCATCGCCGCCGCCCTGATCTGCCACCGCCGACTCACCAAATGAGACGACGTCTAAGGGGTGGTGTGTTTCCCCGCAGGAACGACCCCTTCGCCCACGTGGTGACCGGCAGGCCCTGCTCTTCACGCACTCTGTTATGGGTGCCGGTCAGCTCAGTCGGCTATGTCGCGTTGGGCGATGACTTTGGTGAGGTGGACGCGGACGAGGGACTCGCCCGGGACGCCGTTGCGGGCGCCGAACTCCTCGGCGCGGTCCTCGCCCATGTAGCGGCCGCCGATCACGGTGGCCCATCGGCGCAGTTCGGGGAGGTCCTCCGACAGGGTCGCCTCGCCTCGCATGACCACGAAGGAGAACGGAGGCGTGTCGTCGTCCACGCAGACCGACACGCGCGGGTCGCGGCGCAGGGCGCGGGCCTTGAGGGTCTCGGAGCCCGTGGTGAATATCAGGTCGTCGCCGTCCAGGACGAACCAGATCGGTGTCACATGGGGCGCGCCGTCGTCGCGGATCACCGCCACCTTGCCGGTGCGCGTGCCCTGGGTGACGAACGCTCGCCACTCGCTGTCGCTCATCTTCGCCATGCCCTCGAACCTTCCCCGGGGAACGGGCCGCTACCGTGGGCGCATGCGGATCGACACGGCGCAGGGACCGGCGGAGGTCACCCTCGACGAGACCGGCGACCCGGCGTTCCTGCTGGTGCTGACGCACGGCTCGAACGGCGGGGTGGACGCCGCCGACCTGCTGGCCGTCCGGGAGGTCGCGCTGGGCCTCGGCGGGGCGGTCGCGCGGGTGCTGCAGCCGTTCCGGGCGGCGGGACGGCGCGCGCCCGGCTCGCCGGTCCGCCAGGACGCCGCCTGGCTGGAAGTGATCGGGGTGCTGCGGGAGCGGTTCGGGAACGTGCCGCTGGTGCAGGGCGGGCGCAGCAACGGCGCCCGGGTGGCCTGCCGCACCGCGCGTGCGGCGGACGCGGCCGGCGTGGTCGCGCTGGCGTTCCCGCTGACCCCGCCCGGCAAGCCGGACAAGTCACGCGCGGACGAGCTGCGCGCCGCCGGCGTGGAGGTGCTGGTCGTCAACGGCGACCGCGACCCGTTCGGCGTGCCGGACCGGGCGGACGCGACCGAGGTCGTCGTCCTGCCGGGCGAACGGCACGACCTGGACAGGAACCCCGCGGCCGTCGGCGCGGCCGTGGAGCCGTGGCTGCGCCGCTGGACGGCGCGGGCCCCCGTGCCGGGTGGCCGCGCGAGCTGAGCACAGCGGCCGGCCCCTCCGGCCCGAGCGGGGCAGGAAGCGGCCGGGTGGAGCTGACGTCGGTGCGGCGGCGCCGCCCCGAGGATGATCACCCCGTGTACTGGTCCCCCGTGGAGAAGCGGTTCCCCCGTGGCGACTGGTCAGACGGCGGACGGCGCCGGCGCGGTGCGCGCCGGGACGTCCGTCGGTCTGTGCGGTGCGATGACACCCCCGTCGGGCAGCAGCTCGCCGGTGTCCTCGAACAGGACGACGCCGTTGCACAGCAGGCTCCACCCCTGCTCGGGGTGATGGACCATCGTCCGGGCGGCCTCGCGGTCAGGTCCGTCGGCGGCGGGACATGGCGGCTGGTGCGGGCACATCTGCGTGCCTCCGGTCTCGACAACTGGTGTGGGTTTGCATGTGTTTGACGTCACCCAGTGTGGAACGGTTCGACCCGCCCGGACCATAGCCCGAAGGGACGATTGTGAACTGGTACCGGAGGACGGGCCGGGGTGTGACACGCCTCACTCAAGAGTGCCAGACGTCTCCGCGCGGCCCCCATCGGCCACCCGGCGAGCCGTGACTTTACCGGGACCAGGGGCGCCCCGACCCCTACGATGGCCCCGGGGGGCGTGGGCCAGGGGGAGGTGAGGCCGCAGATGCGCGTCGCTCTGTTCGTCGCGTGCTTCAACGACGCGCTGTTCCCCGGCACCGGCCGGGCGGTTACCGCCCTGCTGGAGCGTCTGGGGCACGAGGTGGTCTTCCCGCCCGGCCAGACCTGCTGCGGCCAGATGCACTGGACCACGGGCTACCAGCGGGAGGCCGCCGACCTGGCCCGCCGCTTCACAACGGTGTTCGCCGGCCACGACGCGGTGGTGACCCCGTCGGCGTCCTGCGCCGCCACCGTGCGCGCCGCCTACGCGCGCATCGCCCGCGCCGACGGCGACGCCGAGCTGGAACGCGCCGCCGCCGGGCTGGCCGTCCACGAGCTGTCGGAGTTCCTGGTGGACGTTCTGGGCGTCACCGACGTCGGTGCCTACTTCCCCCACCGCGTCGCCTACCACCCGACCTGCCACTCCCTGCGCACGCTGCGGCTGGGCGACCGTCCGCTGCGGCTGCTGCGCGCCGTGCGGGGCCTGGAGCTGGTCGAGCTGCCCGCGGCCGAGGAGTGCTGCGGGTTCGGCGGGACGTTCGCGATGAAGAACGCCGACGTGTCGGTGGCGATGGTGGCCGACAAGGTGCGGCACGTGCGCGGCACCTGCGCCGACGTGCTGTGCGCCGCCGACAACGCCTGCCTGGCCCATATCGGCGGAGCCCTGTCGCGGCTGCGCGGCGGGGTCCGCGTCATGCACCTGGCCGAGATCCTGGCCGCCACCGGGGCACCGGCCGCGGCGGGGCGGTCGTGAACGGGGGCTCCTCCGCCGGGGGGAGGGTCTCCTCCGCGGGGCCCGTGCCGCTGCCCATGCCCAAGTTCGCCGTGGCGGCGCGCACCGCCCTGTCCGACACCGGGCTGCGCCGCGACCTGCGGGCCGCCGCCGCGACGCTGCGGCAGCGGCGCGAGGCGGCCGCGGGCGAGCTGGGCGACTGGCAGGAGCTGCGCGAGGCCGGACGCGCCGTCCGCGACGAGACCCTGCTCAACCTGGACGGGCACCTGGAACGGCTGGAGAAGTCGGTCACCGAGGCGGGCGGCGCCGTGCACTGGGCCGCGGACGCCGCCGAGGCCGCCCGCCTCGTCACCGGCCTGGTGCGGGCCACCGGGCACGGCGAGGTGGTGACGGCCGCCGCGCCCGCCGCCCGCGAGATCGGCCTGCACGACGCGCTGACCGAGGCGGGCGTGACCGTCCACCCCACCGACCTGGCCGAACTCGTCGCGCGGCTCGGCGACGACCCCCGGCCCGCGGCCCGTCCCGCGCCCCCGGCGTTCCACCGCGACCGGGCGCGGCTGCGCGAGCTGTTCGCGCGGACGCTGCCGGACGCGCCGCCCGGCCTGCCCGACGACCCGGCCGCGCTCGCCGCCGCGGCCCGCGCCCATGTGCGGCGGCGGCTGCTGTCGGCGCGGGTGGCGGTGTGCGGCGCCGACTTCATGGTGGCCGACACCGGCACGCTCGTGCTGCTGGAGTCCGAGGGCAACGGCCGCACGGCCGTCACCGTGGCCGACACGCTGATCTGCGTGGCGGGCATCGACGCCGTCGTGCCCACCTGGGACGACCTGGAGGTGCTGCTGCAGTTGCTGCCGCGGTCGGCGACCGGGGACCGGATGAGCCCCGCCGTGTCCACCTGGACGGGCGTCACGCCCGGCGACGGGCCCCGCGAGCTGCACCTGGTGCTGCTGGACAACGGCCGCACCACCGTGCTGGCCGACGAGGTCGGACGGGCCGCGCTGCGCTGCGTGCGCTGCTCGGCGTGCTCGCACGTGTGCCCCGTCTACGAGCGCACCGGCGACGAACCCTACGGCCCGCGCGGCGGCGGGCCGATCGGCGCCGTGCTGACGCCGCTGGTCGAGGGCGTGGACGGCGCGGCGCACGCGTCCCTGCCGTACGCGTCCACACTGTGCGGGGCCTGCGCCGACGTGTGCCCCGTCAAGATCGACATTCCGGAGCTGCTCGTCCACCTGCGGGGCGCGGTGGTGGAGTCGCGGCGGCGCCGGCCGGTGCCCACGCCCGAGCTGCTGATGATGCGCAGCGCCGCCTGGACGATGGGCGAGCAGGGCCGCTACGAGGCGGCGCTGCGGTCGGGCGCGCGGTGGGCGCGGCTGCTGTCGCGCGGCGGCCGCATCCGGCGGCTGCCGGGTCTGCTGGGCAAGTGGACCGAGGCCCGCGACCTGCCCGCCCCGCCGGTGCGCAGCTTCCGCGCCTGGTGGCGCGCCCGCGCACGCCGTGGGGGACAGCGGTGAGCTCGCGCGAGCGGATCCTGCGGCGCGTGCGCGACGCGCTCGGCGAGGCGCGCGGCACGAGCGTGGACGTGCCGCGCGGCTACCGGCGCCGGCTCACCGAGGCCGATGCCGCCACCCGCGCCGACGTGATCGCGATGTTCACCGAGCGGGTCGCCGACCACCGCGCGACCGTCCGCCACGCCGGCGCCGACGACCTGGCGACCTCGGTCGCGGCCGCGCTGTGGGCGCGTGAGGCGCGGCGCATCGCGGCCCCGGCCGACCTGCCGTTCGGGTGGCTGTCGGAGCTGGACGGCGTGCACGCCGTCGCCGACACCGGCCTGACCGACCTGGAGACCCTCCAGGCGCTGGACGGCGTGGTGACCGGGTGCGCCGTGGCGATCGCGCAGACCGGCACGATCGTGCTGGACGGGGGCCGGGCGCAGGGACGGCGGCTGCTGTCGCTCGTCCCCGACTACCACCTGTGCGTGGTGCACGCCGACCAGATCGTCGGCACCGTGCCCGAGGCGGTCGCGCGGCTGCGGCCGGAGCGCCCGCTGACCTGGATCAGCGGCCCGCCCGTCGCCGGCGGCCCCGAGGCGCGGCGAGTGGAGGGCGGCCACGGCCCCCGCACCCTGGAGGTCCTCGTCGTCGACGACTGATCAGTAGGGGCGAAGACTGCGCGGTAGGGCGCAGACCGATCGGTAGGGGCGACGACCGACCAGAGCCGGGGCCGGCGCGGCGCGCGGGTCAGGGGGCGACGGCGGCCATGATCTGGTCGAGGGCGGTGGTGAAGCGGGCCTGCCAGTCGACCGGGCCGTCGGGTCCGGCGGCCGCCGCGGTGGTGGCGCCGTCGTCGCCGGTGCCGCGCACCTCGAGCGCGACGTGCCCGATGACGAACGCCAGCAGCGTGTGGGCGGCGACGGACGCGGCGTCGTCGGGCACGCCGCCCCGGTGGATCAGCTCGCGCAGCGACGCGGCGGTGGAGGCCAGGGCGGCGGGGTTGCGCCGCGTGACCAGCAGCGGCAGCACCCCGGCGTGTTCCAGCAGCCGCTCGCGGTAGGCGACGGCCCAGCGGCGCAGCGCGTCGCGCCACTCGGCGGCGCCGGGCGCGGCGGCGGCCGGCGCGACCGCCACGTGCGCGACCAGGCCGTCCAGCAGCTGTTCCTTGCCGCGGGGCAGGTGGTGGTAGATGGCCATGGCCTCCACCTCCAGCGCGTCGCCGAGGCGGCGCATGGTGAGGCGCCCGAGGCCCTGTCCGTCGACGATCGCCAGCGCCGCCTCGATGATCCGCTCGATGGTCAGCGGCGGGCGGTTCTGGGCGTTGATGCTCGGCTGTCGAACCATAATGACCATTGACCTTACTGCGTAAAGGGGGCGGGCGGGGTGTCCGCTGTCACGACACGCCGGGGACGGGCGTACGCTAACCCCCGACCACACCTCGATCACGTGCCACGAACGGCCGGTCACGGCCGGGTAGAGTCGAGCACGGCCGGTCACGGCCGCGGACGAAGGAGGGGACCGCCATGGCCTTGGGTCGCCGGGTGAGCAAGGACGTCGCCGAGCGCTACGCCGCCGACGAGCGGCTGGCCGGGACCTACCGCGACCGGCTGGCGGCCGCCACCGAGGCCGAGCGGGTGCTGCGCGCCGCCGAGACCGAGGCGCGGCCCGCGGACGAGCTGCGGGCCCTGTCGATCGCGTTCGACAAGGCGCTCACCGAGGCGCTGCTGGCCGCCGAGGCCGCCGAGCGGGTCGCCATGGGCACCCGCGTGTACGCGTCCGACGGCGCCGACGCCGCTGCCCGCCGCGCCGCCGAGATCGCGCGCCGCGAGGCCAAGGCCAAGCCGGCCGTGCGGCCCTGGACCGAAGAGGTCGACCGGCTGCGCACCGCGCGCGAGGCCCACCGGCTCGGCTACCGCACCGGCCCCGGCGTGGCGGCCTGACACGGGCCGCGCACCGGTTCGACACCCGCCCGGCGCCGGGCGGGGGGCGGCCGACCCGGGGGGGACGACACAGCGTCACCGGGTGGCACCGGCCGCCGACTTCTGAGAACGTAGCCCCTCGGGGAACGCCGGGACGCTCCGCGTCGCCCGCGCGGCGCCGTGCCGCGGCCGACGCCGCAGACGCGTCCCGGTCGAGGGATTCGCACGCACCGCACGCAGGTGCGGCCGCCGGTCCGGCGCGTCGGCCGACCATCGAAGGTGCTCTGACCGCGGGGGGAAAGTCACGTGGAGCGCACGCCGCCTGACCGTCATCGCGTTCTGGAGTCCTACCGGGACGGGGTGCAGGCGATCCGCGCGCTGGCCGGGCGGGTGGCGGACTGGGCGGCCCCCACCCCGTGCGCCGAGTGGCAGATCATCGACCTGGCCGGCCATCTGCGCTGCGTCGCCGAGAACTACCTGGAGTACCTGCAGGACTCTCCGGACAGCCGGCTGGCCAAGCTGTTCGCCCGGGACGCCGCGACCGCGGTGCTGATCCGCCAGCAGGCCCGGCAGAACGCCGCCGAGCTGGCCGTGCTGCCGCCCGAGCCGGGCCCCGACCGGATCATGGCGTTCACCGTGTCGGCCGGTGCCTACGCCGACCTGATGCCCGACATGTGGGACCGCACCCACCTGGTCTACCGGGGCACCAAGTACACCGTCGGCGACCACGCGGGCGCGGCGTGCGTGGAGTGGCACCTGCACGCCTGGGACCTGGCGCGCGCGATCGGCGACGACTACCGGCCGCGCGATCCCGAGCTGCTGGTGTCGGCGTGGCACTGGGGCGTGCCGCACCTGCCGCTGGCGTCCGGCGACGCCTGGGAGGCGGTGCTGCGCTCCTCGGGCCGGTCCCCGTCCTGGCCGGATTCCGGGCCGGAGGCCGCATCCGGGTCTGGATCGGGCTCCTGACCTGGGCGTTTCTCCTCGGCCGGGCGCGGCCCGGTTTCACACGACCGTGTTACGGGTGTGCGCAGGATGTAGCACCACGGGCACATGTCGTGCCACCCCGCGTAACCCGCCGTTCCTACCTTCGCGGATGTCCGCAGGATCCGTCCGGCAACGCCGCCGGCCGCCAACGACACCCGAAGGAGACGCCATGACGGCGCTGACCGACGAAGCCGCCCCGCGGACGGGGGCCACACCCCGGGGTGGTCGCTGGATCGACCACTGGGAGCCCGACGACGACCGGTTCTGGGCCGCGACGGGGCGGCGGGTCGCCGCCCGCAACCTGGTGTTCTCGATCTTCACCGAGCACCTGGGCTTCTGCGTGTGGCTGCTGTGGAGCATCGCGGTGCTGAACCTGGCCGACAACGGCGTGCGGCTGTCGGTGGGCCAGACGCTGTGGCTGACCACGCTGCCCAACCTGGTGGGCGCCGCGATGCGGATCCCCTACACCTTCGCCCCGGCCCGGTTCGGCGGCCGCAACTGGACGGTCGTCAGCGCGCTGCTGCTGTTCGTCCCGTGCGGGCTGTTCGTCTACGCGATCGAGAATCCGGGGATCCCGTACTGGGCGCTGCTGCTGATCGCGGCGACCACCGGCCTGGGCGGCGGCAACTTCGCCTCCTCGATGGCCAACATCACCCACTTCTACCCGACCGGGCGGCAGGGCCTGCCGCTCGGCCTGAACGCCGCCGGCGGCAACCTGGGCACCAGCGTCACGCAGCTGGCGATGCCCCCGCTGATCACCGCGTTCGGGCTGGTCGCCGTGGGCTGGGTGTGGATGCCGTTGATCCTGCTGGCCGCCGTGAGCGCCTACTTCTTCATGAACAACCTGACCAAGGCGACGTCGGCGTACACGCTGCGGGAGATGGGCGCCGGCGCCAGGGACGGACAGACGGTCGTGATGTCGGTGCTGTACATCGGCACCTTCGGGTCGTTCATCGGCTACTCGTTCTCCTTCGGGGTGCTGATCAAGAACACGTTCCCCGACATCACCGGGTCGCACTTCATCTGGCTGGGGGCCTTCGCCGGGTCGCTGGCGCGTCCGTTCGGCGGCTGGCTGGCGGACCGGTTCGGCGGCGCCCGGGTCACGATGGTGAACTTCTTCCTGATGGGGCTGGGCGTCGCGGCGGTGGCCGTGTCGGTGCGGGCCGGGAGCTGGCCGATGTTCCTGGCGGCGTTCCTGTTCGTGTTCGTCACCACCGGGGTCGGCAACGGCTCCACCTACCGGATGATCCCGGCGATCTTCCGGGCGCGGGAGCTGGCCGAGGTGGACCAGAGCGACGGCGCCGCCACCGAGCGGGCGCTGACGCGGGCCCGGCGGACCGCGGCGGCCGCGATCGGCATCATCTCGGCGGTCGGCGCCGCCGGGGGCGTGCTGATCCAGCAGACGTTCCGGATCTCCATCGAGGAGACGAAGGGCATCGCGCCCGCGCTGCTGATCCTGGCCGCGTTCTACGGGGTGTGCGTGCTGCTCACCTGGTTCTTCTACCTGCGGAAGGTGCGGGTGGGGCAGACGCGGATGAGCCTGGCCGAGGCGGGCGTGTGAACTGTCGGGCCGGTCGCCGTCGCGCGGGACGGCGACCGGCCCGCGCGCCTTCGGCCGCCGGGCGTACCCCTACGCCCGGCGGCGCTGGTCGTGGCGGCGCCGGGCGGGGGCGGAGCCGGTCAGGCGTGGTCGGCGACCAGTTCGGCGCTGCGCGGGTCGGCGGTGCGGGCGCAGTGCGCGCAGCAGTACCAGTGCCCGCCCACATCGACGCCGTGGCCGAGGATGCGGCACTGGCAGTGCTCGCAGATCGGCGCCATCTTGGTGATCGCGCATTCGAACGAGTCGAAGACGTGCACGGCGCCCTGGGCGTGCACCTCGAAGCTCAACGCGTAGTCGTTTCCGCACACTTCGCAGGCTGCCATCGACGGTCCCCCCGTTCTTCGTCCGTCGCCTGCGGCCTACCCGTCCGGGCGCGTGTCTACCCCGGACGGCCGGGGCGGGGGCCGGGGGCCAGGGGAGTGGGGCCGTACCCGGGTTCGCGGCCGTCCTCCAGGTAGACGGCGCGGTGCTCGACGAGGCCGCGCAGGCTGGGCTCCATGCGGCGGGAGACGTGCGGCGGGGCGAGTTCGGGGACCTTCTCGGGCGCCACCAGCACGTGGTCGGACAGCTCCTCGGGGGGCAGCCGGATCGCGGCGATCTCGGTGTCGGTCAGCGATCCGGCGAACACGAACACGTTGACCGCGTCCACGCCGTCGCGGGGCGGCCCCCAGTCCACGCAGACCAGGCCGTCCAGCCGCGGGACCAGGCCGAGTTCCTCCTCGCACTCGCGCACGCACGCGGCCAGGGGCGACTCGCCCGCCTCGATCACCCCGCCGGGCAGGAACCAGCCCTCCTTGTAGGTGGGCTTGACCAGCAGCACCCGCCCGAGGTCGTCGAGCAGCAGTGCGGCGGCGGCGCCGCGGGTGCGCGGCAGTGAGGCGTAATAAGCAAGGTCGGGCATGTACCGAGGTTAGGCGTGTCGGCCGCGGCGTGATCGGGCCGGGCGCGCGGGTCGGGACGGTTCGTGCCGCGGGCCCGCCGCGGCGCCGCCGATCCGTGCGGCGGACGGAGCATTTGCGACGAAACGGACTCGACAGATGTCTGACAACGCTTGACATGTGCGCGTCGAAGATCGTCGGGCGTGCCCGGGCGGCGGCGCGTCGGCGGCACGGGCCGGCGGGGGCGGCGACGTTCTGACCCTGGTGATCGACGGTGCGTGAGCCGCTTTTAACAGCGGGGTCACACGCGGGACCCCGACGCGAAACGGGCTCCGCACAACCTCGGAAACATGACCGACACCCCGACCCACTGTCCCTACTGCGCCCTGCAGTGCGGCATGAACCTGGCCGGCGGGCCGGTACCCGCCGGCGCGGCGCGCCCCGGCTCGGGGCCGCCGCTGCGGGTGACGCCGCGTGCGGACGTCCCGGCCAACCAGGGCGGGCTGTGCCAGAAGGGCTGGACGTCGGCCGAGGTGCTGACGGTGCCGGACCGGCTGACCACGCCGCTGATGCGCGCCCGGCGCGGCGCGCCGCTGGAGCCCTGCACGTGGGACCGGGCCCTGGACCGGATCGCCGCCGAGGCGCGGCGGCTGCGGGACGCGCACGGGCCCGACGCGGTCGCGGTGTTCGGGGGCGGCGGCCTGACCAACGAGAAGGCCTACCAGCTCGGCAAGTTCGCCCGGATCGCGCTCGGCACATCGCAGATCGACTACAACGGGCGGTTCTGCATGTCGTCGGCGGCGGCCGCGACGGGCCGGGCGTTCGGCATGGACCGGGGGCTGCCCGGGCCGATCACCGATCTTGCGGCGGCCGACGCGATCCTGCTGGCGGGCGGCAACGTGGCCGAGACGATGCCGCCGTTCATGCGGCACGTCACCGCGATGCAGCGGGCGGGCGGCGCGTTCGTCGTGGTCGACCCGCGGCGCACCGCCACCGCCCGGCAGGCCGACCTGCACCTGCAGCCCACGCCCGGCACCGACCTGGCGCTGGCCAACGGCATGCTGCACCTGGCGCTCACCGAGGGCCTGGTGGACGAGGAGTACGTCGCGGCGCGCACCAGCGGGTTCGCGGCGGTGCGCACGGTGGTGAACTCCTACTGGCCCGACCGCGTCGAGCGCATCACCGGCGTGCCCGTGCCGCACATGCGCGAGGCGGTGCGGCTGCTGGCGCGCGGGCGGCGGTCCTACGTTCTGACGGCGCGCGGCGCCGAGCAGCACGCGCGCGGCGTGGACATGGTGACCGCGTTCATCAACCTGGCGCTGGCGCTGGGCCTGCCCGGCCGCGAAGGCTCGGGGTACGGGTGCCTGACCGGGCAGGGCAACGGGCAGGGCGGACGCGAGCACGGCCAGAAGGCCGACCAGCTGCCCGGCTACCGCAGGATCGACGACCCGGCGGCCCGCGCGCACGTGGCCGCGGTGTGGGGCGTGGACCCGGGGGAGCTGCCAGGGCCGGGACGGTCGGCCTACGAGCTGCTGTCGGCGCTGGGCACCGCGGGCGGGCCGAGGATGCTGCTGCTGTTCGGGTCCAACCCGGTGGTGTCGGCGCCGCGCGCGGCGGCGGTGGAGGAGCGGCTGGACGCGCTGGAGTTCCTGGTCGCGGCCGACTTCGTGCTGTCGGAGACCGCGGCCCGCGCCGACGTGGTGCTGCCCACGGCGCAGTGGGCCGAGGAGTCGGGCACGATGACCAACCTGGAGGGCCGGGTGCTGCGCCGCCGCCGGGCCGTGCCGCCGCCGGACGGGGTGCGCACCGACCTGGAGATCATCGCGGCGCTGGCCGGGCGGCTGGACGCGCCGGGCGTGTGGAGCGCCGAGCCCGCCGAGGTGTTCGGCGAGCTGCGCGCCGCCAGCGCGGGCGGCCTGGCCGACTACTCGGGCATCACCTACGAGCGCATCGAGCGGGAGGGCGGGGTGTTCTGGCCGTGCCCGTCGCCGGAGCACCCGGGCACGCCGCGTCCCTTCCTCGACCGGTTCGCCACGCCCGACGGGCGGGCCCGGTTCACCCCCGTGGAGCACAGCGGGGCGGTGGAGGACGTCGACGCCGACTACCCCGTCTACCTGACCACGGGCCGGGTGCTGGCGCAGTACCAGAGCGGCGCGCAGACCCGGCGGGTGCGGCCGCTGACCGACGCGGCGCCCGAGGCGTTCGTGGAGATGCATCCGGACCTGGCCGAGCGGCTGGGCATCGACGACGGCGCGGACGTGCGGGTGGCCAGCCGGCGCGGCACCGCGACGGTGCGGGCCCGGCTGACCGACGCGATCCGGCACGACACGGTGTTCATGCCGTTCCACTGGGCGGGGGAGGGGCGGGCCAACCTGCTGACCAACCCGGCGCTGGACCCCGTGTCGCGGATGCCGGAGTTCAAGGTGTGCGCGGTGCGGCTGGAACCGGTGGCCGCACCGCGGGCGAGCCAGATCGACGAACCGGGCGCGGCCCGGGAACCGAGCGGAGCGAGCAGATGAGCCGATCCTCCACAGACAGCGGCGCGCGCGCGACGGGCCGGCGCGGGACGCCGGCGGGCATCGTGGTCGTCGGCAACGGCATGGCCGGATCGCGGCTGGTCAGCGAGATCCGGGCGCGTGACCGGCGGGTGGCGCTGACGGTGTTCGGCGCCGAGCCGCAGCAGCCCTACAACCGGGTGCTGCTGTCCAACGTGCTGGCCGGGGTGACCGGGCCCGAGCAGATCGGCCTGGTGGACCCGGCCTGGTACGACGCCAACGACGTCGACGCCCGGCTGGGCGTGGAGGTGGTGCGCGTCGACCGGAACGCCCGGCGCGTGCACGCCTCCGACGGCAGCGTCACCCCCTACGACACGCTGGTGATCGCGACGGGGAGCACGTCGTTCGTGCCGCCGATCCCCGGCACCGAGGACGGGCTGCCCGGCGGGGTGGTGGCGTTCCGCACCCTGGCGGACTGCCGGCGGATCCTGGACGCGGCCGACGGGGCGCGGCACGCGGTGGTCGTCGGCGGCGGGCTGCTGGGCATCGAGGCGGCGCGCGGGCTGGCCGGGCGGGGCCTTGCGGTGACGGTCGTGCACCTGGCCGGTCATCTGATGGAACGCCAGCTGGACCAGGGCGCGGGCAGTGTGCTGGCGCGGACGCTGGGCCGCCTGGGCATCCGCACCGTCCTGGGCACCAGCGCCGGGGCGCTGGCCACCGACGGCGACAGGCGCGTGAACGCGGTGGAGCTGGAGTCGGGCGAGCGGCTGCCCGCCGACGTGGTGGTGATGGCCTGCGGGGTGCGGCCCGAGGTGGGGCTGGCGCGGGAGGCCGGGCTGAAGGTGGACCGGGGCATCCTGGTGGACGAGACGCTGCGGTCGTTGAGCGACCCGCACGTGCGGGCCATCGGGGAGTGCTCGCAGTACGGCGACACCGTGTACGGGCTGGTCGCGCCCGCGTGGGAGCAGGCGACGGTGCTGGCCGACCTGCTGACCGGCGCCGACGCCGGGGCGCGGTTCACCGGGGCGCGGCAGATCACCCGGCTGAAGGCCGCCAGCGTGGACCTGGTGGCGATGGGGGAGACGCACTTCGGCGACGACGATCCCGAGGTGGAGGTGATGCGGTTCGCCGACGCCAGCCGCGGCACCTACAAGAAGGTCGCGATCCGGCGGGACCGTCTGGTCGGCGCGATCCTGCTGGGGGAGACCAGCACCGCCGGGACGCTGACGCAGTTGTACGACCGTTCCGCGCCGCTGCCGTCGGACCGGCTGAGCCTGTTCTTCCCCGGGATGGGCGGCGCGCAGGCCGCCGATTCGCCGGTGCGGATGCCGGACGCGGCGACGGTGTGCCACTGCAACAACGTCTCCAAACGACAAATCCGGGCCTGCTGGGAGAAAGGGGCACGTACCGCCGACGAGGTCGCCCGGGAGACCCGCGCGAGCACCGGCTGCGGCGGGTGCCGGGACGCCCTGGAGGGCATCGTGGCGTGGCTGGACGAGCAGGACTCGGTGCCCGTCGGGTGAGCCCCGTACGCGCCCCGCGCCAGCCGCCCGTACCGTACTCGCCCGTGCCGTACCCGCCCGTGCGATGAGCGCGGGGAGACACAGGCGCAACGAAACCCCGCCGTCACGACGGCGGGGTTTCACGCTTTTCGGAACATCGACGGGAATTCTTCCGCCGTCCATTGCGGGATGACCACGATTCGATTTCGGCGTGAGCGTCTTTTAACACGCCGGTGACAAACGGGACGCAACCGCGAAACGACCCCTGCTGAGGATCTCAGCATGACCGACGCAGGAGGAGACGGGCACATGAGGTTGGTCGTCGTCGGGCACGGGCCCACCGGGCACCGGCTGGTCGAGGCGCTGCGCGAGCGCGACGGCGCGGGCGCCTGGCGGGTCACGGTGATCGGTGAGGAGACCCGGCCCGCCTACGATCGGGTCGCGCTGACCTCCTACCTGACCGAGGACGCCGACCTGGCCTACCCCGCCCACGACGAGGGCGTGACGCTGCTGACCGGCGACCCGGTCGTCGCCATCGACCGGGGGGAGCGCACCGTGCGCACCGCCTCGGGACGGGAGGTCGGCTACGACGCGCTGGTGCTGGCCACCGGGTCGACGCCGTTCGTGCCGCCCGTGGCGGGCCGCGACCTGCCGGGCGTCTTCGTCTACCGCACCATCGACGACCTGGACGCCATCCGCGCCCACTGCCGCGACCTTACAACGTCAAGGCCGGGGGTCGGAGGCGTCGTCATCGGCGGCGGACTGCTCGGCCTGGAGGCCGCCCGCGCGCTGCAGGGCCTGGGCGTCGACACGCACGTGGTCGAGGTGGCGCCGTGGCTGATGCCGCGCCAGCTCGACGAGGGCGGCGGGGCGATGCTGCGCCGCCACATCGAGGCGCTCGGCATGACCGTGCACGCCGGGACCCCGATGGCGGGCCTGGAGGCGGGCGAGGACGGCGGTGTGGCGCGGGTCGCGCTGGCCGGCGGCACGTCCGTCGACGCCGGCGTGGTGGTGTTCTCCGCCGGCATCCGCCCGCGCGACGAGCTGGCCCGCGGCTGCGGCCTGCCGGTCGGCGAACGCGGCGGCATCGTCGTCGACGACACCTGCCGCACCGAGGACCCGGCGATCTGGGCGGTCGGCGAGTGCGCGCTGGTGAACGGGCAGGTGTACGGGCTGGTCGCGCCGTGCTTCAGCATGGCCGAGGTGGTCGCCGACCAGTTGCTGGCGGCCGTGTCGCGGCAGGACGGCCGCGCCCGGTTCGAGGGCGCCGACCTGTCCACCAAGCTCAAGCTGATGGGCGTGGACGTGGCCAGCTTCGGCGACCCGTTCGCCGGCCCCGACCAGGGCGCCCTGGACGTCACCTACACCGACCCGGTCGCCGGGGTCTACAAGAAGCTGATCGTCAGCGACGACGCCCGCACGCTGATCGGCGGGGTGCTGGTCGGCGACGCGTCGGCCTACCCGACGCTGCGCGCCTACGTCGGCGCCGAGTTGCCGGGCTCGCCCGAGCAGGCGCTGTTCGGCGGCACCGAGGCGGCGGGCGGCGACCTGCCGGGCGCCACGCAGATCTGCAACTGCAACAACGTCACCGCCGACGCGATCCGCTGCGCGATCCGCGAGGAGAACCTGACCGACCTGGGCGCGGTCAAGAGCTGCACCAGGGCCGGGGCGACCTGCGGCAGCTGCGTCCCGCTGGTCAAGAAGATCCTGGACGCCGAGCTGACCGCCGCGGGCATCGAGGTCAGCAGGGCGCTGTGCGAGCACTTCGACTACAGCCGCGCCGAGCTGTTCGACATCGTGCGGGTGCGCGGCATCACCACGTTCACCGAGCTGATCGCCGAGCACGGCCGGGGCCGCGGCTGCGACATCTGCAAGCCGGTGGTGGCCTCCATCCTGGCCAGCCTCGGCAACGGGCACATCCTGGACGGCGAGCAGGCCGCGCTGCAGGACACCAACGACCACTTCCTGGCCAACCTGCAGAAGAACGGCACCTACTCGGTGGTCCCGCGGATCCCCGGCGGGGAGATCACCCCCGAGAAGCTCATCGTCATCGGCGAGGTCGCCCGCGACTTCGGCCTCTACACCAAGATCACCGGCGGGCAGCGGATCGACCTGTTCGGCGCCCGGGTGGAGCAGCTGCCGCGGATCTGGAAGCGGCTGGTCGACGCGGGGTTCGAGTCCGGGCACGCCTACGGCAAGGCGCTGCGCACCGTCAAGTCGTGCGTGGGGTCGACCTGGTGCCGCTACGGGGTGCAGGACTCGGTCGGCATGGCGATCCGGCTGGAGCTGCGCTACCGGGGGCTGCGCGCCCCGCACAAGCTCAAGTCCGCGGTGTCGGGCTGCTCGCGCGAGTGCGCCGAGGCGCAGGGCAAGGACTTCGGGGTGATCGCCACCGACAAGGGCTGGAACCTGTATGTGGGCGGCAACGGCGGGATGCGGCCCCGGCACGCCGACCTGCTGGCCACCGACCTGGACGACGAGGGACTGGTCCGGCTGATCGACCGGTTCCTGATGTTCTACATCCGTACGGCCGACCGGCTGCAGCGCACCGCGACCTGGCTGGAGTCGCTGGACGGCGGCCTGGACTACCTGCGCGAGGTGATCGTCGACGACCGGCTGGGCATCTGCGCCGAGCTGGAGGCGGCGATGGACCGGCACGTGGGGTCCTACTCCGACGAGTGGCGCGACACGCTGGAGGATCCGGACAGGCTCAGCCGGTTCGTGTCCTTCGTCAACGCGCCCGACGTGCCCGACCCGAGCATCGTGTTCGAGTCCGAACGCGAGCAGATCAAGCCGGTCCTGGTGACCGGTCCGCGACTGGAGGTGGCGAGCCGATGACCACGACGACCGACCTTCGCCCCACCGGGCCCGCGCCCCGCGACGGCGGCGGGCGCTGGCATCCGGTGTGCTCCTACGACGACCTGATCCCCGAACGCGGCGTGTGCGCGCTCGTCCAGGGCGTCCAGGTGGCGATCTTCCGCACGTTCGGCGGGGAGCTGTACGCGCTGTCCAACCTGGATCCCTTCTCCGGCGCGCACGTGATCTCCCGCGGCATCCTCGGCACCCGCGGCGGTGTGCCGACGGTGGCCTCGCCGATGTACAAGGAGGTCTTCGACCTGCGCACCGGCGCGTGCCTGGACGACCCGCAGGTGGCGCTGCCCACCTTCCCGATCCGCCGGGACCCGGCGACCGGCCGCGTGGAGGTGGCCCTGACTCATGAAGACCGACAGTGAGCCGCTGGCGGGATTCGCCGTCGGGGTGACGGCCGCGCGGCGCCACGAGGAGCTGGCCACGCTGCTGGAGCGGCGCGGCGCGCGCGTGGTGCACGCCCCGGCGATCCGCCTGATCCCGCTGTCGGACGACACGCGGCTGCTGGAGGCGACCGACGAGTGCATCCAGGCGCCGGTCCACCACGCCGTGGTCACCACCGGGATCGGGTTCCGGGCGTGGCTGGAGGCCGCCGACGGGTGGGGGATGCGCGACGCCCTCATCGAGCGGCTGGCGAGCGTGGAGATCCTGGCACGCGGGCCCAAGGCGCGCGGCGCGATCCGCTCGGCGGGGCTGCAGGAGACCTGGTCGCCGGAGTCGGAGAGCTGCGCCGAGGTGCTGAAGTACCTGCTGCGCAAGGACCTGGCGGGCAGGCGGGTGGCGGTGCAGCTGTACGGGGAGGAGCTGCCGGAGTTCGCCGCGGCGCTGCGCGCCGCCGGGGCCGAGGTGGTCGAGATCCCGGTGTACCGGTGGTCGCGCACCGACGACCCGACGCCGCTGCGGCGGCTCGTGGGGCAGGCGGTGGCGGGCACGGTCGACGCGATCACGTTCACCAGCGCGCCGGCGGTGGCGGCGACGCTGGCGGTGGCGGCCGAGGACGGGCTGGAGGAGCCGCTGCTGGAGGCGTTGCGCGCCAACGTGGTGGCGGCGTGCGTGGGGCCGGTGACCGCGCAGCAGCTCACCGAGCGGGGCGTGCCGACGGTGCAGCCCGAACGCGCCCGCATCGGGGCGCTGGTGCGGGCGCTGGTGTCGGACCTGCCGGAGCGGCGGGCGCGGCGCGTGCAGGTGCGGGGGTTCTCGCTGGAGCTGCGGGGGCACGCGGTCGTGCTGGACGGGCAGTTGCGCCCGATCGCGCCGGCGCCGATGGCGATCCTGCGGGCGCTGGCGCGGCGTCCCGGGCACGTGGTGTCGCGGGCCGAGCTGTGCGGGGTGCTGCCGGGCCGGCTGGTGGTGGGCACGTCGGCGGGCGGGCGGGACGCGCGTCCGCAGGCCGACGAGCACGCGGTGGAGATGGCCGTGGCGCGGCTGCGGCGCGGCCTGGGCCGGTCGGGCATCGTGGAGACGGTGGTCAAGCGCGGCTACCGGCTGGCGTGCGACCCGGTCCGGGTGGAGCTGAGCGGCTGATGCGCACGGGCGGGATGCGCGCGGGCGCGATGGGGGAGGGCGCGTTGGCGGACGGCGCGGTGGGGCGGGACGCCTGCACGGTGGGGCGGGCCGCTGCGGGGGAGGACGGAGTGCCGACGCTGCTGGCGGTGGCGCACGGCACCCGCGACCCGGCGGGCCCGCGGACGGTGCGGGCGCTGCTGGAGCGGGTGCGGGCGCTGCGGCCGTGGCTGCCGGTCGCCGAGGGCTACGCCGAGATCGCCGCGCCGGCGCTGGAGGACGCGGCGCGTCCGCTGCGCGGCCCGGTCGTGGTGGTGCCGCTGATGCTGGCGCGCGGCTACCACGCGCTGATCGACATTCCCGGGCGGGTGGAGCGGGTCTGCCCGCAGGCGGTGATGGCGCGTCCGCTGGGCCCGCACGGCATGCTCGCCGCGGCGCTGGCGGAACGGCTGGGCGCGGCGGCGGCGCCGGGACGCGGGGACGCGGTGGTGCTGGGCGCGGCGGGTTCGTCCGACCCGGCGGGCGTGAGCGACGTGCGGGTGGCGGCCCGCCTGCTGGCGCGGCGGCTGCGGCGGCCGGTGCCCTACGGGTTCGTCGCGGCGGGCGGCCCGGCGCTGGCCGAGGTGGTGGCCGAGCGGCGCGCCCGGGGCGCCGCGCGGGTGACGGTGGCGTCCTACCTGCTGGCGCCGGGGTTCTTCCACGACCGGATGGCGGCCTCGGGCGCCGACCGGGTGTCGGCGCCGATCGGCGCGCACGACGCCGTGGCGCGGCTGGTGCTGCGCCGCTACGACGAGGCCCGGCTGCGTCTGTGCGGCGCCGTGCCCGTCGCCTGAACCTCCTCCGGTCCGGGTGGGCGGGCGGTCAGGCGGGGGCGTCGTCGGGGCCGGCCAGGGACGGGCCGTGTTCGGTGAAGCGGGGGTCGTGGTGGGCGAGCACCCGCACGATCATGTCGGTGAACTGCTCCATCTCCTCGGGCGTCAGCGGGGCGAACAGCCGCCGGTTGAGGCGCAGGCCGGCCTCGCGGCGGCGGGCGAGGAACAGCCGTCCGTCCTCGGTGACGTCCAGCCGGTAGCGGCGCCGGTCGGCGGGGTCGCGGCGGCGTTCGACGTAGCCGCGTTCCTCCAGCACGTCGACGAGGCTGACCACGTCGGCGGGGTCCATGCGCAGGCGTTCGCTGACCTGCCGCTGTGACATCGGCCCTTCGGCGGCCACGCACGCCAGCACCAGCACGGCCGGGCCGCGCATGCGTCCGGCGGCGTCCGCGCCGGGCAGGGCGCCGGCCGACTCGCGGCGGATCAGTTTCATCAGCTCGGCGACCAGGTAGGTGGGGACGCGCAGCAGTGGCTCGTGCGGCGCGGGGCCGGGGCGCGCGCAGTCCGGTCGCTCCGCTGGTCCTGAGTGCGCCACGACGGTCTCCTCCGGCATGTCCGACTTCTCTATTGACGTGAACGATAGGGCATTCCTACTGTTGGGCGGGCCAAGTGAATCAGTCAAGGGAGGCCCGCATGCCGAGCGGGGAACCGGCCGTCGAGGTCGACGGCCTGGTCAAGCGGTTCGGTGACGTCGAGGCCGTACGGGGGATCGAGTTCACCGTCCGGCCCGGCGAGATCTTCGGGTTCCTCGGCCCGAACGGCGCCGGCAAGTCCACCACGATCAACATGCTGTGCACGCTGTTGCGGCCCAGCACCGGCACCGCGCGAGTGGCCGGGCACGACGTGGTGACCGAACGCGACCAGGTGCGCCGCA
The DNA here is from genome assembly GCF_040642915.1 of Actinomadura sp. NPDC047616. Lineage (NCBI taxonomy): Bacteria > Bacillati > Actinomycetota > Actinomycetes > Streptosporangiales > Thermomonosporaceae > Actinomadura > Actinomadura sp. NPDC047616. The sequence continues at coordinate 19,626 of NZ_JBEYTB010000018.1, forward strand.
ACATCGGCCTGGTGTTCCAGGACCCGACCCTGGACGGCTATCTCAGCGGTGAGCAGAACCTGCGCTTCCACGCCGAGCTGTACGGGGTGCCGCGGACGGCGGCGCGCGAGCGGATGCGGCAGGTGCTGGAGATGGTGGGGCTGTGGGACCGGCGCGGTGACCTGGTGCAGACCTACTCGGGCGGGATGAAGCGCCGCCTGGAGATCGCCCGGGGGCTGCTGCACTCACCGCGGGTGCTGTTCCTGGACGAGCCCACCGTCGGCCTGGACCCGCAGACCCGCTCGTCGATCTGGGAGTACATCCGCCGGCTGCGCGACACCGAGCAGATCACGATCTTCATGACGACCCACTACATGGACGAGGCCGAGTACTGCGACCGCATCGCGATCATGGACGCGGGGCGGATCGTGGCGCTGGACACCCCCGAGGCGCTGAAGGCGGGGGTGGGCAAGGACCGGGTGCAGATCCGCACCGACGACGACGAGGCGGCGATCGCGGCGCTGACGGAGCGGTTCGGCGTGGAGGCCACGATGGCCGAGGGCGCGGTGACGTTCGCGGTGGCGGCGGGGGAGGCGTTCGTGCCGAAGCTGTTCGAGGGGCTGGGGGTGGCGATCCGTTCGGTGAGCGTGTCGCGGCCGTCGTTGGACGATGTGTTCATGTCGTTCACCGGCAAGACGATCCGTGACGCCGAGGCGTCCGGTACCGACTGGATGCGCATGGTCGCGCGGGGAAGGCGGTGACGATGGACGCGACGGACGCCACGACGGCGCCGCAGGTGGTGCGGGTGCGGGTGCCCGAACGCAGCGTGCGGCACGACCTGCGGGCGGTGAAGATCGTCCTGCACCGGGAGCTGATCCGGTTCTGGCGGGACCGGATGCGGATGGTGGCGAACCTGATGCAGCCGGTGCTGTGGCTGCTGGTGATGGGCACCGGCCTGTCCAACCTGATGGCCGTCGGGCAGGGCCCGGCCGGGGACGTGGATCTGAGGACGTTCATCTTCCCCGGCGTGTGCGCGATGTCGGTGATGTTCACCGCGCTGTTCTCGGCCGGGTCGATCGTGTGGGACCGCGAGTTCGGGTTCCTCCGGGAGATGCTGGTGGCGCCGGTCAGCCGCGCCGCGATCGTGGTCGGCAAGTGCCTGGGCGGCGCCGTGGTCGCCACCGGGCAGGGCGTGCTGATCCTGGCGCTGGCCGGGCTGGCGGGGGTGCCCTACGACCCGGTCCTGCTCGCCGAGCTGCTGGCGCTGATGTTCCTGACGGCGTTCACGCTGACGGCGTTCGGGGTGCTGCTGGCGGCGCGGATCACCAACATGCAGTCGTTCTTCGGGATCATGCAGATGGGCATGATGCCGATGATGTTCCTGTCGGGCGCGCTGTACCCGCTGGGCGGGCTGCCGGCGTGGCTGAGCGTGCTGACCCGGTTCAACCCGCTGACCTACGCGGTGGACCCGCTGCGGCAGGCGGTGTTCTCGCACCTGGACGTGTCGCCCGAGCTGCAGCGGGTGTTCAACCCGGGGGTCACCTGGAACGGGTGGCTGGTGCCGGTGTGGCTGGAGGTCGTGCTGGTCGTGCTGATCGGGTTCGTGATGCTGGCCGGGGCGATCGTGCAGTTCCGCCGCGGCGACTGACCCGCGGCTGACCCGCGGCTGACTCGCGACTGACCGGCGGCGGGGCCTGCGCGGTCCCGGTGGCGGGGCGGGCGGCCGTGGACGGCGAAGGGCCCGCCGGATCGTGGGATCCGGCGGGCCCTGTCGTGCCGTGGGGGCGTGCCGATGGGGGAGAGGGGCGGCGGCTCAGACGGCGAAGTCGAGCAGCGGGTAGGCGTTGCTGGGGTGCCGCAGCTTGGACAGCGACTCCTTCTCCAGCTGGCGGATCCGCTCGCGGGTCAGCCCGAGCGCCTTGCCGATCTCGTCCAGGGTGCGCGGCGTCCCGTCGTACAGCCCGAACCGCATCGCCATGATCTTGGCTTCGCGGGGGGACAGCACGTCCAGGGTGCGGCGCAGCTGGTCGGCCATGAGCTGCCGGTCGACCAGCTCGGACGCCTCGGGGGTGTCGACGTCCTCGATCAGGTCGCCGATGCGGGTCTCGCCGTCCTCGCCGATGGTGGAGTCCAGGCTGATCGGCTGGCGGCTGGTGCGCAGCAGCTCCAGCACCTGCTCGGGGCTCTTGTCCAGCTCCACGGCCAGTTCCTCGGGGGTGGGCTCGCGGCCCAGGCGCTGGTGCATGTCGCGTTCGACGCGGCTGAGCTTGCTGAGCATCTCCAGCACGTGCACCGGCAGGCGGATGGTGCGGGCCGAGTCGGCGAAGCCGCGCTGGATGGCCTGCCGGATCCACCACATGGCGTAGGTGGAGAACTTGTAGCCCTTGGTGTAGTCGAACTTCTCCACGGCGCGGATCAGGCCGAGGTTGCCCTCCTGCACCACGTCCAGCAGCGACAGCCCGCGGTCGGAGTACTTCTTGGCGACCGAGACCACCAGCCGCAGGTTGGCCTCCAGCATGTGCGCCTTGGCGCGCTGCCCGTCGGCGGCGACCCACTCCAGGTCGGCGCGCAGCTGCGGGTCGTCGATGGTCTCGTGGGTCAGCTTGTGCTCGGCGTACAGCCCGGCCTCGATGCGCTTGGCCAGCTCCACCTCCTGCTCGGCGGTCAGCAGCTGGCGCCGTCCGATCGCCTTGAGGTAGGTGTGCACCGAGTCGCCCATGGTGGTCGACTGGTCGTCCAGGTCGGCGGAGGTGTCCTCCACCTCGACCTCGGTGACCTCGAACGCCTCGTCGTCGGTGTCGTCGGCGGTGGCGGCGGTGTCGGGCCCGGCGGCCGGCGTGTCGTCGGAGGCGGGGGCCGTGGCGGCGGTGCGCCTGCGGCCCGTCCTGACGGTCTTGGTCTTGGTGCTCGCCTTGACGCTCCTGGCGCTCTTGCCGCCGGTCGCGCCGACCGCCGTCTCGCCGGTCTTGTCGGTGCTTTCGTCGGCGGTGCCGTCGCCGGGGGCGGCGTGCGCGGTGCCCGCGCTGTGGGCCGGCGGCGCGTCGCCTCGGCGGGCGCGCGGGGCGCGGGCGCGGGTCCTGCCGGAACCCTCGTCCTCGGTGGCCAGGCCGATGCCCGCCTCGGACAGCTCACGCAGGATCGAGCGGCCCTGTGCGGGGCTGATGCCCGCCGCCTCGAAGGCGTTGCGCACCTCGTCGAGTGAGAGGCGCCCGTGGGCACGACCACGCTCGATCAGGTCGTCGAGCGCGGGGCTCGACGACTCCGCGAGCGGGGTCTCTGCTGCGGTTCGTGGCATGGGGACACCCCCCCTCCCTTCGGTGGTGTGGTGCGACGCGGAGGCGCACTTGCGGCTTCGACGCGCGCACTAATCCCAAACGCCGGGGGGACGCCGTCTGTTCCCGGCGGCCCACATCCAGCGTCCCACGGCGGCCGCGGACCCCGGTGCGGTGAGGGCCGCGGACGCCCAGGCAGGCGACGTGCCGCACGCGGCGATCTCCCCGCCGCCCACCTTACCTTACTACGTAAAGACGCCTGGTTGTGATACTCCTCTCACCATCGTGCGAGGTGGTTCTGAACACACGGTCAGGACGGCGACGGCGGCGGGGCGACCCGCCCGTAGCGGGCGATGACCCGGTGCCGCAGCTCGGGGTCGTCGCGGGGCACCGGTTCCAGGAACACCTCGTCGATCTCCTCGTGCCGCTCCCGCAGCTCCTGGGCCATGCGCACGCAGGCGCGTTCGACGTCGGCGGAGGTGAGGGCGTCGCGGAAGTCCAGCCGCGCGCACACCAGGACGCGGTCGGCGCCGAAGGTCATGGTGACGATGTCGACGACCCATTCGATCTCGGGGGCCCGGCCCAGGTGCGCCCGCACGTCCCGCACCAGCCGCGGGTCGGCCTGGTTGCCGACCAGCAGGTTGAGGTTGATGCGGCCGAGCACCAGCGCCACGGCGGTCAGCAGTACGCCGATCAGGATGGAGCCGACGCCGTCCCAGGCGGCCGACCCGGTGAGCTGGTGCAGGCCGAGCCCGGCGAACGCCAGCGTCAGGCCCGCCAGGGCGGCCGAGTCCTCCAGCAGCACGCTGACGGACGTGGGGTCGTCGGTGCGGCGGATGTAGGTCCGCACCGGCAGGCCCTCGCCCCGGGCGTCGCCGCGTACCTGCCGCCACGCCTGCCGCAGGGAGATCGCCTCCAGCACGAACGACACCGCCAGCACCGCGTACCCGGCCAGCGGGTCGGCCTCGCCGCCGCGGTGGCCCAGCAGCGTCTGGACGCCCTGGTAGAACGCGAACAGCGCGCCCATCCCGAAGATCGCCACGGCGACCAGCAGGGTCCAGATGTAGCGTTCCTTGCCGTAGCCGAGGGGATGGCGGCGGTCGGCGGGGCGGCTGCTGCGGCGCAGCCCCACCATCAGCAGCACCTCGTTGAAGGTGTCGGCGACCGAGTGGGCGGCCTCGGCGGCCATGGACGCCGAGCCGGTGATCAGCGCGGCGGCCGTCTTGGCGACGGCGATTCCCAGGTTGGCGCCCAGGGCCAGCAGTACCGTCAGCATGCTCTCCCGGTGCCGGCCGCGCCGCGTGCCCTGTTCGTCCCCCTGCGGCCGCCGCCCGGCCTGCTGCTCTGTCTGCTGCTCGGCCTGCCGGTCCGTCTGCTCGGTCTGGTGCTCCGTCATAGGGACCTCCGTCCTCCAGCGTGTCACGCCCGTGCCCCGATACCCGCCCGCCCCTGGCTCAGCCCTGCCGGCGGCCGGGCGGCGCAGGCGTCAGGGGGCGGGGCGGCGGAGGGCCTGGCGGTCGGGTTTGCCGGACGGCAGCAGCGGGATCGCCTCCACCAGCTGCAGCTCGCGCGGCGCGGCGTAGGCGGGCATGGCGGTGCGGACGAAGGCGCGCAGGTCGTCCAGGGCGGGCGGGGCGCCGGCGGGCACGACGACGGCGGTGACGCGTTCCCCCCACTCGGGGTCGGGACGGCCCACCACGACCACGTCGCGCACGGACGGGTGGCGGGCCAGCAGCGCGGCGACCTCGCCCGCCACGACCTTCTCCCCGCCGGTGTTGATGACGTCGTCGGCGCGGCCGCGCACGCGCAGCCGTCCGTCGGGCTCCAGGGCGCCCAGGTCGGGGGTGAGGTACCAGTCGCCGTCGCGGGCGGCGGCGGTCAGGTCGGGGCGCAGCCGGTAGCCGGTGAACAGCAGGGGCCCGGCCAGGCGGATGCGGCCGTCGTCGCCGACCTCGGCGCGCACGCCGTCCAGGGGGACGCCGTCGTAGACGCATCCGCCGCAGGTCTCGCTCATGCCGTAGGAGGTGTGGACGCGTGCGCCGCGCCGGCGGGCCTGGGCGAGCAGGTCGGGGGAGGCGGGCGCGCCGCCCAGGACGATGGCGCCGACCTTGGCCAGGTCGGTTCCGGCGTCGACCAGGCGCCGCAGCTGGGTGGGGACCATCGCGGTGTGCGGCGGCCGGCCGGAGGCCAGGGCGGCGTCGAAGGCGGTCGGGTCGAAGCGCGGCAGGATGACCGGTTCGGTTCCGGCGACCAGGGACCGCACCAGCACCTGGACGCCGGCGATGTGGCTGGTGGGCAGGCAGCACAGCCAGCGGTCGCCGGGGCGGGCGCCGACGCGGGTCAACGTGGCGGCGGCCGAGTGCCGCAGCGCCGCCGCGGACAGTTCGACGATCTTGGGGGTGCCGGTGGATCCGGACGTGGCGATCAGCACGGCGGTGTCGGCGGCCGCCGGTATGCCGCCGTGGCGTGCGCGCAGCCCGTCGGCGGTGTGCACGGCGTGCGGGGCCAGGGCGTCCAGCAGCGTGCGCAGCGCGGGGGCGGGCAGGTCGGGCGACAGGGGGCAGATGGCCGGTCCGGTACCGTCCAGCGCGGCGGCCAGCGCCTGGAACAGCCGCCGGCCGGGGGGCAGCACGACGGCGTGCACCCGCCGTTCACCGGTGCGTTCGCTCGCGTGCGCGGCGGGGGCGGTGGGTGTGCTGTCCATGTCCCGGCCAGCCTAGACGATCTGTTGAACGCGTTCGAATTCGGCGGGGGCGGCCGAAGCGGTTGAATTGGGGACGCAGGGCACCCCGCACGCCGATCAAGGAAGAGGGCACATGCCACACGCGGGCAAGGTCTCCGAACTGTTCGACCCCGACGCCTGGAAGCCGGTCGAGGGGTTCGACTTCACCGACATCACCTACCACCGGGCCGTCGACCACGGGACGGTGCGGATCGCGTTCAACCGCCCCGAGGTGCGCAACGCGTTCCGCCCGCACACCGTCGACGAGCTGTACCGGGCGCTGGACCACGCGCGCATGTCCAGCGACGTGGGCTGCGTGCTGCTGACCGGCAACGGGCCGTCGCCGCGTGACGGCGGGTGGGCGTTCTGCTCGGGCGGCGACCAGCGCATCCGCGGCCGCGACGGCTACCGGTACGCGGCGGGCGAGACCGCCGAGACGATCGATCCGGCGCGGGCGGGGCGGCTGCACATCCTGGAGTGCCAGCGGCTGATCCGGTTCATGCCCAAGGTGGTGATCTGCGTGGTGCCGGGCTGGGCCGCCGGCGGCGGGCACAGCCTGCACGTGGTGTGCGACATGACGCTGGCCAGCCGTGAGCACGCCCGGTTCAAGCAGACCGACGCGGACGTGGCCAGCTTCGACGGCGGGTTCGGGTCGGCGTACCTGGCGCGGCAGGTGGGCCAGAAGTTCGCCCGGGAGATCTTCTTCCTGGGCGACACCTACGACGCCGAGGCCGCGCACCGCATGGGCATGGTGAACGCGGTGGTGCCGCACGCCGAGCTGGAGGCGACGGCGCTGGAGTGGGCGCGCAAGGTCAACGGCAAGAGCCCGACGGCGCAGCGGATGCTCAAGTACGCCTTCAACCTGGTCGACGACGGGCTGGTGGGGCAGCAGCTGTTCGCCGGTGAGGCGACGCGGCTGGCCTACGGCACCGAGGAGGCGGTGGAGGGCCGCGATTCGTTCCTGGAGAAGCGCGACCCCGATTGGTCGCGTTTCCCGTGGTACTACTAGGTTTTCTTCGAGCTTGTCACGGCAGGGGGTCGGATCCGGTGCGGGTGTATGCCATCCCGATGCGGACGCGGTTTCGCGGCATCACGCGGCGGGAGGGCGTGCTCGTGCGGGGTCCGGCCGGGTGGGGGGAGTTCTCCCCGTTCGCCGAGTACGGCCCGGCCGAGTGCGCCCGCTGGCTGGCCGCGGCGCGGGAGGCGGCGTTCGAGGGGTGGCCGGCGCCGGTGCGCGACCGGATCCCGGTGAACGTGACGGTTCCGGCGGTGGGGCCGGAACGGGCGCGCCAGATCGTCGCCGCGTCCGGGTGCCGGACCGCGAAGGTGAAGGTGGCCGAGCGGGGGCAGGACGAGGGCGACGACCTGGCGCGGGTGGAGGCGGTGCGTGACGCGCTGGGCCCGTCGGGCCGGGTGCGGGTGGACGTCAACGGCGCGTGGGACGTCGACACCGCGGCGCGGATGATCCGGCGGCTGGACCGGTTCGACCTGGAGTACGTCGAGCAGCCGTGCGCGACGCTGGAGGAGCTGGCGCGGGTGCGTCGCCTGGTGGACGTGCCGGTGGCGGCCGACGAGTCGATCCGCCGGGCCGAGGACCCGCTGAAGGTGCGGGCGGCCGAGGCGGCGGACGTGGCGGTGCTGAAGGTGCAGCCGCTGGGCGGGGTGCGCGCGGCGTTGCGGGTGGCCGAGGCGTGCGGGCTGCCGGTGGTGGTGTCCAGCGCGGTGGAGACGTCGGTGGGGCTGGCGGCGGGTGTGGCGTTGGCGGCGGCGCTGCCGGAGCTGCGGTACGCGTGCGGGCTGGCGACGCTGTCGCTGCTGCACGGCGACGTGGTGGACGACCCGTTGACGCCGGTCGGGGGCGAGTTGCCCGTGCGCCGTCCGCAGGTGGACGAGGCGGCGCTGGCCCGGCATGAGGCCGACGCCGCGACGGCCGGGCGGTGGCGGACGCGGGCCGCCGAGGCGCAGTCGCTGCTGGGCGGGCCGCCGGTGATCGGGGTGGTGCGTTGATGAACCCGGCGACCGCGCTGGCCACGGTGCTGGTGGACGAGCTGTTGCGGTGCGGCATGACCGACGCGGTGCTGGCGCCGGGGTCGCGGTCGGCGCCGTTGGCGCTGGCGCTGCACGAGGCGGCGGTGGCGGGCCGGATGCGGCTGCACGTGCGGATCGACGAGCGGTCGGCGTCGTTCGTGGCGCTGGGGCTGGCCAAGCGGTCGGGGCGTCCGGTGGCGATGGTGTGCACGTCGGGCACGGCGGCGGCCAACTTCCATCCGGCGGTGATCGAGGCGCACCAGTCGGGTGTGCCGCTGGTGGTGCTGACCGCCGACCGTCCCCCCGAGCTGCGCGACACCGGCGCCAACCAGACCATCGACCAGGTCAAGCTGTACGGGACGGCGGCGCGGTGGAGCTGTGAGATCGGGGTGCCGGAGAACCGTCCGGGGATGGTGGCGTACTGGCGGTCGGTGACCAGCCGGGCGTGGGGGCTGGCGCAGGCGCCCGAGCCGGGGCCGGTGCACCTGAACGTGGCGTTCCGTGAGCCGCTGATCCCCGACGGGGACGAGTCGTGGTGCGAGCCGCTGGACGGCGACGCGACGGGCGCGTGGACGAAGGTGCGGGCGGCCACGCCGGGGTCGGTGCTGCACGTGCCGGCGACGCGGCGCGGGGTGCTGGTGGTCGGGGACGGCGCGGTGAACGTCAAGCGGTACGTGGCGGCCGCGTCGATGGCGGGCTGGCCGGTGCTGTCGGAGCCCAGCGGCAACGCCCGCTACGGCGACCACGCGCTGTCGGCGCACCACTTCCTTCTGGGGGTGCCGGAGTTCGTGGAGCGGCACCGCCCGGAGGTGGTGGTGACGCTGGGCAAGCCGGGCCTGTCGCGGCCGTTGCTGTCGCTGCTGCGCCGCGCCGAGGAGCACATCGTGCTGGCGCCGGATCTGGCGCGGTGGCCGGATCCGGTGCGGTCGGCCACGCAGGTGGCGCAGGACGTGGAGATCCCGGTGGTGTCGGGCGACGACGCGTGGCTGCGGTCGTGGCGGACGGCCGACCGGGCGGCCGCGGCGGCGGTGGACGCGGTGCTGGACGCGGCGCCGGAGGTGACCGAGCCGCGGCTGGCGCGGGACCTGGCGGCGGCGTTGCCGGGCGGGTCGCTGCTGTTCAGCGCGGCCAGCATGCCGATCCGGGACCTGGACCAGGTGATGCGGCCGCGCCGCGGCATCCGGGTGATGGCCAACCGGGGCGCCAGCGGCATCGACGGGCTGGTGTCGACGGCGGTGGGCGCGGCGCTGGCGCACAGCGGCCGCTCGTACGCGCTGCTGGGCGATCTGGCGTTCCTGCACGACCACAACGGGCTGGTGCTGGGGCCGGACGAGCGCCGTCCCGATCTGGCGATCGTGGTGGTGAACAACCGCGGCGGGGGGATCTTCTCGCTGCTGCCGCAGGCGGCGCTGGACGGGCCGTTCGAGCGGGTGTTCGGCACTCCGCACCAGGTGGATCTGGAGCATGTGGCGGCGGCGCACGGGCTGCCGTACCGGCGGCTGGAGTCGGCGGCCGAGCTGCCCAAGGCGATCACGGGGGACGGGCTGCGGATCGTGGAGGCCCGTACCGACCGCGACGCCAACGCGGTGCTGCACGCGGCGATGCGCAAGGCCGCTCACAAGGCCGTCCGCGACCTGCTGTAGCGCCGCCCCGGGACCACCGGGGACCACCGCCCGGGAAGATCGTTTATGAAGATCGTTTATTGTGTCGCGGTGCGGTGGGGTGCCGTCGTAGCCTGTGGCGGGTGACCGCACTGGAGCAGCTCGCCGACCGGTACGTGACCGAGTTCGCCGCCCTGGACCCGTGCCGGGCGGCGATGATGGGGATCTCCGGGCAGGAGTCGCACCTGACCGACTACGGTCCCGACGGCTGGGCCGCGCGGCGGGAACTGACCCGCCGCACCCTGGCCGCGCTGGACGGCACGCCGCTGGACGGTCCCGCCGAACGCGTCGGCGCGGCCGTGCTGCGGGAACGGCTGGAGGTCGAGCGGGCGCTGGACGAGGCCGGGGTGCCCGACGCGTTCCTGGACACCACCGACGGTCCCGTGCAGCGGCTGCGCATGGCGTTCGAGCTGCTGGACCGGGGCCCCGGCACGCCGTGGGAGGCGGTGCTGGCGCGGCTGCGGGCACTGCCGGCGATGCTGGACGGCCTGCGCACCAGCCTCACCCTGGCGCGGCGGGACGGCCGCGTGGCCGCGCGGCGCCAGGTCGCCCGCAGCGCCGCCGACTGCCGTGTCATGACCGGCTACCTGACCGGGCTGGCCGCCCGTCACGGCGAGTTCTCCAAGGACGCCGCGTTGGGCGGCGCGCTGCGGGACGCGGCGGCCGCCGCGGCGGGCGCCCTGACCGGCTTCGCGGTGTTCCTGGAGGAGGAGCTGGCGCCGCACGCCCCCGAACGCGACGCGCTGGGCCGCGACCGGTACCTGCTGGGCGTGCGGGACTTCCTGGGCACGCGCCTGGACCTGGAGGACACCTACGCCTGGGGGTGGGCGGAACTGGCCCGTCTCAAGGCCGAGATCGCCGAGGTGGCCGCGCGGATCCGTCCCGGCGCGACGGTCGCCGAGGTGCGGGCGGCGCTGGACGCCGACCCCGCCCACCGCGTCCGCGGCGCCGAGGCGTTCCGGGCGTTCCTGCAGGAGCTGGCCGACGCCGCCATCGACGCGCTGGACGGCGTGCACTTCGACATCCCCGCGCCGCTGCGCCGCATCGAGTGCCGCATCCCGGCCGGTGACGCGGGCATCTACTACCTGTCGCCGGCCGAGGACGGGTCGCGTCCGGGCACGGTGTGGTGGAGCGTCACCGAACCCGACGAGGACATCGCCACCTGGTCGGTGCCGTCGACCATGTACCACGAGGGCGTGCCCGGCCACCATCTGCAGCTGGGCACGGCCACGCTGGCCATCGGCAGGCTCACCCGGTTCCAGCGGCTGGGATGCGAGCTGTACCCCGGTCACGGGGAGGGCTGGGCCCTGTACGCCGAGCGGCTGATGGACGAGCTGGGCTTCTACCGCGACCCCGCGCACAAGCTGGGCATGCTGGTGGGCGGCCAGCTGTTCCGCGCCGCCCGGGTCGTGCTGGACATCGGCCTGCACCTGGAGCTGCCGATCCCCGCCGGGACGGGGTTCCACGAGGGGGAGCGGTGGACGCCGCGGCTGGCCCGGGAGTTCCTGCGCGCGCACGCCACGTTGACCGCCGCCGGCGTCGCCTTCGAGATCGACCGGTACCTGGGGCGTCCCGGGCAGGCGATCGCCTACAAGGTGGGCGAGAAGGTGTGGCTGGAGGCGCGTGAAGCGGTGCGCCGCCGTGACGGCGAGGCGTTCGATCTCAAGGCGTTCCACCGCCGGGGCCTGGAGGTGGGGCCGATGGGCCTGGACCTTCTGCGCGCCGAACTGACCCGCCCCTGACCGGCGCCTGACGCGCTGCCGCGGCGGTTCCGGCGAGAAAACCTGTTGGGCCGGTGGCGCCGGCGCCCCTAAGATCAGCGGCATGGGAGCGATAACTGGCTTCGACGGCATCGTTGTCCGCGGTGCCGTCGTCTTCTGGCGGCTGCGCGGGCGGCGTCCGGCTCTGAACCTGCCGGGCCGTCGCGCCGATGTGTGATCTGACGCCTGCGTCTCTTCTTCGCGTGCACTGATCCGCGTTCCTCGGCGCGCGCACTTTCGCGTTCCTTTTCGCGTGGTGCCGTCGTGCTCCCATGCTCTTCGTGGTGTCCCGCAAGTTCAGGGCCGTGACCGGTCCCTTGCCCATCCGGACGGGCCTGTGCCCGTCCCGTCTGGCCGGTCGCGCCCCGCCTTCTCGTCCGCGTCGCCGGTGACGGCGTCAGCGCGCGGCCCGGCTGTGGCGTGTCCGGCCGCGGAGGACATCCACGATGACCCGAAACTCCACGCCACGCACCTCCGGCGCGTCCGGGCGCCCGGGCCCCCGGCGTCCCCGGTCCGGCCGTGACCGCGCCCGCCGTTTCCTGTCGCAGAACTTCCTGGCCGACCCGCGCGCGATCGATGTGATCGTGCGGTCGGTGGCCGCCCGTCCCGGTGACCTGGTGGTGGAGGTCGGCGCCGGGGACGGGCGGATCACCGCCGCGCTGGCCGCCGGCGACGCCTACGTCATCGCCTACGAGATCGACCCGGCGCTGGCCGGGCGGGTGCGTGAGCGGTGCGCCGACCTGCCCAACGTGCGGATCGTGCGCGGCGACTTCCTGCGGGCGCGGCCGCCGCGCGGCCCGTTCGCGGTGGCGGGCAACATCCCGTACTCGCTGACCTCGGCGATCGTCGAGTGGTGCCTGCGCGCCCCGGAGCTGACGTCGGCGACGCTGGTGACCCAGCTGGAGTACGCCCGCAAACGCACCGGCGACTACGGCCGCTGGAGCCTGGTGACCGTGCGGTCGTGGCCGCTGTTTCACTGGCGGCTGGGGGAGCGGATCGGCCGGGAGCTGTTCCGTCCCGTCCCGCGGGTCGACTCGGCGATCCTGCGGCTGGAGCGCCGCCCGCGGCCGCTGCTGCCCGCCTCGGCGCTGGCGGACTACGAACGGTGCGTCGCGCTGGGGTTCACGGGGGAGGGCGGCACCCTGCGGGCGTCGCTGCGGCGCGAGCATCCCCGGGGGAGGGTGGACGCGGCGCTGCGCGCGGCCGGGGTGGAGCGGGACGCGGTGGTCGCGTTCGTGCATCCGGACCAGTGGCTGCGGCTGTTCCGCGTCCTGCACGGCCTGCCGCCCGCCGAGGCTCGGTCCGGCACTCCCCGCCCCACCTGAACCTTACTTTGTCAAGGCGCTGGGTTGGTGCACTACCGATACCTGACAGCTAACCCTCACCGTGCAGAACCACCATCACCAAGGGAAGAACGCCTCACTTAGCGTGATGTTCGGCGACCGTAGGTGAGTACGGCGTCGTTGCACGGGCCGGCGGCCCAGGTCGGCCGGCCCGTGCAACGGGTTGAGTGGTTCGCCGCCGAGGTGGGCGTAGCGGCACGGCTTCCAGCGTCGCCTCTGGCATACCGTCCCGGCGAACATGACATGCCCGCCGAGCATGCGGATGTGCCAAATGCTCGGCGGGCGGTCGTGCCCACTGGCGGCAGGTGTCGGTTACGTGCCGCTGCCCGGCTGGCGTCGGGTCGTGCCGGCCTGTGGAGCCTGCCCGGGGCGGGTTCGGTGTGGGAGCGGCGCCGCGCTGTGGCCGTCACGGCGCTGGTCGGGGCCCGGGCCGGTCAGGCGGCCTGGCCGGGGGTGGTGCGGTACAGGACGTGGCGGCGCAGTGGGTGTCCGGCAGGCAGGACGGGGTGGTCGAAGTCGTCGCGAGGGTCGCGGGTCATGCCCAGGCGGCGCATGACGGCCTGGGAGCGGTCGTTGGGGACGGCGGTGAACGACACGATCTCGGGCAGCCCGGCCGTGGTGAAGCCGTACTCCAGGGCGCGGCGGGCGGCTTCGGTGGCGTAGCCGTGGCCCCAGGCGTGGTGGGCCAGCCGCCAGGCGATCTCGACGGTGGGGGTGAAGTGGGCGTCGAAGGCTGGGGTCCACAGGCCGGTGAAGCCGAGGAAGGCGCCGGTGCCGGTGTGCTGGACCGCCCACAGGCCGAAGCCGTGCCGGTCGAAGTGGGCTTCGATGCGGTCGATGAGGGCGTCGCTTTCGGCGCGGCTCAGCGTGGCGGGGAAGTGGTGCATGACCTGCGGGTCGGCGTTGAGGGCGGCGAAGGGGGCGCGGTCGGTGTCGCGCCAGCGTCGCAGCAGCAGGCGTGGGGTGGTCAGTTCCGGTCCGCTGTTCACCGGGTGACCCTACCGGCGGGCGGTCGGTGGCGGCGGGTCACGCGACGGCCACCAGGGCGGGCGGCGGTTGCCCCGGGTTGGATTATGACCTTAATGTTACGGTGTGCCACGACGTGCGGATCCGGTGGAGCGTCGTCGTCAGGTGGCGGAGGCGCTGCTGGCGGTGGTGGAGGACGAGGGGCTGGAGGCGGCGAGCATCCCGCGGATCGCCCGGGAGCTGAACGCCTCCACCGGCCTGGTGCAGGCGTATTTCCGCAGCAAGGACGAGCTGCTGCTGTTCGCGGCGCGGCATCTGGGTGATCTGATCAGGGCGCGTGTGGCCGCCGCGGTGCGTGCCGCCCCCGAGGGGGATGTCAGGCAGCGGCTGCTGCGTGCGATGTGCGTCGTTGCGGGCGCCGATGATGAGCGGGCGGCCGAGGGGCGGATCTGGCTGGCGTTCCTGGCGCGGGCGGCGTTCCATCCGGCGTTGCGTGAGGTGCATGTCGCGGGGGCGGCGGAGATCCGTGAGCATTGCCGGCGGGCGTTGGAGGCGGCGCGGGAGTTGGGGCGGGTGCCGCGGTGGGTTGACGCGGAGGCCGAGGCGTGGGCGTTGGCGGCGTTCGCGGACGGGCTGGCCGTCCAGCGTGCCGTCGCCCCGGAGGCCATGGCCGATGATCAGGTCCGCGTGTTGCTGGGGCGGTATCTCGACCGGATCTTCGTTGGCGCGGGCGGCGCAGGTGGCGGGGGAGGTGAGTGTGTGTGAGTGTCGCTGTGCTGCTGTCGTTGGCGGGGTTGGCGTTGCTGGACGGCACCAGCGTCGGCACGTTGTTCATCCCGGTGTGGCTGCTTTTGGTGCCGGGGCGGGTGCGGGCCGGACGGGTGGTGGTCTACCTGGGGACGCTTGCGGTGTTCTACTTCGCCGTCGGTGTGGTGGTGGTCGGTGGTGCGGGTTCGGTGGTCGCCGCGGTGGGTGGGGCGCTGGACGGTCGTGCCGCGCTGTGGGTGCAGCTGGCGGTGGGTGTGGGTCTGTTCGCGCTGAGTTTTCGTTTCGATCCCAAGCGGCGGGGTGAGGGGCGGGGCGGGGTGTCGCGTTGGCGGGAACGTGTGGCGGCGGGGTCGTCGTCGGTGGTGTGGGTGGTGGGTCTTGCGTTGGTGGCGGCGGTGGCCGAGGTCGCCACGATGCTGCCGTATCTGGGGGCGTTGGCGATGCTGGCCGCGTCCGATCTGCACGCTGGTGTCGTGGTGGTGCTGCTCGCCGGCTACTGCGTGGTCATGGTGCTTCCGGCGGGTGTGCTGCTGGTCGCGCGGGTCGTCGCCGCGTCCCGGGTGGAGCCGGTGCTGCGTCGGGTCGACGCCTGGATCGGTGACAGGGGGGCGGGCGCCACGGGATGGTTGCTGGCCATTGCGGGGTTCCTGGTGGCGCGGGACGCGGCCGCGCGTCTTTGGTTCATGGATGGGTGAGTGACACGGCCCCGGGGCGGGGTGGGGTGGTCACGTGGTGGTGGTGAGCAGGGCCATGAGGGCGACGCCGAGGGCGAGCCAGGCGGTGTAGTCGCCGATGTGCCCGGAGTGCAGGTGGTGCAGTCGTGCCGCGGTGGCGTGCAGTACGCGGGGGACGCGTTGGGAGACGCCGAGTGCGGCGACGGCGGCGGCGAGTGCGGCGGACAGGGCGATGCTGAGGATGCCGGGGACTGTCCAGGGGTGCGGGGTGTGTCCGGGTGGGGGTGGGGCGGGGTGCTGGTGGAGGATCGCGGCGGCGTAGGCGGGCGGGTCGGTGAAGGTGGCGGCGGCGGAGGTGACGGCGGGGCCGGGGATCCAGGTGATGGCCAGGCCGGCGGCGAGCAGGACCAGGCCGGGGGTGAGCATGGTCCAGGGCGTGCGGGTCAGTGGGACGGTGGTTTCGCGGTCTTGCCGGTCGCCGTCTTCACCTCCGCCGCCATTGTCGGTGTTGTTGGCGTTGTCGGTGCCGGGGGTGGGGTCGGGTGGTGGGGGGCCGGCGCCGCGGAAGACGCGCAGCCAGACGCGCAGGACGGCTCCGGCGGTGAGGCCGGAGGCGATGACGGCCAGGGGGGTGACCCACCACCAGCCGGCCTGTTCGGCGGCGTGTTCGATGAGGGTTTTGCCGAGCCACATGCCTGAGGGGGGCAGTCCGGCCAGGGCCAGGGCGCCGATGAGGAACACGGTGGCGGTGACGCGCATGGTGCGGCCGCGTCCGGCCAGGTGGTGTTCCTCGACGGTGGCGTGGCGGTTGAGCAGGACGCCGGCGCCGAGGAACAGGGCGCCTTTGACGGCGGCGTGGCCGGTGAGGTAGTAGGCGGTGCCGGTCAGGGCGTCGCGGTCGAGCAGGGCGATGCCGATGAGCAGCAGGCCGGTGTGGCTGATGGTGGAGTAGGCCAGCAGCCGTTTGATGTGGCGTTGGGTGACGCACATGACCGCGCCGAGCAGCGCGGCGGCGGCGCCGAGGGCGGCGGGTGCGGTGAGGGGGACGGTGTCGTGGAATGCGGTCCAGTAGAAGCGGGCGGTGGTGTAGACGCCGAGTTCGACCATGACGCCGGAGAACAGGACGCAGACGGGGGTGGGGGCGACGGCGTGGGCGTCGGCGAGCCAGAAGTGGAAGGGGACGGCGGCGGCTTTGATGAGCAGGCCGGAGCAGATGAGGACGAACGCGGCGGTGATGAGGGGCCGGTCGGCCGGGGGGAGGGTGTGCAGGGCGTGGTCGAGGCGGGCGAGGTTGAGTTCGCCGGTGCGGGCGTAGGTGAGGGCGATGCCGGTGAGGGTGAGGTAGGCGCCCAGGGAGTTGGTGATGCCGAAGTTGAGGGCGCCGTGGACGGTGGCGGGTTCTTCGGCCTGGTAGCCGGCCAGGACGAACGCCACGACGCTCATGAGTTCGAAGAACACGAAGGCGTTGAAGAGGTCGCCGGTGTAGGTGAGGGCGCACATGGCGGCCAGGAACAGCAGGGTCAGGGCGTGGAAGATGGCCTGGACCTCGGTGAAGTAGCGCCAGGTGAACACCAGGGCGGCCAGGGTGAGGGCGGCGATGGTGACGGCCAGTCCGGCGGCGAAGGGGTCGGCGGTCAGGGGGATGCCGACGCCGGTGGCGGGCTGCCAGCCGCCGAGCCAGGTGACGTCGGTGCCGTGGCGGGTGGTGTGGTGCAGGGTGAGGGCGGCCAGTGCGGTGACGGTGGCGGTGGTGGCGGCGGTCAGGGCGTCGACGGCCAGGCGGGGCAGGTGGCGTCCGGTGGCGGCCAGCAGCGCGGCGACCACGACCGGCAGCGCGATCGTCGTCTGCAGGATCACGGCCGGGGTGCCTTCGGGCCGGCGGGTCCCGTGTCGGCCGGTCCTGTCTGGGTGGGTCCTGTGCGGGTGGTGGCGGCCGGTTCCAGGGGGCGCAGGTGGGCGGGGTCGAGGGTGCCGCGGCGTTTGGCGACCTGCACGGCCAGGGCGAGCAGCAGGGCGGTGACGGTGGCGCCGACGACGATGTCGGTGAGGGTCATGGCCTGCACGACGGGGTCGACGGCGGCGTGGGCGTGGCGGCGGGCGGGGGTCAGGTCGGAGAAGACGGGGGCGGTTCCGCCGGCGCGGTAGCCGATGGTCAGCAGCAGCACGTAGGTGCCGGACTGGGTGACCGACAGGCACACGACGGCGTGGATGAGGTTGCGGGTGGTGACGATGCCGTAGATCCCGGCGAGCAGGATCCATCCGGCGGCCAGGTGGGGCAGGTGGGCGGTCAGGGTGCTCACCGGCCGGCCTCCCCGGTGCTCGGCGCGGCGCCGGGTGGGATGCCGGGCCGGGCGTCGGGTCGGCTGTCGGGGGGTTGGCGGATGAGCAGGGCCTGTTCGAAGAACTTGGCGAGCAGCAGCACCATGGCGCAGCCGACCTCGACGCCGACGGCGGTGTTGAGGGGGATGATCTGCCCGGCGGCGGCCAGGGCGAGTATGACGAACGCGCCGGCGGCCAGCGCCTCGCCGGTTTCGAAGGCGGGGATGGGGCGCAGGCGGCGCAGGGAGGGGTAGTCGCCGGCCAGGTACAGCATGTGCAGGGCGGTGCCGAGCAGGACGCCGCCCTGGAAGCCGCCGCCGGGTGACAGGTGGCCGTGGGCGACGACGTAGGCGCCGACCAGCAGGGTGACCGGCAGCAGCGCCAGGCCGGTGACGCGCAGCGCCTCGAACACCTCGGCTGGTCCGTGGCGCAGCGCGCCGGTCTGGGCCTCTTCCTCCCGGCCGACGGCGCGCAGCAGCACGACGGTGCCGAGGGCGGAGGCGATGAGGATGAGTTCCTCGCCGACGGTGTCGAAGGCGCGCTGGTCGAAGTTGACCGAGGAGACGGTGTTGGCGGTGGCGTGGTCGAGGGCTTGGCGGACGGCGCGGTCGCCGTAGGGGTGGAAGGCGGTGCCGAAGCCGGGCAGGCGCAGGGTGCCGGCGGTGTAGGCGGTGGCCAGGCCCGCGGCGGCGACGGTGAACAGGGTCAGGCGTGCGCGGCCGTTCACGTGTCGTCCCCGCGCCCGGCCGGCCGGTGCCGGTGTGTGTCGGGTGCGTGGGGGGCGGTTCCAGGTGGCGGGCCGCCGGGTGGCGGGGTGTCGAGGGGTGGCAGGTGGCGGCGGGCGGCGTGCACGGCCAGCAGCACCAGCAGGGGGATGACCACGGTGCCGACGCCGATCTGTGACAGCGCCACGTCAGGGGCCTGCAGGACGACGAACAGCACGCCCAGGGTCAGGCCGTAGCCCGACAGCACCATCGCCTGCCGTACGGGGGCGCGGGTGAGCACGACCACCGTGGCCATCACCACCGCCATCGCCGAGGTGAGGTAGATCAGCGCGTCCTTCATCACCGTTCCCCCTCTGACCGCCGTCCCGCCCGACCGCCACCCGAGCCGGGGCCGGGTTGCGGGTGGGGTTGCGGGTGGGGCCGGGTGGCGCGGTGGACGGCCTGCCCGGCGGTGGCCACGGCGGCCGGTCCGGTGCCGGTCAGCAGCACGGCGATGAGCAGCAGCTTGGCCACGTCGTGCCAGGACGACCATGGCCGCAACGCCAGCCCGGCCAGCACCAGCGGGGCGGCCACGGTGGTGACGGGCGCGACCACGTGCAGCCGTGTCGCCGCGTCGCGGGTGAGCGGGAGCCGCAGCGCGCACGCCACGGCCAGTACCGTCCCCGCCCAGGCCAGCGCGGTTCCGGCCGTCGCGGCGGTCATAGCGTGCGGGCCTGGAACCGGGCGAACACCAGCGATCCGGCCAGGGAGAGCACCGCCAGTACCAGCGCCACGTCCAGGTAGGCGGGGCGTGCGTAGACGGCGGCGAGCACGGCCAGGATGAGGGTGGCGAGGGGGCCGGCCAGGATGAGGGCTGCCAGCCGGTCGGCGGGCCGGCCGCGCGCCATCGCGGCCAGGCAGGGCGCCAGTCCGGCGGCCAGCAGGGTCAGTGCCAGGGCGGCCATACCGCTGTCACCTTCCGTTCCTGTCGTCGTGCCCGGCGCCGTTCCGCGTGCCGTTCCGTGTGCGAGTTGGTGTGCGGGTTCGTGTGGGGGCGCGGGTGAGGCGGTGCACGGTCAGCACGCCACGGTCCGGGTCGACGGTGGCGACGTACCCGCCGGGGGACGCCGACACCAGCAGCGTCACCGCGCCGCGCCGTGCGGCCTGGCGGCCCACGCGCATCTGGTCCCACTGTCCGTGCAGGCGCGGAGCGAGCACGCGGGCGGTGTCGGCGGCGATCCGGCCGGGCAGCCGCACCGCCAGCCGGCGCACCTGGTCGCCGCCGCCTCGTGCGGGCCGGGTGTTCAGCAGTGTGCGGCGCGCCGCCACCCCCGCCACGGCGGACGCGGCGGCCACCGCCGCGCCGACCAGCACCTCGGTCGGCGACAGCGTCGACACCAGCGCCGCGTAGATCGCCAGCAGCGGCACCCACCAGGCCGCGGCCTGGGCGGCGGTGCGCACCAGTGCGCGCCGGTGCGCGTGAGCGGAACGCATCGCGTCGTCCTCCTGCGTCGTGCCGTTGGCGGTGCGGGCCGGGATCGGGGTGCCGGGGGGTTGGCGGGTCACAGTTCGGCGAGCAGTTCGGCCAGGTGGACGGGGCGGGCGTCGGTGCCCGCCTCGATCTGGGTGCGGCAGGAGAACCCGTCGGCCAGGATCGCGGTGCCGGGGTCGTCGCGGCGTGCCTGGTCGACCTGCGGCCACAGGCCCAGTTCGGCGCAGCCGGTGGAGACCTCCCAGTGGCCGCGTTCGAACCCGAAGTTGCCGGCCATGCCGCAGCATCCGACGTCCAGGACGCGGGTTTGCACTCCGGCGCGGCGCAGCAGTTCGGCGTCGTCCTGGAATCCCCAGATGGCGTGCTGGTGGCAGTGGGGTTGCGCGAGCGCGGTGCGTCCGGTGCCGGGCGGTGGGACGCTGAACTGGCCGGGGGCGTGCTTGAGCAGGAACTCGGCGAGGGAGTAGGTCTGCTGCGACAGGCGCCGCACGTCGGCGGCGATGCCGCCGCCGTGGCGGGCGAATCCGGGTTCGCCGTCGCTGGCGCCGAACAGTTCGGGCGCGTCGGACTTGAACACCGCGGTGCAGCTGGGTTCCAGCGTCACCACGGGGATCCCGGCGCGCAGCCTGGGCGCCAGGGCCCGCACGGTGCGGCGCAGCACCCGTTCGGCGACGCCCAGCTGCCCGGTGGAGATCCAGGTCAGGCCGCAGCACAGCGGCACCGGCGGGACCTCCACGCGGAACCCGGCGCGGTCCAGCACGCGCAGCGCGGCGCGGGCGATGTGGGGGTGGAAGTTGTTGGTGAAGGTGTCGGGCCACAGCACCACGCGCGGCCGCCCGTCGGCCTCCCCGTCACAGTCGGGTTCGCCGTCGGGTTCGCCGCCGGGGCGGGGGGCGTGGCGGGTGAACTGGTCGGTGAAGCGTTGCGGCGCGAAGCGCGGCAGTTCACGCCGGGGGTCGACGCCGCCGGCGAACTTGACCAGGGCCTGCAGGACGGGGGCGTGGGTGAGGGCGTTGACGGTCACCGGGGCCGCCGCGGCCAGTTTCGCCCACACCGGCAGCCATGCCATCGCGTAGTGGGAGCGGGGCCGCAGCCGCCGCGCGTAGTGGTGGGCGAGGAACTCGGCCTTGTAGGTGGCCATGTCGACGTGGACGGGGCAGTCGCCGCGGCAGCCCTTGCACGCCAGGCACAGGTCCAGGGCGTCCAGGACGTCCTTGGATCGCCACCCGTCGGTGATGACCTGCCCGCGCATCATCTCCTCCAGGATGCGGGCGCGGCCGCGGGTGGTGTGGCGTTCCTCGCGGGTGACGCGGTAGCTGGGGCACATCACCCCGCCGCTGTGGGAGCGGCACTGCCCGATGCCCACGCAGCGGGCGGCGGCGTGGACGAAGCGGCCGTGGTCGTGGGGGTAGGTGAAGTGGGTGCGGGGTTCGGCGGGGTGGTAGCCGAGCAGGTCCAGGTCGTCGTCGAGGCGGTGGGGGCGGACGACCTTGCCGGGGTTCATGCGGTCGCCGGGGTCGAAGATGTGCTTGACGCGGGCGAACAGCTCCACCACGTCGTCGCCGAACATGATGGGCAGCAGTTCGCCGCGGGACTGGCCGTCGCCGTGCTCGCCCGACAGTGATCCGCCCGAGGCGGCCACCAGCCGTGCCGCGCGTTGGGCGAAGCGGCGGTACTTGTCCACGCCGTCGGGGTCGCGCAGGTCGAACGGGATGCGGGTGTGCACGCAGCCCTGACCGAAATGCCCGTACAGGGAGCAGCCGTCGTAGCCGAACTCGCGCAGCAGGGTGCGGAAGTCGCGCAGGTAGGCGGCGAGCTGGTCGGGGGCGACGGCGGCGTCCTCCCACCCTTCGTGGGTTTCGGGGCGTCCCGGCGGGTAGGCGGTGGCGCCCAGCCCGGCCTCGCGCAGCTTCCACAGGCGTTCTTCGGCGGCGGGGTCGTCAAGGAACGACACGGTGGGGGAGTGGCGGCCGCGGTGCAGGTCGTCCAGCAGGTCCTGGGCGCGGCGGTCGGCCTGCTCGCGGGTGTCGCCGCCGAACCGCACCATCAGCCATCCCGACCCTTGCGGCAGTTGCGACAGCGCGTCGCGTCCGGCCATGTGCTCGGCGCGGGCCAGGTCGATCAGGGTGTCGTCCACGCCCTCCAGGGCCAGCGGCCGGTGCGGCAGGATGCGCGGCACCGCCGCGGCGGCCCGCACGATGTCGTCGTAGCCGAGGACGACCAGCGCCTGGTGGGCCGGCACCGGCACCAGTGAGATCTCCGCGTGCAGCACGGTGACCAGGGTCGACTCGCTGCCGACCAGGGCACGCGCCAGGTGGAAGCCGCGTTCGGGCAGCAACGCGTCCAGGTTGTAGCCGGACACGCGGCGGGGGATGTCGGGGTAGCGGGTGCGGATCAGCGCCAGGTTGGCGTCGCGCAGGGCCCGCAGGTCGCGGTAGATCTGCGCGCGGTGGCCGCCGGCGGCCACGATCTGCCGGTAGTCGTCGTCGGTGGTGGCGCCGGCCCAGAACCGGGTCCCGTCGTAGGTGAGGACTTCCAGGCGTTCCACCGAGTCCGACATCTTCCCGTACGCCTGGGCGGACGCGCCGCAGGAGTTGTTGCCGACCATCCCGCCGATGGTGCAGGCGTCGTGGGTGGACGGCCGCGGCCCCACCATCAGCCCGTGCCGTGACAGTTCGGCGTTGACCTGGTCCAGCACCGCGCCCGGTTCGATGACGGCGCGGCGCGCGCCGGGGTCGACCGACACGACGCGGTTGCAGTACTTGGACCAGTCGATGACCACGGCGGTGTTGCAGCACTGCCCGGCCAGGCTGGTGCCGCCGCCGCGTGACAGCACCGGTACCTGGTGCCGCGCGCACACCGCGACGGCCTCGGCGGCGGCGTCGACGCTGCGCGGCGCGACCACCGCGATGGGGACCTGCCGGTAGTTGGAGGCGTCGTGGGCGTAGGCGGCGCGGGTGCCGTCGTCGAAGCGGACCTCACCGTCGACGCGGCGCCGCAGTTCCCGTTCCAGCTTGCGCGCCTGCCCACGCTTCAGCCCGGCGCCCTGCTCGCGGACGCGCCCGCGGGCGGGGCGGCGGGCGGGGGTGCGCTCTCGCACGTCCCGGGCGTCTGGCGCCTGGTGGGCGTCCCGGTTCTGGCGGGTGGTGCGGTGTCCAGACGGGATGTGGGTCATGTCCGCCGCATACCCCCACCTGAGGTTCCAATCATGCCCGCCAGCACCCCCCGCCCCTTGGGGACCGCAGGCAGGGGCGGTGGGACGTTCGAGCCGGTGACGTGCCGGGCAGGGCGCCTCGGACGGCGCTGGGGGCCCCGGCGGGACGTCAGCGGGCGGCACCGTCACGGTACGGACCCGGCAAAGGACAGAACGAGAGACGTCGGGGCCCAGCGGCGGGCGCAACGGGCTCTTGTGAACGGGCTCCCGTGCCGGCAGTCGGCGAACCACCGTGGCCGCTGGCGGCCGGACAGTGGGAGTGACGGAGGGGCAGCGATGACGCAAGTCGCCGACTATGTCCTGGCGCATGCCGGGCGCCGGGGGCGTGCTGTGGCGTGGTCCTGACCGTGTCGGCGTCGCCGCCTGGTTCCGGGGGGAAGCCTGCCGAGTTCTTCGGGGTCAGCCGCAGCGGCTGACCCGCCGAATTCCACGGTCCGAATTCCACAGGCGGAACCCGCCCGGGGATGCCGGCGGGGTGTCGGCGGGTGTCCGCATTTCGGTGGGAGGCATGGCATGCCTTTCGGCGGGTAGTGCCGACGCCAACAACGATCTCCGGACAAAAACCGCAGATCGGTCCGTCCGGGGACACAGATGGACGCCTCGATGAGGAGGAACGGGAGAACGTCATGAGCACCCCCTCAAAACCTGACAACAACACCGGCAAGGCCGGCAAAACCACCGGGAAGACCGCCGGGAAGACGGCGGGCAAGGCCGGGGCGGCGGCCGGCAAGGTCACCCGCGCCGCCCGTGACACCGCCGCCCGCACCGGCAAGACCGCGAGCA
Source organism: Actinomadura sp. NPDC047616 (assembly GCF_040642915.1). Classification (NCBI taxonomy): domain Bacteria; kingdom Bacillati; phylum Actinomycetota; class Actinomycetes; order Streptosporangiales; family Thermomonosporaceae; genus Actinomadura; species Actinomadura sp. NPDC047616. Next base: position 43,311 of record NZ_JBEYTB010000018.1, read on the forward strand.
AGGCCACGGGGGAGACCGCCGGGAAGGCGACCGGCAAGGCGACGGGCACCGCACGCGAGCGCGCCGCCACCGCACGCGGCACCGCGCAGAAGACGGTGCAGGAGACCGCGCACAAGACCACGCAGACCGCGGCCGCGACGGCCGGGGCCGCCGCGGGAGCGGCGCGTCGTGCCGGCGGCCAGGTGGCCCGCACCACCGAACGCGCCGCGCACGGCGCGGCGGCGCTGCCCAGGCGGCTGGTCCAGGTCTTGTCGCTGCGGCGCCTGCTGCGCGCCGCGCCCGCCGTTGCGGGCGCCGTCGCGGCGATCCTGATCGGCCGCCGCGTGGCCCGCAGGCGCTGACCGCGGAAGTTGACCATGTGACGACCGGAACCCTATGCCCCGTTTAGCCCGGTAAGTACGGGTAGGTAGGGGCCTTGAACACAGCACCATTCCCCTTATCCCACGAGGAGTGGATGACATGACTGGGCCGATCGCCCAGCAGACTTCGGGCACCAACTACGTTCAGCGCGGCGGCTCCAGCGGCCTGGCCGACGTCGTCGACCTGATCCTGGAAAAGGGACTGGTCATCGACGTGTACGCGCGCGTGTCGCTGGTCGGCATCGAGATCCTCACCGTCGACGTGCGGATCGTCGTCGCCAGCGTCGACACCTACCTGCGGTTCGCCGAGGCGGTCAACCGCCTGGACATCGCCCACGACGGCACCGCCAAGGGCATCCCGCAGATGGTCGGCGACATGCAGCAGTCCGGCGCCAAGAGCAAGACCAAGGGGGCCCTGCAGGGCGCCCAGGAACGGCTCCGCGAAAGCCTCGGCGCCGCCGACAGCGAATCCGAAGGCGACAGCGAACGCGAACGTGAACCCGCCCGCCGCCGCACCTCCAGGAAGGAGGAGGAATGACCCGCCCCGACGTCGCCCCTGACACCCGTCCCGCCGGCCAGGACACACCCCTGTACGTCTACGGTGTCATCCGCAGCGACGCCGAACCGCCGCAGGGACTGCACGGCCTGGGCGACCAGCCGGTGACCCTGGTCGCCCACGGCGACTGCGCCGCGGTCGTCAGCCCCCTGCCGCAGGGCCGCCCGCTCGGCGAACGCGCCGACCTGCTGGCCCACCAGCGCGTACTGAGCGCCCTGGTCGACGCCGACCTGGCCGTGCTGCCGTTCCGGTTCGGCGCCGCCATGACCGGCCAGGACGCCGTCGCCAAAGAACTGCTGGCCGCCAACGCCGACCGCCTCGCCGGCGCCCTGGACCAGGTCGACGGCCGCCTGGAACTGCGGCTGAAGGGCACCTACGTGCAGGACACCGTGCTGCGCGAGGTCATGGCCGACGACCCCGAGGTCGCCGACCTGTCGCAACGCCTGCGCCAGGCCCCCGCCGACGCCGCCGACGCCCTCTACTACGACCGCGTCCGCCTCGGCGAACTGATCGCCCAGGCGCTGCAGCGCCGCCGCGAACACGACGCCCGCGTCCTGCTGGAACGGCTGGCACCCACCGCCCGCCAGGTCGCGCCCAAGACCCCGTCCCGCGACGAGGACGTCGTCGACGCGGCGTTCCTGATCGACCGCGACCGCCGCGGCGACTTCGAACAGGCCGTGGACGCCCTCGGCGCCGAACACGCCGACCGCATCCGCCTGCGGCTGATCGGACCGCTGCCGCCCTACGACTTCGTCCCGGGCGGCTGACACAGGGAAGACGACATGGGACTGATCACCGGACTGGCGACCCTGCCACTGGCGCCGGTACGCGGCGTGATCTGGATCGCCGAGGTCCTCACCGAACAGGCCGAGGCGCAGCTGTACGACCCGGCGCGCATCGCCGCCGAGATGCAGGAGATCGCCGACCTGCTGGCCGCGGGGGAGATCGACGAGGAGGAGGCCGCGGCGCGGGAAGAGGAACTGCTGGCCCGGCTGCCCCGCTCCGGTCCCGCCGCCGGAACCGGAGCCGGAGCGCCCGGCGATCCGGCGGCCGAACCCGCCCCGGCAGCCGAACCGGCAGCCGAACCGGCAGCCGGGCCGGCAGCCGGGCCGGCAGCCGGGCCGGCAGGCGGGCCGGCAGGCGGGGTGGCGGCCGGTCCGGCCGGTGATCCGGGGGGCGGCCCGGCGGCGCAGGGGGACCTGGACGACACCGGTCACCCCGGCGCGGACCGACGCCACGGCGAACCCGAACAACACGGTGAACACGGCGGGGGTGCGGCCGGCGTGCCGCGCGGCGAACCGTCCGGGGGGTGAGCGATGCCGCGTCAGCCGCCCGAAGCGTCCCCGGCCGCATCCCAGGCCGCGTCCCAGGCGGCGCGCCGCGCGGTCGGTCACGTCACCGGCATGACCGGCCGCGACGCCGAAGGAGTCGTCGGCGTCCAACGCCGCGACGACGGCGGCTGGCGCGTCACCGTGGAGGTGGTGGAGACCCACCGCATCCCCGACTCGGCCGACATCCTCGCCGTCTACGAGACCGACCTGGACGCCGACGGGGAACTGGTGGCCTTCCACCGCACCCGCCGCTACCCCCGCGGCCGCGTCGACCGCCCCTGACCGTCCCGCACCGAAGGGCCTGAACCGAAGGCCTGACCGGGAACAGGGGGCGGCCGCGGACCGCGCCCGGCGGGGTCCCGGCGGCGCCCGGCCGGGCGGCCGGGACCGCGTCGTGGACCACCGCCCGCAAAGCAGACGGAGGACGACCCGTTGAGTGAGATCTCCTACCCCGGCACCCGCGGGCCCGCCCGCCCGGCGGGGGAGCGGACCGGCGCCAACCTGGCCGACCTGCTGGAACGCATCCTCGACAAGGGCATCGTGATCGTCGGGGACATCCGGGTCAACCTGCTGGACATCGAGCTGCTCACCATCAAGCTGCGGCTGCTGGTCGCCTCGGTCGACCGCGCCAAGGAGATGGGCATCGACTGGTGGGAGCACGACCCGTCGCTGTCGTCGCGCGCCCGCGCCGAGGTCGAGGCCGCCGAGCAACGCGAGCGGCTGGAACACGACCGGCTCGCGGAGGAGAACCGCATGCTGCGCGAACGCCTGGCCGCCCTGGAGGCCGCCGCCGCACCCCCGCCCCGCCAGGTCGCCGACACACCCGCCGAAACGTCCGGTGAGGCGGGCCACGGTGAACAGGAGGAGGGGCGATGAACCACCACACCGGCCGACACGAACCCGGCGCCCCGCAGGAGGGCACCGCGCAGGAGAGCACCGCCGTCTACCTGTACGGCGTCGCACGCGGCCTGGACCCGGCCGTGCTGGGCGGCGTCACCGGCGTGTCGTCGGCCGCCGTCCGCGCCGTCCCCGCCGGTGACCTGACCGCCCTGGTCAGCACCGTGGAACTGGCCGACTTCGGCGAGGACGCCCTGCGCGACCACCTGGAGGACCTGGACTGGCTGGAGGCCACCGCCCGCGCCCACCACGAGGTCGTCGACCGCGCCGCGCAGGCCGCCCCCACCGCACCGGTCCGCATCGCCACCCTCTACCGCGACGACGACCGAGTCCGGCAGGTGCTGCAGGAACAACACACCCAGTTCACCCGCGTCCTGGACCTGATCAGCGGCCGCGCCGAATGGGGCGTGAAAATCTACGCCCACCCCGAGGCGTTCGAGCACGACGAACCCGAACCCGAACCCCAGCCGCAGGCCACCACCGGCGGCGGGGCCGGGACGGCGTACCTGCGGCGGCGCCAGGCGCAGCGCCGCAGCCGCCAGGACGCCTCCCGCCGCATCAACGACTACGCCCAGTCGGTCCACGAACGCCTCACCCAGCACGCCCGCGCCTCCCGCCGCCACCCACCACAGGACCAGCGGCTGTCGGGGCACGCCGGCGTGCCCGTGCTGAACATGGCCTACCTGCTCGACGACGAGCACACCAAGGAGTTCCTGGACACCGCCCGCCGCGCCGACGCCGAACTGACCGGCGTCGACGTCGAGGTCACCGGCCCCTGGCCGCCCTACTCCTTCATCGACACCACCGACACCGGCGCCGAGGGCGGGCGGCCCGGCCAGGGGGAGGCGCGATGACAGGCGTCGCCGTCGACACCGGGCCGTCCGGGCCGCCGCTGGAACGCGTCGCCCTGGTCGACCTGCTGGACCGGCTGCTGGCCGGCGGCGTCGTCCTCACCGGCGACCTGGTGATCTCCGTCGCCGAGGTCGACCTGGTCGAGGTGTCCCTGCGCGCCCTGATCACCACCGTCCGCGACGAGCTCACCCCGCCCGAGCTCGCCGCTCGGGAGGAGCAGCCGTGACCCGCCGCGAACCGGTCAGCGGGGACGTCCACGTCCACGACCCCGTCCCCGGCGACCTGTTCCCCGACACCACCCGCGACGACACCCCCGCCCGCACCGCCACCACCCGCCCCGAAACCGCGGGGCAGGCGGCACCGGTGCGGGCGAGGCCGATACGGTCCACACCGGCGTCCTCACGCGTGCGGCAACGCCTGGAAACCGACGCCGACCAGGTCGAACGCGACCTCGTCAAGCTCGTGCTCACCCTGGTGGAACTGATCCGCCAGCTCATGGAACGCCAGGCGCTGCGCCGCGTCGACTCCGGCGCCCTGGACGACGACCAGATCGAACGGCTCGGCCTGGCGCTCATGCGGCTGGAAGAGGCCATGGAGAAACTCAAGGACCACTTCGACCTTGAGGACGGCGACCTCAACCTCGACCTGGGCCCCCTGGGCCCACTCCTGCCCGAAGACTGACCCCGCCCGGAGAGACAACGCACGGGAGAGGCCACACGGGGGGAAGGAACGGGGCGGCCGCCCGGCCCTGGGTCACCGCCGCCGACGCCCCGACGTCCCAGACGACTTCGGCGACTTGGGCGTCTTCGACGCCTTGGACGACCTGCGGGACTTGGACGTCCCCGACGACCTGCCGGTGGACTTGCTGGTGGACCTGGAGGAGCTGGTGGACCGGGCGGGGGAGGAACCACCGACGGCGCCGCCGGTCGCTCGGCGCACCGCCTCGGCCAGCTCGCCCTTGCTCATCCTCGACCGGCCCTCGATCCCCAGATCCCGCGCCATCGCATACAGCTCCTGACGGCTCGTGGCGGCCACCGGCCTGACCGCACCGGCCCGCCCGCCGCGCCGCGAACCCCCACCCGAGCGCCGCGCGGACCCGCCCGAGGACGACCCACGTGACGACGACCCACGTGACGGCGCACGCCCGGCCCTGCGCGCACGGCCACCGGCCGGCGCACGCGTGTCCTCAGCGGCACCAAGACCGGCACCCGGCAGCAACCGGCCCACCCGGCCGGCCTGCTGCGCCACCAGCACCCACGCCACCTGATGCGGCCCCGCGTCACCACCGTGACGGCGCCGGGCCGACGCACGCGCCCGCGACCACATCTCACGCGCCAGCGCGGGCGTGCGCGACACCACCGACCGCGCCTCCCGCAGCCCCGGCAACCCCGCAATCCCGGGCATCACAGTCCGCCTCCTCACTGGGATCGGCTGACGCGCACCTACCCTGCGCACCGCCGTCCATGCCCCCACCCCCCGGGAGAACGGGGGCGTGCAGGGGTCAGGCGGACAGACGCTCGGCCTCCCACAAGTCCCGGTACGGGCCCGGCCGCGCCACCAGATCGTCGTGGCGGCCCCGCTGCACCACCCGGCCCCGGTCCAGCACCAGCACCTCGTCGGCGTCGCCCAGCGCCGCCAGCCGATGCGTCACCAACAGCAGCGTGCCCCCGCCCGGCCACGTCAGCAGGTCCCGGGTGACCGCGTCGGCGGTGACCGTGTCCAGCGCCTCGGCCGGCTCGTCCAGCACCAGCACCGGCGGATCGGCCAGCAACGCCCGAGCCAGCAGCAGCCGCTGCCGCTGCCCGCCCGACAACCCCCGGCCGCCCTCACCGACCACCGTGTCCCACCCGTCCGGCAGCTCCCGCACCACCTCCAGGAACCGGGCGCGCCGCGCCGCCGCCTCCAACTGGTGCCGCGAGGCGTCCGGACGCGCCAGCAGCAGGTTGGCGCGCACCGTCCCGGCGAACACGTGCGCGTCCTGCGTCAACCCCCGCACCGCCGCCCGCACGTCGTCCCCGGCGTAGGCGTTCAGGTCACGGCCCGCCAGCTGCACCGTCCCGGCCAGCGGCGTCACCGCACCGGCCACCGCCGCCAGCAGCGTGCTCTTGCCCGCCCCGCTGGCACCCACGATCGCCACCCGCCGGCCCCGCTCCACCCGCACGTCCACACCGTCCAACGCAACCCCGTCCAACGCCGCACGGCCCCCCACGCGCGACGCCGGGACACCGCGAGCACCCCCGGGACGCAAGCCGGGGGACGGCGCGTCAACAGGCTCATGAACAGGCTCGTGGGGGGTGACGTGGAGGGTGTCGAAGGCGACCGTCACGCCGAGCAGTTCCACGCTCAACGGCCCCGGCGGCACCGACGCCCCGGCACGGGACGCCGGTGGCGGGGGAGCGGCCAGCAACGCCGCCACCCGACGCGCCGACGCCAGCACGTCCCGCATCCGCTGCGCCGCGTCCGCCAGCGGCAGCACCGCCTCCACCGCCACCAGCGCCGTGAGCGCCACCACCGCCACCTGCACCTGGTCGGCGCCCGACCGCACCGCCTGCCAGGCCACCGCCGCCGCCGTCACCCCCTGCACCGCCAGCCCCGCCGCGCCCACCACACCCGCGACCCGCGAACCGGCGCGTTCGGCGCGCTCCAGCCGCCGCGCCGCCACCGCCGCCCGCGCACCGAACCTTCCGGCGGCGCCGAACACCGCCAGGTCCTCGGCGCCGTCCAGCACGTCCAGCGCGCACACCGCCAGCCGGCGCCGCTGCGCCGCCACCCGCGCCGCGGCGCGCGCACCCGCCGTCCACGCCGCCCACGGCAGCGCCACACCCGCCACCAGCAGACCCGCCACCAGCGGCACCACCGACGACGGCACCGCCACCGCGCACACCACCACGCCCGCCGCCCCGCACACCACCGCCGTCACCGCCGGGAGCACGCACCGCAACAGCAGGTCCTGCACCGCCTCCACATCCGACACCAGCCCGCTCAACGCCTCGCCGTCCCGCACCCCGCCCGTCCCACGGCCCCGTGCCGCGGCCGGGCCGCGCGCGGCCAGCGCGTCGAACACCCTGCCGCGCAGCTCCGCCAGCGCCCGCAACGCCACGTCATGACCGGCCAGCCGCTCCAGGTACCGCAGCACCCCCTTGCCCAGCGCGAACCCCCGCACCGCCACGATCGCCAGCGACAACGCCGCCATCGTCGGCTGCTGCGCCGCCCGCGCGATCAGCCACGCCGCGGCCGCGACCAGCCCCAGCCCGCACAGCTCCGCCGCCACCCCGGCCAGCACCGCCAGCAGCAGCCGCCCCGCATACGGCCGCACCACGCCCCACAGGCCGCGCAGGCCCCGCACGTCACCGCCCACGGCGCCCCCACCGGCGCCCGTCGCACCTGCCATCTGTGTCATGTCGGTCACCCCGGTCATGCCGCCGCCGAACCCCCCGCCGAACCCCCCGCTGAGGCGCCGGCTTGGGTGCCGGTCGGGGTGCCGTCGGACACCAGACGGCCGTCCACCAGCCGCACCACCCGGTCCGCCACCGCCAGCAACGCCGGACGATGCGCCACCACCACCGCCGACCGGCCCTCCAGCAGCCGCCGCGCCGCCTGCACCAGCAACCCCTCACTGCGCACGTCCAGCCGGGCCGTCGGCTCGTCCAGCAACATCACCGGCGCCCTCGTCACGAACGCCCGCGCGATCGCCAGCCGCTGCCGCTGCCCCGCCGACAACCCCGCGCCGCCCTCACCCAGCACCGTCGCGTACCCGTCCGGCAGGCCCTCGATGAACTCCTCGGCCGCCGCAGCCCGGGCCGCCGCCCGCACCCGCTCGTCACCGGCGTCCGGCACACCCAGCCGGATGTTGTCGGCCACCGACGCGGCGAACAGATGCGGCCGCTGCGGCACCCACCCCAGCCGCGCCCGCCACGCCGCCAGATCCATCTCGCCCAGCGGAACACCGTCCACCAGCACCCGCCCCGACTCCGGAGTCACCAGCCCCGCCAGCACCGCCAGCAGCGTCGACTTGCCCGCACCCGACGGCCCCGTCACCGCCAGCCGCTCACCCGGCGCCACCCGCAACGACACCCCCGCCAGCGCCGGACGGTCCGCCCCCGGACACCGCACCGTCACCTCCTCCAGCACGATCTCCGGCAGCCCCCCACCGGCGTCCCGGCGGGTCACGCCCCGGCCGCCACCCGCCACGACACCGGTGGGGGAGGCCAGCACACCGAACACCTCACCGGCCACCGCCACCCCCTCCGCACTGGCGTGAAACCGCGACCCCAACGCCCGCAACGGCGCATACACCTCCGGCGCCAGCAGCAGCACCAGCAGCCCCGTCGCCAAATCCAACCGGCCCCCCAGCAGCCGCAACCCCACCGGAACCGCCACCAACGCCACCGACAACGAACACACCAGCTCCACCACCAGCGACGACAAGAACGCCACCCGCAACGCCCCCACCGTCGCCCGCCGATGCTCCTCCGCCAGCCGCCGCACCACCACCGACTGGTGCCCCGTCCGCCCGAACGCCCGCAACGTCGACAACCCCGCCACCACGTCCCGGAAATGCCCGCCCAGCCGCCGCAACAACCCCCACTGCCGCCCCGTCCACTGCGCCGTGCGCACCCCCACCAACGCCCCGAACACCGGCACCAACGGCACCGTCACCGCCACCACCACCGCCGACACCCAATCAGCCGCCCCCAGCCGCGCCAGCACCACCGGCGGCACCACGCACGCCGCCACCAACTGCGGCACATACCCGGCGAAGAACGGATCGACCGCGTCCAAACCCCGCGTCAGCAACGTCACCCGCGCCCCACCCGACCCCACCCCGGGACGAGCCAGCACCGCCTCCCGCAACCGCGCCTTCACCCCCGCCGCCGCACGCCCCGCCACACCCGACGCCGCCCACGCCAGCACCGAACGCCCCGCCACCGCCGCCACCACAACGACCAGCAACCCCGCGTCCAACCCCGCCACCGCACCCGCCAACGCACCGGCCTGCACCACCACCAGCACCGCCTGCGCCACCGCCACCACGACCAGCACCACCAGCACCCGCCGCGGCAGCCACCCCACCAGACGACGCTCCACCGCCTTCACCCCGCCACCACCCTCACAGGTAGCCGGGGGACTCGGCCCGCCCCCGGAACGTCCACCACACCAGCGCCTGCGCCGCCAGCAGCAACGGCAACAACACCGCGCACATCACCGCCGTCACCCCCAACGCCTCCGGCGACGCCGCCACCTGCGACCACGGCAACCGCGCCCCCGCCGCCACCGGCACCACGACCAGCACCACCCCCGACACCCAGTACCGCCCCGGCACCCGCCGCGCCCGCTCCACCAGACCACCCGCCAGCCGCCACCGCGCGAACCCCGCCCCATGCGCCGCGAACACCAACGCCAACGGCAACCCCAGCACCGTCCCGGCGTTCACCCCGTCCTCCACATGACCCCCGCCGACCAGCACCGTGCCCAGCACCGCACCCCACACCAACGCCAGGACCCAACTGCCCGCCACCACCGCGCCGTCACACACCGCACGCCACCCCGCCGCGTCCACCCGGCCCCGCAACCACAACCCCATGTCCCGCACGATCCACCCGACCAGCAACGCCACGAACAACGGGAACAACCCGCTCAGCAGCGCATGCTCCAACCCGGGGAACGCGGCGGCCACCACACCCGCCGTCGCCACCAGCCACACCTCGTTGGCCAGAAAGAACGGGGCGAACGCGGCGATCACCAGCCGCCGTTCCCGCTCGCCGCGGCCCAGCACCGGCAGCAGCATCCCCATGCCGATGTCGGCCCCCGCCAGCACCAGATACCCCGCGGTGAACACCGCCAGGACCAGCACCGCCAGCGTCTGCATGTCGACTCCTCACCCCACCGGCCCGCGACCGGGGAAAGCACCGTCCGGAAAACCCTCGACCCGTCCCGCCCCGCCGGGGCTCACAACGACGGCGTCAACACCGGCCGATCCGGCTCCGGCGCCCCCGGCGCCCCCAGCCGCACCGCCTCCGGCCCGCGCCGCGCGTACCGCACCAGCAACCACAGATTCACCGCCACCAGCACGGCGAACACCACCGTGAACACCACGAACGACACCGCCACCGCACCCGCCGGCACATCCGACAACGCGTCCTCGGTCTTCAACACCCCGTACACCATCCACGGCTGCCGGCCCACCTCACGGAACACCCACCCCGAGATCATCGCCACGTAGGGCAGCGGCACCGCCGCCATCATCAGCACGTGGAACACCCGGCCCCGCTCCAGCCACCGCCCGAACGGCAACTTCACCAACGCCACGAACGCGATGAAGAACATCAGCGACCACGCCGACACCATCAACGTCTCACCCACCGACGCCAGCCCCGGCGGCGTGTAGTCACCCGGCCCGAACCGCGCCTGGAACTCCGCCACCTGCGCCGCCGCCTCCTGCGACGACGGATGCTTGGTCGGCTGCACGTACTGGAACTGCACCCCCCCGAACACCACCACCGGGAACACCGACACCACCACCGTCACCAGCCCGGTACGCATCGACCGGCGGAACAGATCCACCTCCGCCGTCCTGCGGAACAGGTGATAGCCGCTCACCGCCGCCATGAAGAACCCCGCCGTCAGCAACCCGCCGAACACCACATGCCCGAACGCCAGCAACGCCGTCGGATTCGCCAGCAACGCCCCCACGTCCGTGAGCCGCGCCACCCCGTCCACCATCTCGTAGCCCACAGGCCGCTGCAGGAACCCGTTGGCCACCAGAATGAAATACGCCGAGAAATACGCCGTGGCCGCGACCACCCAGATCAACGCGAGATGCACCCACCGGTTCAACCGGTCCCACCCGAAAATCCACAAACCCAGGAACGTCGACTCCACAAAGAACGCCACCACCGTCTCCATCGCCAGCGGCGCCCCGAACACCTCACCCACGACCCGCGACATCCCGCTCCAGTTCAACCCGAACTGGAACTCCATCACCAGCCCCGTGACGATCCCCACCGCATAATTGATCACATACAGCTGGCCCCAGAACCGCGTCATCCGCTCGGCCACCACACTGCCCGACAGCGTCGCCCGCGTCTGCGTCAACGCCACCAGCGTCGCCAGCCCCAACGTCAACGCCACGAACACGAAATGCGAACCCGCCGTCAACGCGAACTGCACCCGCGCCAGCAACAACGGATCGTCCACCCGGGACCCTCCCACCGCTCACCCGACCGATACGCCCCCGATCATCGAGCGCGCCGCCCACCCGGCGAAACCCGCCACAGCCGACAACCCACCTGCACCTTTCGCGCAGCCCCCCACCCCCGCGTACACCCACAGATGTACAAACCCCGCCCCGCCCTCCCCACCACGCACGACCCCACCCCCGACCCCACCCTGATCCCGCTCGGGAACAGACCCGCAAACCGCCCGCAGCCTCCCCGTGACGAGACCCGCACCAGGACCGGCCTCCGCCCGCCCCGCAGCATTAGCGCCACAACACCCCGCGCCACCATCCGCGAGCCGCCCCCACCACCCATGCCGACAGCACGGCGGCCCAGAAACGGCACGCCCCGACCCCAACGTCCGCAGAACACCGGTGAAAACCACCGACGGGACCGTTCGGCGTCAACTCGGTGAGGGAACCGGGGAGGGACGGTAGGGGAGTGGGCGGTAGCGGCGGAAGACCTCCGCACCCGACATCTCGTCCCGGGCACGAAGGCCTTCCGCTCGCACTGTGACAGCGCCCCGTGAAGCCGAGGCGCCCCCCGGAAAACGGCCGACAGCCGGTACCCCGGCTACAGCCGTCGACCGCCCCGGCCACACAACATCACCGCGCCGAACCAGCGGACGCACACCCGGCCATGACGACCGGCAACCGGCCCGGACGGCCGGTGGCTGCCGAGGCCTGGCGCAGCGTCGCCGTCCCGAGCCCCCGCCTGGAGGTTGGCAGCAACCCGCGCCCGGGATGAGTGCGGACTGTCTCGATTACGTCACATTCTGTGGCGGGCTTCTTCGTGTGGAAACCCTTGGCGCTTCGACCGCGTCAAGATCACCAGGTGAAGTGCACTGATCGTTGGCGTTCCTCCCGCGTCCCGGCGGGGCGGCGGGGGAGTGGCGGGTGGTGATCGCCGCCATGAGGGTGGAGGAGACCGCATGTTCTGCCGCCGCACGCGTCCACCATGATCACCGGAAGAGGTGGACGTCTGGTCGCGGCCGCAGGGTGAGTGCTGCGCGCCCGGGGGAGAGAGACATGCCGGCGCCGGGTGCCGCCGGGCCGATGACTACTGCCTCGCACTATCCGGAGAGCTGGCAGACCCGCACTGGAACGAACCTAGAAGGGCACGTGACGCGGACCGGCCCGGATTACGCCTTCTCGGGCGTCGCCGGTCTGTTGAACTCGACATAGCCGCCGTGGCGCGTCGGTGCGTGGCCTCGGCGACGGACAGGTAGATCTGGGCCCAGGTCAGTACCTCGTCGCTGGTGATGTGGAACGCCTGGCGGACGGCCGCCGTGTTGGCCAGAAGCCCGGTGGCCGCGGGCGAAGTGGGGCAGCGGCGCCGCGCGGTGGCCGCCTCACCGGCGGGAGTGCGGGAGCGGCTGGCGCGGACATCAGGTACGGCACGCCCGCCGCGTACATGATCACGGTGCATGGTGCCGACCGTGCGGACCGGGTGCGCCCGCCGACCCGTTGTGGCCGGACGCGTTCGCGCCGAGGAGCGGGTAGCGCAGCGCCTTGGCCTGGAAACCGAGGGCGCACTGGCCCTGGTCACCGCCGACCAGGGCGCCGCCGGTGGAGTGGAGCATGGCGAACTCGCCGAGGATGCCGGGGCGCAGCAGCGCGGGACGGTCGTCCGAGCCGGACACCGCGGCCGCGTACATCGCGGCCAGCCCTCGGGCGCTGCCCACGCCCCCGGCCGAGGCCTGGCCGAGTACGCGTCTTCGAGTGGGAGGGCGGCGAAGGGGCCAGCGTTGGGCGCCCGGGGAGCCGCGCTGGCGGCGACCCTCGTCAGTGCGGCACGTCGGTGCGGGGTGTCGACCGGGGAGGAGAACGGCGCGGCGGTGCTGCGGGTGGCCAACACGGGCCGGCGTCCATCCCGTGGAGGGCAGCGGAGTGTGCGGCTGAGGAGAGGGACCGGCGGGCGCCACGTACAGGGGGACGCGGTGGGGTCATGCCTGGGCGGGGCAGCGACCGAACCATCTACTTAACATAATGTGCATTATCGACCATCCGTCGAGCCTGGGCGAGAGGGGCTCTGAACGGGCGCAACGCGCACCAGTCCGCCGGCGACGTTGAACCCCCGCGCGCGGAGTCCTGTGTGCGGAGTCGTCTTGCCCGCCCGGACGAGTCGACGGTTGCGACGTGCCCGCGGCGGGAATCGCCGGGGCGACGCCGCGCACGGCCAGTGCGGCATCCGGCTGCGCCAGGTTCACCAGGCTCGGGCATCAACGGCTTCAGTCGGACGGCAACTGTTTCGCTTCGTCGGGTGTGGGCGTGGTTGTCCTTGCCGTCCTGCAGCCACCCCGTGCAGCGCGCGACGGCGTGATCGGCGTGGCGGGCGTCAGGGTGTGGCGCGGTGTGGCTGCAGGGCGTTGATGTAGTCGACGAGCCTGACGCCGATGTCGAACGGCACGTCGGGCCCGTCCAGGTCGGGATCCAGCCAGGTCTCGGAGATCCGCCGCCACGTCGTCCGACCCAGGAACGCCCCGGCGACCGCGTCGTCGCCCAGGGCGGCCCGCCACCGCGGTTCGCGGGCGCGCAGGCCGTCCAGCAGCGCCTGGTTGTCGGCCTCGCGGGGATGTTCGGCGTGCCAGCCGATCTCCAGGGCCCTCACGCGGGCGTCGGTGACGATGTCGGCGGCCACGATCTGCGCCTCGTAGTGCTCCCTGGGCGGCGCGGCGTCGCCGTACCAGACCTTGACGCCGCTCGGGCGCACCTGCACGCGCAGTTCCCCGGCCGTTCTGGGCGCCGATCCCCTGACCACCTCGCCGACCTGGTCGAACAGTTCCTGGTCCGCCATCGCGCCGCGCCTCCCCGTCCCCCGTCCGCAAGGCGGCGCCGCCGTGCCGGTGATGCCGTGGCGCCCCTTCCATGATCTCATTCCGGCAAGGTGATCAAACCATACAGAAGATGGATTCTGAGTGGTTTATTGCGTTTTGTCGGGTTTGTGGGGGTGGTGGGGTCTGTCGGTGGCGGGCGGTAACGTGCCGCGGTGTGCGTCCCCGTGATGTCGAGCGTGTCACCGTCGCCCAGGCCGTGGACCGGTACGCCGAGATGGTCCGCGCCAAGTCCGTCACCGGCGCGTTGGCGCCCGGCAGCGCCGAGGTGTACGTGCGTGACGTGCACACCTTCGCCGAGCTGGCCGGGCCCGGCCGGGTGCTGGACGACCTGACCGGCGAGGACGTCGACCAGGTGCTGCTGGCGTTCGCCCGCAAACCCGACGGGCGGCGCCGCGGCCCCTCCCCCTCCCCCGGCGGCGGTGAGCGGGCGGCGGCCACGCAGAGCCCGGCGTCGCAGGCGCGGTTCCGCCGGTCGGTGTCGGCGCTGTTCCGGCACGCCGTGATCGCCGGGTGGGTGCAGCTGGACCCGATGGAGGCGGCGACGGTGCGGCCGCGGCAGCGGGGCGGGCTGCGCGCCGAGCGGCGGGCGCTGACCGCCGAGCAGGCCGAGGGGCTGCTGGGCGCGGCGCGTCGGCTGGCCGAGACGCCGGCCGAGCAGGGGCGGCGCCGTGACCAGCGTGTGGAGCTGCGGGACGGGCTGATCGTGCTGCTGCTGGCGGCGGTGGGGCCGCGGGTGTCGGAGCTGACCCGCGCCGACGTGGAGCACTTCTTCGTCAACGACGGGGTGCGGTACTGGCGGGTGTTCGGCAAGGGCGGCCGTACCCGGGACGTGCCGTTGCCGCGTCCGGTGGCGGAGGTGCTGGACGCCTATCTGGCCGAGGGGCGTCCCCTGCTGGATCGCGGCCGTGAACCCAGGGCGTTGCTGCTGTCGTGGCGGGGACGCCGGCTGGCGCGCGGTGACGTGCAGGCGGTGATCGACCGGGTGCAGGCACGGGTGGATCCGGAGCGGCGCCGTGCCGTCACCCCGCACGGGCTGCGGCACACCACCGCGACGCATCTCTTGGCGGCCGCGACCGACATGGACGCGGTGCGGCGTGTGCTGGGTCACGCCGACCTGTCGACGCTGGGCCGTTACCGTGACGAGCTTCCCGGGGAGTTGGAGGCGGCGATGCGGGTGCATCCGCTGCTGGGGCGCGTCGACTCGCGGCCCGCCGACCAGGAGCGGTGACGGGAGGTTAAGGGGGGCGCGGCGGGGGGTGGGTCAGATCCAGCCGAGCTGGGAGGGCTGGGGGAAGCCGCCCTGCCACAGGCCGTAGGCGGTCAGCAGGAGCAGGGCGCTGGCGAACGCGGTGACCAGGACGCCGCCGAGGCGGGTGCGCGCGGTCCAGCCCCAGGCGGTGAACGCGGCCGCCACGGCGATGCCCATGACGGCGGTGCCGCCTTCCAGGGAGTTGGTGGTGAACGTCACGCCGGTCAGCAGCGCGGCGGTGTGCGCCAGGACGCGTCCGGTCGTGCCGTGCGGGGCCGGGTGGTGCGCCAGGGCCGCGGCGAGGGACGCCACGACCAGGGCCACTCCCCCGTACCAGATGTAGTGGCCGGCGGTTTCGTCCCACAGGTGTGCGATGTCACTAGGTGCGTGGTTGCCGACGGAGTTGGCGGCCAGGTGGATGCCGTGGCCTTCGACGTAGGTGAGGGCGCCGGTCAGGTAGAGGGCCCAGGTGCGGCGGCCCGCTCCCCCGGTGTGCAGGGCGGCGGCGGTCGGGAGGAGGACGGCGTAGGGGGTGAGCAGGTCGATCCAGTCGGCCCAGCGGGTGGGGCCGACGGTGCCGAGCCAGGCCATGGCGACGCCGACGTGGTGGGTGAGGGCGTAGGTGATGGCGGTGACGGTCAACCAGAACAGGGGGCGTGCGTAGGCGGGCGCGGCGGGGGTGGTGGTGCGTGCGGTGTCGGCGGTGGACGGTGGGGGCATGGGCAGGGCTCCGACTGGTTCGGCACCGTGGGCGTGGGCGTCCATCATGGCGTCGCCGTGGCGGCGGCGGAACCGGGCGTGTGATTCCCCCCGGGCGTGAGTGCTGGGATGGGGGTGGTCGGGGCGCTGGTGGGCGGGTGGTTGGCCTCACCGTGCCGGGGTGCAGGTGGCGCCCATGGACCCGGTGGACCCGGCGGGATCGGCGGGGATCGCCAGCGTGCGGGTCGGCGGCGTGGGCGCCTCGGGCTGCGCCCTGAGTGTCGGCCGCGCCCGCAGGCACCGGCGCATTTCACACGGAGTGGCCCATGGCAGTGCCCGCCACCCGACGGCGGCTTCGGGTCGGCGGCGTCGTGTGGGGGGTGCGGGTTCGGGGCTGCCGGAGTGGGGCGGCGTGGTCGGTTTTCGGGGGCCGGGTGGCGGCGGTGGAGGGTGGGTGGTGTGGGTGTGCGGGGTGGTGTGCGTCTGGGCGGTAGCGTTTTCTCGTGTCGTCACCGTCTTCTCCTGCTGCTCGTACGTCGGTGTGGTTGCGTCCGGAGCGGCCGCCGCGTGACCGCAGGTTGAGCCGGGAGCGGATCGTCGGTGTCGCGGTGGGGATTCTGGACGCCGAGGGGCATCAGGGTCTGTCGATGCGGCGGGTGGCCACCGAGCTGGGGGTCACGGCCGGAGCGCTGTACTGGTATGTGGCGAACAAGGGCGAGATGCTGGAGCTCGCGCTCGATGCGGTGTTGGGTGAGATCTCGGTGCCCGCGCCGGATGTGGAGTGGCGGCGTGCCCTGGCGGACCTGGCCGGTAGTCACCGGCGGATGCTGCTGCGTCACCCGTGGGTGCTGACGGATCTGGCCGCACAGCCGAATCTGGGGCCCAACGCGCTGGCGTTGAGCGAGGCCGGGCTGTCCATCTTGGTCAGGGCGGGGTTCGCCGACGCGGATCTGGACGCCGCGCTCGCCGCCGTCAACGATCACGTGGTGGGGGCCGTGAGCGCCGAGCTGGCGTGGCGGGCGGCGATGGGGCCGGCCGAGGGCGGTCCGCAGGAGTGGGCGGAGCAGATGGACGGCTACCTGCGGCGTCTGCGAGCGGAGCATCCCCTGCTGGCCGGGCGGATGGCGGCGGCTTCGGGGGTTGACGTGCACGCCGAGTCCGAGCGTCGTTTCGGGTTCGCGCTGGAGTGCCTGCTGGACGGGTTGGCGGCGCGTCTCCCGCACTCGTAACGCCCCCTCGCAGGCGCCCCCTTGCGCGGACGCCCTCGTGGGCCCCTCGTGGCGGGTGTGCGGTGGCCGGGCGGGTGGCTACCGGGATAGGAGGGTGCGGGCGAGGTGGTAGGCCTCGGTGAGGTCGCCGCCGCGGTAGTCGAGGCTGGCCAGGCCGGACAGGTGGTGGTCGGCGTTGACGGCGACGGTGTGGGTGAGGTGGCGGAACAGCGGCGCGTCGGACATCGAGTCGCCGTAGGCGACGCAGCGGTCGCGGGGCAGGCCGTGGCGGCGGCGCAGGTCCTCGGTGAGGTGGACCTTGTCGTCGGGGGTGAGGATGGCGGCGGGGTCGAGCGGGGCGGTGAACGGCGGTGGGGGGAAGCGGGAGGCGATGACCTCGTCGAAGCCGAGGTCGAGCAGGTGGCGGGCGAAGAAGTCGGGTGACATGGTGATGACGGCGCTGTGTTCGCCGCGGGCGCGGATGTCGGCGCAGACGTCGGCGATGCCGTCGAGCCAGGGGGCGGCCGCGTAGGCGGCGGCGACGGCGTCGGGGGTCAGGTCGCGCCACAGGCGGTGGATGGCGGCGGAGAAGCCGCGGGTGTCGAGGGTTCCGGCGGCGAAGCGGGCTTCCAGTTCGTTCAGCTGCGGCAGGGTGCCGAGCTGGCGGGCCACTTCGAGGTTGGCGGTGGAGCCGGCGAGCAGGGTGCCGTCCATGTCGAAAATGTGCAGGATGCTCACAGGTGGGTCAGTGTGGACGGTGCGTGTGGTGGGGCGCCACCCTATTTCGCCGTGGCGTCGGGGCCGCCGGGGTCGTGGTGGTCCTTGTCGCGGGGTTTGTCGGGCCACACGGCGTAGGAGATCAGGACGGCGGCCCAGATGCCGAGGGGGGCGGCGGGCCAGTAGGTCTTCCACTCCCCCGCCTGCAGGCTGGTGGCGGCCCAGATGACGGTCATGATGAGTGCGCCGGCGGCCCAGTAGCCCCATTCGTCGAACCAGGCGCGTTTGTCGGCGCGGGCGCGTGCGGCGCGGCGGGCGGCGGCGGCCTTGGCCTGGGCGGCGCGGGAGACGGGCAGGTCGGCGGTGAGCGGGGCGAGCTGGGCGGTGGTGACGGCGGTGGCGGCCGCGTCGAGGCGGCGCTGGTATTCGGTGGTGTCGAGGGCGCCTTCGGCGAGGGCGTCGCCGAGGCGTTCGATGACGGCGGTGCGGTCGGCGTCGGAGGCGCGCATCGCCGGCGCGTGCGGCACGCCGTCCGGGGCGTCGTGCGGGGCGCGGTGCCGGGCGTCGTGTGGGAGGCCGTACGGGGCGCCGTGGGGGGTGTTGTGCATGGGGTGGTTTCTCCTGGGGGCCGGCCGTTGCTGTTGGGCGGTGGTGGCGGGGTGGTTCCAGGATGTGGGGGGCGGGAGCGGTGGATCGTCCTCCGGCATGAGGAACCTGGTGTACATCGTTCGCAGGACGCGGCGTGGACCTGACGAAAGTGGGGGGTGGTGGGCGCCGTTCGTCCGATGCCGCCAAGGGTGATCGTTTTCTAGCGTCAGTCGGCATGGACGCAGTGACGGATCTGGTGGGGCAGGTGCTGCACGCCGCGGTGACCTCTCCGTGGTTCTACGTGGCCCTGTTCGCGGTGGCGGTGATCGACGGGTTCTTCCCGGCGGTGCCGAGCGAGAGCATGGTGATCACGGGGGGTGTGTACGCGGCGTCGGGTGAGCCGGACGTGGTGGCGGTGGTGGTGCTCGCGGCGCTGGGCGCGTTCGTGGGCGACCACGTGTCGTATCTGGTGGGGCGTCTGTGGGGTGGGCGGCTGGTGGCGCGGGTGCCGCCGGGGTCGCGGCGTGGCCGGGCGCTGGGCTGGGCGCGTGGGGTGCTGGGTGAGCGGGGCGGGTTGATCCTGGTGGTGGCGCGGTATGTGCCGGGCGGGCGGACGGCGGTGACGATGACGATGGGGTCGGTGGGTTATCCGGCGCGGTCGTTCACCTTGTTCGCGGGGGTGGCGGCGGTGAGCTGGGCGGTGTACGGGACGGTGCTGGGCTACGTGGGCGGTGTGGCGTTCGAGCACGACCCGGTCAAGGGTGTGGCGATGGGGCTGGGGTTGGCGCTGGCGGTGACCGTGGTGGTGGAGGTGGTGCGGTATCTGCGGCATCGCCGTGGCGGCCACCGTCGTGGCGGGGAGGCGTCCGCGGGGCCGCTGGTGGACGTGGTGGAGGCGGACGCGGTCGCCGCCATGGCCGAGGACGCCGAGGACGCCGAGGACGCCGAGGACGCTGCGGGCGCGACCGGGGACGTGACCGGGGACGTGACCGGGGACGTGGCGGGTGTGGCCGCGGGCAGCGGCGGGGCCGCGGCGGGCCGGGAGACGGACGTGGGGCGCGTGCCGCCCCGCTGATCAACAAAGCCGGTGTTACGTGACATTCTCGACATAATCGTGAACGTCGGGTGAACTTCAGCAGTCTGGTGCAGGATCACATTTCGATGTGGATGTCACATCAATCGCTCCGAGCGTGAGGGAGAGCATGCGCGCGCCTGAGTTCAGCGCTGACTGGTACCGCGAGATCACCGAGTTCGCCCATGGCACGCCGTCGTGGGTGCATTCGGTCGCCGAGATCGGCACGGACGCGGGGCTGCTGGTGTTCGCCGCGTTGTTCGTGGCGGGCTGGTGGCGGGCCCGTGGCGGCGACGCGCGGGCGATGGGGCTGGCGTTGCTGGCGCCGGTGGCGGTGGTGGCCGCGTACCTGGTCAGTGAGGTGTCCAAGAGCGCGTTGCAGGAGGAGCGGCCGTGCCGTGCGGTGGCGGGCGCGATGAACATCGTCGCGTGTCCGGCGCCGGGCGACTGGTCGTTCCCCAGCAACCACGCCACGATCGCGGCGGCGTCGGCCGCGGTGATCGTGGTGGCGTGGCGGGCGATGGCGTGGCTGGTGCTGCCGCTGGCGGCGGTGATGGCGTTCTCCCGCGTGTTCGTGGGGGTGCACTACCCGCACGACGTGGCCGCCGGGTTCGTGCTGGGCGTGGTGGCGGCGCCGCTGGTGGCGGTCGTGCTGGTGCGTCTGGTCGCGCCGCTGGTGGTGGCGTTGCGGGGCGTGGCCGCGGGTGCGGTGCTGCTGGGCACCGGGGTTCCGGTCGAGACCGTCCCGGCCCCGGTCGTGGCGGGCGGGGTCGCGCACACGCCGCCGGCCGGCGACCCGGGGACGGCGGTCACCATGCCGGATGTGATGGCCGTCCCCGGCCGCAACCCCGAACCGCCGCGTCGCTGACCGCCCGCCACCACCGCGCCCGTGTACGTGCGCGGCGCACGGGCAACGGGGCGGACGCCGAAGACAAGGGGCCGTTCTCGCGGGAGCCTTCCCGCGAGAACGGCCCCTGATCGTTGGTCGAGGGGTGACCGGGGACGCGCAGGTCAGGGGGCGGAGGCGTCGTCGCCGACCAGGCCGGCCTCGTAGGCGACGATCGCGGCCTGCACCCGGTTGCGGACCTCCAGCCGCGTCAGGATCGTGCTCACGTACGCCTTGACGGTGCCTTCCACCACGTGCAGCCGGGAGGCGATTTCGGCGTTGGACAGTCCGGCGCCCACCAGCGCCAGCACCTGCCGTTCGCGCGGTGTGAGCGCGTCGACGCGGCGGCGGGCGTGCGCGCCGTGCGCCATGCGCCCGCCGCGCATCTCGGTGATGACGCGGTGGGCGACCTTGGGTGACAGGTAGGCGGCGCCGCCCGCGACGGCCCGTACCCCGGCGATCAGTTCGTGCGGGTCGCCGGACTTCAGCAGGAACCCGCTGGCGCCGCCGGACAGGGCGCGGGCGATGTACTCGTCCTCCCCGAACGTCGTCAGGATGACCACGGCGGTGCCGGGGGCGGCGCGGCGCAGTTCGGCGGCCGCGGCCAGGCCGTCCAGCCGGGGCATGCGGATGTCCAGCAGCGCCACGTCGGGGCGGTGGCTGCGGGTCAGCTCGATCGCCTCGCGTCCGTCGCCGGCCTCGGCGACGACCTCGATGGCGGGGTCGGCGGTCAGGATGGCCCGCACCCCGGCGCGGATCATCGCCTCGTCGTCGGCGAGCAGTACGCGGATCACCTGGTTCCCTTCCCGGGCGGCCGGCCGTTGGTCGTGCGGTCACCGGCCGTCGTGCGGTCATCGTGCGGCATCGTACGGTCATAGACGGTCGTGGATCGTGGACGGTCGTGGGACGCCGCGAACGTGCGGCCCGGCCGTCTCTCCTACCGTCCCGTCCCGTCTCGTTCGGGGGTGTCAGGGGCGTTCGGGGGCCCGGGGCCGCCGGGTGCGTACAGCACCTGTTTGGACGACAGGCGCCTGTCGGCGAAGCACAGCCGGTACACCTTGTACAGGCCCAGCACGTTGGCGTCCGGCCGGTAGTAGTGGCAGTCCGCGCCGGGCGGCTCGGGGTACCAGGTGCGGTAGGCGTCGGGGTTCATCAGCTCCTCGCGCGGCAGCACCTGCATCACCTGGGCGCTGTCGTCGCCCGCGCGCAGCGCGGCGAAGTCGGACGGCCGCAGCACCGAGTTGAGCGTCATGTAGACGTAGTAGCCGACCATCACGGCCGACAGCGCCGCCAGCAGCGCGGCCGGCACCGCGATGGCGTGCACGAGCCGCTGCTGCAGCTGGCGGCGCTGCCTGGCCAGGTGACGCGCCGACTCCGACACCGCCCCCGCGCCTGAGCCTGAGCCTGGGGCTGGGGCCGGTGCAGGGTCGGCGGGGGTGGCGGGCAGGTCGGCGGTCACCTCGAACCCGCCGCCGCGGGGGGGACCGGCGCGCAGGACGCCACCGGCCAGGCGGACCCGCTCGGCCAGCCCGGTCAGCCCGTGCCCGCCGCCCGCCGGCAGCGGCCGCGTCCCGGTGGGCGGAGCCTGGTTGGACACCGTCACCGTCACCCCCGACGCGTGATGCCTCACCCGGACCCGCACCGGCGCGCCGGGGGCGTGCTTGGCGGCGTTGGTGAGGGCCTCCTGCACCACCCGGTACACCGCCAGGCGCACCATCGGCGCCAGGTCCGCGGGCTCCTCCCCCGCGCCCGCCGTATCCCCAGCCGCATCCCCGGGAGGGGCGGCCGGCGAGGGGTCTTCGACGAGTTCGACGGGTATGCCCGACGCGCGGGCACGCGCGGTCAGCTCCGCCACGGCGTGACCGACCGGTACGTCCCGCACGGGCGGATCGTCGGCCGGCACTCCGCCGGCGGCGCCGGGCGGGGCGTCCTCGCGCAGCACGCCGATGATCTGCCGCAGGCGTTCGGTGGCCTCGGCCGCGCCGGCGCGCAGGTCGGCGGCCGCGGCGCGGTGGTGGTCGTCCAGGCCGGGCGCGACCTGCAGGGCGCCGGCGCGCACCGCCAGCAGCGCCAGTTCGTGGCCGAGGGAGTCGTGCATGTCCTGGGCGATGCGGGCGCGTTCGCGCAGCCGTTCGCGTTCGGCGACGATGCGTTGCTCGCGTTCCAGCTGCTCGGCGCGTTCCCACCCGGCGTGCAGCAGCTGGCGGTACTGGCGCCAGTAGCGGCCGACCATCCAGGGCAGCACGCCCAGCAGCACCAGCCAGATCGTCAGCGGGAACCAGACGGTGACGTCGATGCCGCGGATCAGGTTCAGCGTGGTGCCGGCCACGAAGATGCCGGTGAACCCCCACAGGACCGGGCGGGCGTGGGTGCGGCGCAGCCCGGTCTGATATGCCAGGACCGGCAGGGCGAACACGAAGTTGCCGTGGACGGCGATGAGCGCCGTCCCGGTCACCAGGGCCGTCAGCGGCCAGGCCCGGCCGACCGCGATGGCCGCGCCCAGCACCAGCACCCCGGCGAACTCCAGCCACCAGCGGGCCTGGCCCGCACGCGCGGGCAGCACGGTGCCGACCACCATCGGGAACGACAGCGTCGCCCACAACAACAGGTCCAGCCACGCCGCGCGCCGCGACGGCCGCGCCAACAGCCCCGCCGGCACCCCCCACCAGTCCCGCCGCTGCCGCCGATCCGGCCGCGGGTCGCCGTCGCGGGGTGGCCGCGGGGACGCCGCAGACGCGTCGGGCGGGGCGGGACCAGGCCGCGGCAGGGCCGGGGAGGTCGGGTCGTTCATCCGGCCCACGGTACAGGCCGTCCAACTGCGGTGATACTGCCGAAAGTCAAGCCCTGCCCGCCGGGGCGCGGGCGCCCCGGCACAGCATGTCGGCTCGCCCTGACGCACCCGGTCCGCGGCGGGATCCGGGCCGTTCGAGGGTTGATCACTGGTGGGGGCGCCGCTCAACTACGGTGGTGCCGTGACAGTGACCCGATGGGCGCGGGGACGCACCGCCGACCTGCTGGTCGCGGCGGCCACGACGGTGGTCTTCCTTGGGTGGTCGGCCGCCGTCGCGCGCCCGCAGGACCGGCCGCTGTGGCCGGGCGGCGCCGTGCTGATCGTCCTGATGTGCGGGATCTGGGCGCTGCGGCGGCGGCACCCGGTGCTGGTGGTGGCCGTGGTAACGCTGGCCGTGCCGCTGTACTACCCGATGGGCTACCCCGACGGGCCCGTGGCCCTCGTGCTGCTGCCGGCGCTGTTCAACGCGGCGACGCGCTGCCGCCTGGCGGTGCCGCTGGGCGCCGTGATCGTCGTCAACTGCGGGTTCGTGGTCGTGGGGGTGCTGCGCTCGCAGGGCCGCCTGGACGGCCGTGAGGCGGTCGTCAACGGTGAGGCGGTCGGCGCGCTGGGCGTGGTGCTCCTGGTCACCGTGGGGATGGGCCAGTACGTGCGGGCGCGCCGCGCCGAGCTGGCGGCCGCCGAGCGGCGCGCGGTCGAGGCCGAACGCGACCGCGAGGCCGAGGCGCGGCGCCGCGCCACCGAGGAACGGCTGCGCATCGCGCGGGAGCTGCACGACGTGCTCGCCCACCAGATCTCACTGATCCACGTGCAGGCCGGGGCGGCGCTGCACCGCCGTGACGACGCCGACCAGGCCTACGCGTCGCTGGAGGCGATCAAACAGGCCAGCAAGGACACCCTGCGGGAGCTGCGGGCGGTGCTGGGCGTCCTGCGGCACGTCGACGACACCGGCCCCTCACCGGCGTCCAGCACCACACCGCCGGCGCCGCCGGCGGGAACGGTGGGGACGGTGGGGACGGCGGTGGGGGCGCCGTCGCTGGAACTGGCCGGGCAACTGGTCGCGCGGACCCGCGCCGCAGGGCTGGCGGTGCGGCTGACCGGCGACACCGACCCGGAGTTCCTGGGCTCCCTGCCCGCGCCGGTGTCGGCGGCCGGGTACCGCATCGTCCAGGAGGCGCTGACCAACGTGGTGCGGCACGCGCACGCCTCCTCGGCGACCGTGCGGATCACCCGGGCCGACGGCGCGGTGGTGCTGCAGGTCGACGACGACGGCGCCGGGCCGTGCGACCCGGCCGCGCTGGAACGCGGCAACGGGCTGCGCGGCATGCGCGAACGCGCCGCGGCGGTCGGCGGACGCGTCAGCGCCGAGCCCGGGCCGTCCGGCGGGTTCCGCGTCCACGCCCGCCTCCCCCTCCCCCACGCCCCGCAACCGACGACCAGACCGGCGACCAGACCGGCGACATGAAGGAGAACAGTTGATCCGGGTGCTGCTGGCCGACGACCAGACGCTGGTCCGGGCCGGATTCCGCTCCATCCTCGAGGGCGAGGACGACATCGAGATCGTCGCCGAGGCCGGAGACGGGCAGACCGCCGTCGACCTGGCCGCCAGCCTGCGCCCCCGCGTGGTGCTGATGGACATCCGCATGCCCGTCCTGGACGGCCTGGAGGCCACCAGGCGCATCGTGTCCGACCCGCGCCTGACGGACGTCAAAGTGGTGATCTTGACGACGTTCGACCTGGACGACTACGTCTACGGCGCGATCAAGGCCGGGGCCAGCGGCTTTCTGGTCAAGGACACCGAACCGCCCGAACTGATCCACGGTGTGCGGGTGGTGGCGCGCGGGGACGCGTTGCTGGCGCCCACGGTGACGCGCCGCCTGATCGCCGAGTTCGCCGCCCGCATCACCCAGCCCCCGCCCGCCGTCGAGCTGAACCTGCTCACCGACCGCGAACGCGAGGTGCTGGAGCTGGTCGCCGCGGGCCTGTCCAACGAGGAGATCGCCGAACGGCTCGTCCTCAGCCCCGCCACCGCCAAGACCCACGTCAGCCGCATCCTGGCCAAACTCCACGCGCGCGACCGCGCCCAGCTGGTGGTGCTGGCCTACGAGAGCGGCATGATCCGCCCCGGCTGGCTCAGCTGAAAAGCACGACCCGCCCCCAACCCGCTGACAGATGCCAGCAGGTGGGGGGCGGGCCACGCGGAATGCGGTCAGGCGTCCGGGCCGGCGTCCGGGCGGGCTTCGGGGCGGCGGCGGATCTTGCGCCAGGCGGTGCGGATGTAGCCGTTGATCCGTTCGCTGACGCGCCGCGCCGCGGGGAACTCGGTGCCCAGCAGTCCCAGCCCGGCCAGGATCGCCACCACTCCCGGGCCCGGCAGCACCAGCATCGCCACACCCGCCGCGATCAACGCCACTCCGGCGATCGCGACCGCCACCTTGCGCAGCAGGCGCCAACCCATGGCACGGCCCGTCCGCGGCGCCGACGCGACCTCACCGCCCCCCTCGGCGTTCCCCGCGCCGGAATCGGCGGCGGGGTCGGCGGCGGGGGCGGGGTCGGCATGGTGGCGGGTGTGGGTGGCGGTCACAGGGCCTCCTCACTGGGACGACGGGCATCACGACTTGCTCCTACAGACGATCGAAACCGTCCCCGCGGCCCCCACCGCACCCCGTCTGTGACCATCACCACACCCCGCCGCGCCTCTCCCTGGCCCGCTCACCGAACACCGGGCACGGGACCTCGGGTACGAGACGCCGGGCACGGGACAGGGACACAGGTCGGGACAGGCAGGTGAAGGGGGGCGCGGTCAGGGGACGGGGACCTCGACGTAGCCTTCGGCGCCGCGACGCAGCTCGGCGCGTCCCCCCGTCACCTGCGCCACCCACGCCCCGAAATCCTCCAGCTCGGCCACCGCGACCGGCACGTCGGCCTCCACCAGCCGCCCGTAACGCACCTGGGAGGGCTCACGGCCCCGCCCGTGCAGGTCGCCCAGCAGCCGCCCCGCCAGCGCGTGATCGGCGCACACCGTCACCGTCACCACCGGACGCAACTCCACCACGCCCACCGCGTCGACCGCCTCGGCCACCGCCTGCCCGTAGGCGCGCACCAGCCCGCCCGCGCCCAGCTTCACCCCGCCGAAATACCGGGTGACCACCGCGACGACCCCCGTCAGGCCGCGCCGCACCAGCACCTCCAGCATCGGCACGCCCGCCGTACCGGACGGCTCCCCGTCGTCGCTGCTCTTGGTGATCTCTCCGTGCTCGCCCACCACGTAGGC
The DNA here is from genome assembly GCF_040642915.1 of Actinomadura sp. NPDC047616. Classification (NCBI taxonomy): domain Bacteria; kingdom Bacillati; phylum Actinomycetota; class Actinomycetes; order Streptosporangiales; family Thermomonosporaceae; genus Actinomadura; species Actinomadura sp. NPDC047616. Next base: position 69,843 of record NZ_JBEYTB010000018.1, read on the forward strand.
GGTGCAGTTGTGCGTGGCGTCGCGATGCGCCCGCCGGTGCGCGGCGATGAACGCCACCGCCTCGGCCTCGGTCCGCACCCGGGCCAGCGTGCAGACGAAACGGGACTTGCGGATCTCCAGCTCGTGACGACCCGCCTGCTTGATCATGCGCATGGTGTGACCTCGAGTCTACGCCTCCCGGCCGCTGCATGCCGTTGACGACATATTCCGGCAGCGGCATATTGGGTGCGGCGCGGGCGCCTCACGGTGAGGGAGAGGTCATGACCGACGACGGCACCGCCCTGCACGGGAGCGGCGACGACGAGCGGGCCCTGAGACGCCGCTACGCCGACCTCATCGGCTGACCGCCGCCCCGCCACGGACAACACCGTCCGGACGACGCACTCAAGGCGGTGTCGTCAGGACGCCGGGCCGCCGTCGATCATCCCGATCACGTCGGCGATCGACGGCACCACGTGCGAGGGACGGAACGGGAACCGCTCCACCTCCTCCTTACGCGTCACCCCGGTCAGCACCAGGATCGTCTCCAGCCCGGCCTCCACCCCGGCCACGATGTCGGTGTCCATCCGGTCACCGATCATCGCCGTGCTCTCGCTGTGCCCGCCGACCACGTTCAACGCCGTGCGCATCATCAGCGGATTGGGCTTGCCGACGAAGTACGGCTGCACCCCCGTCGCCTTGGTGATCATCGCGGCGACCGCGCCGCACGCCGGCAGCGACCCCTCCATCGACGGGCCGATCGGGTCCGGGTTGGTCGCGATGAACCGCGCGCCCCGCTCGATCAGCCGGATCGCCTTGGTGATCTGGGAGAAGCTGTAGGTGCGGGTCTCCCCCAGCACCACATAGTCCGGGTCCAGGTCGGTCAGCACGTACCCGACCTCGTGCAACGCCGTGGTCAGCCCCGCCTCGCCGATCACGTACGCCGACCCCTCCGGACGCTGGTCCTGCAGGAACCGCGCCGTCGCCAGCGCCGAGGTCCAGATCGACTCGACCGGCACGTTCAGCCCCACCGCCGCCAGCCGCGCCGCCAGGTCCCGGCGGGTGTAGATGGAGTTGTTGGTCAGGATGAGGAAGCGTTTGCCCGAGGCCTCCAGCCGCCGGACGAACTCGTCGGCGCCCGGAACGGGCTGCCCCTCATGTACCAGGACACCGTCCATGTCCGACAGCCACGACTCGATCGGCTTACGCACACTCATGTCCTCATTCTCGCAGGTCTGGATCTTTCCCCGCACCCCTCGCGCGCCGCCGGCACCCGGAGTGCGACACCACACCCTGCCCCCTCGCGGCCCTCCCATGCCCGCCACCGCGATCCCGTCACCGAAAGTTCGCCGCCCCGCCGCCCGCCGTCCCGGGCCGCGGGGACCCTGCTCGCGAGTATTAGCGCTAGGCCGTGACAGCTCGTGCTGGCCGGAGCATTCGCTCGTCTTCGCTGGTCAATGCGTACGGCGGCGGGGTGCCAGGACCTCGGTGACGGCATCGGCGCCGGGTTTGACGTAGCGCAGAGCGGTGCGGGGGTTCTTGTGCCGAGTCTTGCCCATGATGAGCTGCAGCGGCACTTCGGCGTCGCCGAGGTGGGTGGCGTCGCCGTGGCACAGCTGCTAGTCGACCTGATCGGCAACCAGATCGGTGACCGTACTGGAGGCGTCAGTAAGACGGACGGACAGACGGGCACCCTTGTCAGCCTCGGTGAACACCAGCAGGGCCTGGTTCTCGCTTACTTGTCCCGAACCCAAGGCGTGGGCTGCGTGCAGTTCCCAGCCGACAGCTGCCCGAGCCGCTGCGGGCGGCCGGCGAGGACTTCCTGCCGGGCGTCGTGCGGCGCAGGCGGCCCGCCGGAGCGGACCGCCGCGACGCTCACCGCCGCCGGGCGTGCCGCCTTCGCCGCCTACCGGGCGGAGCGGCGGGCCACCGCGGAGAGCAAGGGGAACTGGCTCTGAGCCGCGAAGGCCGGCGCTACGGAGTGAGGACCACCTTGTTGCACTCGTCCTGCTTGTTCTTGAACAGCTCGAACGCGCGCGGCGCCTCGCTGAGCGGCATCCGGTGCGAGATGACGAAGCTCGGGTCGATCTCCCCCGCGCGGATCCGGTCCAGCAGCGGCCCCGTGTAGCGCTGCACGTGGCACTGGCCGGTGCGGATGGTCAGGGACCGGTTCATGACGGTGCCCATCGGGAACTTGTCCACGAACCCGCCGTAGACGCCGATGACGGACACCACGCCGCCGTTGCGGCAGGCCATGATGGCCTCGCGCAGCACGTAGGGGCGCTCGGTCTCCATCCGGGCGGCCTGCTTGCCGCGGTCGTAGGCGTACATGGCCGGAGTCGGGTGGTGAGCCTCCATGCCGACGGCGTCGATGCAGGCGTCGGGGCCTCGCCCGCCCGTCATGTCGCGCAGCGCGTCCAGCACGTTCACCTCCTCGTAGTCGAGGACCTCGGCGCCGGTCTGCTGGGCCCGCCTGAGCCGGTACGGGAACCGGTCGATGACGATGACCCGGTCCGCGCCGAGCAGGAACGCGCTGGCCGCGGCGAGCTGCCCGACCGGCCCCGCACCCCAGATCGCGATCGTCTGGCCCGGCTTGATGTCGCACATCTCCGCGCCCATGAAGCCCGTCGGGAAGATGTCCGACAGGAACAACACCTTCTCGTCCGGCAGGCCGTCCTCGATCTTGACGGGACCGACGTCGGCGAACGGGACGCGCACGTACTCGGCCTGCCCGCCGGCGAAGCCGCCCAGCATGTGGGAGTAGCCGAAGATCCCGGCGGGCGCGTGGCCCATCAGCTTCTCAGCCATCCCGGCGTTGGGGTTGGAGTTCTCGCACAGCGAGTACAGCTCGGCCTCGCAGGCGAAGCAGGCGCCGCAGGCGATCGGGAACGGCACCACGACGCGGTCGCCGGCGCGCAGGTTACGCACACCGGGGCCGACCTCGACGACCTCGCCCATGAACTCGTGGCCGAGCACGTCGCCCTTCTTGACGGTCGGGATGTAGCCGTCCACGAGGTGCAGGTCGGAGCCGCAGATCGCGGTGGAGGTGACGCGGACGATCGCGTCGCGCGCGTTGAGGATCTGCGGGTCGGGGACGTCGCGGACCTCCAGGTGGTTGCGGCCCGTCCACACGTTGGCCTTCATGCCCGTCCTCCAATCGGCTGTGCGGGATGCTGGCGGAGCTGGCGCAGGGCGCGGTGGCCCTCGGGGCTGCCCTCGGAGCGGACCACCTCGCCGGTCTCCATGACCTGCTTGAAGCGGCGCAGGTCGTCGCGGGCCTGCTGCTCGGGGTGCTCGCCGAACATCCGGGCGACGGCGGCGGCGAGCTTGCGCCCGTGCATGCCGTACTCCAGCGAGACGTCCACGACGGTGCCGCGCCCGCCGGGCCCGTCGGTGAAGCTGACCCGGCCGGCGGTGGGGACGCCGGTGCCGGGCACGGACCGCCAGGCGATGAGGTCGCCGGCCCGCTCGTCGATGATCTCGGCCTCCCACTCCAGGTCGACCACCGGGCCCTTGGCCTTCCAGCGGGAGCGGCGCTGGTCGAGGGAGCGCACCGAGTCCAGGTGGACCATGAACGAGGGCAGGTTCTCCAGCTCCCGCCAGAAGCGGTAGACCTCCTCGCGCGGCTTGTTGATGGTGATGGAGGCGCGCACCTGCAGCGGGCCCTTGGCCTTGGCGGTGCCGCGCCGGGCGCAGACGGCGTCGAGGGCGGCGATCCCGGCGACCGCGCCGAGCGCAGCCAGCGCGCGGGCGCGGCGAGTGCCCGCGCGGTTGGCGGCGGCCCTGCCGAGGACGCCGAGGTCCATCGTGTCGCCGGCGACCCTGGTCCACGCCCACCGGGCGGGGTTCTTGGCGCCGAGCAGCAGCGCGGCGTGCAGGAGCTCGCGCCCGCCGACGAGCCTGGCGACGGTCGCTGCCCCGGGCGCGTCGTCGACGCCGCACAGGCTGGTCACGGCCCTGGGCGCCGCCAGTTGCGCCGTGCCCAGCGCGAGGCTGGTCCACCCGAGCGCACGGGCGAATCTGTCGGTCATCATGCGTCCTAACACAGGTTGTGGTGGCATGTGTGTACGCCGCAGGCGGCCCCCAGTCAGCCGGCGCCCCTGCGTCCTCCGTCCCCTGCCCCTGGCAAAACCGATGACACCAGGGGATCCAGGCACGAAATTGCACGTCGCCTGAATTACCGTCCACGGCGGGCTGCACATCCCGCGCCCGGCCCCGCCCTCGCTCCTCCGCAACCACCGCATCATTACCGGGGCGGCGCCATGACGCCTGAGGTCCTCCACCAGCCGCTGCGCGCCGGCGGCCTGTCCCTGTGGGAACTGGGCGACCTGCTCGGCATTCACCCGCACCAGCTCCACCCCGACGAGCTGGCGGACCGGCCGGTGCGCGTCCTCATCGACCTGATCCCCGCCCTGGACGCCGTCCTGGGCAACCAGCGCACACCCCACCCGCACGCCCCGACGACACCTCAACCGCCGAGAGCGTCCGCATCCGCGACGCCGAGATCGTGCTCACCGCGCTGGCTGCCGCGCACCCGCAGCCCCTCAGCGCCGACCATCTGGCCGATGCCCTCGGCCGGCCCCTGCCCCGCCTCCACCACGCCCTCGCGCATCTACGAGCAGCAAAGCGCCCCCCACCGGATCGCCACCTGAGACCCCTCCGAGCCAACCGACCACCGCTGGCAGGCCTACTGCACCGCCGCACGCGTCGAGATCGACATCCACCGGCCACACCACGCCCACGCCACGCCCACGCCACCGAACTCATCGACGCCGTCGTCTCCATCAAGGCCGTCCTCCGCCGCGGCGAGCCGACCTCCGCAAAGGTCACGCCGACACCGGACCCGCCGCCCGTCGACGCACACGCTGACCCGCCACGTTGGCGATTACCGCCACGATCAGGTCCGACTCCTCCTCGGAGGCCCGCCTGCCGACGTCGCAGGAACGCCGACACGGTGGGGCGGAACGCCGGCACGGTGGGCGGCGGAGGTACGGTGACGCGGAAGATCGCTGGCCATGGGGGCGGGGCGCCTTCTACAGTGGCCCCTCGTTGATCGCGGACGGGTGGTCGGGGCGCGGGCGCCGCCGACCGGTCCCGGCCCGCGACCGCACCGTCCTGCCCACGTCGAAAGGGAACAGCCCGTGAGCGAGCCGTCCGGTGAAACCGTCCCCGGCGTTCGTGCGATCAACCCGCCGGAGCTGGCGCCCGGCCCCGGCTACAGCCACGTCATCAGCGTCGACACCCCGGGCCGCCTCGTGGTGATCAGCGGGCAGATCGCCCTGGACGCCGACGGCGCCCTCGTCGGCCCCGGCGACCTGCGCGCCCAGACCCGGCAGGTGTTCACCAACCTGCACACCGCGCTGACCGCCGCCGGCGCCGACTGGCGGCACGTGATCAAACTCGGGTACTTCGTGCGGGACGCGTCCCAGGTCATCGCCGTCCGCCAGGTCCGCGACGAGTTTCTGCCGCCGGGGGTCGCGCCCGCCAGCACCCTGGTGGAGGTGGCCCGCCTGTTCCGCGACGACCTGCTCATCGAGGTCGAGGCGCTGGCCGTCGTGCCCGCCTGACCCGCCCCACCTGCCCTGCGCCGCCGCCACAGCGCGCCGGAAAAGACAGCGCGACGGAGAAGAAAAAAGGGGGGTGCGCGGCGTGATCGCCGCGCACCCCCCCGCGCTCTGCGCCCCCGAGGACCCGCAGGCCCAGGATCAGACACGCACCCCGTAGTCGGAGGCGATGCCCGCCAGGCCCGAGGCGTAGCCCTGCCCGACCGCGCGGAACTTCCACTCGCTGCCGTGACGGTAGAGCTCACCGAACACCATCGCGGTCTCGGTGGAGGCGTCCTCCGACAGGTCGTAGCGGGCGATCTCGTTGTTGTCGGCCTGGTTCACCACCCGGATGAACGCGTTGCGGACCTGGCCGAAGTTCTGCTGGCGGCCGTCGGCCTCGTAGATGGACACCGGGAACACGATCTTGTCGACCTCGGCGGGCACCGTGGCGAGGTTGACCTTGATCTGCTCGTCGTCGCCCTCGCCCTCACCGGTGAGGTTGTCGCCGGTGTGCTCGACCGACCCCTCGGGGCTCTTGAGGTTGTTGAAGAACACGAAGTGCTTGTCCGACAGGACCTTGCCGTCCTGCGAGCACAGCAGGGCGCTGGCGTCGAGGTCGAAGTCCGTACCGGTAGTGGTCCGCACGTCCCAGCCCAGACCCACCACGACCGCGGTCAGTCCAGGAGCCTCCTTGGTCAGCGAGACGTTGCCGCCCTTGCTCAGACTGACTCCCACTGTGTCTCCCTCCATATCGGTGTCCGCGCGGGCCGCCTCGCCCGCGCGGTCTGTGTTGGGTCAAACGGTAGTCACCCGGCCACGGTTCCCCGGTGCACTTGGCAGATCTCCGCGCGCCGGACGACACGCCGTACGAAACGCCGGACGACACGTGCCCGACGATACGCCGTGGGCGGTCAGGGCACGTCAGGCGTCCAGGACGAACGAGGCCGGGGCGGTGATCTCGGCGGGCAGGTCGAGGGCCTGGGCGTACTCGGCCGCCCGCGGCATCACCTCGTCGCACACCCGCCGCCGCAGCTCCTCGACACGGTCCAGCAGCCCGGCCGCCGCCACCCCCTTGTTCAGCAGCGCCCCGGCGCGCCGCTCGGCCCACCGCAGCGCGTACAGGCGCAGCAACGGCGCCACGGCCGGGTCCGACGCGCACGCCTCGGCGGCGATCTCCAGCAGGACGCGGTCGGCGCACGCCGTCGCGGTCCGCGCGGCCAGCGCGAGGTTGTCGTTCCAGGCGGTGAAGGCGTCGGCTCCGTCCCGCCGCGCCGCCCGCACCCGCGCCGCCAGCCGCTCGCGCGACGCCCGCTCCAGCGAACGCGCCAGATGCGCCCGCCCGATCAGCGTCTCGGCGGACGGTGGGGCGGCCTGCAGCAGCGCCATGCCGCCGCCGTGGCCGTGCCGGGCCAGCACGCGCACCGCGCCCACCGCCAGGCGCGCGCCGTCGGTGACGCTGAACGCGCCCGCGCACACCAGCGCGGCGATCTCCCCGAAGCTCTGCCCGACCGCGAACGCCGGGGCCACGCCGCCCGCGCGCAGCACCCGCTCCACGGCGACCGAGGTGGCGTAGTCCGACAGCTGCGGCACGCCGGGCGTGGCGGCCGCGGCGCGGTAGGACGCCGGATCGTCCAGCAGGACGCGCCGCAGCGACGGCCATCGGCGCGGCAGCCCTTCCTGCACGGCGTCCAGCACGTCGGCGACGATCCTGCGCGCGGCGCGACCGGACCCGGCCAGCGCCCAAACCGCCGGCGCACCGGCCGCCCCCGTCCCCGGGAACAGCAACGCCCACCCGTCATCCGGCAGCGCGCCCGGTCGCCCGTCCGGTGGCGTGTCCGGCAGCGTGTCACGGGGTCTTGATCCGGGCGGTGACGGGGAGTGCAGGGACGACACGGCGGTCTCCTCACTCCGGCGGCCGGTCACCTTCGCAACTAAAGTGCGCAGAGCCGCCGAATATGGAGCAAAAGTTACAGGCGATTACTCACTCGCGAAATCGGCCTGACAACCGTCCGTACGGCACGACTTCCCGGCACCGGCGAACACCCCGGCCGACCGGCGGAAGGAACCGCCGCCCGTACCACCTTCCCCCCTTCGGGGTTCCCGCCGCGCGCCGCGAGTCAGGACTGCTCGGGAGGGGTGGTGTAGAAGGCGAAGACCCGGTCGGCCGCCGCGCGGGCCGCCTGCGGGTCCGTGCCCGCCTGGACGCTGGCCTCCCGCCACCGCTCGCTGCTCTCCTGGTAGAACCGCACGCCCTCCGGCGAGGTCATCCAGGCCGCCGCCTCCTGCTGGTCGACGGGCCGGCCCGTGGCCATGTGCAGCGCCAGGCCCATCAGCGCCCCGTCCCACCCGATGCCGACGGCGCCGGGGCCGAACCGCGCCCACATCTCGTCGTCGACGTGCGCGACGTGCTCCAGCTCCAGCCGCGTGCCGCCCTCCTCGGCGGGGGTCAGCCGCACCTCGATCCAGCTGACCTCCCCGCCGAACTCCCAGGTGGCGGTGAAGCTCTTGGGCGGGTCGCAGCGCTCGATCGTCCCGCCGGCGTTGCCCTCCAGCTGGAAGCGGCCGCCGGCCCGCAGGTCACCGGTGACCGGCAGGAACCAGCGCGGGATGCGCTCGATGTTGGTGCAGGCGTCCCACACGTCCTCCATCGGCGCCGGATAGGTCTGCGCGATCGTCAGCACCCGCGCCTCCCCCGCCTCCAGCGTCCGGGTGCCGATGGTGCGGGTCACCGCGTTGATCTGCTCACTGACCTCGATCATGAGGGCTCTCCTTGTCAGAGTCGATGGCGCCGCGGCCGGTGTCACCGCGACCCCCAGTCACCAGGGTCACCGCGACCCGGGTCCCTGCGACCCGGATCACGGCGCCGTGTCACCGCGCCCGGTGTGGTCACCGCGACCGATGTCGTCACCGCGGCCGGCGGACTCGCGCAGGCGGCGTTCCCGCCGCCCCCGCGCCAGCTCGGTGCCCAGCGCGTCCAGGTGCGGCGTCCAGAACCGCCGGAACCGGTCCAGCCAGGCGTCCACCTCCCGCAGCGGCGCCGAGTCGACCGCGTACAGGCGGCGGGTGCCCTGCGCGCGCACCGTCGCGAACCCGGACTCGCGCAGCACCTTCAGATGCTGCGACACCGCCGGCTGGGAGATCCCGAACTCGTCCCGGATCCGCTCCGACACCGCGCCGGAGGTCATCTCCCCCTCGGCCAGCAGTTCCAGGATCCGGCGGCGGACCGGGTCGCCGAGAACGTCGAACGCGTGCACGGACCGAAACTATCGACCCCAACTTATTAAAGTCAAGCCTTATATAAGGCGGTGCTTCATCCGACGGTGACGCGGTCCGCCAGCAGCTCCAGCGCGCGGTCCACGTCGGCCTCCTTCGTGTACAGGTGGAACGAGCAGCGCAACCGCCCGGCCCGCACCGAGGCCACCACGCCGTGCTCGCGCAGCAGCTCGGCCGTCCCCTCGGGCACCGGCACCGACACGATCGCCGAATCCCCCGGCTCCAGGCCAAGGCCCGCGCGGAACCGGTCGGCCATGGCCAGGTTGTGCCGGTGGACGGCGTCCACGCCGACCCGCTCCAGCAGCTCCAGCGCCGGGGCGTGCCCCGCCCAGCTCTGCCACGCCGGGGACATGTCCAGCCGGCGCGCGTCGCCGGCCAGCCGCAGCGGCAGCCCGTACAGCGACTCCCACACCTGCGCCCCGGCGTACCAGCCCGCCGCCACCGCCGGCAGCTGCGCCAGCAGCTCCCGGTCGCCGGTCAGAAAGCAGGTGCCGCGCGGGCCCAGCAGCCACTTGTACCCGCCGACGACCAGCAGGTCGACGCGGTCGACGGGCAGCGGCAGCCACCCGGCGGCCTGCGTGGCGTCCAGCAGCACCCGCGCCCCGTGCGCGCGGGCCGCCTCGATCAGATCCTCCATGGGGGCCAGGCGGCCGTCGGCCGACTGCACCGCCGACACCGCCACCAGGTCGACCGTGCCGTCCACCGCCTCGGCGATCGACTCCAGCGGCACCGGCCGCACCCGCAGCCCCGGCCGGGCCGCGAACGGGAACAGCACCGAGGTGAAGTCCTCCTCGGCGACCAGCACGGTCGCGCCGTCGGGCAGCCAGGAGGCCACCAGCCCCACGAAATACGACACCTGCGGCCCGATCGCCACCCGCTCGGCGGGCACGCCGACCAGCCGGGCGAACGCGCCCCGCGCCCGCGCCACCACCTCGTCCATCTGCCCGGTGGTCATCCGCCCGGCCGCGCGGTCACGCTCGGCCGCCAGCATCGCCTCGTGCGCCGCCCGCGGCGGCAGCCCGTAGGCGGCGGTGTTGAGGTAGGTGACCTGGGGGGCGAACTCGCGCCGCGCCCGGTCGATGTCGATCGAAGCAGTCATGCCCCGATCATCGGCCACCCCGCCGCCATAACACAAAGGACTATCTTCGAGGCCAGACCCCAACATCATTGATACCTTGCCGGCATGCTGGACCTCAACCGCGCCCGCATCCTGCGCGAAGTCGCCCGGCTCGGCTCGATGACCGCCGCCGCGCGCGCCCTGTCCTACAGCCAGCCGGCGATCTCCCACCACATCGCCCGGCTGGAGGCCGAGGCGGGCACGCCGCTGGTGGTGCGGCACGGCCGCGGCGTCCGCCTCACCGAGGCCGGGCGGATCCTGGTCGAGCACGTCGACGACGCCCTGGCGCGCATGGCCGACGCGCAGGAGCGGCTGGCGGCCATCGCCGGGCTGCGCGCCGGGCGGGCCCGCGTCGCGGTGTTCCCCACCGCGGCCGCCGCGCTGCTGCCCGACGCGCTGGCCGCGCTGCGCACCCGCGCCCCCGGCGTGACGGTGTCGCTGACCGAGGCCGAACCGCCCGGCGCCGTGGCCGCCCTGCGCGCCGGGGAGGCCGACCTGGCCGTGGTGTTCGCCTACCCCCACACCCCGCCCGACGCCGGCACGCGGCTGCGGCAGGTCCCGCTGTTCGACGACCCGATCCGCCTGGTGCTGCCCGGCGACCACCCGCTCGCCCGCGCCGACCGCGTCCACCTGGCCGACCTGGCCGACGAGACCTGGGCGTCGGGCTGCGAACGCTGCCGCGGCCACCTCCTGCGCGCCTGCCGGGACGCCGGGTTCACCCCGCGCGTGGCGTTCGCCACCGACGACCACATCGCCGTGCAGCGCCTGGTCGCCCGCGGCCTGGCCGTCACCGCACTGCCCGGCCTGGCCCTGGGCCTGCACCGCGAACCGCACGTCGCGCTGCCGCCCGCCCCCGAACTGGGACGACGCCACGTCAGCGTGCTGCTGCCCGACGCGCCCCGCCCGCCCGCGGTGTCGGCGCTGCTGGACGAACTGTGCGCGGCCGCCGACACCCTGACGAACGACACGCTGACGAACGAGCTCCCGGCGAACGAGCCCCCGGCGAACGACACGCTCACGGACGGCACGCTGACGGTCGGCACGCTGACGGTCGGCACACGGGCAGGCGGTATCCGGCCGGGCGACCCCTCGGAAACGGCCGGCACCTGACAGCCGGCACCTGACGATCAGCGCGTCAAAATCTGCCCGTCAAAACCTGCCCGTCAAAACCTGCCCGTCAAGACCTGCGCCCCGCCGGCGGCGCGGCCGCCCGCGCGTGAACGGTCAGGCGGCGGTCACATGCGGCGCCACGGGCCGGTGACGGCGAACGTGGTGCCCGGGTCGTAGACGTTGACGAACATCGTCCGGCCGTCCGGAGAGAACGTCACCCCGGCGAACTCCCCCCACTCCGGCTCGGCCTCGGTGCCGATGTTCTGCCGGTTGCGCGCCATCGGATACACCTGGCGGCCGCGCGTCACCCCGAACACGTGCTGGGCGCCGCTGCCGTCCTCGCACACCATCAGCCCGCCCTGCGGCGCCAGGCAGATGTTATCGGGCGACTCGCCCGGCGCCTGCACGTCGGTGTCCGGGCCGAACACCACCACCAGCGTCAGGCGCCGCCGCGCCGGCTCATACGACCACACCTGCCCGAAGTGGTCGGCGCCCGACCCCTCCCGGCTGCGGGCGAAGCTGGACACGAAGTACACCCGGTCGCCGCCCCAGTAGCAGCCCTCCAGCTTCTGGGCGTGCGTGATGCCGCGCGGGCCGAAGTCCTGGAACCGGATCGGCGTCCGGCGCGCCAGCGGGTCGGGCACCGCCGCCCACTCGATCCGCTCGAACACCGTGCCCGGCTCGCGCACCACCGACAGGTCCGGCACGTCCGGTACCCGCATCGCCTCCAGCCGCCCGCCCGCGCGCAGGCTGCCGAACCCGCCCCGCGGCCGGTGCGGCAGGAACCGGTAGAACAGCCCGAACGGCCGGTCGAAGGCGTCCTCGGTCTCGTACACCACGCCGTCGCGCGGATCGACCGCCACCGCCTCGTGCTGGAACCGGCCCATCGCCGTCAGCGGCACCGGCTCGGTGCGGCGGCCCCGCGGATCCACCTCGAACACGAACCCGTGGTCCTTGGTGTAGCCGTTGGTGCCCGCCCTGTCCTCGGTCTCCTCGCACGTCAGCCACGTGCCCCACGGGGTGGGGCCGCCGGCGCAGTTGACCGCGGTCCCGGCGATCGCCACGCGCTCGGCCCGCACCCGCCCGGCGGCGTCCACCTCCAGCGCGGTGCAGCCGCCCTTGCCCTCGGGGTCGTAGGTCAGCCCGTCCACGGCGGGCACACGGTGCGCGGCGTCGGGACGGTTCTCGTGGTTGCGCACCAGCAGCACCTCGCCCGCGCGACGCCCCGGGAAGGCCGCCATGCCGTCGTGGTGACTGGGCACCGGGCCCTGACCCGACCGCAGCGGCTCGCCCTCCCGCGACAGGATCGTGTAGCGGAACCCACGCGGCAGGTCCAGCACGCCCTTGGGGTCGGGCACCAGCGGCCCGTACCCGGCCGCGCCGCCGACCTCGGCGGCCTGCGCCGAGCCGGAGAACAGGGCCTCCACCGGGCCGGTGAACGCGATCCCGGCGCCGAGCGTGCCGGAACCCGCCAGAAGCCGCCGTCGGGTGACGGGCACTGCCATGGGCCACTCCGTGTGTGCGTCGCCGACGCGAACCGTTCACGGGGCAGACCCCTGCGGTTCACGTTCTGTTCCCGTGTTTGTAACACGGCCCCGCGGCACGGAAACGGGCGAACATTGCCAAGAACCCGTGCCGCGCGGCGCCGCGCCCCGGGGACACGAGGTGCCGTTGACGCACCGCCGCGGCTCCGGCGAGCGGCGTCACCACGCTCGGTGCGGCCGTGCTCGGTGCATCGCCGCCGCCTCGCCGTTCTCCCGCAGGCCCGCGGCAAGCCCGCACGCTGTCTGAACGGCTACGTCCGCTCGGCCAGGAAGGGCAGCACGACCTCCGCCATCTCCTCGGGCACTTCCTCGGCGAGGTCGTGGCCGGCGTCGAAGACGTGGCCGGTGACGTCATGGGCGAACAGCCGCATCTGGGCCTCGTTCCGGTCGCCGATGAAGGCCAAGCCGCCGAGTGCCAGCACGGGGATGTCCAGCTTCTTCTGTGCCGCCTGCCGGTTCTGCTCGGCGTCGACGAGCATTGCCCGATAGATCGCCAGCATCGAGCGGACGCCTCCGGGCATGGAGTAGCAGCGCACGTACTCTTCGATCGCGTCGGCGGTGGCGGTGTCCGGGTGACTGCGCTCGGTTTTGATCATGTAGGTGATCAGCTCGCGTTCGTGTCCGGCGATGAGCATCTCGGGTACGTCCGGCTGGAAGTAAAAGCCCAGATGCCACAGGTGCATGCCGCTCGAGACGTTCTCAGGGGTGAGCGCCGTATGGTCCTCGAAGCCGAACCCGGGGAACAGCGCCTCCACGAAGACCAGGGCGTTGACATGATCGCGGTTCCGGGCGGCGAGTTGGTAGCCGATCACCGCTCCCCAGTCCTCTCCGATCACGCTGTAGGTGTCGTGCCCGAGGTGGGCCATCAGTGCGGCGATGTCGTCGCTCATCGTCGCCGAGTCGTAGCCGTCTGCGGGATGCGCGGAGTCGCCGAGACCGCGGAGGTCGGGCGCGATGACGGTGTAATGCGGTGTCAGCTTCGGGATGAGGTGCCGCCAGTGGTAACTGGTCTTCGGCACGCCGTGCAGGAGCACCACTGCCGGACCGGACCCGGCCGTCCGGTAGTGCAGACTCGTTCCGTTGACGGCGGCACGGCCCGTGCGAACGGGCTCTCCCTGATGGTCAAATATCATTTCTTCTCCGACTTCATGGCGTGTTCCACATCCGCGAGGGCGGCTGCGGCGTGTTTCGGTGGCGACGGTTCGAGGCCGGACGGCCTTGCCGGCCTCGGCACGGGTGATCGCAGATACGGGTGATCACATGAAGGCGATCCGGCATCAACGCCGGCTCGGCGATTTATCTGGATCGTTCGTTACAGATAACGGGCGTGAAAAGTCAGTCGAGCGTGCTCAGGGCGACCTCCACGAGTGGTTCGAGGGTGCGGGCGTCCGGGGTGATCTTCGAGGAGACCAGGAGTCCGTTGAGGAACGTGACGAGGAAGGCGGCGAGAGTGTGCGGGGCGTGCCGCGTCGAAATCTCACCGCGTTCCACTGCCGCGCGCAGCAGGTCGGCGAGGGCGTCCTGGTTGGCGCCCAGCACGTCTCGAACGATGCGTCGGGTCGGCTGGTCCTCCGGCAGGCGTTCGGTGGCGGCATTGATCAGAAGACAGCCCTGGCCGCCGTGTTCGACGGCGATCCGGATCCGCTCGACCAGCAGTGTGCGGATGGCCGAGCGGGCGTCCACACCCTCGTCAAGGGCATGCAGGGCGGCCGCCGCGAAGGTGGAGCGGTAGTGCTCCAGCGCGGCCCGGTACAGGCCGTCCTTGTCGCCGAATGCGGCATAGAGGGAGCCCTGTCCGATCCCGAGATGCCGGGTCAGGTCGCGCACCGAGGTCGCCTCGTATCCGCGCGTCCAGAACAACTCCATCGCGCGGCTGACCGCCGCTTCGGTGTCGAACTCCCGGGTTCTTGCCATGCCCCCACCCTACCCAATCTGGATCGCTCGTTCAACAATCTGCCGTCGGGCGAGACCAGCCGTGTTCCGATGCTGGTCGAGCCCCCGACACCCCGCCGGCGGCGTGTATGTACCGGGTTCACGGCCGCCGGCCGTCGCGGAGGATCAGGTCTGTCCGTGGGCGCGGGAGGCCGGCGGTCAGTGGGGGTGGCGGCGGGGTCGTGATTGGCGGTTCGAGGCCACGCGGGCGCGGCGGAACCCCAGGTCGAGGTCTTCGATGTTGAGCGAGAGGTCCTTTCGGCGCGGGCGCATACGAAACCGCAGGTGATCGCGGATCTGAGCGCGGCGCCCGGCACCGTCAGCGCTCGACACGCTCGTCCATCCCCACCAGATGCCGACCCATGGGGCCGAAACATCGCGGAACCATCGGCTGGGGCGGCCTCGGATGAGGCAAACGCGTCTCTTTTGCGGCTGGTACACGTCTGTTAGCGGCGCCGCGGCCCGGGGACACGGCGGGCGGAAAGCGTGCCTGTGAACGCCTCGCCATGTCCCCGGCGGGCCGGGGTAACGCCACCCCGCCACCCCGCCCCCGTCACGCGGCCGGGGCGGGGCGGCACCGCACTATCGGGGGCACGGGTGGTGTCACGGGTGGTCAGGAGGTGGGGTCCTGGCCGACCTCGCCGCGCCAGGAACCGGTCTCCTGCCCGCCGCGCTCCTCGATGAATTCCTTGAACCGCCGCAGGTCGCCCTTGACGCGGTGCTCCACCAGGTGGAGCGCGTCGGCGGCCTTCTCGGCCATCCCCTGCGGGGCGAACTCCAGCTGCAGCATCACCCGCGTGGTGTCGGGCGCCAGCCGGTGGAAGGTCACCACGCCCGCCTGCCGCGGCTCGCCCACCGACGTCCAGGCGATGCGCTCGTCGGGACGCTGCTCGGTGATCTCGGCGTCGAACTCCCGCCGCACCTTGGCGATGTTGGTCACCCAGTGGGTGCGGGTGTCGGACACCTGGTCGATGCGCTCCACGCCGTCCATGAACTGCGGGAAGTCCTCGAACTGCGTCCACTGGTTGTAGGCGGCCCGCACGGGCACCCTGACGTCGATCGACTGCTCGATCGTGCTCATCGGAAGCGTCTCCTCTCCTTTCGTGACGGGCGTGGGCGTGCCCGCGAGCGACCACCCCAAACAGCCCCGCACGCGGGCGCCGCGCACATCACACCGCGCATCACACCCGGAGTCGCGGGCCGGACGGCGACGTCCGATAAGGTTTGCGAACAGCCGTTCAATAACCCGTGTCGGAGGGAACGCGCACCGTGGCGCGACCGCGCACCACCAGCGACGAGGCCATCCTGCAGGCCACCGGCCGCGCCCTGCTGCGGCACGGACCCGGCAGGCTCACCCTCGGCGGCGTCGCCGCCGAGGCCGGTCTGTCACCCGCCACCCTCGTGCAGCGCTTCGGCTCCAAACGCGGCCTGCTGCTGGCGTTCGCCCGCCGCGCCACCCAGGGCGCCAGCCACCCGTTCGACCACGCGCGCCGCGAGCACCCCTCACCCCTGGCGGCCCTGCGCGCCGCGCTGACCGCCATGGCCTCCAGCGTCCGCGACCCCGAGGAAATGGCCAACAGCCTGGGGTTCCTGCAACTGGACCTGACCGACCCCGGCTTCCGCGAACACGCCGCCGCCCACGCCCACGCCGTCCGCGAACAGATCACCGACCTGCTCACCCGAGCCGTCCGCGCCGGGGAACTGACCGCCGACGTCGACACCGCCGCCCTGGCCCGCGCCGTCCAGGTGACCTACAACGGCACCCTCATCCTGTGGGCGCTGGACCCCGGCGCCGCCCCGCTCGCCGACACCGTCCACGCCGACCTGGACGGCCTCCTCGCCCCCTACCGCACACACTGACCCCCGCCGCAGGGCCCCGCGGACGCCGGACGGGACGACGGCCGCCCACCGCGACGCGGCCGCTCAGGCCGGGCCGGTAGACGGACGGGACGGAGAGGGCGGCAGGGGCGGCGGGCCGGCGGCGCGCTGCAGCCTGCGGCCCAGATCACGCAGCCGGTCGGCCAGCTCCGGCGGCTCCACCACCTCGAAGTCCAGCTCCAGGAACGCCACCCGCAGCGCCGTCCACTCCAGCGACTCCACCCGGGTGCGCAGCAGGCAGGTGCGCTCGTCCACCGGCTCCAGCTCCTGGCCGGTGACGCGGAACCTGTCGGCCAGCACGTGCGCCGGGGCGTGCACCCGCAGCACCGCCCGCGCCGTGGGACGCGACGCCGCCAGCGACCGCCGCACGAACTGCGCCGCGTCCCCGCCCGGCACCTCACGCGGCGCGAACCGCACCCCCACCGCACGCGGCGCCCGCATCCGGTCCACCCGGAACGTGCGCCAGGCGGCACGGTCGACGTCCCAGGCCAGCAGATACCAGCGCCGCCCCGCCGACACCAGGCCGTGCGGCTCCACCAGCCGCCCGTCCCCCGCCTCCACCGAGCCCGCGACCTCAACCGAGCCGCTCGCGTCCACCGAACCGCCGCCCTCATCGGCGTCCCCGGCGCCGCCTTCGCCAGCGCCCTTGTCAGTGTTCGGTGCGCGGTAGGAGAAGCGCAGCCGCTCGTGGTCACGGCACGCCGCCGCCAGCACCGTCAGCGTCTCCGGCGCCACCGTCGGACCCGCCGGCGGCCCGTCGATCGGCACGGTCACCGCGTGCAGCGCCGACACCCGGCGCCGCAACCGCTCCGGCAGCACCTGCTCCAGCTTGGCCAGCGCCCGCACCGTCGCGTCCTCGATGCCCTCCACCGCACCGCCGGCCGCCGCGCCGAGCCCCAGCGCGATCGCCACCGCCTCCTCGTCGTCCAGCAGCAACGGCGGCATCGCCGCGCCCGCCTCCAGCCGGTAACCCCCCACCGACCCCAGCGTCGCGTGCACCGGATACCCCAGCTCACGCAGCCGCTCCACGTCACGGCGGACCGTCCGCACGCTGATGCCCAGCCGCTCCGCAAGCTCCGGGCCCGTCCACTCCCGCCGCGTCTGCAGCAGCGACAGCAGACGCAGCAGCCGGGCGGAGGTGTCGGTCACCCGCCCAGTATGCCCCGCCAATGAGGACCGGATCCGACCTCATTGCCTCCTAACGTGGCCACCCGGCCGCAAACCGGCCGCACCCAACATCCGTCACCGGCCGAGGAGGGACACCGCCCATGCGGGCCGCGCACCGCGACCACATCCTGATCAAAGGCGCCCGGCAGAACAACCTGAAGAACATCACCCTGCGCATCCCCAAGGAGCAGATCGTGGTGTTCACCGGGGTGTCGGGCTCCGGCAAGTCCTCGGTGGTGTTCGACACCGTCGCCGCCGAGTCGCGGCGCCAGCTCGGCGAGACCTTCAGCTGGTACGTCCGCAACCGGATGCCCCGCCACGAACGCCCCGACGCCGACGTCATCGACGACCTGGCCCCCGCCGTCGTCGTCGACCAGCGCCCCGTCGGCGGCAACAGCCGCTCCACCGTCGGCACCATGACCGACATCCACGCCGTGCTGCGCGTGCTGTTCTCCCGCTGCGCCCACCCCAGCGCCGGCGAGGCCACCGCCTACTCCTTCAACGACCCCCAGGGCATGTGCCCCGAATGCGACGGCCTCGGCCGCCTGGCCCGCCTGGACGTCGACAAGATGCTCGACACCAGCAAGAGCCTCAACGACGGCGCCATCCGCTTCGCCCCCTTCGGCGTCGGCACCTTCCCCTGGCAGCTGTACGCCGAGTCGGGCCTGTTCGACCCCGCCAAACCGCTGCGCGAGTTCACCGCCGAGGAGATGGATCTGCTGCTGCACGGCAAGGGCTTTCGCGTGCAGCGCCTCAACCGCACCGGGGAGATGGGCCACAACGCCTACGAGGGCATCGCCGAACGCTTCCACCGCCTGTACCTCAAACGCGGCCTGGAAACCCTGCCCGACCGGCAGCGCCGCGAGGCGCTGGAGATGGTCACCGACAGTGTCTGCCCCGCCTGCGACGGCGACCGCCTCAACGCCGCCGCCCGCGCCGCCACGATCGGCGGACACAACATCGCCGACTACTGCCGCATGGAGATCGGTGAGCTGATCGGCGTGCTGGAGGGCATCGACGACCCCGTCGGCGCCCCCATCGCCCAGGCCGCCGTCACCCGGCTGCGGCGGCTGGAGGCCATCGGCCTGGGCTACCTCAGCCTCGACCGCCCCACCGACACCGTCTCCGGCGGCGAGGGCCAGCGCCTGAAGGTCGTGCGGCACCTGGGCTCCAGCCTCACCGGCATGACCTACATCTTCGACGAACCCAGCGTCGGCATGCACCCCAGCGACGTCGGCCGCCTCGGCGAACTGCTCGTCCAGCTGCGCGACAAGGGCAACACCGTCCTGGTCGTCGAACACGACCCCGACGTCATCGCCATCGCCGACCACGTCATCGACATGGGCCCCGGCGCCGGCACCCACGGCGGACACGTGGTGTTCCAGGGCACCGTGTCCGCGCTGCGCCAAGCCGACACCCTCACCGGACGCCACCTGCGCCGCCGCACCCCGCCCAAACGCCACGTGCGCCGCCCCACCGGCCGGCTCGCCGTCACCGACGCCACCACCCACAACCTGCACCACGTCACCGTGGACTTCCCCACCGGCGTGCTCACCGCCGTCACCGGCGTCGCCGGCTCGGGCAAGAGCACCCTGGTCCACCGCGAACTGGTGCCCCGCCACCCCGAGGCGATCGTGGTCGACCAGTCGGCCATCGCCGCCTCACGCCGCGCCAGCCCCGCCACCTACCTGGGCGTCATGGACCACCTGCGCCGCCTGTTCGCCCACGCCACCGGCGCCGACCCCGGACTGTTCAGCCACAACGCCAAAGGCGCCTGTCCCGACTGCGACGGTAACGGCGTCATCGTCACCGACCTGGCGTTCATGGACCCCGTCACCACCACCTGCCGCACCTGCGGCGGCACCCGCTACCGCCCCGAGGCGCTGCGGCACACCCTGCGCGGCCACACCATCGCCGACGTGCTCGACCTCACCGCCGGCCAGGCCCTGCAGGTGTTCACCGAACGCCCCGTCGCGACCCGGCTGCGCGCCCTCACCGACGTCGGCCTGGACTACCTGCGCCTCGGCCAGCCGCTCAGCACCCTGTCCGGCGGCGAACGCCAACGCCTCAAGCTCGCCACCCGCCTGCACCGCACCGGCGCCCTGTACGTGCTGGACGAACCCACCAGCGGCCTGCACATGGCCGACGTGGACGCCCTGCTCGCCCTGCTGGACCGCCTCGTCGACACCGGCAACACCGTGATCGTCATCGAACACGACCTCGAGGTGATCAAACACGCCGACTGGATCATCGACCTCGGGCCGGGCGGCGGCAAACACGGCGGCCGTGTCCTGTTCACCGGCACCCCCGCCGAGCTTCTCACCGCCACCGGCTCCCTCACCGCCGACCACCTGCGCCAAAACCTCCGCCAACCCTCCGGCGAACACCCGGACGACGCGGCCCTCCCCGCCTGACTCCGTCCCCGGCGATCGTTCCCCGCCACGAGCTGGAGGCCGAGCCCCGGGCCCGGATCACCCGATCCGGGCCCGGGGCGTCTGCCGGTCGGTTCGACATGCGGGTGACATGCCGGGTGCGCAGGAACAGCCCCGGTCGTGCGCCATCACGCCGCGCGGGTCGGCCGCGTTGACCACGGCGGCCAGAGAGCCAGCGCGACCATCTGGTCGCCGTTAGTGCTGCGCGTTCGGGCCCAGGTCTGTTCGCCTGCCCGTCACCAGGGCAGCGGGCCGTCCTCGCTGAAGAACCCGGCGGTCGGGCCGTCCACGCCGAGCGTGGCCAGGCGCACCACCACCGCGGCACCCTGCGCCGGGGTGAGGTGGCCGGTGTGGTTGTTGCTGTCGGTGTCGACGTAACCGGGAGCGGCGGTGTTGACGAGGAAGCCCAGGCGCACCACGTGACGAATCCGCGCCGACCGCCGGCATGGACACCAAGGTGCCGGAGGCCACCGCAGGCAGGCCGGACGCTCGGCGCCGGGACCTCACCCGCTGGCGGCGTCCGGCCGCGGCGCGACGGGACGGGCCGCGGTGCCGAAACGGTCCCGGTACGCGGTGGGCGGCACGCCGACGTGCCGTAGGAACGCCCGCCGCATCGTCTCGGCGCTGCCGAAACCGCTCAGCCGCGCCACGGTGTCGACACCGTCGTCGCCGGTCTCCAGCAGGCAGCGGGCCGCCTCCACACGCGACTCCTCCACATACCGTCCCGGGCTCACCCCCACCTGCTCCGCGAAGACCCGGCTGAAGTGGCGAGGGCTCATGGCCAGCCGCGCCGCCATCGCCTCCAACGACAGGTCGGCCGCGGGCTCGGCGGCGATGTGGTCCAGCAGAGCGCGCAGGGCCTCACGCCGCACGGGCCGGGTCCGGGCGCGCCGGCTGAACTGCGACTGCCCGCCGGGCCGCTGCATGAACACCACCAGCCAGCGGGCGACCTCGCGGGCCAGCGCGGCACCGTGGTCCTCCTCGACCAGCGCGAGCGCCAGGTCGATCCCCGCCGTCACACCCGCCGAGGTCACCACGGGACCGTCCCGCACGTAGATCGCATCTGGCGCCACGGTGACGCCCGGATGCGCGGCGGCCAGCCGGTCGCAGTACGCCCAGTGGGTGGTCGCGCGACGCCCCTCCAGCAACCCGGCCGCGGCGAGCAGGAACGCGCCCGTGCACACCGAGGTGACCCGGCGGGCCGCGGCGGCCGCCTCGCGCACCCCCGCGACCAGACCCCCGTCGGGCGAGACGTCCGGGGCCAGGCCGCCCGCCACCACCAGCGTGTCCAGCGGCGCGGCCGCCGACAGCCCGGTGTGCACACCCAGGCGCAGACCCGACGACGTCGTCACCTCCCGGCCGTCCGGCGAGGCGAGCCGCACCCGGTACCCGCCGCGCAGCAGCCGGGCGGCGCCGTCGAACACCTCCGCCGGGCCCGTGACGTCCAGCGACTGGACGCCGTCGTACACCACGATCAGCACCTCCCGCATGCCGACAAGCATGCTGCAGGCGCCCCGGCCGGCGGACCCCGGATGTCCTGATCCGTGGGCGACCCGTCATTGATGACGCGCCGCCGCCTGCCCGAAGCTGAAACCGCCCTCGATCGAGCCCGCCCCGATCGAGCCAGACGACCATCACCGGAAGGGGACCGCCATGGACGCGGCCTTCGTGCTCTACGACAACATGACCGCCCTGGACCTGATCGGCCCGTACGACGCGATCTCCGCCATGCCCGAGGTCACACCGCACTTCGTCGCCGCCCGCCCCGGCCCGATCCGCTGCGACTCCGGCCTGGTGATCCAGGCCGACACCGCATTCGACGAACTGCCCCGCCCCGAAGTGATCGTGGTGCCGGGCAGCTCGACATGGCACGCCGCCCTGGACGACGAGCCGCTGCTGGCGTGGCTGGCCACCGCCCACCCCACCGCCACCTGGACGACCTCGGTGTGCACCGGCTCGACCCTGCTGGCCAAGGCCGGCGTGCTGACCGGCCGCCCCGCCACCACGCACTGGCTCGCCCGCGACCTGCTCGCCGACCTCGGCGCCGTGGTCAGCACCGAACGCGTGGTCGTCGACGGCGACGTCATCACGGCGGCGGGCGTGTCGGCCGGCATCGACATGGCCCTCACCCTGATCGCCAAGCTCTGGGACGAACACCGCGCCCAGCTCGTCCAGCTGATGTTCGAGTACGACCCGCGGCCGCCGTTCGACGCCGGATCCCCCGAGACGGCGCCGCCGCAGGTCGTCGCCTTCGCCCGCAGCCTGCCTTCCCACAACTGACCGCCCGGATCGCCCCCACGGCAGGCGCCGTCCACCCCAGCGACCGTCCCCCCACCTCCCGCAGCCGTAGAAGGGCCGCCATGCCTGGGCCCGGCCGGGAACGCCCTCTCCGGAGCGCCACCTGACGGTCGTGTCGACGCGCTCCCGGCCGCACGCGCGCAGCGCCGGCAGCCCGGCGTGGGACCTGCCGCCCTTGCCGCCCACATCACAATGACGGGCACGAGTCGGCGTTCGTGCGGGCGATGATCGAGTTCGGGATGGAGTACGCGGCGGTGGTGCGCGACGACCACCGGCTCTTCGTCGACGCTTTCCGCAACCACCAGATCCCGGGCCTGTGAACGGGACGGTGACCGGCGTGCGGCCGCCGCTGTGACCGGCGGCGGCCCGTCATCGCCGTTAGCCGTTCACAGCCCTCGGCCGGGCACTCGGTTTACGTTGCCGTGCCCGGTCGTCCGTATCGGCATGACGCTCAATCGACTTTGGTCGATGGCGGTCGGACCCATCGGCCGATGCCGCCCTCCCCCTGCTCCCGGCACGCTGAACCCAGTCGATACGGGAGGATCAGTGTCCACGACCAGGGGGAGCGTCATGACCGACGCGGCTGCCGGCGGCCGCTGGCTGCTCGACCACGACGGGCATCGCCTGCAGGTCGAGACCGAACGCGTCGGCTGGATGCGCATCGTCCGCCTGTACGTGGACGGCGTCCAGCAGGCCGAGACCCAGGCCCTGCACCAGGCCAAGCTGCCCTACGGCGACATGTCCGTGCTGGTCGCGTTCGACCCCCTCGGCCTGCTGGACGGCCAGGCCGCCCGCTGTGTCCTGGCCCCGCCCCGCCCCGACGACGACACCCCCGACGAGAAGGACGGCGCCGAAGACGGCGAGGCGAAGAAGGACGCCGACGACGGCGAGGGAGAGGACGGCGGCGACTCCGGGCGGGAGAAAGTCCCGTTCACACCTCCGGAGGGCACCCGCGCCGCCCGCCGCGAACGCCTGGCCCGCGAGCACCCCGCCCTGTACGCCTCACGGCACGTCGTGGTGGCCACCGGCAAGGTGGTGTTCGGGATTCTGGGCATCAGCGCCCTGATCAGCGCCGTGGTGCGGCTGCTGGTGTCCTACCTGCCGCGCCCCGACGTCGACCTGCCCGACATCGACCCGCCGGACCTGTCCCTGCCCGACATTCCCTGGCCCGATATCCCCTGGCCGGACATCGACCTGCCCGACGTCGCCCTGCCCGCCTGGCTCCAGGCGATCCTGGCCACGACCAAATACTGGATACCGATCCTGATCGCCATCGGCGTCGCCGTCCACGAGGTCGACCGGCGCAAGAAACAGGACCGTGGACGCCGCGAACCCGCCGCCCCCGAGAACACCGACGCCAAGGACGCCGCAGACAAGGACGCCAAACGGGGGAAGGGCGAGAAGGGCGCCGGGGAGCCGAGCGACCGGCGGTCGTGACGTCGGCGTGTGCGGGAGGGTCAGGGCCACAGGCCGGTCCTGTCCAGGGCTTCGGCGGCGGTCGCTGCCCGGCGGACGGCGTCCAGCGGGCGGCCGTGCTCGTCCAGGACCTGCCAGCCGCCCAGCTGCACCACCGGCACCCCGCCGCGCCGCACCGCCAGCGCCACCTCCGACAGCGTCCCCCACGATCCGCCCACCACGATCACCGCGTCCGCCGCGTTGACGATCACGTTGTTGCGGGCCTCGCCGAGCCCCGTCGGCAGCACCACCGTCAGGTCCTCACAGGCCCCGCCCGGTCGTCCGCCGACAGCACCCCCACCACCACGCCGCCCGCCCGGTACGCCCCGGCGGCCACGGCGGCCATCACGCCGCCGTAGCCGCCGCACACCACCACCGCGCCCCGCTCGGCCAGCAACCGCCCCACCTCACGGGCCCGCTCCCACTCGGGGCGCGAGCACTCACGCGGCCCGCACACCGCCACCTGCACCGTCACCGGCGCCTACTGGGCGCCGTGCCGGGCCGCGACCTCGTCGATCCGCCGCGCCAGCGCGAAGTCCCGCTCGGTCAGGCCGCCCGCGCTGTGCGTGGTCAGCGTGAACGTCACCGTCCGCCAGCGGATGTCGATGTCGGGGTGGTGGTCGGCCTCCTCGGCCGCCCGCGCCACCTCGCCCACCAGGTCGATCCCCGCCATGAACGACGGCGCCTTGAAGCGCCGGTGGATCTGGTCGCCGTCGCGCGCCCAGTTCGGCAGGTCCTTCAGACGGGCGGTCACGGCGGAATCGTCGAGCCTGTCGGCCATCGCTTGCCTCCCCTTGTCGCATGACGCGGCCAGCCGTGCTGCGCCGGACGCGGTCCGGCGTCCCTGCGCCAGGTGCCGTCCCTACCGACGTTAACCGCCGTCCACCGCGCCGTCCCGGCGGGCACGGGTCACCGGGCCGTCAGGTCGTAGACGGTGACGCCGCCGACCGTGCGGGCGGTGAAGTTGGCCTGCACCCACTGGGCGATCCGCTGGGCGGCGTCGCTGCCGCCGGCCGCACCCCCCATGCCCCCGCGCCCCATGCCCATCCCGTCGCCGACGAAATAGTGGATCTTCTTTTGGGTCACGTACGCCTGGAAGCGCTCCAGTGTCGGGGCCGGATCGGTGCCGTTGAACCCGCCGACCGCCATCACCGGCGTGCCCGTGGCCAGCTGGTACCCGGCGGCGTTGTTGGACCCGACCGTCGCGGCCGTCCACCGGTAGGAGCCCGCGTTCGCCTTCAGCAGCGCCACCAGATCAGCGCTCGGCGTCGGCGAGTTCAGCAGGCCCCCCGGCCTGCCGCCGCCCGGGACGCCGCGTCCCTGCCCCGAGCGGAAACCGCCGCCGTCACCGCGAGCACGGCCCGGCCAGCCCCCGTCCAGGCCCCCGTTCATGCCCCCGCCGGGCGACCCGGCCTGCGGACCGCCCTGCGGCATGCGCCGCGCACCACCCGCCATACCGCCCGCCATACCACCGGGCATACCGCCGCCGGGCATGCCGCCCGGCCGTCCGCCGCGGCCGGAACGTCCCGGCCCGAAACCCGCCGACGGCCCGGCCGTCACGATCGCCCCGGTGTGCGGGGTGGTGACCGTGTCGCGAGCGTAGGCGGCCGGCCCCGCCAGCGACGCCGCCACGGCCACCGTCGCCGCCACCGCGACGGCACGTCCCGGCAGATACGCGGCCCCCAGCAGCACCCCGGCGGCCACCATGCCACCCACCAGCACCACCGGGGCCAGCCACGGAAGCCAATCCGGCGTGCGGTGCAGCAGCGTGTACGACCACACCGCCGTCACCGCCACCACCGCCGCCAGCGTCGCCGCGGCCGCCGCCCGCCGCCGGCGCGGCCACAGCAGCCCCGCGCCGACGCCGGCCAGCGCGGCGACCGCCGGAGCCAACGCCACGGTGTAGTACTCGTGGAAGATGCCCTGCATCAGGCTGAACACCACGCCGGTGACCAGCAGCCACCCGCCCCACAGCCC
The DNA here is from genome assembly GCF_040642915.1 of Actinomadura sp. NPDC047616. Lineage (NCBI taxonomy): Bacteria > Bacillati > Actinomycetota > Actinomycetes > Streptosporangiales > Thermomonosporaceae > Actinomadura > Actinomadura sp. NPDC047616. The sequence goes on from NZ_JBEYTB010000018.1 coordinate 95,551, forward strand.
CAGCGACGCCCGCGCCCGGTCGGTACGCGGCGCCCGCCGCACCACCCACAGCCCCGCAACCAGCAGGATGAGCGCGGCGGGCAGCAGCCAGGAGATCTGGCCGCCGTTGGCGTAGCCGAACATGCGGCCCCATCCGGCGTCCTGGTTGGTGTTGCCCAGCCCGCCGACCTCGTTGCCGTTGAGCCGCCCCAGCCCGTTGTAGCCCAGGGCCAGCTCCAGCACGCTGTTGTTCTGCGACCCCCCGATGTAGGGACGCGACCCCGCGGGGACCAGGGCGACGATCGCCACCCACCACCCCGCGGCGGCCACCATCGCGGCCGCCGCCAGCGCCAGCTGCCAGATCCTGCGGCGCAGCGGCGCCGGCGCGGCCAGCAGGTACACCAGGCCGAACGCGGGCAGGACTAGGAACGCCTGCATCATCTTGGCCAGGAACCCCAGCCCCACGCACGCCCCGCACACCACCAGCCAGCGGGTGCTGGCCTGCGCCTGCGCGCGCACCAGCGCGTACGCCGCCACCGTCAGCAGCAGCACCAGCAACGCGTCGGGGTTGTTGAACCGGAACATCAGCGCGGCCACCGGAGTCAACGCCAGCACCGCACCCGCCAGCAACCCCGCCCCGGCCTCCACGCGCGGGGTGACGGCACCGGCGAGCGCACGCCGCACCGCCGCGTACACGGTGGCGACGGTCGCCACGCCCATCACCGCCTGCGGCACCAGGATGCTCCAGGAGTTCACCCCGAACACCCGCGCCGCCAACGCCGTCGGCCACAACGCCGCGGGCGTCTTGTCCACGGTGATGGCGCCGGCCGCGTCCGAGGAGCCGAAGAAGAACGCCTTCCAGCTGGACGCCCCGGCCTGAACGGCGGCCGAGTAGAAGGAGTTCGCCCACCCCGAGGCGCCCAGGTCCCACACGTACAGCACGGCCGTGGCCGCCAGCAGCACCAGCAGCGCCGGACGCGCCCACACCGGGTCGCCGCCCAAAGACCGTTCACGCGCCCGAGGGGCGGGCACGGCCTCCAACACACTCGCCATGGATTCTCCTCAGCCCAACCGGTACAGCTGCCCGCCGCCCATGGGCGACGTCGCACTACCCGACGTCGAGTCGCCGCTTGAGCCGCCGTACTCGCTCGGGTCGACCTGCTCGCCGTGCTGCTGCACCCAGGACGAGACGTCCGAGCCGCCACCGGAACCACCGCCGCCCGGGCCGCCTGCGCCGAAGCCCCGCCCGCCGAGCAGGATGTAGCGGAGCCTGCCCTCCTTGACGTACCGCTGCAGCTTGTCCACGGTCATCGCCGGGTCACGGCCGCTGAAGCCGCCCATGGCGATGACGGGACGGCCGGTCTGCAGGATGATCGAGGACGCCTCCATCGCGCTCGACACCGCCACCAGCCACTCGGCCGACCCCTGGTTCTTCTCCAGGTAGGAGATCATCTGCTGGTCGACCATGCCGCCGCGTCCACCACCGGACCCGCCAGGCCCGCCCGAGCCGCCAGGTGCGCCACCGGGCACGCCCGCCGAGCCGTCGCCGCCCAAACCCGCACCCGGCCCAGGCATGGGCATCTGCTGCGGCATGCCACCACGAACCTCACCGGAAGCCCCGCCCGGCATGCCACCCCGCGCGCCATCACCCCGGTAACGGAACCCCTGCCCGCCCGGGAACCCTCGGCCACCGGGACGGCCGAACCCGCCGGGCCCCATCTGCGTGCCGGGACCCGCCAGCGGATTGCTGCCGTTCACCGGGGACGACGCCGCCGACGCCGCGTACGCGCCCGGCCCCGCCAGAACCGCCACCAGCCCCAGCACCAGCCCCGCGACCGTCACCGACCGTCCCGCCCGCGCGCCGAACCGGGCGACCAGCAACGCGCCCACGGCCAGCACGGTCACCGCCGCCACCAGCCACCGCAACCACGGAAGCCACTCCGGAGTGCGGTCGAGCAGCACGAACGCCCACCCGCCGGTGACCGCCACGCCCGCGGGCAGCACCCACGCCCACGCCGCCGAACGCCGGTACGCCTCGTACAGCAGCACCGCTCCCGCACCGGTCAACGCGCCGATCGCCGGGGCCATCGCCGTGACGTAGTACGGGTGGAAGATGCCCTGGGCGAAGCTGAACACCACGAAATGCACCGCCAGCCAGCCGCCCCACAGCACCAGCGCCGCACGCTGCGGGTCGGCGCGCGGCCGCCTGCGCAGCAGCACCAGCCCCGCCACCAGCGCGACGGCCGACAACGGCAGCAGCCAGGAGATCTGCCCCCCGACGATCTGGTTGAACATGCGGTCCGCGCCCGCGGCGCCACCGAAACCACCGCCACCGCCCGGCCCGCCGCCGGGGCCACCGCCGGGGCCGTCGCCCTCACCGAACACCCGGCCCAGGCCGTTGTAGCCGATCACCAGGTCCCACACGCTGTTGTTCTCGCTGCCGCCGATGTAGGGGCGGCGGTCGGCGGGAACGGCGTCCACGATCGCCATCCACCACCCGGCGGCCACCACCAGCACGCCACCGGCCGCCAGCAGGTGCCACACCCGCCGCACCGGCCCGGGCCTGCCCGCCACCAGGTACGCCAGCGCCAGCGCGGGCACCACCACGAACGCCTGCAGCATCTTGGTGTTGAACCCGCAGCCGACGAACACCGCCGCCAGCGACAGCCACCGCAGCCGCCCCGACTCGACGGCGCGCTGGCACGCCCAGGCGGCCAGCACCAGGAACAGCACCAGCAGCGTGTCGGGGTTGTTGTCGCGGTTGATCGCCACGGTGATCGGCGTCAGCGTCAGCACCCCGGCCGCCACCAGCGCCGCCACATGCCCGAACGCGCGCCGCACCGTGGCGTGCAGCACCGCGACGGCCGCCACGCCCAGCAGCGCCTGCGGCAGCAGCATGCTCCACGACCCGAACCCGAACACCCGCGCCGGCAGCGCCATCGCCCACAACGCCATCGGCGGCTTGTCCACGGTGATGAACGACCCGGCGTCCAGCGACCCGTAGAAGAACGCCTTCCAGCTCTGCGTCGCGCTCTTGACCGCCGCCGCGTAGTAGGTGTTGGCGTAACCGTTCTTCGACAGCCCCCACGCGTACAGCGCGAAGGCCGCGAGCAGCACAGCCCACAGCGCGGGCCGCGACCAGCGCGGGTCGTCCGGGCCGCCCAGGGCCAGCCGCCGCAGACGGCCGGACCCGCGTGGCGCACCACGGCCGTCACCGGTGGCGGGGGTCTGCTGCGACGCCGCGGGGAACGTCTGTGTCGAATGTGCGGGGGTGGTCATCGGGTCTCTTCCGTGTCGGGACGACTCTGGGCAGGATCACGCGAAAACGAAGCCGAAGCGGGAGCCGAAGCAGGAGGCGAAGCGGGCGCGGCGGCAGACTCGGAGACAGGCGCGGCGGGGTGTCCCAGGCGCCGCGGGTGGAAGATCCAGGCGCGCATCAGCAGGAACCGCACCAGCGTCGCCACCCCGTTGGCGCACACCAGCGCCACCACCTCCACGGCCCGGGACGCGCCGGGCGTCAGCGCGTGCAGCAGCGCCAGGCCCCCGGTGCTCAGCGCCAATCCCAGCAGGAACGCCAGCCCGCCCTCCAGCTGCTGGCGCAGCGCCCGCTCGGGCCCGGTCACCCCGAAGGTGAAGCGGCGGTTGGCGGCGGTGTTGCCGACCGTGGTGACCACCAGGGACAGCGCGTTCGCCCACAGCGGCCCCATCACCGTGCGCAGCAGCACGAACAGCACCAGCTGCGCGATCGTGCTGAACACCCCGATGATCGCGAACGAGGGGAGCTGCCGCGCCATCCCGGCCGGCAGCCGGGGCCTGGGCCGCCCGCCCACCGGCGCGCGGAACGCGCCGGTCAGCATGCGGCGTCCCACACGCGCCATGCCTTTCAGGTCGTCCAGCGCGGTGCGCAGCACGTCCACGCGGCTGTCAGGGTCGTCCACCCAGTCCACCGGCACCTCGTGGATGCGCAGCCCGTTGCGTTCGGCCAGCAGCAGCAGCTCGGTGTCGAAGAACCACTGCTCGTCCTCCACCGACGGCAGCAGCGCTTGGGCGATCTGCGTGCGGGCGGCCTTGAAACCGCACTGCGCGTCGGTGAACCGGGCCGCCAGCGTCGTGCGCAGCAGCAGGTTGTAACACCGGGAGATCACCTCCCGTTTGGGGCCGCGCACCACCGCCGACCCACGCGTCAGCCGCGACCCGATCGCCAGGTCGCTGTGCCCGGAGATCAGCGGCGCGACCAGCGGGAGGAACGCGTCCAGATCGGTGGACAGGTCCACGTCCATGTAGGCGACCACGTCGGCGTCGCTGGCGCCCCACACGTGCCGCAGCGCGCGGCCCCGGCCCTTCTGCTCCAGCCGCACCGCCCGCACTCCCGGCAGTTCGGCCTCCAGCTCCCGCGCCACCCGCCAGGTGCCGTCGGTGCTGGCGTTGTCGGCCACGGTGATGCGGAACCGGTACGGGAAGGTCTGCTCGAGATAGGAGTGCAGCCGCCGCACGCTGCGCGCCAGCACGTGCTCCTCGTTGTAGACGGGCACGGCGATCTCCACCAGGCGTCCCCGCCCGCCCGGACCGGGCGGGGACGGCGACGGCCCGGCGGGGTCGGCCCGATCGGTGACCAAGTGACTCATGGGAACACGCTGACCGGGCGGTGTGGGAAGGCCCTGAGTCCTTCCTTAACCCCGGATGAGAAACCCCGCCCGCCCGCATCACAATGGCGGCGGCCCCGGGGGCGCGTGTCAGTCCGGGCGGGACGGGGAGCCGGGCAGGCGCACGCGCACCAGCGTGCCGCCCCCGTCCGCCGGGTCCAGGCTCACCTGGCCGCCGCTTTCGCGCACCACCCGCGCCACGATCGACAGGCCCAGCCCCGACCCCGGCAGGCTCCGCGCCGACGGCGAACGCCAGAACCGGTCGAACACGTGCGGCAGCTCGTCGGCGGAGATGCCCGGCCCCTGGTCGCGCACGGTCAGCTCGCCCGCGCTCAGCCGCACGTCCACCGCGCCGCCCGGCGGGCTGAACTTCACCGCGTTGTCCAGCAGGTTCACCACGGCCCGCTCCAGCGACCCCGGGTCGCCGCGCACGAACCACGGCTTGACCTCCGTGCCGATGCGCAGCCCCGGGCCGCGCAGCCGGGCACGTTCCACCGCGCGCCCCACCACCTCGTGCAACGCCACGATCTCCCGCGAGGGCTCCTGCTCGGCGGGACGGGCCAGCTCCAGCAGGTCCCCGACCAGGCTGGACAGCTCCTGCATCTGCGCCTTGACGTTCACCAGCATCCGCCGCCGCGTGTCCGGCGGCAGCTCCCGCCCGGTCTCCTGCGAGCGCAGCAGCAGATCGATGTTGGTGCGCAGGCTGGTCAGCGGCGTGCGCAGCTCGTGCCCGGCGTCGGCGATCAGCTGCTGCTGCCGCTCCCGGGAGGCGGCCAGCGCCGCGGTCATGGTGTTGAACGACCGGCTCAGCCGCGCGATCTCGTCACGGCCCTCCTCGGGGATGCGGGTGTCCAGGTCCTCGGTGCGGGCGATGTGCTCGACCACCTCGGTCAGCTCGTCCACCGGACGCAGCGACGCCCGCGCGATCACCAGCCCCGCACCGGCCGACGCCAGCACCCCCAGCGCCGTCACCGCCACCAGGAACAGCGCCAGCGTGTTCAGCGGCGCGGTGACCTCCTCCAGCGGGATCGCGAACGACACCGCCGCGCGGGTGCCGTCCTCGGCCAGGAACGGACGGGTGAAGATCCGCACGTCCCTGCGGTTCCCGTCGGCGTCCACTCCGGTGCCGTCGTGCAGCGCGTCCGGCCGCGCCCCCCGCGCGACCTGCGCGTCCGCCGGCGTCACCGTCAGCGCCCCGGCGCCCGGCACCGTGCAGGGGCCGCCCTGCGGGGTGACCACCTGCATGATCGTGTACGGGCCGGGCAGCGGCCGTACCTGGCCCTCGCTGGTGGCGGTCGGCGTGCACGCGGCCAGCACGAACGCCAGGTCCCGCCGCATGCGGAACACGCTGGGCCCACCCGGGCCGCCGGGACCGCCGTGTTCGCCCATCAGCGGCCCGCCGATCCCCATCAGCCGCTGGTCCAGCTTGTCGTACAGCTGGTCGCGCACCAGGAACCAGCTGGCCGACGCGCACACCGCCACCGCCACGGCCACCGCCAGTGCGATCAGCAGCGCCAGCCGCCCCCGCAGCGGCAGCCGACGCATCATGACGCCGATCTCAGCACGTACCCCACGCCGCGCACGGTGTGGATCAGCCGCGGCAGGCCGCCGTTCTCGGTCTTGCGGCGCAGGTACATCACGTACACCTCCAGGGAGTTGGAGGCGGGCTCGAAGTCGAAGCCCCACACCGTCTCCAGGATCTGCTCGCGCGTGAGGACCTGCCGGGGATGCCGCAGGAACATCTCCAGCAGCATGTACTCGGTACGGGTCAGCTCCAGCGAATTGCCGGCGCGCGACACCTCGCGGGTCAGCGTGTTCATCCGCAGGTCGTCGAAGGCCAGCAGGTCCTGCGCGCCGTCCCCGCCGCCGGCGGCGCCGGCGGCCGCCACGGCCATGGCGCTGCGGCGCAGCAGGGCCCGCACGCGGGCCAGCAGCTCGTCCAGCTCGAACGGCTTGACCAGGTAGTCGTCGGCGCCGGCGTCCAGCCCGGTCACCCGGTCGCCGACCATGTCGCGGGCGGTCAGCATCAGCACCGGCATCATCGCGCCCCTGGCCCGCATCCGACGGCAGGCGGTCAGCCCGTCCATGCGCGGCATCAGCACGTCCAGCACCACCAGGTCCGGGCGGGCGCGCTCGACCTCCTCCAGCGCGGCGACGCCGTCGGCGGCCCCGGCGACCCGGTACCCCTCGAACTCCAGGCTGGTGGTCAGCGACTCGCGCACCGCGGGCTCGTCGTCCACGACCAGAATGCGCGCACCCGCCGCCGCCTGCTGCGTCCCCGGCTCCATGCACACACCGTAACCAGCGGGCAGCGGTGCCCACGCACGGCGCGGACCATTCTCATGGATCTTTCAGGAACCCCCAGGACACCCTCAGGACGGGGCGTCCGGCGGCAGCGGGACGAACACGGCGGGACGCGGCGGCGCGGCGGGCACGGGACGGCGCCGCAGCCCCGCGCTGTAACGCGACGGGTTCCGCAGCGCGCCGACCTTGAGCTTCGGCACGGCGGGCACCGGGTCGCCGGTGGCCGCGCCGAACACCTCCGAGGTGACGGGCCCGGCCAGGGACGCGGTGGCGCGTGCGGCGCGGGTCAGCAGGTCGGCGACCGACACCTGGCCGTCGCGCCGGGACGCGGGCTCGGGCGCCGGACGGGTCGCCGCGGCCCAGCCGCCGCGCATGACGTCGATGACCACCTCCCGCGCCACCTCGCGCATCAGCCCGCGCAACGCGACCTTCATCGCCTCGCGCAGCGCGTCGCGCAGCAGCTCGGCCATGACCGCCTCGATCGCGGCGGTCGCGGCGCGCGTGGCGGCCTGCGCCGCCAGGTCGCGGGCGGTGCGGGCCACGGCGCTGCCCGCGACGGCGGCTACCAGGTCGCCCGCCGAGCGGATCCCGGCGTTGCCGGACGCCCGTCCCGCGGCCTCGGCGGCCGCGTCGGCCACCTCGACCGCCATGTCCGCCACGGCCGAGGTCACCGGTGTGATCCCCGCCCAGTCGGCCGCCTCCCGCGCCCGCGCCCGGGCGGTCCCGGCCAGCTCGCGGGCGGCCTCGCGCGCGGTCTGCCGCACGACCCGTACGACGATGTCGCGGCCGGCGACCAGCGCCACGTCCACGGCCGCGTCGGCGACCGTGTCGAGCGCCGAGTCGACGATCTGGCGGGTGGCGGCCTGCACGACCGGCGAGGAGGCGGTGCGTTCGGCCATCTCCAGCGCGGTGGCGGTGGCGGCGCGGGCCAGCGGGCTGCGCGCGGCCAGCCGCCACGCCGCCTCGGCCATCGGATGGGACGCGGCCTGCTCGACGATCTCCACCGCGGCGGTGCCGACCTCCAGCGCGGTGCCGGTCAGCACGTGCGACTCGGCCGCCGCGCGGGCCTGCGACACGGCCCGGTCGGCCGCCTCCCGCGCCAGCCGCGTCGCGGCCTGGCGGGCCGCCTGTTCCACGGCGTCCATCGCGGGGCTGTGCGACACCTGCTCCACGATGCGGGTCGCGGCGCGCTCGGCGGCCTGGCGTCCCAGCCGCCGCACGGGCCCGGACGCGGTGGCCGCCAGCCGGGCGGCGTCGGCGGCCGACGGCGCCAGCACGCCCTGCCACACGTCCTCGATCCGCTCGGCCGCCGCCCGGTCCAGCCGCGCCGGCAGCGCCACGGCGTGCGGGTCGGGACGGCCCTGCCCGGAGGGACGGTCGGCCGCCACCTCGGGCACCACTTCCGGCGCCGCCTCGGGCACCGCTTCGGGCACCGCCACGGCCTTGCCCGTGCCGGTGTTCTCGCCGCCGGTGTCCTCGACCTGCTCGTCCACGGCCACGCCCCCTATGACGTACTGGTCTTCACCTTCACCATAACTTCCGTTGACCCCAAGTCGAGATCGATCTCGAGTTCGCCCGGACGGCGCCGCCGACACGTCGCCGCTGTATATGCCCCCGAACCCGGCCCGCTCTCACCCCGCGTCGGAAACGCGCGAAGAGGCGCCGGCGAAGGCGCGGCGGGCGTGGGCCAGGAAGGCGCGCACGGCCGGGGTGTGGGTGTTCTTCCAGACCAGGGCCAGCATGGCGGGCGCGTCCACGTCGTCGATGACCCGCGCGGTCAGGCGGTCGCGGTAGGCCCCGGCCATAGAGCTGGACAGGATGCCCACGCCCAGGCCGCGGCCCGCCAGGTCGGCGATGGCGTCGGCGGCGCTGACCTCGAACGCGATCACCGGGTGGACGTCGCGGGCGGCGCACGCCCGGTCGAACACCGTGCGCAGCCCCGTCCCGGGCGGCATGCACACGATCGGATGGGCCCTCAGGTCCTCCAGCGTGACGTGGGGCCGGTCGGCCAGGGGGTGCCCGGCGGGCACGGTCGCGACCAGCCGATCGCTGGTGACCGTCAGCGCGGGCAGCCCGCCCGGGGCGGCGGTCGCGGTGCCGACCAGGGCCAGGTCCAGCGCGCCGTCGCACACCCCGTCCACCAGCCGGTCCGAGCCGTCCTCCAGCAGCGCGATCTCGACCCCGGGATGCGCCCGGTGGAACCCGGCTAGGGCGTCGAACAGCGGCGTGACCGTGCAGCCGACCACCATGCCGACGGCCAGGCGGCCGCGGATCAGGTCGCTCACCTCTCCCACCGCCTGCTCGACCGCCCGGGCGGCGGCCAGCGCGGCCCGGGCGTGCTCCAGGGCGGCCTTGCCCGCGACGGTCAGCGTGGCGGTGCGGCCGGAACGGTCGAACAGTTCGGCGCCCAGCTCCCGCTCCAGCTGCCGGATCTGGGCGCTGACCCCCGACTGGCTGATGCGCACCCGCTCGGCCGCCCGCGTGAAGTTGCGCTCCTCGGCCACGGCCACGAAGTACTCCAGCTGCCGCAATTCCATAACTGCTGATTCTAGTTTCCATCAGAACAATCTGTTGGACTTCTGGCAGCGGCGCGGGCAGGCTGAAGAACGTTCCACCCGAACCCACCTCGAAGAACCTCGAAGAGGAGACGTCATGGCCGTGTACGAGAAGGCGATGCGCCCCGAAGACCTCACCCGCCTGTTCGTCGAACGCGCCAACGCCGGCGACGCCGCCGGGATCGCCGCGCTGTACGAGGAGGACGCGGTGATGGCCTACCCGCCCGGCGCCCAGACCGTGGGCCGCCAGGCCATCCGCGAGCTGTGGGAGAAGGTGCTGGCGGCCCGGCCCCGCTTCGAGCCCGAGCCGCCGCTGCCCACCCTGATCAGCGGTGACATCGCCCTGACCAGCACCCCGCCCAAGGACGGGGCGGGCGCCCGCGCCCAGGTGGTCCGCCGCCAGCCGGACGGAAGCTGGCTGCGCCTGCTCGACCAGCCCGAGTTCGTCCCCACCGCGGGCTGACGCCCGGCAACCCGACGCCCGGCAACTCGGCGGCGGGCACCCCGGCGGCTGGCTCGTGGGGCTGGCTCGTGGGGCCGGCGACGTCAGCGGCCGCAGGAGCGGCAGGCGGTGCGGGTGCGGCGCGCGTACCCGGCCGCCGCGACCGCCATCGCCACGCCCCACAGCAGGTAGGACGGCACGGCGACCCAGAAGAACGCCTCGGGCAGCACCAGCCCTCCGCTCGGCGGGAACGGGTTGCGGCCTTGCAGCCGCTCCCCGACCATCAGCACCAGCATCAGCCCGAAGTACACCACCATGCCGCCGGAGATCCCGGCCGCGGGCCACAGCACCAGCGGCCGGGGCACCCGCCGTCCCGCCGCCAGCGGAACCCAGCGCGGCCACACCCGCCCCCAGCCGTGCGCCAGCGCCAGCGGCAGCACCGTACCGGCCAGCACGAACCCCGCCTCGAACAACACCGCCGACACCCCGCCGGTCATCGGGTTCTCCCCGAACCCCACGCACGCCTGCGCGACGAGCCGCAGCGCGCACCCGGCCACCGCCAGGTAGGCGGCGACGAACACCCAGCGCGGGGTGTGGCCGAGCGCGGCGGGCGCGTTGTCGCCACGGCCGCACACGGCGCAGCCGTCCCGGGTGCGGCGCTGGTGCGCCAGTGTCGCCAGGCCCACCAGGACGGCCACGCCCAGGCACGCCGCCCTGCTCAGCGCCCCAAGCGGGTAGAAGCGGACGCCCAGCCCCGGCAGGATCCCGCCCACCACGTCCAGCAGGAACAACGCCGCCGACGCCACCATCGCCGCGCTCACCGCCCAGCCGGCCGCCAGCAGCCCGCGACGCGGCAGCCCCGCGGTCACCGCCTTCGGCGACGCCCACAGCAGCCCCGACACCACCGCAGCGGCGCCGCACAGACCCGCCGACGACCAGCCGGTGAACACCACCAGGTCCCCGTCCACCGGCGACAGGGCCTCGGGCATGTGCCCCGCCCGCCAGTACACGCGCAGCATGCCGTACAGCGCAGCGCCCACCAGTGCCGCGCCCGCCAGCGCCGGACGCGCCGGCGCGGCACCCGGCGGTGCGGCGCCCGTCCGCCGTTGCGGCCGTGCCGCTGATCGAATGGTCGACTCCATGACCGCCATGTTCCGGCGCGCCCGCCCGCCGCCACCTCCCCGTCGCGGCCGATCCGCCTCCCCCGCGCGGGGGGGCACAAGGGGGGCACAACGGAGCACATGAGAGCACGCGGGAGCACGGCGCAGCCGCTTGACCCCAGGTTCGGTTGACGTTGCAGGCTCGCCCCCGACGACACCGACACGTTAAGGAGTGATCATGGCCGTGCTCGGCATCGGGGTGATCCTGCCCGGCGTCACCGTGCAACACCGGCAGCGCCTGGACCTGCGGCAGGCCGCCCGGCACGCCGAGGACGCGGGACTGGACGGCGTGTGGCACGGCGACCATCTGGCCACCGGCGCCCCCGCCCTGGACCTGACCGTGGCCCTGGCCACCGCGGCGGCCGCGACCTCGCGCATCCAGGTCGGCGCGAGCGTGTTCGTCCCCGCCATCCGACCCCTGGCCTGGGCCGCCAAGCAGATCGCCGGCCTGCGCTACGTCTGCGGCGAACGGCTGGTGCTGGGCGTCGGGTCGGGCGGCGGGCCCGGCCAGTGGGCCGCCGCCGGAGTCCCCTACGGCGAGCGCGGCCCCCGCACCGACACCGCGCTGGAACTGCTGCCGCGCCTGCTGGCGGGCGAGCGGGTGCGGCTGCCGGGCGAGCCCGGCGAGCCGCACGTCCAGCTGGCGCCCGCCGTGCCGATGCCGCCGGTGTGGGTGGGCAACGCCTCCCCGGCGGCGATCCGGCGGGCCGCCCGGTTCGGCGACGGCTGGTTCCCCTCCCTGATCGGCGTCCGGCAGGTCGCCGAGGGCGCGGCCCGGCTCGCCGAACTGGCCGCCGCGCACGACCGGCCCGTCCCGCGGATCGCGGTCGGCGCCACCGGAGCCGTCGGCAAGGAGGAGGACCTTCCCGGACGCGCCGACATCGCCGCGGGTATCGCCGGCGCGTACGGGCGGCCGGTCGAGGAGGTGATGGACCTCCCGCTCACCGGCGAGCCGGCGCGGGTGGCCGACCGGCTGGCCGCCTACGCCGACGCCGGGGTCCGGGACGTCGTCGTGGGCGTGGCCGGAGGGGACTGGCGCGAGCAGTGCGACCGGCTCGCCGAGGCCCGCGCGCTCCTGCAGTGAACCCCGCAGGGAATCCGCAGTGAACCGGGGTGAGTCCCGCGTCCGCGCGGGTTCTTCACACAAAGAGTGTTAACAACGGGCGATTTGTCTGATAAATGATGAAGGTGACGGCAGTCACACCAGGGAGTGTCCATGGCCGTTCACCTTCCGTCCCCCGCCGACCCTTCGTCTCCCCGAACCGCCCCCACCCACGACACCTCCGCCCCAGACACCTCACCTCACCACTCGTCCCCCGCCACGCCCCTGCCCCGGCGGACCGTGCTGCGCGCCGCGGCCGCCGCCGGGGGCGGCGCGCTGCTGTTGGGCGCCTGCGGCACCCGCAAGGACGCGCCCCGCCGCGCCACCGGCGACCCCTGGCGGCAGTTCGCCGGAACCACCCTGAACTTCATCTCCGAGAACACCGCGCCCACCGCCGCCATCGCCGCCGACCTGCGGCCGTTCACCCGGCTCACCGGCATCCGCGTCAACATCGTCACGCTGGAACTGTCGGCCCTGGTGCAGAAGGTCGCCCTGGACCTGGCCTCCGGCGAGGCCCAGTACCAGGTCATCTACGCCGACCCCTACCAGGTGCTCGCCCCCTACTCCAAGGGCCTGGTCGAGCTGCGCGAACTGGCCGCCGACCCGAGCCTGCCGCCCCTGCCCGGCGGATTCGGCGACTTCATCCCCACCCAGCTGGACGCCGCCGGACGCTTCGCCGCCTCCGACAAGGTGTTCGCCCTGCCCTACGACTGCCCCACCATGATCTGGCAGTACCGGCGCGACCTGTTCGACAAGTACCACGACCGCATGGCCGCCGACCTGGGCTTCGACCCCACCCCCGGCGACGACTCCACCTGGGAGCAGTACTACGCCATCGCCAAGTGGTTCACCGACAACGTCGACGACGTCCCCTACGGCACCGGCCACCAGGCCAAACAGCACGACTCGCTGATGAACGACTTCTCCAACGTGCTGTGGGCCCACGGCGGGAGCTACTTCGACGACGACCCCGCCGTCGGACGGCTCGGCACCGTCGACCCCGGCCCGTGCCGCCTGGACGCCGACGCCGCCGTCACCGCCGCCGAGTTCTACCGCAGACTGCTGGCCGTCGCCGACCCCGCCTCGCGCACCTGGGACTGGGACGGCGTCGGCGCGGCGTTCCGCGCCGGACGCCTGGCCATGTGCCCCAACTGGCACGAGTTCGCCGCCAGCAACGAAGAGGTCATGCCCGGCAAGGTCGGCTACGCGCCGCTGCCCAAGGGACCGGCCCGCCGCGCCGGCATGTACGGCGGCACCGGCATCGCCATCAGCGCCAACACCCTGCCCAACGAACGCCGCGCCGCCTGGCTGTTCCTGCTGTGGGCCACCTCCCCCGACAGCCAGCTGCGCGGCCTGGCCAGCAAGGTCGGCGGCGGCACCCCCACCCGCCGGTCGGTGTACGAGCGTCCCGACGTCAAGGCCGCCGCCCGCCGCCCGTCACCGATGCCGAACCTGCTGACCACCGACGCCGTCGAACGGACCTGGCGCACCGAGAACATCGGCCTGCGCCCCAAGATCCCCATGTGGAACGAGTGCGACACCGCCATCTACACCGAGGTGTCGCGGATGCTGGCCGGCGACGCCTCGCCCGCCGAGGCGATGCGCTCGGCACGCAGACGCTTCGACCGCATCATCGCCAGGGGGTGGGCGGCATGACCAGCTCCACCGCCCCCGCCGACAGCGCCACCGGCACCGCCCGCACCGCACCGCGCACGCGACGCGCCCGCCGGCTGCCCGGCTTCGAGGGACGCATGATGGCGCCCGGCCTGCTGCTGCTGGCCGCCCTGTCGATCGTGCCGTTCCTGGCCATCATCGTCATGAGCCTGGCCCGGGTGCGGCTGCTGGGCGGCGTCGGCCTGGAGTGGGTCGGCACCGACAACTGGACGCGGTTCTTCACCGACCCCGACCTGGGCTGGACCTGGGTCCGCACCGCCGTGTACTTCACCCTCACCGTCGGGCTGGAGATGCTGCTGGGCGTCGGCCTGGCACTGGCGGTGTGGCGGCTGGCGCGCGGCCGCAACGCGGCGCTGACACTGCTGCTGCTGCCGATGTTCGTCGCGCCCGTCATCGTCGGGCTGCTCGGCCGGTTCCTCACCGACTCCACCTTCGGCCTGTACACCTGGGTGCTGCGGCAGGTCGGCTACGACGGCGACATCATGGGCTCGAAGGTGTCGGCGTTCACCGCCGTGGTGCTGATGGACGTGTGGGAGTGGACGCCGCTCATCACGCTCATCGCGCTGGCGGGCCTGACGTCCATCCCCGCGAGCCTGCGCGAGGCCGCCTCCATCGACGGCGCCGGCGGCCGGAGCATGCTGGTGCACATCATCCTGCCGTCCATCTCCAACGTGCTGCTGGTGGCGCTGCTGATCCGCTCGATGGACGCCATCCGCTACTTCGACGTCATCTGGGTCACCACCGGCGGCGGACCCGCCGACGCCACCAAGACCGTGCCGGTCCGGCTGTACGAGACCGCGTTCCGCTTCTTCGACCTGGGCTACGCCGCCGCGATCGGCCTGGCCATGCTCGCCGCGTCCATCGTCGTCGCCCGCGCGTTCATCCGCGTCCTTGACCGGGAGGGACTGACCCGATGACCCGCGAAACGCCCCTGGAGCGCGGCAGCCGCCGTTCCCGCGTCGCCGCCACCGTCGTCGTCGCCGTCGGGCTGGTCTGGACCCTGGTCCCGCTGGCCTGGATGGCGCTGTCGTCGGTGAAACCGTCCGAGCAGGTCACCGCCGCCACGCCCGACCTGCTGTTCACCCCCACCCTCGGCAACTACCGCGAGCTGTTCACCGGCGCCAACGACCTGGCCCCCTACATCTGGCACAGCATGCTGGCGGCCGGGGCGGCGGCGGTGCTGGCGGTCGTGCTCGGCGCGCCCGCCGGGTACGGGCTGGCCCGCACCCGCACGCGCGGCAAACGGCACCTGTCGTTCTGGATCATCTCCACCCGCATGGCGCCGATCGCCGCCGTCGTGCTGCCGCTGTTCCTGATCTACCGGCGGCTCGGCCTGCTGGACTCGGTCCCCGGCCTGGTGCTGGCCTACCTGACCTTCAGCCTGCCGTTCGCGATCTGGCTGATGAGCGCGTTCTTCGCCCAGGTGCCCTACTCCCTGGAGGAGTCGGCGCTGGTCGCCGGCTGCTCGCGGTGGCAGGCGTTCTGGTACGTGGTGCTGCCGCTGACCAAACCCGGGCTGGTCACCACGTTCGTGCTGTGCCTGGTGTTCTCCTGGAACGACTACGCCTTCGCGCTGGTGTTCAGCGGCCCCGGCTCCCAGACCCTGCCGATCGCGGCCAGCCAGTTGGTCACCCAGACCGGCATCGACTGGGGACAGCTCACCGCGATCGGCACCATCGTCGTCGTCCCGATGATGCTCGTAGGAATCGCCGTCCGCCGGTGGCTGGTCACCGGCCTCACGCTAGGAGCGGTCACAGGTGAGTGAGACCATCCCCGGCACCCTTCCTGACACCATTCCCGCCACCATGCGGGTGTCGCTGCTGCGCGGGGTGCACGACCTGGTGCTGGACGAACGTCCCGTTCCCGAACCGGGGCCCCGCCAGGTGCTGGTACGGGTCAGCGCCGTCGGCACCTGCGGCTCCGACGTCCACTACTACGAGGAGGGCCGCATCGGGAACTTCGTGGTGCGCCGGCCCCTGGTCCTGGGGCACGAGTCCGGCGGCGTGGTCGCGGCGGTCGGGCCGGGCGTCACCCGCAACCACCCCGGGCAGCGCGTGTCCATCGAACCGGGCGTGCCGTGCTTCACCTGCGACCAGTGCCGCACCGGCCACTACAACCTGTGCCCGGACATGCGGTTCTTCGGCACCCCGCCGATCGACGGCGCGTTCAGCGAGTACGTCGTCGTGCACGAGGCCATGGCGCACCCGGTGCCGGACACCCTGTCCGACGAGGCCGCCGCGCTGCTGGAACCCCTGTCGGTCGGGGTGTGGGCGTGCCAGAAGGGGGGCGTCGGCCCCGGCTCACGCGTCCTGGTCACCGGCGCCGGACCGATCGGGCTGATCGCGGCGCAGACGGCGCGCGCGTTCGGCGCCGGCGAGGTCATGGTCACCGACGTGCGGCCGCACCGCCTGGAGCTGGCCGCCGACCTGGGCGCCGACGCCACCGTCAACGTCGCCGAACGTCCCGTGTCGGGCTTCGAACCCGACGTGCTGCTGGAATGCTCGGGCGTGCCCGCCGCGATCGGCGCGGCCATCCGCCTGGTCGGCCGCGGCGGCCGCGTCGTGCTGATCGGCATGGGCGGCGATGAGATCCCGCTGCCGCTGGACCACGTCCAGCGCCACGAGATCCAGGTCACCGGCACCTTCCGCTACGCCAACACCTGGCCGACCGCGATCGCGCTGGCCGCGTCCGGCAAGGTCGACCTCGACCGGCTCGTCACCCACCGCTTCGACCTGGCCGAGGCCGAACGCGCGCTCACCGTGGCGGCCCGCGACGAGACCGCGATCAAACCCGTCGTGCGCCCCTGAGAGGAGAGGGTGAACCGCAAGGGGCGTCCCTCCGAGGCCGCCGTGGAACGACGCCGCCAGGACATCCTGCGTCACGTCATGGAACGCGGCGAGGCGCGCATCGACGACCTGGCCGCGCGGTTCGGGGTCAGCCTGATGACCGTGCACCGCGACCTGGACGACCTGGTCGAGCGGCGGCTGCTGCGCAAGCTGCGCGGCCGGGTCGCGGCGCTGCCGTCGCTGACCGTCGAGCGCGCCGAACGGTTCCGCGAACGCCTGCACGCCACGGAGAAGGACGCCCTGTGCGCGGCGGTCGCCGGGCTGGTCCGTCCCGGCACCACCGTGCTGCTGGACGACTCCACCACCCTGCACCCGCTGGCCCGCCGCCTCGCCGGCGTCGAAGGGCTCACCGTGGTCACCAACTCGCTGGCGATCGCGATGATCCTCGGGCGCGCCGACGGCGTGGAGGTGGTGCTGCTCGGCGGCCGCTACCGGGGCGACTTCAACTCCTGCTCGGGCCCCGACGTGACCGCCGCGCTCGCCCGCATCACCGCCGAGCAGGCGTTCGTGTCGGCCACCGCCCTGCTGGAGGGCCGCCTGTTCCACCCCAGCCGCGACTCGGCCGAGGTCAAGGAGGCCATGCTCGCCGCGGCGCGCCGCAACATCCTGCTGGCCGACCACTCCAAGTTCGGCAAGACCGCCACCTACGCCTACGGCGACGCCGCCCGCTACGACCTGGTCGTGACCGACGCCGCCACCCCCGCCGAGGAGATCGACGCGCTGCGCGGCCTCGGCGTCCCCGTCCAGATCGTCCACCCGCCCGAAGATCCACCCCGCTGACAAGGAGCGTGCCGACATGCGAGCAGCGCTGATCGAGACCCCCGGAACCGTGGCCGTCACCACCGTGCCCGACCCCGCGCCCGGGCCCGGCCAGGTCGTCGTCGCCGTCGCCGCCTGCGGAATCTGCGGCACCGACCTGCACATCTTCGACGGCGACTTCGCACCCACCCCGTACCCGATCGTGCCCGGCCACGAGTTCGCCGGTGAGATCGTCGCCGTCGGCGCGGGCGTGGCGGGCCTGCGCACCGGCGACCGCGTGGCCGTCGACCCGTCGCTGTTCTGCGGCGCCTGCCACTACTGCGAACGCGGCCAGGGCAACCTGTGCGAGAACTGGAACGCCATCGGCGTCACCCGCGACGGCGCCTGCGCCGAGTACGCGCTCGCACCCGCCGCCAACTGCCACCGGCTCCCCGAACACCTGGACCTGTCGCACGCCGCGCTCATCGAACCGCTGTCGTGCGCGGTGCGCGGATTCGACCTGCTGCCCCGCCGCATGGGCGACCACTACCTCATCTACGGCGCCGGGACGATGGGCCTGATGATGCTGCAACTGGCCCGCCGCGCCGGAGCCGCCTCCATCTCGGTGGTCGACCTGAACGCCGCGCGGCTGCCGGTCGCGACCCGTCTCGGCGCCGACGCGGTGGCCGCCTCGGCCGACGAGTTCGACCGCCCGCAGGGCTGGGAGGTCGTCATCGACTGCACCGGCGTGGTCGCCGCCATCGAGGACGGCCTGACCCGCGTGCGCCGCGGTGGCACGTTCCAGCAGTTCGGCGTCGCGCCCGCCGACGCCACCGCCCGCTTCTCCCCGTTCCGCGTCTACAACGACGAGATCACCATCGTCGGCAGCATGGCCGTCCTGCACAGCTTCGGCCGCGCCGTGGACCTGATGGGCCGCGGCGTCATCGACCCCGACATCATGATCAGCGACCGGTTCGCCCTGGACCGCTACCCCGAGGCCCTCAACGCCTTCCGCGACGGCATCGGCCGCAAGCTGCAGATCCGCGCCGCGGCCGACTGAACGCCCACATCCTCACGTGCCGACGCCCGCCGCCCCGCGTCCCGGCGGCGGTGGCGGCGCGCCGCGGTGACGTGTCAGCAGCCGCATCGCGACGATCCCGCACAGCGGCCCCGGCGCCAGCACGGTGAACGCCCACTGCCACCCGACCGCGTCCGCCGCCGCCGGCACCAACCAGATCGTCACGCCGGTGAGGGTGAACCCGCAGGCCATCTGCACCGTCAGCGCGCTGCCGACGAGCCGCTGGTCGGCCAGCTCGGTGACCAGCGCCGAGAACTGCGGAGAGTCGGCGACCACCGTGAAACCCCACAGCAGCCCCGCCAGCGCCAGCACCCAGGGCGGCGCGTGCAGCAGCGAACCGATCAACATCGCGCAGGCCGCGGACCCGGCCATCATCCAGATCGCCGCGCGTTCACGGCCGAAGCGGTCGCCGAGGACACCGCCGACGTAGTTGCCCGCCCCGCCGGCCACGAAGACCGCGAAGGTGACGTAGGCGGCCAGCGCCGAGTCGTCCAGACCGCGCGGCCGCAGCGCCGCCGAGTAGAACAGCAGGAACCACGACCACATCGCGTACAGCTCCCACATGTGGCACAGGTAGCCCACCACCGCCAGCCGGGTGCCGCGGTCGGCCAGCAGCCGTCCGACGAGGCGCGACTCCAGACGGGCGCGCGGGAAGGGGTACGGGCCTTCGCGGACGGCGACCACCACGATCGTCCCACCGAGCGCGGTGAGCACCGAGGTCGCCCAGATGACGGTGTGCCAGTCCAACCCGCCCAGGCCGTTGACCAGATGCGGCGCCCCGGAGCTGACGGTGAGCGCGCCGACCAGCAGCCCCATGGCCGCGCCCAGGCCGGTCCGGTACCAGGTGGCGACGAGCTTGAGCGCCGGCGGGTACACGCCCGCGATGAAGAACCCGGTCGCGAAGCGCACCATGCTCGCCACGACGACACCGTCGGCGGCCAGCAACGCCGCGTTGGCCGCGGCCGCGCCCAGAGCACTGACGAAGATCAGCCGGACGGGAGCCATCCGGTCCGGCAGGCTCGTCGCCGCCGACACCAGCGCTCCGGCCACGAAACCCCACTGCACGCAGATGGTCAGCCAGCCGGCCGCGCCCGCCGACAACCCCCATTCGGCGCGCAACTGGGGAATCACGGCGGAGGCCGAGAACCAGGTCGACTTGAGCAGCAGCAGTGTCAGTGCGAGCGTGCACAGGTTGCGGCGGGCGGCACGGCTCATGGTCCTCCAGCGCGGTCTACGGCCCGGGCGTCCGCCGCCGGGCACGGAAGGCGGCGACGCCGCCGCGGTTGAGACAGGCCCGCGAGCAGTAGCGGCGCCGCCGTCCCCTGTTCAGGTCGGCGTACACCCGGTCGCAATCGTCCAGTGCGCAGACACCGAGCCGGTCGACGCCGTACTCGCACACCAGGGTCGCCAGCCCCATCGCGGTGTGCGCCCGGAGCCGGTCGGGCAACGCGGCACCGGACACCGCGTAGTGCATGTGCGGCCCCAGACCGTGGTCGGAGATGTGCGGCTGCATGGGGACGGCGGCCAGCAACCCATTGAGCAGGGCGACCGCCGCCGTCACGTCCTCGGCCTCGAAAACCGGCCGCAGGTCCCGGGCCCAGCGACGCAACGTCGATGCCTCCGGCGCCGACAGCTCCGCGGCCGCGTACTTGAAGGCCAGCAGAATCTCCCGCAGCCCTTCGTCAGAGGCGTGGGCGCCGCGGGCGGTGACCGCATTGACCAAGGCGACAGCGGTTCCCACCCCGTCGTTGCGGTACGCGTCCGCTCCCGAAGCACCCACACCGGCACCGTAATCGAATAGACGGCCGAAAAACCTTACATGGCCGGAAGCGGCCCCCCACGCACGTCGGCCACCCGAGTCACCTGACCGCGACCGGGCTGCTCAGGAACGATGACGCGGTGGCACCGACGGGATCACCCTTCGCTGGACGATGATGTTGCGGCATTCATCGAGACGCCGCATGCGTGGAACACCGCTCAGCCCCGAGCTCGGGGCTCGGACTCACGGGCCGATAGGGACTCCCAGGCCCTCGAACATGTGTTTGACCAGGTGGGTAGCATGAGCGCATGGAGAGCGCCCTCCAAGGTTCGATCTTCGACTCCTGGGACGAGGCGGGCCCGCGCGAACTCGGACATTCGGTCCGGCGCGTCCCGCTCACCCATGGGGCCTGGATCGACCTGCGTCCCAACTGGATCGCCGGCGCCGACGCGCTCTTCGAACGCCTGCTCACCGCGGTCCCCTGGCGGGCCGAGCGCCGCCACATGTACGACCGCGTGGTGGACGTCCCCCGCCTTCTCGCCTTCTACGACGAGGACGCCGAACTCCCCGACCCGCTCCTCGACCAGGCCAAGCGGGCCCTCAACGCCCACTATGCCGAGGAACTCGGCGAGCCTTTCCGCACCGCCGGTCTCTGCCTCTACCGCGACGGCCGCGACAGCGTGGCGTGGCACGGCGACACCATCGGCCGCGGCAGCACGGAAGACACGATGGTCGCCATCGTCTCCGTCGGCGCGCCCCGTTCCCTCCTGCTGCGCCCCCGTTCCGGCGGCTCCGCCCTCCGCTACGACCTGGGCCACGGCGACCTGATCGTCATGGGCGGCAGTTGCCAGCGCACCTGGGAGCACAGCATCCCCAAGAGCGCCAAGGACTCCGGCCCTCGAATCAGCATCCAGTACCGCCCAAGAGGCGTCCGCTGACAGACCGGGCACCGACGCCGGCGCGCCCCTCTGCTCGGCTCGCACGCGACCAAGGGAACGCCGCATCGGCCGCCTTGCCCGCCTGGCGACCGCCGGACGGTCCACCGCCGACCCGCAGACCAGGTCATGCCAGGTCACCAGTCCGCTTGCGCGGCGGCGGGCCCACCGTAGATCGGGGGCCTGGCGCGGACTAGGTGAGGTGATAGGGCAGTCCGGTGTTCGGAATGTCGAGCCTGTCGCAGTAGGCCGTGTTCAGTTCGTTCCAGCCATAGTTGACCGCGTCGGCGCCGCGAATGGGCGCGATGGGCGCCCCGTCGAGCAGGCGTTCCGCGACGTCGAGACCGTGCCGCGCCGGACGCGCGTCAGCCGTTCTCCGCAGCGCGGTAGGCGATCAGTTCCTCGGTCGTGTGATCGCCGAGAAGTCCGGCTCCGGCGGCCGCTTCACAGCAGTGGTCGCGCTCATGTCTTCTCCCTGTTGTTCAGAAGGTCGTGCGTCCGGCGGAACTCGACGTTCGCGCGGGGCACGTGAGCCGGGCCGCCAGCTCCCTGACCTGTTCGGGACGCGGGTTTGCGCCGGTCAGCACTGTCGCCAATCGGTCGCCGGCGACCGCACCCTCGGCGATCGCCGCCAGGCCCGCCGCCCCCGCCGGTTCCAGGACGATTCCGAGCGTGCGCGCCGCCACTTCCATGGCGGCGGCGATGGCCTCGTCGGTCACCAGGACGATCTCGTCCACCAGGACGCGGGCCCGCCGCACCGAAGCCTCCAGCGGACCGCGCACCGCGATCCCGTCGGCGAACGTGCGAGCGCGGTCGAGGCGGACCGCGCGGCCCGCGCGCAGGCTCTCCAGCATCGAGGGGGCGCCTTCGGCGTTGACCCCCACGATCCGGGTGCCGGGAGCGTGCTCCTTCATCCAGCGCCCCACGCCGTTGATCAGCGCACCGTCGCCGACCGGGAGCACGACGGCGTCGAAGCTCGGCTCACCTGCGTGGCGGGTCAATTCGAGTCCGATCGTTCCGGCGCCCTCGGCGATCGCCGCCTGCAGACCGTCCTGCAGGTAGACGCGGTCAGGATGGCGTTGGGCGTGGGCGGCTGCGGCCTTGCGTGCCGACGAACCGTCCGCCCCGGCCTCGACGACCCGGGCGCCGAGGGTCTCCATCCGCTCCCGCTTGGCGGGGTTGACCGTCTCGGGCACGAACACCTCGACCGGCATCCCGCGGGCCCGTCCCGCGTAGGCGACGGCCTGCCCGAAGTTGCCCGAGCTGGCGCATACCACCGGCGTGCCGGGGGCGAGTGCGCTCAGCATCAGATCGGCGCCCCGGCCCTTGAAGCTGCGCACCGGGTTGGCCGTCTCCAGCTTCACCGTCACCGTGCGGCCGCCCAGCGCCCGGCACAACTGCTCGTCGAGGTATTGCGGGGTGTTGAGGAACACCGGATCGATCACTCGCGTGGCCTGCTCGATCCGCGCCACGTCCAGGTCCATGCCTGTCGCCTTTCCTCAGCGGTTTGCCGACCCGGCCGACGTTATTCGAACTCCCGATCGAAGCGATTGAGAATATCGCGCCGCGACGCAATAATCTTGCATGCCCGAAGCACCGCCACCCCGCCTGGACGAGATCGACGCCCTGCTGCTGGACCTGCTCCAGCACGACGCCGGACGCACTCTGCACGACCTCGGGGAACAGATCGGGCTGTCACCGAGCGCCGTCCAGCGGCGGATCGCCCGCTACCGCAAGGACGGGCTCGTCACCAGGCAGGTCGCCGTCCTCGACCCGCACCGCCTCGGCCCCACCGTCCTGGCCACGGTCCTGGTGACCCTCGACCAGGAGTCCTTCGAGCACCACCGCGCCTTCTCCGAACGGATGCGCGCGGACCCGCAGGTCCAGCAGTGCTACCGGGTCGCAGGACCATGGGACTACGTGGTCGTCCTGGCCGCGCGGAGCATGCGCGAATGCGGCCGCCTCGGCGACCGCCTGTTCAAGGCCGACGACAACATCAGGCGTTACGAGACCCTGGTCGCCTTCGACACCATCAAGACCGGTCTGGCGCTCCCGCTACCCGCACCACAGTCCTCTCGCCCACAAGACGGCCCGCCATAAGCGAGAAGACCCTTGGACAGTTGGAAGCTGCGGCCGGATGGGGCGGAGCCCTGTAGCGTTCGTTGGTGGTCATGCACCCCTGCTGAGGGAGTGGCTCCTTGAACGTCGCGTATTCGCCGGTACCAGAGCTGAACCTGCTCATGGAGCTCCAACAACGGCTCGACGGCGAGTTCATCTCCGATGGGTTCGAGCTGATCGAGTTCGGCGAGCCCCGGCACGACGGGTGGTCGGACGCCCCCGAATTCCTGGAAGGCTTTCTGCCGTTCGCCTATGCCAACAGCTCCGGTTCGCTGTACGCGCTCTGGCGGATCGACCACCGCACCGATCTGGCGAGCCTGCCGATCGCCGTGTTCGGAGACGAGGGCGGCATTCACCTCACCGCTCTCAATCTGCGGGATCTTCTGCGGCAACTCGCGTGCGACCGGCCGATCTCAGTCGACTGGGGCGGGGCCGACTTCGGCGAGTATGAAGGCCACCACCGCGAGAGCGGCGGTCAGGGGCACCGGACATACCTCTCCTGGCTGGAGCAGCACTTCAGCCTCACCCCACCCGACGACCCCAACGACCTGGTGCGGGTCGCGCACGCGGAGCTCGGCGAACGGTTCGTCGGCTGGGTCGGGCGTTTTGTGGACCTCTGATCAAGAAAATGACAGCGGACGTCGGCACGTCGACGCCGCGTGCTGTCAGGAGACAACGAGCAGTTAGGAGCACCGGGCTCCGGTGCTCCGCGCAGGCCACGCGGCGCGCAGGTGCTGCGGGTGCGGGATGCGGGTGGTGCCCAGCGCCGTGTGCGCGAGTCGGCAAGGCGCTCGGTATCAGCCGAGGAGGTGGGGCTGACACACGTGTAAGGGCTGCCCCACACATTAGAGGTGCAGGAAGCTCCCGACCCTCCAGGTCGAGATGGAACTCGTGAGCCGAATCCCCGCTCGCCCTCTGGGAGAACCCGGTCATCCACCAGAGGACGGGGACGGATCTTGGAGGGCCACCTCGTCAACAACCCCGACCAGCCAGAAGACGACATGCAGACGGCGTCCCAACTGCGCGATGCAGCCGCTGCCGCCGTCCCCTCCGGGCGGGCGGCCAGACGGGGTCGGTCAGGCCGCGGCGGCGCCGCAGCCGCTGGTACCGGATCCAGGCGACCACGGTCAACGGGCCGCTGGCTCAACCACGCAGCAGCCGGGCCGGCGCCCCGTTCTGCAGAAGATCAGTGGGCGCCCTGGCCTAGCTGACCAGTCGGTCGACGGCGGGGTCCAGCTGTGGGGGCGCGGAGGAAGGGATCGGCTCGGCCGGTGCGGCGCGGCGGCGTGAGGAGCGTTTGGCGGTGACACCGCGGGCCTTGGCGTGGTGATGCGCGAGGTCGGTGTCGATCGCGGTGACGCCGGTGGTGGGGACCGGCGGGAGCCACGGCCAGGCGGTGACGCGGGCGGGTTCGGCCGCCAATGCGGGAGCCGGCGCTGCTTCCACGTCCCAGTCGGCGGGAGCGCCGCCGGGCAGGGTGGCGGTCAGCTGGTTGATGACGGCGGTGGCGGGCAACGCGTATCGCACAGCAGCTGCCCCGGCGCAGGTCGGCCAGTTCCTCGGCCTGGGCGTACAGCACCTGGCCGTAGCGGTCGGCGGCCGCGGCACGGCGAGCGTGCATCCGAGCCGGGGTATCCAGGACGGCTCCGACGCCGTGATCACATCAGCCACGCAGAGATCATCCCAGTGCAAGATCACGCACCGGGCCGCTTCGAGGGAAAGGGCTGTCTGCATGCCCCCGTAGGCGTGGAAAACCCTTTGCCGGGATTCGCCGGTTGACTCAAGACTGAGGTCATGCTCGGATTCGTCAGGACCGACAACGAAGCCCTCGTCTCATGCTTGGGCGATCCTCAGCGCACCGTTGCGGCATACCGAGAACTGCTGCGACGCGGGGAGAACGCAGTGAGCGCCATCCGCGCTGGCCTGCGTGACGAGAACCCGGCCGTCCGTGAGGGGTGCTGCCGCCTTCTCGACCACCTGGTCGACACCGAGTCGATGAACGAACTCGTCCTTATGGCAGACGATCCCGATGCACGTGTCAGGATCGCAGCCTTCCACGCTCTAGCCTGCGATCGGTGCAAGGGCGACACCTGCGCACCGGGCCCGGACCGGGTCCTCGAACCCGCGCTGCGCCACCTGGCCTCAGACCCCGACCCGCACGTCCGGGCCATGGCTGCCGAACTCGTCGGCAAGTTCGCCCATTCCGATGGGCGCGCCGTTGCTGCCTTGAGGGCGTCCCACGCCAACGACCCGAGTCCTGCGGTGCGCAAGAAAGCGGGTTGGTTCACGCCAGGCGGGACCATCTACGAACGAACCCTTCCGTCCGAGACCAGGTAACGGACAGCCCTTAGGGTGCGTCGTCAGTGTCATAGCCACATGTGTAGGGCGGCCAGGGTGACGGCGGTCTGGTAGGAGCAGGCGGTCTTGCGTTGGCGGGTGGCGATGCCGCGCCATTCCTTGAGCGGATTGATGCAGTATTCGACGACATTGGGCAGCCGGTAGACGCCCTTGTGGAAGGCGCGCGGGGCGGCTGCGCCGGGCACGGTTGCGGATCTGGCCGGCGCGTTGGGGAATGGGGGCGCTGATCCCGTGCTTGCGCAGCCGGGCACGGATGGCCTTGGCGCTGTAGCCCTTGTCCGTGATGAGGTGATCCGCGGGCCAGATGGATCTTGGTGGTCAGCGCGCCGCGGGACCGAGTCGGTAGCCGCATTTGCCTGGACTTGCTCGGCCGCCAACGCGTCGGCGGGGCCGGACGGGTAGCCGCAGACCGCCGCGCCCAGCCGGGGGCAACCACGCCTCACGACGAACGCCTCAACCGTGACTGGTGCCGCCGCACCGACGCGCCTGGGGCTGCTGGTCGAGTCGGTCGCCCAGCCGTTCTACCTCGGCTCCAAGTTGCGCAGCGCCGCCGCCTTCGACGTCCAAGCCCTCTAGCGGCCGTGGCCCCCCACCACCGCGGCGTCGGCAAGACCGCGCTGGGCCACGCGCTAGGCAAACCGGTCTGAGCCGTCCACCGGTTTGAAGGTTTTATCGAGAGTCCTGCTGGTTTTACTGAGCAAGTTTCACTCGAAAGTTCAACGATACTGTTGAAGGCATGGTAAGTGACATCAAGGACACCGCCCATGCCGTCGATGCCGCCGCCGTGATGAAACTGCTCCCGGCCCGGCCACGGGTGCTCGCACTGGGCGAGCCCATTCATGGCGAGGACACTCTGCTGGACCTGCGCAACGAGCTGTTCCGGCAGCTTGTCGAGCAGGAGGGTTACCGGTGGATCGCGATCGAGAGCGACTGCATGATGGGCCTGGTCGTGGACGACTACGTCACCTCGGGCACGGGCACCCTCGATGAGGTCATGGAGCGCGGATTCAGCCACGGGTGGGGCGCGTTCGCGGCCAACCGGGAGCTCGTGCGCTGGATGCGTGCCTACAACGACGGCCGGCCCGCCTCCGAACGGCTGCGATTCGCCGGTTTCGACGGCCCGCTGGAGATCACCGGCGCCGCGAGCCCTCGGCAGGCCCTCACCGCCCTGCACGCCTACCTCGCAACCTGGGTGGACACGGACCTGCTGCCCTGCACTACCGAAACGCTCGACCGCCTGCTCGGCGCCGACGACCGCTGGGCCAATCCCGCCGCGATGATGGACCCGTCCCGATCTGTGGGGCAGTCGGCCGAGGCCAAGCAACTGCGGCTACTCGCCGACGACCTGGTGGCCCTGCTCGACGCGCAGACCCCGCACCTGATCGAGGCGACCTCCCGGGACGACTGGGACCGGGCGTACCTGTACGGGCGCACCGCCATTGGCCTGCTGCGCTACCACTTCTGGATGGCCGACACCTCACCAAGCCGCATGACGAGGCTGGTGAGCGTGCGGGACCAGATGATGGCCGCCAACCTCCTCGCCATCGCCGAACAGGGCGCGACGCTGGCCCACGCCCACAACGGCCATCTCCAGCGGCACAAGTCCACGATGCGCATGGGCGACCTGCTGGCGGAGTGGTGGGGGGCCGGCGCGATCGTCAGCGCCCACCTGGGTCAGGAGTACGCCTTCCTGGCCACAGCCGTCGGCACGATCCGCCACCACGGCGTGGACGCCCCGCCGTCCGACACCGTCGAAGGGTTCCTCCACGCGTTCCCGGAGGACCACTGCCTTGTCGACACGCGTCGGCTGGCCGCCGCCTTCGGTGACGCGCGGCCCGCCCCCCGCGTGTCCCCCTACTACGGCTACTCCCCGCTGGACCCGGTGCACCTGGCCGGAAGCGACGGGACCGTGTTCGTCAAGGACGTTCCGCAGAGCTAGGCTCCCTCGCCGGCAGGCCGGCTCGCGCGCGGTGCCGGCGGACCGCGTCGCGGTTGGCGCACTGTTGGGTGCAGTAACGCCGCCGTCCTGTGCGGGACGTGTCGGCGAAGATCGTGGTGCATTCGGTCACGGCGCACCGCTGGAGCCGGTGCATGCCCCGTCCCACCAGATGCAGCGCGGTACCGACCGAGATCAGCGAGAACAGCACGGAGCCGAGCGGCTGCCCGTCGTCGCGGTAGTGCAGATGCCAGCCCTCGCCGGCGTGGTCGGTCAGCCTCGGATGGGAGGCGGACTCCGCCAGCATCCGGTTGAGCAGCTCGGCGCGCTCGTGCTCGTCGGTGGCGTCGACGACCCTTTCCCAGGCCGCCACCACGGTGCGGGCACGGTCCAGGTCCTGTGGCGTGACCGGGCACTCCAGCACGAGCCCGGCCGCGCGGCAGCGGTCCGCGAGCTCCTCGGCGCTCGCCGGGGGCCGGTTGGCCAGGTCCGCGGCCAGGTTCACGACCGCCTCGCCGTAAGGGTTGAGGTGCACAAGCCCATTACACCAGGCTGGTCGGCATGAGCACCGGAGACCACACCGACGTACGGCAGGCAGTCGAGGACGACGTCGCGGAACTGGTACGCCTGCGGGCACTGCTGTTCGAGACCCTCGGCGGCGACTTCTTCAACCCGCCGTCGGCGGGCGACGACTGGCGGGACGCCCTCGCCCGCGTCCTGGAGAAGAAACTGACCGAGGACGACGCGCGGATCCTGGTCGTGGACGGCGACAACGGTCTGGCCGCCTGCGGCATCGGCACCGTCGAGCAATGGTTTCCCGGCCCGCACTCGCACAACGGACGCGTCGGACACGTGATCGGCATGGTCACCGATCCGGCATACCGGCGACGGGGCCACGGCCGAGCGATCATGCATGGCCTGCTCGCCTGGTTCCGGCAGCGTGACGTCGCCCGCGTGGACCTGTACGCCTCCACCGACGGTGCTCCGCTCTACCGCGACCTCGGCTTCGTCGACCACCCCGACCCGTCGCTGTACTGGCGTCCGTAACAGACTGCTGGACCACTCCCAAGGCTCTGGCAGAACGCTCGCAGCTGTTTCTGCCCGACGAATGCAGCGCTGCCCGATAGGGCCCCTTCCCCTCCCCCGGACTCGGAGCGTGACATGCCCAAGGCACCCGCATCACCCTCGGCCGGCCCGGTGACATCCCAGCCGCGGCGAGGAGCCGCATGAGCGTCGGCGGCCCGCGATACCGCTGGATCGTCCTCGGCATCGCCACCTTCACCCAGGCCGCCTCCGCCTTCTTCGTTCAGGGCATCGGGGCGATGGGCATCCACCTTCAACGTGACCTGAACCTGAGCGCCGCCCCAGCTGGGGCTGCTGCTGTCGGCGGCCCAGCTGGTCCCGTTGATCGGGTTGCTCGTGGCCGGGGAGCTGCTGGACCGTTACAACGAGCGCTGGGTCGTCGGGGTCGGCGCCTGCGTGGTGGCCGCGGGCCTGAGCATGGGGAGCATGGCGCCGGGATATCTGTCGCTGCTGCTCGTCCTGCTGATCGTCGGCGCCGGGTACAGCACCGTTCAGCCCGGCGGAAGCAAGTCGGTGGCGTCCTGGTTCGGCGCGTCCCAGCGAGGGTTCGCGATGGGCGTCCGCCAGGCGGGCCTGCCGCTGGGCGGCGCGCTGTCGGCGGCCCTGCTGCCCTTCCTCGCCGAGACGTTCGGGTGGCGGGTGACGCTGGTGGCCGGTGGCCTGGTCGCGCTGCTGGGAGCCGGTGTCTTCATGGGCTTGTACCGTCCGCCGCCCACCCCGCCCGTCCTCCACGACGGGCCGCCGCACGCCTCGCTCACATCCCGGCTCGGCGCCCGGCTGCGGATGCTCCCGCCTTCTGTTCACCTGGCTCGGCTTCTTCAGCTTCGGCTGGTACGGCCCATGGGTTGCCTACGTGGCCGAATCGGCTCCACCCGCCAAGACGGGATTCGCTCTCGGCCTGGCCATGGCCGTCAACCAGATCGCCGTCATCCTCGCGCCGCCCGCGCTCGGCCTCCTCACCGATCTCACCGGCAGCTTCACACCGGCCTGGGGCCTTCTGTCCGCCATGACCGCGGTGGCCCTGACAGCCACTGCCCGCGCAGAACGCCTGAACACCGGACGAACACGCCGCAGCGAAACCGCTTCCCTCTAACGCGCCGCAACACCTCGCTCAGCCGAAAGGTGCGGGGCGCCCCGAAGGGCCGTCCGAACGGGACACGACCCCCCGGACCCGCCCCGCCGATCCGGATCGGCGGGGCGATCGACGCGACCGCCCGCGCCGCCGGGACGGGCGCTGGAACCGCGGCTTGGTTGCGGTGACGAAGACGTGCCGCAACCACAACCGCCCGGCGCGCAACGCGGGTGGTGGAGCCGCTACGAGCGCAGTTCCACGGAGATGTGCGGGGACAGCGCGCGGAGGAAGTCGGCGGCGTCGAAGATCTCGCCGGCGGAGGCGACGCCGACGGTCCTGGTCCGTCCGGTGAGGATGCGGTCGACCGCTTCCACCACGAGCGGGGCGGTGATGGCGTAGATGTCCTGGCCGCTTGCCACCGCGCGCCGTTCAGCGCCGCCGGAGCGCACGATGACGTCGACGAGGAAGGTCTGCGCGGATCGCCCCTGCTCGTCGGCCGGGGCCGGCGTCGGTGTGTCCGGGGCCGATACGTCCCTGGCCGCCTCGACCGTCATGTAGGTGCGCACTTCGGGGACTGACAGGTGGCTGGGGACGGTGACGACGTCGGCCATAGTGAACTCGCCGATGACGGCCCGCGGCCCCATCGGGTCCGGGAAGGGCCACTCCAGGGTGGGCGAGTCGTCGTCGCGGTACTCCAGCCCCCCGTTCGTGTAACGGACGCGTCGGCCGCCCCGCCGCTCCCGGGAGACCACGCCCGAGGCGCGCGTCCCGGCGGTGGGGTGCCAACCGCTCAGCCCGTACGCGATGTGCACCTCGTCGGCCGCCGTCCAGTCGCCCATCGCGGCGGTGGCCAGCAGGTCGCCGAGACCG
This sequence comes from Actinomadura sp. NPDC047616, assembly GCF_040642915.1. NCBI lineage: Bacteria > Bacillati > Actinomycetota > Actinomycetes > Streptosporangiales > Thermomonosporaceae > Actinomadura > Actinomadura sp. NPDC047616. The sequence continues at coordinate 126,203 of NZ_JBEYTB010000018.1, forward strand.
CCGTAGAAGGCCATCGCGGGGACGATCGCCGCTCCGGCGGCGCGGGCGCGGTCGGTGAAGTGCGCGAAGGTGTCGACGTTGGCCTCGATCTCGGCCGCCACGTCCACATACGGGATCCCGGCGCGCAGTGCCGCCTCGATCACGGGGGCGGCCGTCGCGGCGAAGGGCCCGGCGCAGTTGATCACGGCCGCCGCACCGGCCAGTGCGCGGTCGAGCGAGGCCGGGTCGTCGACCGACGCCGGGCGCGCCTCCAGTCCGGATTCGGACTCCGCCAGCAGCTTCAGCTTGTCGGCGTCGCGGCCGGACAGAATCGGGACGAACCCGCGATCCCGCAGCTGCGCCACCACGAACCGGCCGGTGTGCCCGTATGCGCCGAACACCACCACCGTGGGCCCTGATCCCATGGGTTTCTCCCCCGTGCTCATATGACCTGCTGCGATCTGTCGTGAACATCCTGGCGAGGGCGGGCATCCCGCTGCGAGTGTCTGGAACGCCATGATCCGTACAATTTCGGACGTGGACACTGTCGCACTGGCCGTCACCGACGGAATGCTGCACTTCGAGCTGTCGTTGGCGTACGAGGTCTTCGCCGCCGCCCCGGCCGACGTAACGGTCCCCTGGTACGACGTCACCGTCTGCGGGCCGGTCGCCGTACGGGTCGGCCGGTTCCGGTTGGAGCCCGATCACGGCCTCGATGAACTCTCGCGCGCCGACACCGTGATCGTTCCGGGCTGGGCCGACGTCGATGTGGATCCACCCGCCGACCTGGTGGAGGCCGTGCGGGCGGCTCACGAGGCAGGTGCCCGCATAGCCTCCCTCTGCACGGGCGCGTTCGTGCTGGCCGCCGCCGGGCTGCTGGACGGGCGGCGCGCGACCACGCACTGGGCGCACACCCGGGACCTGGCCGCCCGCTACCCCCGGGTGGACGTGGACCCGGACGTCCTGTACGTGGACAACGGCAGCGTGCTCACCTCCGCCGGCAAAGCCGCGGCCATGGACCTGTGCCTGCACCTCGTCCGTCTCGACCACGACTCGTCGATCGCCAACACGGTCGCCCGCCGCCTGGTCGTGCCGCCGCACCGGGACGGCGGCCAGGCCCAGTTCGTCACCGCCCCGGTGCCCGCGCCGGACAACCACCCGCTCGCCGACCTGCTCCCCTGGGTGATCGAACGGCTGGACCAGCCGCTCACCGTGGAGGACCTGGCCCGCCAGGCGCGGATGAGCTCGCGCAACCTGGGCCGCCACTTCAGGTCGGTGACCGGTACCACCCCGCTGCAATGGCTGCTGACTCAGCGGATCCGCCACGCCCAGGAATTGCTGGAGACCACCGACGACAGCATCGACACCATCGCGGCGGCCACGGGCATGGGCACCGCCACGACCCTGCGCCGCCACTTCAACCGCACGGTCGGCGTGCCTCCGGACACCTACCGCCGCACCTTCCGCTCCCGGACCCGCCCCGGCCCGCACGACAGCAGGCAACGCCCCACAGTGTGATGGCCTTGACCCACTACGATCCAGCCGGGTGACCGCCCGTCAGGCGGGAGCGGTATCGCCACTGCGGGCGCCGGCGGACCGGGCGTGGCGGCTCAGCCGCGAGTCAGGTCCTGGAGGCCGACCACGCGCAGCAACGACAGCCGCTCGTAGGACGAGCTGCCCGGGCGGGCGGTGTAGACGATCAGCCGCTGGTCGTGCTCGGGACTCAGCAGTACCTCGCAGTCCAACTCCAGCAGGCCGACGACCGGATGCAGGAAGCGCTTGACGTCGGCGCGGCGCACGGCGACGTCGTGGGTGTCCCACAGCGCCGAGAACTCCTCGCTGCGGGCGCGGAGCCGGCGTACGAGCCCTGCCAGCCGCGCGTCGTCCGGGCGGCGGGCGAGTGTGGCACGCAGATCCGCCACCGCCGCGCGGGCGGCGCGGTCACGCTCCTCGGCCGGGAAGAGCTCCCGCGCGGACGGGTCCGTGAAGTAGTGCCAGACGACGTTGCGCTCCGCCTCCGGGCGGGCGGACACGTCACCGTGAAGTGCCTTGGCCATCGCATTCTGCGCGAGGACGTCGCCGCCGTCGCTCACCACCTGGGCGGGGGTGTCGGTCAGCCGGTCCAGGACGAGCAGCAGGCCGGGGCGGACATGCTGCGTGGCCTGCCGGTCCCGCGGCGGCTCCTCACCGGCCAGATGGAAGAGGTGGTCCCGTTCGTCGCCGGTCAGCCGCAGCGCGCGGGCGACGGCGGCGAGCATCTGACGGGACGGGCGCGAGCCCCTGGCCTGCTCCAGCCGCGCGTAGTGGTCGGTGGACATGCCCGCCAGCTGCGCCACCTCCTCCCGGCGCAGTCCCGGGGTGCGCCGCCGCGCGCCCTGCGACAGCCCCACGTCGGCAGGGGCGAGCCGGGCACGGCAGTGGCGCAGGAAGTCGGCCAGTTCGGTTCTGTCCACACCACCACCATGGCCCGGGACGCCGGACGCAGCCAGGGACTGCCCGTCCCCGGATAAGGGCGTCTCTCCCGCCAGCGCCGACACCGCAGCACGCTGGGACCCGGATCGGCGGACCGACGGCGCCGTTGCAGGGGTAACGAGACGAGCCACTGCAGGCCAGTTCTACGCGCGTCACCTGGGTCTGCCGACGCTACGAATTCCCCGGATCTCTTGACAAAGGAAGGCATGGTTCGCATGCAGTACCGCACGCTCGGCCGGACCGGTATCAAGGTCAGCCCCTACGCGCTCGGCGCACTGATGTTCGCCACGTCCATCGGCAACCCCGATCCCGACGACTCGGCCCGCATCATCCACAAAGCGCTGGACGCGGGAATCAACCTCATCGACACCGCCGATGCCTACGGCGACTCCGAAGAGGTCGTCGGCAGGGCGCTCAAGGGGCGACGGGACAATGTCGTCCTCGCGACCAAGGTGAGCCGCCCGATGGGTGACGATCCCAATCAGCAGGGCGCCTCCCGGCGCTGGATCATGACCGCGGTCGAGAACTCGCTGCGCCGCCTGCAGACCGACCACATCGACCTCTACCAGATCCAGCGGCCGGACCCCACCACGGACATCGAGGAGACACTCTCCGCGCTGTCCGACCTGATTCACAGCGGGAAGGTCCGTGCCATCGGAACGTCCACGATGCCGGCGTCCGACATCGTCGAAGCCCAGTGGGCCGCCGAGCGGCGCGGCCTGGAACGGTTCCACACCGAGCAGCCGCCGTACTCGCTGCTCAACCGCGCCATCGAACGCGAGGTACTGCCGGTCGCGCAGCGCTACGGGGTGGGCACCTTGGTGTGGGGACCGCTCGGGCAGGGACTGCTCACCGGGCGCGTCCGCAAGGGCCGGGAGAACGAACTGCGCCGCGCCGGCTTCTTCAAGCACCTCAACGACGAGCGCCGTCTCGACGCCGTCGAGCAGTTCGTCGCGCTCGCCGAGGAGGCGGGCCTGCCGCTGACCCACCTCGCCATGGCGTTCGCGATCACCCATCCCGGCGTGACCAGCGCGATCGTCGGGCCGCGCACGATGAGCCACCTCGACGACCTGCTCGCCGGCATGGACGTCGCGCTCACCGACGACATCCTCGACCGGATCGACGAGATCGTCCCGCCCGGCACCGACGTCGGCACGCTCGACCAGGCCTACGTGCCGCCGGCTCTCCAGCGGACCAGTCTGCGCCGCCGCCCCGCCGGCGAACGCACCGCCGCCTGACCCCCCCGCCCCCGACGGCCGGGACGCCGACGTCTTCGACGGCCGCTGCCTCGCCGTACCGAACAGCGGCCGGACCAGCCGGCCCGCTCCCGAGAAAGGCAGAATCATGCGCGAACTCGAACTCTCGTGCTTGATCGACGGTCGGCACTGTTGGCCTGAGCACCTCGCACGGGTTCAGCACGACCGCCATCTGCACGTCCTTCACGAGATGAAGCGCCTCGGCGCGGCAATCGGATATGCGGGAAAGTTCCTCTCTCACGACGACATCAACCGCCTGAGCGCCGAAGACGCACGCGAGGCGTGCATTGCGGCGCGACAGTCGTACGACGTGGACGGCATCAAGACCCTCTACAAGGAGCAACTGCGGATCTCCGACCAGATGTGGAAGGACGCCAACGACGCACCTGGTGCAGCTCCGATGCGGGCCGCCTTCGCCGATCTCACAGTGACTGGAATCACCATCGAAGAATTCCGCGAACACGCGACGGGCGGCGACTCCTTCCACTCGAATTACGCACGGATCAACCCTGACCACTATTTCCTGTATGGACACGAGACAGGCATGCGCGCCATGGAGACCTTCGGCATGTACGGCGGCCCGTCCGAGGTGAACGTCATCACCGACCCGGATATCAAGGTGCCCGTCGAGCGGGAAACCGGCTTTCGGCTGCTCACCGCCGGGTACACGACGTTGGCCGGCGACGGCACCGACATCAACGTCCTCGCGTACCACCAGTTCAAACCATTGGCCAACGGCCTGGCCGTCAGACTCGGCGCGTTCTTCCCGCCGAAGACGCCGAAGGATCTGGTCGACGGACACGCGGTGCACATGGCCATCGAGTTCTGGGAGACGTCGAAACTGCTCGCCGCGGCAGACTGATCTCGCCGCGGCCGGACGGAGAGCGCGTCGGGCGGCGACCGGCAAGCCGCACCCCGAGATGGGGCGACGTCGAACTTGGCTCTGAGCTGTCCGAGATAGCCGCGGAACGAAACGGTCGCGGACGTGGAGTTGGAAGCGCGTGGCACGGCGTCCCCAGCCCCGCGTCCGCACGCGCCGACACGTCCACAGCGCATGAAAAAAGGCAAGGAACCTACTCCTTGCCACTCTCAATGTATAGCGCACTGGGGGGCTTGCGGCAAGACCCGGGTCATGCCGCAGAATCTCCGGCTGAAGCCAGACCTGCGGAAATCGGGGATTCGCGAAGTACGTGTGCTCGCGGGTGTGCGCCGCCGAACCGTGCGGGGCAGCTGGCCGAAACGCACCCTCAGTGATTGGGCGATTCATGTTCGACGTGATCATTGCCGGCGGCGGACCGACCGGCTTGATGCTGGCCGGCGAGTTGCGGCTGCACGGTGTGCACGTGCTCGTGCTGGAGAAGGACGCGGAGCCGACCAGACATGTCCGCGCGCTCGGCCTGCACGTGCGCAGCATCGAGGTGATGGACCAGCGCGGTCTGCTGGAGCGGTTCCTCGCGCACGGCCGGCAGTACACGCTCGGCGGTTTCTTCGCCGGCATCGACAAGCCCTCGCCCGACCGGCTGGACACCGCGCATGCCTACGTCCTCGGTATCCCGCAGCCCATCACCGAACGCCTGCTGGCCGAGCGCGCCACCGAACTCGGCGCCGAGATCCGGCGCGGCTGCGAGCTGGTCGGGCTGGACCAGGACGACCACGGGGTGACCGCCGAACTGGCCGACGGCACGCGGCTGCGCTCGCGCTACCTCGTCGGTTGCGACGGCGGCCGCAGCACAGTGCGCAAACTGCTCGGTGTCGGTTTCCCTGGCGAGCCCACCAAGGTCGAGACGCTGCTCGGCGAGATGGAGGTGACCGAGGATCCGGCGACGGTCGCCGCCGTCGTCGCGGAAGTCCGCAAGACCCAACTGCGCTTCGGTGCCATGCCCCTCGGGAACGGGGTGTACCGCGTGGGCGTGCCCGCCGAGGGAGTGGCCGAAGACCGCACGGTCCCGCCGACTCTCGAGGAGTTCAAGCAGCAGTTGCGGGTGTTCGCCGGCACGGATTTCGGCGTGCGCTCACCGCGCTGGCTGTCCCGGTTCGGCGACGCCACCCGGCAGGCCGAGCGCTACCGGGTCGGCCGGGTGCTGCTGGCCGGTGACGCGGCGCACGTCCACCCGCCGACCGGCGGGCAGGGGCTCAACCTCGGCATCCAGGACGCGTTCAACCTCGGCTGGAAACTGGCCGCCGAGGTCAACGGCTGGGCACCGGACGGCCTGCTGGACAGCTACCACGCCGAACGGCACCCGGTGGCCGCCGACGTGCTGAACAACACCCGCGCGCAGATGGAACTGATCTCCACCGAGCCGGGACCCCGGTCGGTGCGCCGGCTGCTGTCGGAACTGATGGACTTCGAGGACGTGAACCGGTACCTGATCGAGAAGATTACGGCGATCGGGGTCCGCTACGACTTCGGCGGGGGCCACGAACTGCTCGGCCGGCGGATGCGGGACGTGGCGTTGAAGCGAGGGCGCCTCTACGAGCGGATGCACGGCGGCCGCGGGCTGCTCCTCGACCAGACCGGCCGGCTCTCGGTCGCGGGATGGGCAGACCGGGTCGACCACCTCGTCGACGTCAGCGAGGAACTGGACGTACCCGCGGCGCTGCTGCGACCGGACGGCCACGTGGCCTGGGTCGGCGAAGATCAAAATGATCTGCTCAGCCGGATGCCCGAGTGGTTCGGCACCGCCGTCAACTGAACGCGCAGTCGTGGTGCGAAAGGGGTCTGTCACCAGCCGAGTCCGACGCGGTCGCCGCGTGTCCGAGCCAACCGACCGTCGCAGACGTCGACGTCGTCATCGACTGGCCCGCCCAGCAGCCCATGCCCGTGCTGCTGACCGCCCGCACCGACCGGGCCAAACCCCTGACAGGATCCAGATCCGCTCCATCGCCGGCCCGGATCACCCCCCTGCCTCGTTCCTGCGGCGCGCGGCGAACCGCGACATCAGATCACGTCGGCGATCGGCGGCGCCACGTGCGAGGGACGGAACGGGAACCGCCCAACCTTCCCAGGCCGTCATGCGCCGCCTAGGCATGACCCGCGACCCGGCCGCGGGCCTGGCCACCGCCTACACCGCCGGCACCCTGCGCCTGCCCGGCTTCGGCTGGGGCAGCGGCCAGGGCTAGGTGACCACCGCCGACACCATGACCGAACTGCCGTCCCTGGCCACGCGGACCTGGGCGACCTCGGCTTCTACGTCCGCCTCGGCGAGGAGACCGCCGCCCGCATCACCGCGGAACACGATCAGGCGCCACGCCACCGTCGCCGCTGAGCGAGCCTGTGACTCGGGCTTGGCTTGGCCGCCCTCCCCATAGGCCACGACCTCGTAGATCGCTTCTATGATCACTGGGGTGGATCTCGACGGACTGATCAGGGACTTGTCGGCGCCGGATGAGGAGACCTGGAGACCCGCCTGGAACGCCTTCAAGGAACTCGGTGGCGCCGGGGTTGACGCGTTGGTGGCGGAACTGGTCGATGAGGAGTCGCCTCTGGACTGGGCCCGGGCGGGCACGCTGCTGAGGCAGCTGGGCGATCCGGCGTTCTGCGCGGTCCGTGACGCCGTCGCCGCCGACCTGCCGGATGAGCCGGCCCGCCGGGCACGCTGGACGTTCGGTGGTTTCTTCGGCGAGCACTGGGATCGCCTCATGGAGTCGCTCGAGCATCCCTCGCCCGACGTCCGGGCGAGTGCGGCCCTCTGCCTGCAGAGGATGGGCGAGGAGGCACTGCCCGCCTCCGACGCCCTGATCCGGCTGCTCGGTGACCCCGACGCGAACGTGCGACAGCGCGCCGCGTGGGCGTTGCAGGAGATCGGTCCCGGAGTGCTGGACGCGCTGCGGAAGGTGCGCCGCTCAGGTCCGGCCGCGTATCGCCCCGCCGCCTTCCGCACGATGGTGAACATCGGCGGACCTGACGTCCTCTCACCCGAGGACCAGGAACTGTGGCGGCGTTACCTCGGGGCCAAGGCCGCCGCCGACCGCCCGCAGTCGATCTGGGAGAACAGCTGCTTCGCCGTTCCCGGTGGTGAGCAGGAGGATATCCTGAAGACCCTGGAGTTCTCCGACCCCGGCCCGATGTACTTCGATCTGGGACTGGCCGTCGCCAGTGGATCGTGGTGGACGGCGCCACCGGTCGAGCATCCGGATCGGGCGGAGGCGTTCATCACTCCCGAACTCGACGGCTGGACGCTCATCGTCAGCGGCTGGTGCTATCCCGCATGGGATGAGAAGTGGTACGCCCGCACACGGGACGCACTGCGACGGCTGAGCACCCGGTTCGGCGTCGCCTGGGGATTCGCCGGCCGCGGCTATGGCGGAACGGCGGCGTGGGCCTGCGCCAAGAACGGTGAGCTCATCTGGGAACGCGAGGTCACCGATGACGACGAATGGGGCGAGGACGACCCCACCGAGGGCATCGACACGGACGAACCACTCGGCATCGATCCCACCGCACTGACCGAGGACACTCCCATGCACGGCACGGGCCTGCGCGCGCTGACCCCCTACGGGCGCGACGGCTCCACGCAGTGATGAATAACCCAGAGTTCCCTGACCGTTCTCAGGCAGAAAACCACTCGGCTAACAGCCCGGACGGCGCCTAGCCTGCCGCCATGGACACCGGCAGTGGAAGTGACCTCGTCCGAGCTGGCTACAACGCCCTGTCCCACCACTACCGCGGCGACGACGACGATCCAACGGAACAGTACGACGCCTGGCTGGCTGACCTGCGAACTCGTCTCCCCGGACACGCAGACGTCCTCGACGTCGGATGCGGATGCGGCATCCCAGTCGCCCGATGCCTCAGCACAGCCGGGCACCGTGTGACCGGCGTGGACGTCAGCGATGTTCAAATTGAGCGCGCCCGTCGCCTCGTCCCGGACGCCACTTTCATCCGAGCGGACGCCACACAGCTACGTTTCCCGAACGGCTCCTTCGACGCGGTGGTCTGTCTCTACGCCCTCATCCACATGCCGCTCGACCAACAACCCGGCCTTCTCCGGCGCATCGCCCAATGGCTACGCCTGGGCGGATGGCTTCTGACGACCGTCGGCCAAGACGCCTGGACCGGCGCCGAGGACAACTGGCTCGGCGGCCCCGCCACCATGTGGTGGAGCCAGGCCGACGCGGCCACCTACCGGTCATGGATCCAGCAGGCCGGCCTACAGGTCACCGCCCAGGACTTCATCGCCGAAGGAGACAGCGGCCACGCACTCTTCTGGGCGCGCCGCCCCTCCGGTTCCACCGAACCCAAGGGCCAGAACCGCCCATAGAGCCTGAGAATCCATGGGTTCATCGTGAGAACCCTTCAGTTCACTCGAACTCTGGGCCGAAGATCGACGAAACGACCCACGAAGGTTCCAGCGGGTAATAACCCCAGATCAAACCCCCACAGACAGTCGCGAACCCTTAGCGCACGATCTCGTGGAGATGTTCCTCAACCCCCGAGTACGACTGGGCGCGTATCCCGATCCGGATCGGCTGGGCGCGCGGGCGGAGACATTGGCTGCCGGCCCGCCGCGACCAGATCGCCTATTACGTCCGCTACGGCCCGCGCCAGCCTGGCCGACCTGGCCTGGAGCGCCGGGGCACGCTGGCGGATCGAAGAATGTTTCCAAAAAGGCCACTACCAGATCCGCAGCCGGCGGGCCTGGTACGCCCACATCACCTTGTCGATGCTCGCGCACGCCTGGCTCGCAGTCTCCCGTTCCCCGGCCATAAAGGGAGAACCGGCTCCGGCGAACCCAGCATGATCGCTTACACGCTACCGGAAATCCGCCGCTTGTTGATCAAGCTGGTCATCCACGGCGTTCACACCGCCGAACACGTCTGGTCCTGGTCGACCTGGCGTCGCAAACGCCAGCACCAAGCCCGCCTCAGCCACTACGGGTGACGTGGCTGCCCACTCACGTAAATGCCGTTGCGGTAGTAGCTGATGACCGCGTCACCTGTCTGACATCCACCGAGGAGCTGACCCGGCTCAGGCGCGGGTCAGTTCCACCACCGGGATGGTGCGAATGCCGGCGGTCTTCTTCTCGTAGTCGCGGAAGACGGGGTAGCGCTGCACCACGGTGGCCCAGATCCGGTCGCGTTCCTCGCCTTTCAGCTCACGCACCGTCACCGGATAGGTCTCGGTGCCGCTTTCGATCTCGGCCTTACCAGCGGTGGTGATGTTGTAGTACCATCCGGCGTTCTCGGGTGCACCCCAATTCGAGGCCATCACGAACACGACGTTCTCGTCGTCCGATGGCAGGTACACCATCGGGGTGACCCGCTTGATGCCGCTCTTGCGTCCTCGGTGGTGTAGCAGTAGCACCGGCATACCGGCCAGTTGGCCGCCGACCCGCCCCGCGTTCGCCCGGAACTCCTCGACGATCTGGTCGTCTATGTCGCTCATCGCCCCGCCTCTGGCCGCAGTCCGAGGTCAGCCTTTTACTATTCGTACGGTAGGGCCTCGGAGCAGCCTCCGAATGTAGCCTCGAATATCCACTTTGATCTTATCATGGTGGTCTCTTCCCAGGCGTCGGGCGGACACGACACGAGCTGTGGGAACCCGCTGGCGCGGATGATTTTGAGCTACGTGCGGGTGCGCCGCGCGGCACACGGCCAATGAGTGGACGGCCGCGGCGTGGATGAAGCGAGCGCTGTCTCGATGAGTTCCGGGCGAGGTACTCGGCACGGTCCGGGGACTGTGGCCGGTGCGACAGTCCCCCGGAATGTGGGTGACTCCACGGCGGACCGTGCCCCCCGGCACCGGCACATGCCGATGTGGGTTCGGAATCGTGGTGTACCAGGTCCACGACCAGGGCGCGGTCGGCGATTACCGATTCGTGGGTGCTGCGTCCACGGGAATGGTGGCGAGCAGCGCGCGGGTCTCGGCGACGACGCGGTCAGCGAAAGCGGGGTGACGCACTTGAGCGGAGCCAACCATCGGCTTGCCGTTCTCGTCGTAGTACACCCCGGTCCGATCCGACCCGTCGGTCAGTACCTCGGTGATCATCCGCGCGACACGCTTCGGGGGGCTCCAGTACTTGATGAGTGGCGCGAGCGGCGCGGCGACGTACTTCGCCAGAAAACGGGCGGCGGCGTTCGCGTCGCGGCCGAGGCCGGTGCCCGGATTGAAGCCCGGTTCGACCGCGTTGAACCGCAGCCGCGGAGTCTCACGCGCGAACGCGAGCACGGTGGCGAGGTTGCACTGCTTCGAGGTGGCGTACGCGACAGAGGGCAACTGCTCGACCTGTCGTTCGCCCTGCTCGACGAGGCCGGGATCATGCCCTACTGCCTCTACATGTGCGACATGATCCCGTTCAGCGAGCACTGGCGGCTGGCGGTCTGGGAGGCCCAGCGACTGCAGCACGCCATCATGGGCTACCTGCCCGGCTTCGCCACCCCCCGCATCGTGTGCGACGTGCCGTACGTGGGCAAGCGCTGCGACTGGTGGCACGGATCCGAGTAGAGGGCCTTCAACTTCGGGGCGCGGTGTCGTTAGCGCGCTTCACGTAGCCATGCCACAAGGTCTCTCGGAGTTGCGAGGGCTCTGCTAACGACGGTCTCCATTCTGATTCACTCCGTGCCCCGGTGCGGTGGTGCCCGTGTCCGCTTGGGCGGCGTCCGGGTGGAGGGGGGTGATCTCGGGCAAGGGGGCCTCCCACAGGGGTACGCCTTCCACTCGGGCGATCCGCCATCCTCGCGGGGTGCGGGCGGCGGTCAGGTGGTAGCGCTCGCCGAAGAATCGCCCTCCCTCTTCTGGCTGGCCGACGAAGACGGCGAGCAGGTTGGCGGTGATCGTGGCTGTGTCACCGTCCACGTCGATGAGGGGGTTGGTGATGAAGCTCTGGGTGAGCACGCCGACGGGGCGGACCCTGCGAGCCTTCTCCACGAGGGCATCGATTCCCTACACTGCACCGCTCGCAGTGCTGACCGACGCGTCGTCGGTGAAGACGGTCCGCACTTCCCCGAAGCGCTTCTCGTCCACACAGCGCCCGAGGCGGGCCACGAGGTCGGTGAGCTCATGACGGTCGACGTGATCCATGACTCCCCCACATTGTTGACTATTCCAACGTTGGCGTCGCCAATCATAAGCATTTGTAGGTCTCACCAACAACTTGGAGGGCTGACGGCCATGAGGACGGACGCCCAAGCACTGCCCATGCGTCTCAGCCCGGCTGGTCAACCGGGTCGGCGCGCACAGCCAACGAATGGTCTGGTGACAGAACGGTTCGCCGCTGCCAGCGCGTGCGGCGGACGTCGGCAGCGAGTGACGACGGGGGCGCCCGAGAGCAGCCTGGAGTCTGGTGGGCTCGGGCGGGCTCGGTGTCAGGTGGTCGTGCCGTCCACGATGGTGAGGCCGGTGGCCAGCAGTCGGCTGGGCTGGAGCCCGAACATGCGGTGGAACGCGTCGCTGAAGTGCGCAGAACTCGCGAACCCCGCGTCGGCCGCGGCGCTGGTGAGGTCCCCGCCCGCGCCGATCGCCCGGCCTGCGGCCAGCATCCGCGCCCACAGCCGGTAACGCCGGAAGCTCGTCCCAGTTTGCGCCTTGAACAGATGCAGGAACCGTGACGTGGACAGCCCGCAGGCGGCGGCGCCCTCCTCGGCGGTGACGGTGCGGTGGGTCTGCGCGAGCAGCAGTGCGGTGACGGCGCGAATACGCGGGTCCGTGTAGTGCGGCCCAGCCGGGTCGTCAGGGGCCGCCAGGTCCAGCCAGTCGCGCGCCGGGCCGACCGAGCGCAGGTCCGCCGCCAGGGCCATCAGGGCACTTTCGTCCCGGTGGCCGGTCCGGACGGGTGCGCCGCCGCCGGTCATGCGCCGCTCGCAGGCAACCGACCGGGGAGAGCCCGGGTCGAGATAGCAGAACAGCATCCGGTCGCCCTCCGCGGTCAGCCTGTGCCGCACGCGGGGCGCGATCAGCGCGCTGCGCGCCCGCACCGAGGCCGACCCGTCCGCCGCCCGCACCTGAAACGGGGCGTCGAGCCCGACGGCCAGGCAGGCGACCGAGCCCGCATGCGTGCCGAGCCCGAGCGCCGGCCCGGCGTAGATCGCCTGACCGGGCCACAGCCACAGCACCGGGCCGTCGTCGTCGCGGCACGTTCGTGAAAGCGGGGACGGGCGCACGGGCACCATCCTGGCGGCATGACGACATCGATCGCGATCTGCGCTGCCGTGTTCTTCTTCGGGATGGGCCTGTACGGCCTGGTGGCGCCAGCCGCGCTGGTCAGACCGTTCGGTATCACACTCGGCTCGGCCGAGGCCCGGACCGAGGTCCGCGCCGTGTACGGCGGGTTCGGCGTCGCCGTCGGTGGCCTGCTGATCTGGGCGGCGACCGCGTCCGGCACGGCCCGCCAAGGGGTTCTGGCGGCCGTCGGCGTCGCCCTGCTGGGCATGGCCGCAGGACGGTTGACCGCGCGGGCCGTCGAACGGCCGACGGCGTTCTACCCCTCGTGGCTGTACTTCTGGGTCGAGGCCGCCGGTGGCGGTCTCCTGCTGGCGGGGGCGGCCGCATGATCGCCCCCCGGCGGCACAGTCCCACCGACCAGACGATCAATGCCCGACAGGACTTGTCGAACACGTTCACGACGATGGCGATCGCCGCGTTGAGCTTTCGGCATGGCGGCGGTCAACGGGCCGGACGGGCGTCACTGCGCGAATGGGGGTCGGTGCAGAACACGACAACGCAGTTATTGCTGGACGACGGCTACACCGTGGTGAAGGGGACGGTGCGCAGGTAGTCGCGCCATTCCTTCACCACCGGCTCCCCGGCGTGCGCGTCGAGGTGCCGGTCGAAGTCCCGCACGAGTGCCGCTGGACGGGCGGACGGCAGCGTGACGGCCACATGCACGGCTGGGCGCGCGCATGCGATCGCCTCTTCCAGCTCTCCCTGACGCAGCAACGCCTCGCCTCGATGGACGAGCGTGAGATGGTGTCCGCGAACGTGTGCGGGATCGCCCGTGCGCAGAGAGACGTCGATGCTTGCCTCGGCCCGCTTGTGTTCGCCGATCAGCCGCCAGGTCCATCCCACTTCGGATGAGAATTCGGCGATGCCCTGGTCGGACGCCCAGTGCGGAATGCCGTCTCCGCCTGTCGCCTTGGCGAAGGTCTTCTCGGCTTCCGCGATCAGCTTTTCCACACGGCGAGTGGTGTGCCTGTCCGGAGTGTCGGCGAGATCGACGCCGAGTGCGGTGCCGCGGGCTTCACGGAGGATCAGGAACGCGCGAATCCGGGGATTGGCCTGCCGGGCCGCGTTCTGGGCGGCGCGGGTCAGCCGTACAGCCTCGTCCGGCTTCTTGAGGTCGATGGCCTGACAGGCCATCCAATGCAGCGTCCACGCCGCGATGAGTGGATCGTCAGCGGCCTTGGCCAGCCGGAGCGCCTGACCGTAGTGCGCTTGGGCCAAGCCGTGCTGGTGCAGGTCGTAGGCCGTCCATCCGGCCAGGTAGCTCATGGTGGCAGCCGCCGTCATGAGCTGCCCGCCCACCTCGTCGGTGTAGCCGCCGTTCAGCAGTGGCTTCAGTTGGCTGTCCATGAAGGCGACGACCGCCGGGCGTACCAGGCCGCTGCCGTGGTGACGGTCCATGACGTTGAAGGCGTCATAGGCGTCACGTACGCGTTGAACGTCGGAAAGGCCGACGGTGCGGCCGTTGGACGAACTGTGCGCGCGGCTTTCCACACCGGGATCGAGCGTGTAGGAGAGCAGCCATTCCGACAGGACCGCGGGCATGAATGGCAGGGCACTGAGGAGGCCACGTCGGATCGGGTCCACGTCCCACTCCCACAACTCGCTGGCGTCCTCCACAGTAGCCGCCAGCGAGATGCGTGTGACCCCCTCACACAGCCAAGGGAACGGCTGGTACTCGGCATGCTCGTCTAGCCAGGACGCGACCTGGTCGAGTGTGGCGGCGAAGGCCAGGGCGATGCGCGCTCGCTGAGTCGCGTGAGGGTCCACCTTGCCCTGCTCCCAGCGCGCCCAGGTGGAGGGCGACACTCCCACTCGTTCGGCGGCCTGCTCCTGGGAAAGGCCGAACCGTTTACGTGCTGTGATCAGCCCGGGTCTTGGGCGAAGGATCCGTACCGCCATGACTTCCCCACTCTTCGTGATCAAGTTCTCACTCATTGTCCGATGAGGCTGGTGAGAGCGGCTGAACTCTCCGCGAAATGCTCAGCAAATGCCTAGGAGGCGGCCGCCGTATCGAGTGATGAGGCGCCGGACGCTCTCCACGTCGATGGTCCGGATCGTCACCCTGCGTGAGTGTCGGTCGTCGGTCGTGAGGGAGGAGTTGGGATGTCGGTGGGAGCGGAGACGGACGAGGTTCGGCACTTGGAAGACCTTCGTCTCGCGCTTCGGGAGGTGGCGCCGGAGTTCTACGCCCGGCTGCACCGGCCGTGGCGGAGGCCGGCGTTTCTGCACGTCAACAATCCGGCGGCTGCGGGACGGTTCGCCGAGGACATCACCGTGCAGCCCGGCGACGGGCTAGAGACGTGGTTCGCGTGGTCGTGGGGCGAGCGGATCACCCCCACCACCAACCCCGAGATCGCCGCGCAGGCGGTGGTGCGTGTGCTGGCCGTCGAGAACCCGGGCGGACGGTGAGGCGCGGTGGAGGACGACCGGGCGCCCGACGACATGGCGATGCTGTGGCGACTGCGCCGGGCGTATCCGCACTGGGCGTTCCTGCACGACACGCGTACCTCTACCTGGACCGCCCTGCGAGGACGCGACATGACGATCGTGCGGCGCGACCCCACATCGTTGTGGTTCGCCGTGGATGTGGCGCAGAGCCAGTACTGGACGCGGTGATTGGCTTTGACGGGACGCACGCGCCGCCTTTCGGCTCCTGGCGGAAGCGGTGGGCGGCGCGGCTGCTGAACCGGCTCGTCCGGGTGATGCGCGCCACGGCCGGACGGCGACGCGTCACCACGGCGAGCGCGTGTGCCGTGTGGCGGTGAGACGTGACGGTGGCCCGGGGCGGCCGGGATGGGTGGTGGTAGGAGTCGTCCCACCCGGTTCGTGCCGTGATGTCGGACGGGCCGCCGAAGAGGTCGCGGTGTTGGCCGAAATGGGAGGCGTGGTGCGGGTCGGAGGGCTACAGTAGGGCGTTGGAACCGAAGGGAGGTGTGGTTTATGGCCGTCGCTGTGGTTGTCGCTGCCCGCGACTTCGAGGCCGACCACATTTCCCGGGTCGCCGGCTGACGCATTCCCGCGCGCCGGGCGGCCCCTTCACACAAGGGCTCCATCCATTGTTCGACTCTTCTGACGTCCTTGCCGCCTACGGCTGGGACGAGTACTTCGATGACGCCTTCACGGCGTACCGTGCCGAAGGGCTGGTGCCCGCCCGTGTCGTCCGCGTCGATCGCGGGCGTTGTGACGTCGTCACCGAGCACGGGCCCGCGCGCGCCGACACCTCGCGGGTGGACGGGCCGTGCACGGGTGACTGGGCTGTGCTGCGGCCCGGTGACCAGCCGGTGGTCACGCACCTGCTGCCGCGTCGTACGGCGATCGTGCGGTCGTCGGCGTCCGGCCGCTCGCAGGGCCAGGTGCTGGCCGCCAACGTCGACACGGTCGCGGTGACCGTGTCGCTGGCCGTCCCGGTGGACCTGGGACGCATGGAGCGGATGCTCGCGCTGGCCTGGGAGAGCGGGGCCCGTCCCGTCGTCGTGCTCACCAAGGCCGACCAGGTCGTCGACACGTCCGAGATCGAGGCGGAGGTCGCGGCGGCCGCGCCCGGCGTGGACGTGGTGGCCGTCAGCGCCGCCACCGGGTTCGGCGTGGAGGCGGCCGCCGCGCTGCTCACCGGCACGGTGGTGCTGATCGGGCCGTCCGGCGCGGGCAAGTCCACGCTCGGCAACGCACTGCTCGGCGAGGAGCGGCTCGCCACCGGTGCCGTGCGCGCATCGGACGGCAAGGGACGGCACACCACCGTGCACCGCGAGCTGCTGCCGCTGCCCACAGGCGGCGTGCTCATCGACACGCCGGGGCTGCGCGGCGTCGGCCTGTGGGACGCGGCGGACGGGCTGGAGCAGACGTTCGCCGACATCGAGGAACTGGCCGCAGACTGCCGTTTCGCCGACTGCGAGCATCGCGCCGAGCCGGGATGCGCCGTGCTGGCGGCCATCGAGGACGGTGTGCTGACGCGTCGCCGTCTCGACAGCTACCACAAGCTGGTCCGCGAGAACGAGTGGATCGCCTCGCGCAGCGACGCGCGTCTGCGCGCCGAACGCGAGAACCGGTACAAGGCGATCAGCAAGTCGCTGCGGCAGAAGTACAAGCACGACGGGAGGAAGCGATGAGCGGCTGGAAGACGCGGACCGAGACCTCCCAGGACGCCGCCGGGGTGCGGCGGGTGCTGCGGGCCGCCTTCCCCACCGCCGAGGAGGCCGATCTGGTCGAGGCGTTGCGGCGGGACGCGGCGTGGCTGCCCGGCCTGGCGTGGGTGGCCGAAGGCCCCGGCGGCGAGGTGGCCGGGTACGCGCTGCTGACGCGGTGCCACGTGGGTGACGTGCCCGCGCTGGCGTTGGGGCCGGTCGCCGTGCTGCCCGCGTTCCAGAGAAGGGGCGTGGGCGAGGCGGTCACGACCGCCGCGTTGCGCGCCGCCAAGCAGCGGGGCGAACGACTGGTGATCGTGCTTGGGCATCCGGAGTACTACCCGAGGTTCGGGTTCACGCGGGCGTCCGGGTTCGGCATCGGGGTGTCGTTCGAGGTGCCGGACGAGGCGCTGATGGCGCTCGTCCTCGCTGAGGGAGCCGACGTGCCGCGAGGCGTCGTCCGGTATCCGGCGCCGTTCGGGGTGTGAGTGAGACGGCCCGGCCGGCACCGGCCGGGCCGTCGCCCTACGGGGCGGGCAGGGGCATGGCGGCCAGTTCGGTGCGCGCGCGGCTTTGCGGCAGCCGGTTCAGGGCCTGGAGGGCTCGGCCCCAGTACTGGTCGGCCATGTGGTGGGCGCGGGCCAGGGCGCCCGTGTCGTGCAGGATCTGATGCACCTGTTGCAGGGACGGGGCGCGGCGGGTGAGCGCGCGTCGTAGTGTGCGGCGCTGCTGGCCGGTGCCGCGCTGGTAGGCCAGCAGGAGCGGGAGGGTGGGGCGCCGGTTGCGCAGGTCGCTGTCGGCGGGCTTGCCGTTCTTGGAGGTGGCGTCGCCGGTGCGGTAGGCGAGCATGTCGTCGCGGATCTGGAAGGCCATGCCGTACTGCTCGCCGTAGGCGGCCAGGGCGTCGACCTGCTCGGGGCCGGCGCCGCCGAGCACGGCCCCGGACTGGCACGCCGCGCGGGTGAACACGGCGGTCTTGCCGTGCGCCATGGCCAGGTACGTGTCGACCGGGCAGTCGAGCCGTCCGGCCAGCGCGAGTTCGTCATAGGCGCCGCGGCAGGCGGCGGCGCCGGCGTCGGCGGCGATCCGCATCGTCTCCAGCACGGCCTGGAGCGGCACGCCTCGGTCGGCGACGCGGACGAGCGAGCCGAGTATCTCGATGAGCAGCGAGTTGCCCGCGATGATGGCCGGTTCGACGCCGAAGGCGATGTGGACCGCGGGACGGGATCGGCGGATGTCGTCGCCGTCGATGATGTCGTCGTGCATCAGGCTGGCGGTGTGCGCGGCCTCGCTGCCCACCGCCACGGGCAGCACGTGGTCCAGGCGGCCGCCGACCGCCAGGGCCGACCAGACCGTCAGCAGCGGACGCACCAGCTTTCCGGGCGGGATCAGCGCATAGCGCTGGACGCGGCCGAGGCCGTGGAGCGTGGCGGGCCAGCGTTCGGCGAACTCGGCCCGCAGCGCCGCGTCGACCTCCTCTGGAGTCCACTCGTGAGGCTCCTGTTCGCGGCCCGCTGACCTGGCCGATCGCACGACATGGTTGATCACGATGGTCTCCAAGGAAAACGGGGGGTACAGCGGGCGGTGAGCTGTCGGGGGGCATCGTGGCTGGCGATACCCGCCCGGTTCACTCGTCAGCCCTTCCGTTCGCTGAGTCGTGTCACTGTCGGCGCGTCGACGCCGATACCGCCGTGGGGATACATGGCGGGTGCCGCAGCGGCCCCTAAGCTGCGTTACGCAATCAGATCACTACGGTTCGCGGCACTCTGGAGAGCGCATGACGGAGCCGCCCGCGGGGCATGTCGCCTGCATCATGGACGGCGGTCCCCCTTGGCCCCGGGACGTTGAAATCGACCGCCTCCACGTCCAGCCCGCTGTGGAAACGGGATTCGCCGCGGCGGTGGACGCCGCGATCGAGGCGGGAGTGCGATGGCTGACGTTGCTTCCCGCCCCCGGTTCGGGTGGTTCGGAGGAAACGGCGTGGAAGGTGCTGGAACCGGTACTGGACGCGAACGCCGAGCATTTGCACGGCCACGGTGTACGAGTCGGGTTGCTGGGTGGCGAAGAATCCACGCTCACGGACGATGTGGCGCATCGGCTCCGCCGCGTCCGGGAACTCACCGCCGGTAACACCGGCCTGCGTCTGACCTTGGCCCTGACCCACGACGGCGGCGAGGCGCTCCCGGCCGCCGTCCGTGCCCTGATCGCCGGTAGCGGGTCAGGTTCCCAGAGGGCTGGCGATGCCGCGACCGGCGGGATCAGCGTCGGTGCCCTGGCCGAGCGGCTATGGCAGGACACCGGGCTGCCCGAGGTCGACATGCTGATTCGCACCGGTGGCCGCCATCGCCTGTCAGGCGCGCTGCCCTGGCACTGCGCCGACGCCGAGCTGGTCTTCCTGGACGTGCCGTGGGCCGATTTCACCGCCGAGCACTTCCGCCAGGCGCTGGAGCTCTACCGGCTGCGCCGTGCTCTGGACGAGCCACAACCCCCGGACGAAGCGATCACCCCCACGGTCGACACCGCTCTGGCCCGTTCGTCGGCGGCCTCTCTGCTGGGGGCGGCGGTCAAGGCCACCGGCCTGTTGAGGTCGTCGGCCGTCGCGGTCCCGGCGCGCGTGCCCGGGCTGGGCAGGCTGCCCGCCGGTGCCGGGGTCCTGGTGACACTGCCCGCTGAGGTCGCCGGGCGCCTGATGGGCGACCTGTGTGACACCGCCCGCTTCGCCACGTCCCGCCTCACCGGGATTCTTCTCGACCACGTGGCCGACACGGCCGCCGAGCGGGACGCCGTCCTCGCCGACGCCTCCGAATCCGAGAGGTGGAACGAAGGGGCGAACGTGCCCGGGCCAGGCTTCGACCGAGGTGAATCGTGAGTCTCGCGCCTGGCTGGGAGCACTCGCTGACCGCCGCGCGCATCGTCGGTGACCGGTTGCGCGCCGACTACACCAGCGCGGCCGACATGGTGCGGCGCAGGTATCCCGATATCTTCCTGCTGATGCGTCTGGGGGTTCCGGCGGAGATCCAGCCGCATCTGGTGGCGTTCGCTTCTTTCTGCGTCAAGGGTGACGCATTGGTGGACCTGCCCGTCGGTGAGCGCGACCCCGCGCGTTTCCATGCCTGGGCCGACCAGGTCCGGGCGGCGCTGGCGACGGGAACGGCCGAGGAACCGTACCTGCGCGCGTTCCTGCACACGTTCGCCGTATGCCGTGTTTCCCACGGCGACGTGCTGGCTCACCTGAGGGGGCAGGCCGTCCACCTTTACGTCACCGGCTACGCCACCGAACAGGAGTACTACGACGATCTCGCGCGGGTGGTCATGACCACCGCCCGGTTCGTCGCGGCCATCTGGGGCACGGAGGTGTCCCCCGCGGAGGAACGCCTGACGTGGCTGGTCATCGATGCCGCCCAACGCGTCGATCACCTGGTCGACCTCGCGGAGGATCTCCGCGACGGCCGTCTGACCATTCCCCAGACCGAGCTGTTGCGCTTCGGTGTCACACGCGCCGACCTGGAGGCCGCCCGCGACACTCCCGCGGTCCGGGCCCTGATCGCCCACCGGGCCGCCAAGGCCCGCGTCCTGCTGCGGGAGATCAGGACCCGGCTCGACCACGCCCGTCAGCCGATGAAGCTGTGCTACCAGTGCATGGTCCTGTACTACGACCAGCATCTGGACGCCGCCGAGCGTCGCGGAGCCGCGATCGACCGCGGTCTGCTGCGGTATCTGCGTCCCCGCCCTGCCGCCCTGGGCAAGGGCCTGACGGACATACTGCTCAGCCGCCTCATCGTCGGAGCGACGGCCGCCTCGAGAAACCGCGCATGAGCGTCCCCCGGCGGGAACGGCGCGTCGGTCAGCGGCCGCGGCGCTGGTAGGTGCGGACCGACAGCGGCACGAACACCGCCAGCAGCACGGCCGACCACAGCAGGACCGCCGCGACCGGGTGGGCCAGCGGCCACGGCAGGTCGTCTCCGGCGGGGGCGCCGGGGTTGCCGAACAGGTCGCGGCAGGCCGCGGTGATCGCGCTGACCGGGTTCCACTCGGCCACCACGCGCAGCCAGGCGGGCATCCCGTCGGTCGGGACGAACGAGTTCGACAGCATCGAGAACGGCAGCGACAGCGGGACGAACTGGTCGGCGGTCCGCTCGTCGCGCACCACCAGGCCCAGGTAGCAGCCCACCCAGCTCAGCGCGTACCGCAGCAGGAGCAGCAGCGCGAACGCCTCGGCGGTGGCGACCGGCCCGTTGTGCGGGCGCCAGCCGACCAGCAGCCCGGCACCGACCATGATCACCAGGGCGAGCAGCCCGCCCACCAGCGTGTCCGCGCCGACCTGCCCGAACGGAACCGCGGAACGCGCCATCGGCATGGAGCGGAACCGGTCCATGACGCCGAGGGAGGCGTCGGTGGCCATCTTCATCATCACGGCCATCACCGAGGTGAACGTGATCATGGAGAACAGCCCGGGCATCAGGTACTCGCGGTAGTCGCCGCCGCCGGGCACCTGGATGGCGCTGCCGAACACATAGCCGAACATCACCACGAGGATCCCCGGGAAGATCAGCGCGGCGACGAGCTGGCCGGGTTCCTGGCGGATCCTGCCCAGCTCCCGGCCGACCAGCACGGAGCCGTCGGCGAAGGTCCAGCGCAGCCGCCCGGCCAGGGACGTGGGCGGGGCGGGCATAGTCGGAGCGGTCATCACACGGCCTCCTTCACGGGCGCCGGCTCATCGGCATCGTCGGCCTGTTCGGTGGCGGGGCGGCCGGTGAGGCTGAGGAACACCTCGTCCAGCGTCGGGCGGCGCAGGCTGACGTCGGCGGCGGCGACCCCGGCGCGGTCGAGTTCGCGCACCACGTCGGCCAGGCGCACGGTGTCGCCCGTCAGGGCGACGCCGAGGCGTGCGTGTTCGGCGTCGACGGCGGGTTCGGCGCCGGCGAGCCCGGCCAGCACGGACGCGCCGCGCTCCAGCAGCGCGGGGTCGCGCAGGACGACGTCGAGCCGGTCGCCGAGCCGGGCCTTGAGCGCGTCGGGCGTGCCGGTGGCGATGACGCGGCCGTGGTCGACGACGGCGATGTCGTCGGCGAGCCGGTCCGCCTCGTCCAGGTACTGCGTGGTCAGCAGGACGGTGGTGCCGTCGGCGACCAGCTCGCGGATGCTGTCCCAGATCTCGCCGCGGCTGCGCGGGTCCAGGCCGGTGGTCGGCTCGTCCAGGAACAGCACCGCCGGGCGCAGGATCAGGCAGGTGATCAGGTCCAGCCGGCGCCGCATGCCGCCGGAGTAGCCGCCGACCTGCCGGTCGGCGGCCTCGGCCAGGCCGAACCGTTCCAGCAGCTCGTCGGCCCGCCGGTGCGCCTCGCGGCGCGGCAGGTGGTACAGGCGGCCGAACATGCGCAGGTTGCCGCGGCCGGTCAGCTTCTCGTCGACGGCGGCGTACTGCCCGGCCAGCCCGATGCGCGCCCGCACCCGGTCGGCCTCGCGCACGACGTCGTGCCCGGCGATGCGGGCCCGGCCCCCGTCCGGGTCCGCCAGCGTCGCCAGGATCCTGATCAGCGTCGTCTTGCCCGCCCCGTTGGGGCCCAGCACCCCGCACACCGTGCCCGCCGGGACGGCCAGGTCCAGGCCGCGCAGTGCCTGCGTCGTGCCGAAGCGTTTGCGCAGCCCCTCGGCCACGACGATCGGCTCCTCCATCACCCCTCCAACTGGGTACGCCGTACGCGGTCAATGCCCACGAGCGTAGATAACCGGGTACGGCGTACGCAACTCGGTTGAAGGGACCCACCGGCGGGCGGCATCCGCGGCGGGATCGCCCTCACATCGGACTGACGGCGCGGGCGGTGCGGGCGCTCAGCTCGCGCAAATACGCGATGAGCTCCGGCGGTTCGTGCACCTCGAACTCGCAGCCCAGCATGATCAGCCGGGCGGCGAGCCATTCCAGGGTGTCGGTGTCGCTGCGCACCCGGCACCGGTTGTCGTCGAGCGGCTCGACCGCGTCGGGACCGTCGCCGACGCGGCCGCGGGCCCGATCGGCGGGCATGTGCAGCGTGACCACGGCGGTGTAGGACGGGAGCAGCGAGTTCATCTTGCGGGTCAGGAACGCGGCCGCGTCCTCCCGGCCGGGCAGCTCGCGCGCAGCGCAGCGCTGGCCGGTGCGGTGCGGCCGCCGGACCCGGTCGACGCGGAAGATCCGCCAGTCGTCGCGGTCGTTGTCGAAGGCCACCAGATACCAGCGGCGTCCCGTGGCGACCAGGCGATGCGGCTCCACCAGCCGCCTGCTCTCGGTGCCGTCGCCCGCGCGGTAGCCGAACCGCAGGCGTTCGCGGGCGGCGGCCGCCGAGGCCAGCACGGCCAGGTCCTCGGGGTTCACGCTGGGGCCGTCGCCGGCGGGCAGGGGGACGGTCGCGGAGGTGAACGCGCCCACGCGGTGCCGCAGCCGCGACGGCAGCACCTGCTCCAGCTTGGCCAGCGCCCGCACCGACGCCTCCCCGATCCCCTCCACCGGGTTGCCCGCCGCCGTGCGCAGCCCGACCGCGATGGCCACGGCCTCCTCGTCGTCCAGCAGCAGCGGCGGCATGGCGGTGCCCGCGACCAGCCGGTACCCGCCGTCCGGGCCCATCGTCGCCTCCACCGGATAGCCCAGCTCGCGCAGCCGGTCGATGTCGCGGCGGATCGTGCGGGTGCTGACGCCCAGCCGCGCGGCCAGCTCGGCGCCCGGCCATTCGCGGGGAGTCTGCAACAGGGACAGCAGGTTCAACAGCCGCGCCGACGCATCCGCCATGCGTCCATCGTCCCCGAGGTCCAGGACGGGATCCGACCTACACTCATGGGTTCGGCATCGTCACCGTCGGCGGGCGCGCGTAGTCTGTCGGACTCATCGAACTCGACAGCGATCGCGTCCTGGGGGCGGGGCCGCAAGTGAAGGCAGGGGCGCATGGACGACGGCCTGGCGGCTATGGACGACGGCCCGGCGGCAATGGACGCGACCGCGGTGGCGGGGATGGTGACGCGGCGCGAGGCGTCGGCGGTCGACATGGTGACCGCCGCGCTGGCACGGCTGGACGACGTCGACCCGCGGCTGCGCGCGTTCCGCGACACCTGGCCCGACCAGGCCCTGGCCACCGCGCGGGCGGTCGACCGGGCGGTGGCCCGCGGAGAGCGGCCGCGGCTCGCGGGCGTGCCGATCGCCGTCAAGGCCTGGCAGCGGATCCAGGCGCCGCAGACCGAACGGCTGCGCCGCGAAGGATGCGTGGTGGTGGGGCTGACGTCGGTGCCCCGGCCGAGCACCGACTGGCAGACCTGGGGACACACCGACCGCGGCCCCACCCTCAACCCGTGGCGCGCCGACCGCACGCCCGGCGGCTCGTCGGCCGGTTCCGCCGCGGCGGTGGCCGCGGGGATCGTGCCGCTGGCCACCGGCAGCGACGGCGCCGGCTCGCTGCGCATCCCCGCCGCCTGGTGCGGGGTGCTCGCGCTCAAGCCGACCAACGGGCGCGTGCCCACCCGCGACCCGTCAGGGCTGGCGGCGCTCGGCGCGGTGGTCCGCACGGCACGCGACGCCGCCCTGCACCTGTCGGTGCTGCTGGACGAGCCGTTCACCGTCGACGACGACGTCCCGGCCGGGCTGCGCGCCGCCTGGTCGACGTCCCTGGGGTTCGCCGCCGTCGACCCGGAGCAGGCCGCCGTCGCCCGCGCCGCCGCCGACCGGCTGAGCGAGGCGGGCGTGATCGCCTGGCGGCCCGGGCCCGTCCGGCTGCTGGACCCCGAACCGGCGTGGCGGGAGATGCGGGAACGGCCGTCCCCGTCGGCCGCCGCGCAGCTTCGGTCGGTCAATGACGCCCGCCTGCGCGAGGTGTTCGACCGGGCCGACGTGCTGCTGACCCCGGCGACACCGATCCCCGCGCACGGGCACGCCGGGCCCGGCACGGCCCTGAGCGTCAGCCTCACCTGGGGGTTCAACGTCAGCGGCCACCCCGCCATCAGCATCCCCGCCGGGTTCGGCCGTGACGGCACGCCCGTCGGGCTGCAGGTCGTCGCGCCGCACGGCCACGAGGCCACCCTGCTGCGCGTCGCCGCCGCCGTGGAGCGGCACGCGCCCTGGCCCGTCCTGGCCTCCGCCTCAACCTCCGCCTCCGCCCAGACCTCCGCTCCGGCCAGGCCCGCCGCCCGCTACTAGGCTAGGCGGCGCCCGAGCCGTGGGGTGCGGCGGCGCGTTCGGCGATGCGAAGCGCCTCGACGAGTTCCCGGTACAGCGCGTCGGTGGCCAGCAGTTCCTCGTGGCCGCCGCTGGCGCGGACGCGGCCGGCCTCCAGCACCACGATGGTGTCCGCGTCGATCACGGTCGACAGCCGGTGCGCGATCGTCACCACGGCCCCGGAGTCGGCGCGCGAACGGATGCAGTCGTGGACGGCGGCCTCGGTGAGCCCGTCGAGCTGCGCGGTCGCCTCGTCCAGCAGCAGCACGTCCGGCGTGCGCAGCAGCGCGCGGGCGAGCGCGATGCGCTGGCGCTCCCCGCCCGAGACGGTCGTGCCCGACAGCGGCGTGTCCAGGCCGTCGGGCAGGCCCTGCATCTTGGCGTCGAGCCGGACGGCCGCCAGTACCCGCCTGACCTCCTCCTCGGACGCCTCGGGATGGGAGAACAGCAGGTTGTCGCGGATGGTGCCCGGCACGATCGGGGTGTCCTGCTCCACGTAGGCCAGATGGGACCGGATCTCGTCATGGGCGAGGTCACGGTACGGGCGGCCGTCGAGCAGCAGTTCGCCGTCCTGTGGTTCCAGGAACCGCAGGATGAGGGAGAACAGCGTCGTCTTGCCCGCCCCCGACGGGCCGACGATCGCGACGTGCCCGCGGCGGGGAATCGCCAGGTCGACGCCGCGCACGGCCGGAGCGGCGTCCGGTCCGTAGGCGGCGGTGACGTTCCGCAGCTCCAGGACGGGCCCCTCGGCATCGCGGCCACGGGCGGTCGCCGGCCGCGGCTCGCGGACGGGCCGGTCCCGGGCGGCGGGCTCGATCTCCAGGTCGTCGATCTGGCGGATGCGTTCGGCGGCGGCGATCCCCGACTGCAGCGCGGTGAGGTTCTGGCTCAGCTCCGTGATCGGTTCCATGAGCCCGAACGCGTACAGCAGGAACGCGATCAGGCTCGACACCGGCAGCTGGCCCTCGGCCGTCCGCCACGCCCCCACGGCCAGGATCAGGATGATCGCCATCTGGATGCCCGACCACGAGATCGTCCAGGCCAAAGCCTCGCGGCGCACCGCCCGCACCCCGAACTCGGCCGACGAACGGGCGTCGGCCACGATCCGCTCGGCGGTGCGGTGCTCGGCGCGGCTCACCTTCACGGTGCGGACGGCGCGCAGCGTGCCCTCCAGCACCCCGCCGAGCCGTCCGATGTGCTCCTGGGCGCGCTGCTGCGACTTGGCGATGCCCGGCATCAGCACCCCGAACAGGACGCCGACCAGCACGACCGCCGCCACGGTGGTGGCCAGCAGCACCAGGTCGAGCACCGCCATCAGCGCCAGCGTGCCGACCAGCATCACCGCCCCGTTGATCAGGCCGACCAGCGCGCCCGTGGCGGCCTCGCGCAGCAGCACGGTGTCGGAGGTGACCCGGGTGACCAGCTCGCCCGTGGGGTGGCGGGTGACGGCGGGCACGGTGGCGCGCAGGAAGCGCCGCACCATGGACTCGCGGGCCTCCAGCACCACGCGTTCCCCCAGCGTTCCCAGCAGGGTCCACTGCAAGAACGCGACCAGGCCGCCGACCGCGAACAGCACCAGCAGCGTCACGACGGGACCGGTCAGCGACGCCGACTCGCCGAGCGCGTCCAGCACCCACTTGGTGACCATCGGCGTGGCCAGCCCGAGCCCCGAGCCCAGCAACGCCAGCAGCAGTCCCAGCACCAGCGTGCCGGTGTGGGGGCGCGCGAACGACCACAGGACGCGCATGCGCCTCATGGACGTCCGGTGATCCGCGGCCTGACGACCGCTTGGAACAGTCATGCCGTCGATTGGAACATACTTGTTCCATAGAGGGCAAAAGAGTTTCGAACTTGAATACGCGCTACCGTATGCGCATGGGCGACACACGGACGGAAGCGGACAGGAGGTCGGCGCAGCCCGAAGGCGGAACGCGGGCGCGGACGCGACGGGCCATCCTCGACGCCGCCGTCACCGTGCTGTCCACCGACCCGGGCGCCTCCCTCAGCGACGTCGCGGCCGCCGCCGGGGTCGGCCGCACCACCGTCCACCGCTACTTCCCCGAGCGGTCCGACCTGCTGGCCGCGATGGGCAGGGACGTCCTCGACCGGATCGCCGAGGCCACCGACCGCGCCCGCCTCGACGACGGCCCGGCGCCCAAGGCGCTGGAACGGCTCTGCCAGGAGTTCTTCGAGCTCGGCGACCGCCTCATGCTCGCGTTCGAGATGCCGCAGCTGATGGACTGGTCCGGCTGGGACGAGTGCACCCCGGCCGACCTCGCGCTGAGGGGCCTCATCGAACGCGGCCACGCCGAGGGGACCATCGACCCGGAGATGGACGTCGAGTGGATCCCGAACCTGCTGTGGGGGCTGCTCTACACGGCCTGGCAGCACGCCCGCGAGCACAAGATGCCCCGCCACGCCGCGCTGACCCTGTGCCTGCGCACCCTGCGCAAGTCCATCGCCCCGTAAATCGCTGGAGGCGGCGGCCGGTGGACGCCTAGCGTTGACGGGTGACCGACCTGCGCATCCGACCCGTACCCGAAAGCGACCTGGACAAGGTCCTCGACCTGGCCGACACCGTCTTCCACCAGCGCACCGACGCCGACGCACGCGAACGCCTGACCTGGTTGCCGCGCCGCGCCGACCGTGTCGGCGCCTACGAGGGCGACGAGCTGGTCGGCTTCCTGGCCGCCGTGCCGCTGCGCCTGTCGGTGCCCGGCGGCGAACTGGACTGCGCGGGCGTCACCCTGGTCGGCGTGCTGCCCACGCACCGTCGGCGCGGCGTGCTGACCGCCATGATCGACCGGCTGTGGGAGACGGCCGCCGAGCGCGGGCAGCCGCTGGCCGCCCTGTACGCCGCCGAGGCCGCCATCTACGGACGCTTCGGCTTCGGCGTGGCCACCCGCGCCCTGTCGGTCGAGGTCGACTCCTCCCGTCCGCTCGGCCTGCGCGTCGAACCCGACCCGCGGCCGCTGCGGATGGTGCCCTACGAGCGCGCCGCCGAGGTGCTGGGCCCGCTGTACGAACGCGCCGTCGCCCGTCGCCCCGGCCAGCTGCGCCGCGCCCCCGAGTGGTGGTCGCACATGACCGTGCCCCGGCTCTCGCAGGACGACGAGGAACGCACCGTCCCGCGCGTCGTCGTCCTGGACGGCGACCCCGGCGGCTACGCGATATACCGCACCCGTCACGGGGACGAGGACGCCGGCACGCCCGCCGTCGTCCACCTGGAGGAACTGGAGGCCGACGACGCCCGGGTGCACGCGGCGCTGTGGCGCTATCTCGTCTCCATCGACCTGACCGAGCAGGTCAAGGGCTGGTCGCTGCCGGTGGACGAGCCACTGCCCCTCATGGCCGCCGACCCCGACCAGGTCACCGTGATCCGCGACCGCGGCATGCTGTGGCTGCGGCTCGTCGACGTCCCGGCGGCCCTGGCCGCACGGGGCTGGGCCACCACCGACGAGCTGGTGCTGCGCGTCCACGACGACCGCCTGCCCGCCAACCAGGGGACGTGGCGGCTGCGCACCCGTCCCGGCCGGGCCCAGGCGGCGTGCGAACGCGTCGACGCCGCCCCCGACCTCACACTCGACGTGCGTGACCTGGGCTCGGTCTACCTGGGCGGCTTCCAGGCCACACAACTGGTGCGCACCGGGATCGTCACCGAGCACACGCCGGGCGCCGCCGCCCGCCTCGACGCCGCCCTCGCCGTTCCGCTGGCCCCCTTCTGCGCCGACGACTTCTGACCGGCACAGATCCTCACGGCACGGGACGCCCTACCGCGGGTTGACGGCGACGGCCTTGAAGAACGTGTAGTGGAAGGTGCCGTTGGGGTCGGCGGTACGGCGCAGGTCGGCGATGCCGCGGTCCCATTCGGGCGACGTGATCAGCCCGGCGGCCAGCGCGTCGTCCCGCACCGACTCGACCATCGCGATGAAGGTGTTGCGGGTGAAGCCCTCCACCAGCGCGGGACGGGTCCGGTCGGCGTAGACGGTGCGCGGGCCGACCGCGACGTCGGTGTACCCGGCCTCGAACAGCAGCGGCTGCAACCGCCGTCCCACCAGGGCGTCCCCGCCCGCGGCGGCCTGCAGGCGGACCTGGCACTCGATCGTCGCCTGCGCGTAGCGGCTGTCGGGGTGGAAGATCGCCGAGCCGTGGTCCCCTTCGATCACCGTGATCGTGCCGCCCGGTGCCAGCACGCGCCGTAGCCCGGCCAGTGCCCGCGCCGGGTCCCGCAGATGCTCCAGGACGAAGCACACGAACAGGTGGTCGAACGCCGCGTCGGGGAACGGCAGGTCGAACAGGTCGGCGTGATGCCATTCGACGCGGGCGCCGGGCCTTTCGGCGGCGACGCGCGCGCGGGCCCGCTCCAGCGAGTCCTCGGACACGTCGACCGCCACGATGTGCGCGCCCGGGCTGCCCGCCACCAGGTGCACGGTCTGCGCGCCGACGCCGCAGCCCACCTCCAGCACCCTGCTGCCGTCCGGGTAGGCGGTGCCGGAGTGCAGCAACGTCGCCAGCGTGTCGGCCTGATCGCCCAGCCTGTGCATCTCGTGCTCGGAGTATCCGTGGACGTAGCGTCTGCCCGGGAGGATGTCAGTGTTCATGCCTGCCACCCTGCTGGCATTATGGCCCGATGCCCAGGTCCAATCACGACCAGGTCGACCGGTCCATAACGGCCGGCGCCGACTTCCTCCAACTGGACGTGCGGGACGCGCCACCCGGCGGGCTGTCGGACTGGCTGGCGCGGCGCCTGCGGCTCGCCATCGCCGACGGACGGCTTCCGGTCGGCAGCAGGCTTCCCGCCACCCGCGTGCTCGCCGCACAGCTGGGCGTGTCACGCGGCGTCGTCACCGAGGCCTACCGGCGGCTCGGCGAGGACGGTCACGTCGCCGGCCGCGGACGCGCGGGCACGGTCGTCGTCGCGGCCCCGGTGTCGACTTCGGGGACGGCGGCGCCGGAGCCGACCGTCGTCCCACGGAAGACCGCCGTGTTCGACTCCACCCCCGGCGCCGACATCTTCGACGCGCTGCGCACGTCCCCCGCCCGGATCGACCTGTCCCCCGGCCTGCCCGACCTGGCCGCGTTCCCCCGGTCGGCGTGGCTGCGCGCCGAACGCGCCGTCATCGGCGAACTCCCGGCGGCCGACTTCGGCTACGGCGACCCGCGCGGAACGCCCGCGCTGCGCCGCGCCGTCGCCGCCTGGCTGGCCCCCAACCGCGGAATCAAGGTCGACCCGGAGGAGGTCATCATCGTCGCGGGCACCAGCCAGGCGATGGGCCTCATCGCCCAGGTGCTGCGCGACGACGGGATCACCGCCATGGCCGTGGAGGACCCGGGGTCGCTCGGCGCGCGCATGCACCTGCGGTACTGGGGCCTGGACACCCCGCCCGTCCCCGTCGACTCCGAGGGCCTGCGGGTGGAGGCGCTGGGGGACGCGCCGTCCGTCCTGCTCACCCCGGCGCACCAGTTCCCGATGGGCGTGGTGCTGGGCGGGGAACGACGACGCGCGCTGATGCGGTGGGCCGCCGCCGGAGGCCTGATCGTCGAGGACGACTACGACGCCGAACACCGCTACGACCGTCCACCCGTCGCCGCCGTGCGCGCCATGCTGCCCGAACGGGTCTTCTACGCCGGGACCGTGTCCAAGCTGCTGGCGCCGGCGCTGCGCATCGGCTGGCTGCTCGCGCCGCCCAGATACCGGGACGCGGTCGTGGACGCCAAACGCTTCAACGACCTGGGCAACGCCGCGTTGCCGCAACTGGTCCTGGCGCGGCTCATGCAGTCCGGCGACATGGAACGCCAACTGCGCTACCTGCGCCGACGCCACCGCCGGCGCCGCGACGCCATGATCCGGGCGATCGGCGCGCACCTGCCGGACGCGTCCGTGCACGGCGCCGCCGCGGGCCTGCACCTGACGATGACCTTCGACGGCGCGTTCTCCGACGTGGCCCTGGCCGCGGCGGCGCTGGCCCGCGGCGTCAAGACCCAGCCGCTGTCCTGGCACGCCCAGCGGCCGCACCGTCCCGGGCTCGTCCTCGGCCACGCCGCCAGCACCCCGACCGACATCACCGAGGGCGTCGCTGTCATCGGCGAGGAACTGCGCCGGCTATGACACCTCGGTCGGGAACGTCAGCCTGTCGACCGCATTGCGCCGCTGCCGTTCGGGCCTGCGGTCGTACCGCGCCGTCGTCGCCGGAGACGCGTGCCCGACCAGCTGCTGCACGGTCGCCAGATCGACGCCCTGGTCCAGCAGGTCGCCGATGAACGTGCGCCGGAAGTCGTGCGGCGTCATCGGCGGCAACCGCGCCTCCCGCCGCCGTTTGACGACCGCGTTGCGCACGGCCGCGTCCGTCATCGGCCGCTGCTGGATCGCCCCCGACTTGTGCACGGGCGTGAACATCGGCCCCTTCGTCCGTTCACTGAGCGCCAGCCACGCGCCGAGCAACACCGCCGCGCCCTCGTGCACGTACTCCATCCGCTCCTTGTCGCCCTTGCCGACGATGCGCAGCGAACGCTCGCCAGGGTCGTAGTGCTCACGGCGCATCGCCGCCACCTCGGCCCGCCGGGCACCCGTGGTGTAGAGGACGGCCAGCAACGCCGCGTCCCGCCGCCCCGCCGGAGACGGATCGTCGGCGCAGACCTTCAGCAGGGCGGTGAACTCGGCGGCGTGCACGCTGCGCCCGGCGGGCAGCCGCGCCCCCCTGAAGTTCTTGACGGCCTTGGCCCGCTGGTAGTCGTCGGTCGACATCTCCCCCAGCCGCCACGCCGTCTGCAGAACACCGCGCAACGCCGACAGGTGCTGGTTGCGGTAGGCCGGCGACCACGGACGCTCCTCACCGTCCGGCCCGGGCGTGGTCTGCGCCGCGATCAGCGACCGCAACGCCGCGGTGTGCTCGGCCCGCAACATCGCCCACGGAAACGTCTCAGCGGGCGAGGGCCCGGGATCCCGCCCCGAAGCGGTGTGGAACAACGCCGCCAGCCTGTGCAGACACGCACTCATCGCCCGCCGCGACCGCGGACTCTCCAGAGACGCCACGTACACCAGGAACGGATTGCGTCCCGCGTCCACCAGAGCGGGCTCCCGCGCCCCCGCAACGGTGATCGCAACCTCCTCCACGGACGCCCACCCTAACGACTCCCCCGCCCCTCACGCCCCAACGCCGTACCCGCGGCCTGCACGTGGGACAGGCGTGCCCGGCGATCGTCGCCGTCGGCGAGCCCTGGGAGAGGCGGCGGTGGGGCACTTCACCACCGCTCGGTATCGATTCCCCAGCCCGGAAGAGTGGCCCACTGCACACCGGAATCGCTCCACAAGATCACGAACTTCGGCCGGACGGAGTACCGTTCTGGAAGACATTCGAGTCCCACGATGCTCAATACGGAGTGCGCAGTGGCTGAAGAGCAGATTCTGCCCGGCATCTCGAGCGACGTGCCGACCTCGGCGCGGGCGTACGGGTGGCTGCTGGGCGGCAAGGACAACTACGAAGTCGACCGGGAGTTCATCAAGGCGCAACTCCAGCATTTCCCGGCGGGCTTGGACATCACCCGGCAGAACCGGCTCTTCCTGTACCGCGCCGTCCGGTACCTGACCCGTGAGGCCGGGATCCGGCAGTTCATCGACATGGGCTGCGGACTTCCCACCGACAACAACGTCCACCAGGTCGCGCAGGGCATCGCACCCGAATCCCGCGTCGTGTACGTGGACATCGACCCGATCGTGCTGGTGCACGGCCGCGCACTGCTGGCCGACAACGACGCCACCACCGTGATCACCGCCGACATGCGCGACCAGGACGAGATCCTGAACCACCCGGACGTCCAGCGGCTCATCGACTTCGACGAGCCCGTCGGGGTGCTGTTCTTGTCCGTCGGCCACCACCTGCCCGACGAGTTCGACCCGCGCCGCATCCTGACCACGATCCTCGACCGGGCCGCCGCCGGGAGTCACCTCACGTTCTCCCAGGTGGTGTGCGAAGACCCGGCGGAGGGTGCGCTGATGACCGAACGCGTCACCGCCGCGGGCATCCCCTGGCAGACCCGCACCCCCGACGAAGTGGACCAGCTGCTGTCCGACCTGGAGCCGGTGGAGCCGGGGCTGGTGAACCTGGCGGAGTGGCGCCCCATGGACCTGCAGCCTCCCCTGCCTCCCGTGCCCGCCGAGATCGCCCAGTACGAAGGCGCGTCGAAGCTCAACCCGAAGGTGTACGAATACGGAGGCGTCCTGCGCAAGCGGACCCCGACCCAGTGACTTCGGAGCGCCGGCTCCAGCCGACACCGCGCACGTTCGGCCATGGCGAAGACTCAAGACCGGCTGCTCGAATGATTTCCGTGCACCTCTTGGCAGCCCAGACGCCGCACCCACGCTCGACGGGATCCGTCTGACTCACCCAAATCCCAACGCACTTGAGGAACGCCCATCCATCCTGGCCTCTTGTTCACAAATCATTGCGGCGAAGTCACCTTCACCGTCGTCCTGCATATTTGAGGTGCCGGATCAACGGCCAGAATCTTTGGAGCAGCCACCTTCTCCCCCCACGCCCTTCACAGAGAAACTCCGCACACCCGTGGTCACCTGTGAGTGACATTGCGACTGCGCGGGGTTCGCACGGATTTCAGTGAGGCGGTCTTCAAGGGCCGGTGACGGCGCACGGTATTCAGACGCGCACCGACAGCGTTGCCGAGACAAAAATCGTCGCCATGAAGGAAGGCGGCTCTGACCGTTACCCGCACCTGCGCCGCTGGCTGCGCGCGGGGGCGTTCGCGTCGTCCGGGGGTTCCGCCCGGCACACGACACTTTTTGAGACGGCGGGTCAGTGGTGGTGGCCGTGCCGGCCGAGGGTCTCCACGGGGATCGCCCCGGGGCGGGTCCACTGCGGCACGGGGCGGCTGGTCGGGCCCCAGGTGGCGTTCCCGTCCGCATCCGAGCGCCAGAACCAGCACGAGCTGTGCCCCTCGGGCCAGCCCTCGGGATTGTCCTCCCACGCCTCGCCGCGGCCGTAGGGCGTCATGTCGAGCAGGCCGAGGGACCCGTTGACCGGCTCGTTGCCACGACCCGTCGTGGAGTAGGTGAGGAACACGCGGTCGCCGTCGCGCAGGAAGCAGGTGATGTAACCCATGCTGCCGCCGACCGGCGCGTCCACGTCGCGCACCGAGTACCAGGGCTGGGTGTAGCCCATGAACTCGACGTAGGAGGCCACCTCGTCCCACCGGCCCGTGGTCACGATGGCGAACGAGACGCCGCGGGCGTTGAGGTAGACCGCGTCCTTCAGGTGCCAGGCCGTGGTGGTGCAGCCCTCGCACTGCCCCTGATGCGGTGCGCCGTCGTACCACATGTGCTTGTAGACCACGAGCTCGTCGCGGCCCTGGAACAGGTCCAGGAAGGGGACCGGGCCGTCGGGTCCGATGACCTCGACCGTCCCGTCGAATTCCACCATCGGCAGCCGGCGGCGTGCCGCGGCGATGGCATCGCCTTCGCGGGTGTGGGCCTTCTCTCGGACCAGAAGCTCGTCACGCGCCGCCTGCCAGGTGGCCAGGTCAACGACGGGCGGGCGACCGGGCAGCGCGGCGGCCGGGTCATTCGGCGTGGTCGTCATGGTGTCCTCCGGGTGTCTCCAGCCGGGCAGCGTCGTAGGACGCTCACCAGAACAGACTCGCGACACGGCCGGAACTCACCGCGGCAGGAGCGCCCTCGGCCGAGCCTGCACGGTCGGGCTGACGACTTCACAAACGATGCCCGCCGCCTCGTCTGTCCCCTCCGCGCTGTTCGTGCGCGTGCACAATGCCGGCTGGCCCGGCCGCCTTCCGCACAAAGGTCCAGGTCCGTTCCGCCAGATCCGCCCCCGCCGACGCCATGAACCCGGCCGTGGCGGAGGCCATGAGAGTTCGGTGTCGACATCTCTGCGGAGACGGTCCTCACAGCCGAGGCGGTGCGGTCCTCCACGTGATGATCGCCATGGGAGCGGAGACGCCTGCCCGTACTTCCCCGGCAAGCGGTACCTGTGGCCGCCGCCCCCGACGTCGCCGCAACGGTGACCGTGGACGACGACGCGGTCGCCCTCACCTCCGGCGAGGAATGGCGGGTGGAGTTCCTGGCCGGGGGACGGCGGCTGACCGGCTTCAAGGCCACGGCCGTCATCGGCACCGACGACGGCCGCCACTACGTGCGCGGACTGGAAGCGGGACGCCCCCTCCGGGCAGGGCGTCGATGCGATCCGCCCCACCCGCGACGAGATCGACCGCCGGGGACGCCGACCGCGCACCGAACTCGGCATCCAAGCTCAGGAGTGACCAGCCCCGACGCCGGCACAGGGCCGTGGCCCAGAGCTCCGCCCCGGTGCGCGTCCATGGCCAAGCCCGAACCCCGCGCGCAAGCCTGCGGCCTGCCGCTGTGCCAACTACACGGTTTGGCACGGCGGCAGGCCGAGGGAATCAGCAGCGTGAAGCGCACGGACGACTTCACCGCCCCACGCGCCCTCAGCGAGGAGAATGCATGGCCTGCGCAGACGGATTCTCCATCCATCAGGTCGAGTGCGCCGACGTCTTGCCCGCGAGCGACGGCGACGTTACTGCTGGTCCAGCGCGACGGCCTGGTTGATGTAGTCGCGCAGGGCATCGGGCCGGATGTCCTCGGGCTTCTTGATCTTGACGTGCCGGGTCTTCTTGCCGACGCCGTCCAGCAGGCCGTGGGCGTCGGTGAACTCGGCGCCCCGGTCGAAGGCCAGGGTGATGTGGGTCTTGCTGGCGCTGATGATCGCCAGGTTCTTATTCCCCCGCCAGGCCGGGGATCCGTACGCGATGACCTCGCGGGCGTTGGGGGCGTGCTGCTTCATCAGTTCGCGAAGGGCGGCGACGGTGGGCAGGTGGACGGGCGCGACCCGATTCTTGACGTACTCGTCGACGGCCTGGTCACTCACGGTCTCTCCATTCATTGGTAACGGCGGGGGGCGTTTCATCCGTCAGCAGTCGGTGGCTCTCCGCACAGAGCCGTGGGAAGCGGTGGGCATAGCGCCGGCGAGGCGCCGGGCAGGCCGACTCAGGGTGAAGCGCCGCCCTGGGGGCCGAAGCCGTAAAGCGCGCCATGCCGGCCGGCCTGCAGCGGGCCGCCACCGGAGAGTGCCAGGTGGGTATCCACTGGATCACCCCGAAGGATGCCCATCCCGATCAAGCTCGGCCCTCAGTGCCGATGAACCAGGAGGTTGCCCTGGTGCGCTCCGGCCACGGGCGACGCGGTGCAGGTCAGTTGTAGAGGGACTGACCGGTCTCCAGCAGGGTCTTCAGGTCGCTGAGCACCTGGTTCCATCCGCCGCCCGCCTGGGGAATCTGACCGGCTCCCTGCGCCGCGGTCTGAGGCGCGCCCGTGACATCGTGGGTGACGGTGAGCGTGCAGACCCCGCTGCCGTCTTCTTCGATCTCGTACGTGAGCCGGGTGAACCCTTCTCCCATGAACAGCGCCCGCCAGGTCTGCACGAGCCGTCGGGGCGGGTCCGCCTCGATGACCTCACCGTCGAGCACGACGTCCGGGGCGCCGTGCTGCTTCATGGCGTCGCTGGCCATGGCGCGGAACGTGCCGCCGGGACGAAGGTCGTACTCCACCGGTGACCGGAAACCGAACTTCTCGGTCCATTCCGGCTTGGTGATGGCGTCCCAGATCGCCTCCGGTGTCGCCCTGATGTACACCCGGTAGACCTGCACGACGGCGTCGCCCTCGACTGTGCCGCTACCCGTGTCGGTGGTCGTGGCCATGGCCTGCTGCTCCAGTTCTCTCTTGAGGTCGGCGAGCGCCGCCGCGGATTGCTCGGTGTACTTGTCGATCCACCGGTCGTGGATCAACCGGATCGGCACCGGGTTGAGGAAGTGCAGCTTCTCCCGGCCCGAACGACGGGTGACCACCAGGCCAGCGTCCTCCAGCACCCGCAGATGCTTGGCGACGCCGAACCGGGTCATCGCCACCTGCGATTCGAGTTCACCCAGCGTGCGCCCGTCCCGGGCGAACAGCAGGTCGAGCAGGAATCGCCGAGTCGGATCGGCGAGCGCCTTGAACGCAAGGTCGTCATCGGTCACGTCCGCAAATTATGTGACCAAAAGGTCACATGCAAGGATGGGACGAACACCCAGGTCAACCCCAGCCAAGCCACTCGACTGTGTAGACGGCGCGTAGGGGTGCGGGGCATGGGGGCGCGGGGACCATGATGGACGCCTACGGATAGTTCATAGGTTTGTGAATTCAAGAATTTGTGTACCGTGGTATCCATGTCGAGCCCTTCCTCCGATGTGAGTCCTGATCCGGCCCCGGGCGTGGCCGGTGGCGTTGTGACCGAGCCGACTGCGCAGCTGGCCACCGAGTTGGACGCCCTGACCCGGTTCGGCCGGGCGCTGGCCGACCCGATCCGGTGCCGCATCCTGCTGGCGTTGCGCCGATGCCCCGCGTATCCGGCCGACCTGGCCGAGGCGCTGGCCATCTCCCGGACGCGGCTGTCGAACCATCTGGCATGCCTGCGTGACTGCGGCCTGGTGGTCGCCGTCCCCGAGGGCCGCCGGGTCCGTTACGAGCTGGCCGACGCCCGGCTGGGCCACGCCCTGGAGGACGTGCGCACCGCCGTGGTGGCGGTGGCCGCCGAGGCCACCTGCCCGGATGCCGAGCGGGAAGGCTGCTGCTGATGGCCGTCGAGCTGTCACTGGGGCCGGGGCCGACCCGGCGGGCGGTGCTGGCCCGCCGGGTGCGGTGGCTGGTGGCGGCCACCATCACCTACAACGTGATCGAGGGAATCGTCGCGACCACCGCCGGGACGCTGGCCTCCTCCGGCGCGCTGGTGGCCTTCGGGCTGGACTCGATGATCGAGGTCGCCTCGGCCGCCGCGGTCGCCTGGCAGTTCGCCGCGCGCGATCCGCAGGTGATCGAGCGGCGGGAGAAGACCGCGCTGCGGATCATCGCGATCTCGTTCTTCGTGCTGGCCGCCTACGTGACCGCCGACTCGGTGCGTACTCTGCTCGGCTCCGGTGAGGCCGAGCATTCGGCGTCCGGGCTGGTGCTGGCCGCCCTCTCCCTGGCGATCATGCCCGGGTTGTCCTACGCCCAGCGCCGCGCCGGCCGCGAGCTGGGTTCGGCGACCGCGGTGGCCGACTCCAAGCAGACGCTGTTGTGCACCTACCTGTCGGCGGTGCTGCTGGTGGGCCTGGCGCTCAACAGCCTGCTCGGCTGGTCCTGGGCCGACCCGATCGTCGCGCTGGTCATCGCCGCCGTCGCGGTCAAGGAAGGCCGCGACGCCTGGCGTGGGGATGCCTGCTGCCCTCGCCCCCACCAACGAGGGCGCTGCCACGGCGAATGACGGTGGCTGCGCCGACGGCTGCTGCCAGAGCGACGCCCCCGCCGTCGTGAGCATCGACACAACGATCAGGACAAACGCCGCCAGCCACACAGAAGGAGAACACAAGCGGTGAAGGTCTCGACAGTGCGGATGCTGGCCGGCGCCCGCCGCGCCAAGGCGGGCGGCGAACAGGCCATGGCCTCCCGGCAGCAAGCTCGCCTGGCCGGACTCGTGGCCTGGGCGCGCACCCGCTCGCCCTACTACCGGCACCTGTACCAGGACCTGCCTACCGACCTGGCTCACGGGGCGGCAGACCTGGCCGACCTGCCCGTCACCCGCAAGAGCGAGCTGATGGCCGCCTTCGACGACTGGGTCACCGACCCCGCGGTCACCCCTCGCCCAGGCCAGGGCGTTCGCCGACGACCCCGCGCGCATCGGAGAGCCGTTCGCCGGCCGCTACACGCTGACCACCACCTCCGGCACCACCGGCACGCACGGCATCTTCCTGCAAGACGACCGCGCGGCCGCGGTGACCGGCGCGATGATGGCGCGCATGCTGCTCACCTGGCTGAACGCCGGGGACGTGGCGCGCATCGTGCGCGGCAGCGGGCGGATGGCGCTGGTGGCGCCGGTCGGCGGGCACTTCGCCTCCACCGTGGCCGCCGCCCGGCTGCGCGGCCGGTCCCGCATCGCCTCCTTCAGCGTGCAGCAGCCGATGGATGAGCTGGTCGCCCAGCTCAACGTCTTCCGTCCGGCGGTGCTGGCCCCCTACGCCAGCATCGGCGCGCTGCTGGCCGGCCGGGACGGCTACGCATCGCCCCCGCCCTGGTGACGCTCAGCGCCGAAGGCCTGCCACTGCCGGAGTACGCCCGCATCGCGGCCGCCCTGAACACCAAGGTGCGCACCAGCTACGCCGCCAACGAGTGCCCGTTCCTGTCCTACGGCTGCGAACAGGGCTGGATGCACCTCAACGCCGACTGGGCCATCCTCGAACCCGTCGACGAGCAGTATCGGCCGGTACCACCCGGCCGCCCCTCCCACACGGTGCTGCTGACCAACCTGGCCAACCGCCTCCAGCCGATCCTGCGCTACGACCTCGGCGACGCCGTCCAGCAGCGTGACCGCCGCGCAGCGTCCGGCCACGTGATCCGCATCGCCCGGCGCGGAGACACCTGCTGTAGGCCCTTCGCTCGGGTCCGTGCGACCAGCCCCAAAGTAACTCTGTGTAGTTGCAGTTGGTGATCATGAGGCGGCGGTCTGGGGTTCGCCATGGAGCGCCTCGCCGTCGGCCCGGGTGGGTTTC
The DNA here is from genome assembly GCF_040642915.1 of Actinomadura sp. NPDC047616. Taxonomy (NCBI): domain Bacteria; kingdom Bacillati; phylum Actinomycetota; class Actinomycetes; order Streptosporangiales; family Thermomonosporaceae; genus Actinomadura; species Actinomadura sp. NPDC047616. The sequence goes on from NZ_JBEYTB010000018.1 coordinate 165,971, forward strand.
CTCAAGTCGGTGGGCGTTCCGGGGTGAGCCGGCCCCGTCGCGTCGGCTCCCCTGGCGCGACGGGACCTAAACGATCACCAACCAGACCGCCATCGGCTCGGACGGGTCGATCGGCAGGCGCACGTACGCCTCCGGTCCAGCCACCTCGGTGTCCTGGTCGGTGTCGGCCGGGGTGGTCGGCGGCTGCTCGTCGCGGACAGCGGGGATGTCGGTCGGGGCGGGACCGCAGGCTGGGGCGCGGCGACGGGCCGCAGCACCACGGTGTCGCCGACCGCCAGCGCCACCATGACCGCGCGGGCGCACAGGACGAGCGGTGCGTTCCACGGGACGATCGCGGCCACCACCCCGGCGGGCGAACGCACCGCCATGGACCACTGCCCGGGCCGGTCGGTCGCGGCCAGTTCCCCGGCCGGTGCCGTGGCGGTGGTCGCGGCGTGCCGCATCTGGTCGGCGGCCACCATGACGTTGACCCGCGCCCAGGAACGCGTGCCGCCCGTCTCTCGCACCATCACCTGCGTGAACTCGGCCAGCCGCGACTCCAGCAGGTCGGCGGCCCTGATCAGCAGCGCGCGGCGCGCGGCCAGTGGTGTCGCCGCCCAGCCGGGAAAGGCTTCCTGCGCGGCGTCGACCGCCGCCCGAATATCCTCGGGGCCGCCCGCCGCGACGCGTGCGTAGAGCTCGCCGGTGTAGGGGCGATGTCGTCGGCCGTACGACCGGACTGGGCCGGGACGTCCTTGCCGTCGATGAGCAACAGTCGCTCGATGGTCATGTCAGCTCCTAGAGAAGGGGTTCAGTGCCGGGCGAGAACGGGAGCTCCGCCGGGGCAGGGCGGGAGGTCGTGGTGCGGGCTGAGCGGCTCGACGGCACGGCGGCCGGCGCGGCGGCTTGCGCGCAGCGAGGCGAGAGCGGCCAGGGTGACCACGGCCTCGGGGAGCAATGGAACAGTGGTTGGCGTTAAGCATTGACCGACGTCATGGATGCCGTTGACGGCGGGCGTTCCCGCCGGTTACCCGTGCTTGTCCGGCGTCGGCGAAGGCGCGGTATCCGCCGAGATCTCGGGCTGGGCGAGGACGTCGCCGCGGTGTACGACTCGGACCGGACCCGGGGCCATCATCGGATGCTGATCCGCCGGCGTGGCGAGGTCGTGTCGGACATTCAGCAAGACCGCCTTCGTCATCACCGCGAAGTCCGCCGGGCGCAAGGTCTTCGGCCTCGCCACCGCAGGCGTCCGTCTCGCTTGACCTCTTGCGCGTCAGTCCGGCAGCCAGTGCAGCTCGTGCGCCAGGGTTTTGGCGACGGCACGGATGCGGCGGTGTAGCGGCGACTGCTCGCGTGGGAGGACCAGGTGGATCGTCAGGCTGGGCGCGCCCCGCAGCGGTCGCCAGGTGAGACCGGCCGGTTGTGCCGTGACCGCGGCTTCTCCGGCCGGGGCGAGGGTGACCCCGTCGCGCAGGTCGCGCTGAGACATGTCGAAAGAGACTGCGGGCGTGTGGAACCGGGGGTGCGGTCGGGTGTCTCGGAACAGTGCGGACAGCTGATCGTGGATCACGGGGTTGGCCGCACGGTCCGGGAGGCGCAGCGGATACGCGGCCGCGTCGGCGATCTCGATCTCCGGGTGTTCGGCCAGCGGATGGTGCTGCGCCAGCTGGACCCCGACGCGCTCACGCCGCAGCAGGAACCGGCGCACGCCACGGCCCGGCTGTTCACCGCGGGTGATCCCGGCATCGATGCGGCCGTCGGCGACCGCTGGGGAGATCTCCGGTGTCGCCATTGGGACCGCGCCGACCTCGAGTCCGCTGTTGCCGCGAATCAGCCTGTCCACCAGGGCCGGTGCCGTCTCGGCCCCGGCGCTGAGGCTGTATCCGATGCGCAGCGTGCCCAGTTCACCGGCCGCCGCGCTCCGGGCGGTGTCCCATGCCCGGTCCAGCGCCGCCAGCGCGGGCGGCGCGGACTCCGCCAAAGCCGCACCGGCCGTGGTCAATACGACGCTACGCGTGTTGCGGACCAGCAGGGCCGTACCGAGTTCCGCCTCCAATCGGCGCATCCGGGCGCTGAGTGCGGGCTGTGCGATACCGATCCGTGCGGCCGCGCGGGTGAAGTTCAACTCCTGCGCCAGCACCAGGAAGTACCGCAGGCTCACCGTATCCGGCGCCACGTGCCCTCCCTGCCGATTGATAACGATCCGTTCTGAGTCTATCCCGTACCGGTCTTTCCCTCGACCGCACATCAAGCCCTAACCTGCGCATATGACGATTCAACCGGCCGCAGTACCCGTCGCCGGGATCGATCGATCTGAGTGTCAATTCGAAGTCGGACGTGTCCGGCCGAACACAGGAGGTTTCCATGGCTAAGGGCTACTGGGTCAGTGTCTACCCCGCCATTTCCGACCCTGAGAGGCTGGCTGCCTACGACAAGCTGGCCGGTCCGGCTGTCCAGGCTGGGGGCGGGCGCAACCTGTCCCTCCTCCCGTCCCGTGGCGGTCGAGTCGTCGCCCACGAGGCCGGAATCACGCAACGCGTCGTTCTGATCGAGTTCGACAGCTTTGAACAGGCCGTCGCGGCATACGAGAGCGAGGCATACCAGAAGGCGCTGGTGGCTCTCCCCGACGGCTTCGAGCGCGACTTCCGCATCGTCGAAGGCATCGACTGACCGAGGTCCAGTCGGATCTTCACTGAAGATCCACCATTTTGGGTTTTCGCTGGTGCGGCTGCTGGTGTGGCGGGGTTCGTGGGTGCTCGTGTTGCCCTTGCGCGGCGGGAGCTTGGCCACGACCTGGCCGTCCCGCGGCAGCCACACCAGCGGCACCGGCCCCACTCCCCCCCCCCCGCAGCCGGCGCATCAGCGTCGCCGAGCTCAACCGGCCCTCGCTGATGGAGATGGCCACCGGCATCAGGTCGCGCCAAATGCCGTTCGATCAGCTTCCAGTCGATCACGTTGCGTCCGCCGCCGTCGGCGGCGGCGTGTTCGCCGAACCGCTCGTCGATGTGCGGATAGACCAGGTGCTCGGACGCCCGGAAGAACACCAGGTCCTTAAAGTCGCGGATGCGCGGCATCAGGTCGAAACCGAACAGCGCGGTCAGGGTGAACACCGGCGCCGACTGGCCTTGGGTGTCGGCGTGCACGGGTGGCGGGCTGGATGTCGGACTCGTTCCCTCGATCACGTGCACCGCCTCCCACGCCCCGCAACAGGATGAACCGGGAGAACAACGCCACGTAGGTGTCAGAGACGTGGTGGTGGGCGATCCCCCCGACGCCCCGTGCCGGATGGATGTCTCCGCGAGGAGATTGTCGATGTAGGTCTCCACCTGGGTGCCGTCGGCGACCACCGCGGTGTCATTCATCCCCGCCTATGCCGTGTCCCTTGACCGCCCACCCGCCCGGTAGACGCTTCCTTGTTCAGCACACCCAGGTGCCATGGGACAACTACGAAAACCTCGTGGCCGCCTTAGGCCCTGTGATTAACGAAAGGCGTCGGCGTGCTCTCGCGCCCACTGTTCGAAGGTGCGAGCGGGGCGTCCGAGGATTTGTTCGACCGTGTCGGTCACTGTGTACGCCTCTTCGGGCGGGTCGGCGTACCAGCCGACGACATGATCGATGGCCTCCTGGGAAGCGCCCGCCTGGCGCATCCGCTCGCGCCTGCTCCTCGGTCAGCTCCACGAACCGAATCTCGCGGTCCAGGGCCCCACTCAGAACGGCCAGCTTCTGCGGCATGTCCAGGACCTCGGGCCCGGTCATCACGTACTCCCTGCCTGCGTGGTCGTCCTCGGTGAGCGTCCTGGCGGCCACGGCGCCGATGTCGGCCTCACCGATCATCGCGCTGCGGGTGGCGCCGAACGGCTCGCGCACCACGCCCTCGTCCCTGACCGAGTCGGTCCACAGCAGGGCGTTGGACATGAACTCCTGCGGCTGGAGCGTGGTCCACGCCAGCCCTTCGGCCGCCACGGCGTCCTCGACCGGGCCCGGCTCACCGCTCCACAGCATCGTCACCTGCCGGACGCCCGCTTTGGCCGCCAGCCGCGCGATCTGCGGGCCGGTGCGCAGCGGAGCGCCGTCCCCGCCGTCGAAGGTGATCAGGGTGCATGGCGGTCACGCCCTCCAGCGCGGATGCCAGGCTGTCGGGCACCGCGAGATCCCCGGCTGCCACTTCCACACCTGCAGGCACGAGGGCACGAGCGGGGTCACGAGTGAGGGCCCGGACCTTGTGGCCCCCGCCGAGCAGCTCTTCGACCACGTGACGGCCCACGTTTCCGGTGGCTCCGGTGACCAGGATGGTCATAGCGTTCCTTCCGTCATCGGACAACGCCACGACGCTAGAACCTCAAGATCACTTGGGGTCGACCGTCACCGCTGGGGGTGCCGTTGAGGGCCGCTCCTCCAGGAGCGAGGCGGGGATGATCAGTGGGGGCGTCTGCGGGTGGCGGACCGCCTCCAGGCCGTCCTTGGTCTTGCGGACGACGTCGCGGCGCCGGTCCTCTGCCAGGGCCAGGACCAGGGAACGCTCGGTGTGCTCGCCGGCTGCGATGCCCTCCAGCACCTTGACCGCAATGCCGCCCTGGAACAGGTCGTTGAGGGCGATCAACCACTCAAGGAGGTCGCGGTCGAGGCGGTCGACCTCCTGGACGGTCAGCATGTCCCGTCGCGGGTGCGACAGCGCTTCCAGCAGCGCGGGCCGCTTCTGGGTGGCGAGCTTGCCGCTGGTCTTCTCCTCGAACACCTTCAGGCACATCGGATCCAGGGCGTCATGATGCCCAGCCCCTCGGCAACTGCTCCTTGCACCCGGCCTGGATGTCGCGCATGTCCGTCCAGCCCAGCGCCGCGGGCGCCTCCACCAGCGTGATCCGCCGCACCCCGGGTTCGAGGGTGGCCTCCAGCATGGCCGCACAGCCCGCCAGGATCCTCTCCCACCCATCGGCCTCGGCGGAGAACGCCCGCCGCACCACGACCGCCAGCCGGCGCTGCTCCTCCGCGTACACCTCGCGGAGTTGCCGCTGAGTCTTCTGCCTGTGGGGGCTGACCCGGACCACAGACCGATGAGCGCCACAGCGGGCCGCCTTTCGTTCGTCAAGCGGTCGCTAGATGAACGCCCGCACCGAACGCGGCCCTCAACCCGCTACCGCCAAAATCCGGTCCGATCCTTCTCGCGGACCGATTCCCAAACGAACAACCCTCAGCAGGTCCGGCTGTCGGTCTCGTCGGTGTCTCGGCTGACCGGCCTTCGGGTCACCAGTTGGCGATCACTTCGTGTCCTTGCGGGATGGCGAGGTCGAGGAGGCCGGGGAAGCGGGCGTCGAGATCGTCTCGGCGCAGCCGGTTCAGTCGCCGGGTTCCCTCGTCCCGCTGGCGAATCACGCCGGCTTCTCTGAGGACCTTGAAGTGGCCGCTCTGGGTGGACTTACTGACCGGCAGAGCGAACGTGGTGCATGCCAGTTCACCGTCGGGCTCGACGTCGGCGAGCCGGGCGACGATGGCCAGTCGGACCGGGTCGCTGAGGGCGGCCAGCACGGTGGTGAACCGCAGTTGGGCGCGGTCGGGGTGGATGAGATCGGTCGCGGTACGGCTGGCCATGCCTCCAGGATAGCCAAACATGTTCGGCGTTCTCGAACATCTGCTATGTTCGGGAACTCCGAACATGATCCGGAGGGACGAATGCCGATCGAACGCTCCGCCGCCGCCCCCAGGGGGACGCCACCGCACCACTACAGTCCAGGTGCACGTCCCAGCACGCTGAACACGGACCCGGACACGAAGCCTGCCCCGGCAGGGCGATGGCGATTTTGGGCTGCGGCTTACGCGTTGCTGATACTGCTCACCGGCACGAATCTGCCGACGCCGTTGTATCGGGGCTACGAGGCCGAATACGGGTTCTCGCCGTTGATGGTCACGCTGATCTTCGCCGCGTACGTGGCTGTGCTGATCCCCTCACTGCTGGTGGCGGGCACGCTGTCGGACGCGGTCGGCCGCCGCAGCGTGCTGCTGCCGGCAGTGGCTCTGGCCGCGCTGGGATCGCTGGTGTTCGCCCTCGCCGCGGGCACGGAGTGGCTGTTCGCCGCCCGTATCCTGCAGGGCCTCGCGCTCGGCGCGGCATCGGGGCCGTTGACCGCGGCGCTGACAGAACTGGAACCCAGCGGAAACCGGCGCAAGGCGGCGCTGGTGTCCACCGTGGCCTCCGTGGGCGGCCTGGGACTTGGGCCGGTGCTGGCCGGCGTGCTCGCCCAGTACGCTCCCGCACCGCATGTGCTGCCGTTCGTGGTGGAGATCGTGCTGCTGGCGCCCGCGTTGGCAACCGTCATCACGCTGCCGTCGACACGCTCCAGGACCCGGTGGCGCCCTCGCCGGCCCGAGATTCCCGCTGACATGCGAGCGGTGTTCGCCACCAGTGGGACGGCCAGCTTCCTCGCGTTCGCGGTGATCGGGTTGTTCCTCACCCTCGTCCCCACGTACGTCGCCACCCTGTCAGGCAGCACGAACCTGCTGCTGGGCGGCGCGGCCGTGGCACTGATGCTGCTCTGCTCCGCGCTCGCCCAACTCCTCGGCTACGGCAGACCGGCCCGGGCGCTGGAGATGGTCGGCCTGCCGCTGCTGGCCACCGGACTCGTACTGCTCGCCCTCGCCGGCGCGTTCTCCTCGCTGATCCTTTTGCTCGCCGCGACCGTCATCGCAGGCACCGGCCAGGGCCTGGCGTTCCTCGGCGGCCTCACCGCAGTCAACCAAGCCGCCCCCGCCGACCGCCACGCCGACGTGCTCTCCAGCTTCTACGTGATCATCTATCTCGGCGTCGGCCTGCCCGTCATCGGTGTCGGCTTCCTCGCCACCGTGGCCGGCCTTCTTGCCGCCGTGCAGTACTTCGCCGGCTTCGCGGCGCTGCTGTGCCTGGTGATGCTGCTTGTCCTCGCCCGAGCACGTCGCAGCATCTCGCCTATCCCATCTGCCCCCAATACCGGCACTGACTGAAATCACGCCACCGCGACCATCCCCAAGGAAAGCCATGGACGCCACCGCACTCGACGCGGCCTACCGCGACCTGCTCACCGCAGCCGAAGCGATCAGCGATACCGCCGCACTCGCCGCGCCCGCACGCTCTGCCGTTGATTGGACCTTGAGCCACCTCGTGCTCAGCGACCGCATCCTCACCGCCGCAGCACGCGACGTACTCGCCGGCCTGCCCGTCACCATCGACAACCGCCAGGCCATGGACGACACCGCCATCGACTCCTTGGTCGCCTCCACCACCCACGCCCAGCGCGTCGACCTGATACGCCGTAACGCAACCGACCTCAGCACCGTGATCAAGGCGATCCCCGACCACGCCGCCGCCACCTTGGTTCAGCTTCGCCTGGTCAGCCGCGACGGCCAACCCGTCCCCGACCAGCAGCTGTCCTGGAGCGGCCTGATCCGTCTACGGGCGACCGAACACCTCCCTGGGCACACAGCCCGGCTGAGGGCGCTCGCCTTCACCGAGTAGTCCTCGCCTCAGCCCGGTCCGCCCAGGTCGGTACCGCTGATCTCCAACCGGAAGCCCATGTCCAGCCCCACCTCGCGCCGTATGGGCGAATGTGCTGCCAGAACAGCGGGGTCAGGCCGCGCCGGTCGGCCGGGGTGAGCAGGCCTGACCCCTGCGAGCCCCGCTCGTGCGAGCTGACCGTGGCCATGGAGACCGCTCGCGCCACCGGCTCACTCGCCGAACGGGCTGCTGGCCACCTGCCGCGCCATGCGCGCCTGGGCCACCACCCACCCCGCCGAATTCCGCTGGATCTTCGCCAGCCCCATCCCAGCAACCGCCTCCGCCCGCAACCACCCCGACTCCCCCACAACCAGGCAGCACGCGACTTCGAGCTGGTCTTCCTCCAGCACTTGAGGTAGGGGGCCGGGGCACCGGCCAGCGGGACCGCGGGGCCGCCTCCTGCTCGGCCTCACAGGGATTCGGGAGGCTCGACCGGCTCGGTCTCCCCGCGGTCTCGACGGACCACGCTGATCATGCCGTTCGGTTCGATGTACGCGCGGTCGACCACGGCGATGTCCTCGATGCCGTGCAACCGCAGATGCGACGGGACCTCCTCGGGCGTCATGAACTCCCGCAGCATCACCTTGCGGTTCAGCATGCCGTTCTCGATCAGCGCCCTGGGCCGGGCCTTCAGCAGCGCCCCGACCCGAGGGAACCGATAGGCGACGGCGTCAACCGCCACACTCCAGAAGAGGATCGTGGACACCAGTACCACACCGTCGGTAACCGACTCGGCCTCACCGTGCAGACCGGCCGCTGCGGCCTCGGCGACCAGGACGACCAGCAACACGTCCGTGATCCCCAAGCCACCCGCTTCGCGCTGCCCGACCAGCCGCATGAGAACAAGCAGCACGAGAAAGGTCACCGTGCCACGCACGAACCCCTCCAGCAGCGGGACGCTTGGAGCAAAGATCGACTGCCAGTCCATACCGCCCCATCTACGTCGCATCCGCACGCGGAGGTACCTGTTCACGACCGCCTCGCCCGCACTCGATCCGCACGCAGGCGGGTGGACGCTCCATCAGCTACGGCACTCGGCCCTGACTCACCTGGGCGCCGTGGAGGGGGGCCGCCGCCGCGTCCGCTGAACGTCCACGGCCGCCGACCGTCATGCCACACCGGCGTGCGCGCCGCTCACCTGCGACCTGCCCGCGCCGGTCCGGACGGGCGGCTGGAGATGGTCAGCGCCTACCCGACCGGCCACGACAGCGGGGCCGACGCGGTGGCGGGGGTTGCGCATGTCCTGCGAGTCGCGTCGCTGTTTCCCCGCGCAGGACGGCCCGTTCACGCCGCTGTCGACCCCGTCCTGTGCCGCACCGACATCGTCGTCGGCGCCCCCTGGAACCGGCGCCACCACCGACATCGGCCCGAAAGCGCCCTGGCCGTGATCGTGTAAACGACGATCGGCCTCCTCAGTGTTCGGCGCGGCGCCGCGGGACGGTGTGCCATGCCCCCCATATCGACGGATATCTTCCGTCAGCGGTGAGGAGATCAGCTTCAGGCAGAAGGCCGCCTCCATTCCGAGGCCACCGACCACTGAGCTGACGAGCGCCAACCATGCGTCCCGGACTCGATGAACCGCCTCGGGAGTATGCGGGTCGACGGCCGAGATACTTCGACGGGCAGGGTTGGCGTGGTCACCAGTGCTCCCAGTGCAGGATCTGCTCGCGGGGGATCCGACGGGCGGGCTTGAAATCGGTTCCGATGGTGTAGGCCAGCGGAATGAAGGCCGCGAGCATCACCTCGTCGTGCGGGACGCCGAGGATTTCGGCCAGTTCGCGTTCGTAGGGGGCTTGGGCTGTGGTCCATACGGTGCCCAGGCCGCGGGCGCGGGCGGCGAGCATGAAGCTCCATACGGCAGGCAGGATCGAGCCCCACGTCATGGACTGGTCCAGGACGGAGGCTCGGTCGGTGCGGCCTTCCACGGCGGGGATGACGAAGACCGGCACGCGGTGGATGTTGTCGTACAGGTACTGCAGCCCCTCGGCGATGCGGTCCATGGAACCGGGGTGGGCGTACATGCGCCGCAGGTCGCGTTCGGTGAGCGGCCGGCCGCCTCCGGCGGTGAGCGCGCGGCGGAAGACGTCCGCGATCCGCAGGCGCCGGGCCTGGTCGGTGACGACCAGGAAGTGCCAGCGCTGGCGGTTGCGTCCGGTCGGTGCCTGGGTGGCCAGGTCGACGCACTCTTCGATGAGCTTGCGGGGCACGGACCGGGTGAGGTCGAGGCGCTTGCGCACCGCGCGGGTGGTGGACAGCAGTTCGTCGGGCGTGAGGTTCAAGGTCATGTCGGGCTTCTCCAAGAGGGACGATGATCAGGCATCGGTCGAGGCGGGGGCCGGGGCCGCCGGGGCCGGGGCGCGCAGGCCGAAGTGGGCGATGAGCGCTCCGATCAGCGAGAAGCTCCCGGCCGCGAGGAACGCCAGCCGGTAACCGGCCAGGGCGGAGTCGCCCAAGCTCATGACGGCGGCCAAGGCCGCCACACCGATGCCCGCGCCGATCTGGACGGCGGAGGTGACCAGCCCGGACGCCAGTCCCTGCTGGTCGTCGGGCAGCCCGCCCACCGCGGCGATGTTGAGGCTGGGGAAGGAAAGGCCGTTGCCGATCCCGTGCACAAGCAGCGCCGGCAGCAGCACCGTGAGGTAGTCGCCCGAGCTGCCGGCCCGCAGGAACAGCAGAATGCCCGCGGCCTGCACCAGCATCCCCGCGGCGGCGACGCGGCCGAGGCCCCAGCGGCCGATCAGCCGTCCGGTCAGGTTGGCGGTCACCACGATCGCCAGGCCCATCGGGACGATTCCCAGTCCGGTGGCCAGCGCGGTGTAGCCGAGTTCCTGCTGCAGGTACAGCACGGCGACGAACTGCCAGCCGATGGTCGCGCATGCCCAGGCGAGCGCCGCGAGATTGGCGGCGGTCGTCCGCCGGACCCGGAATACCCCCAACGGGACGAGCGGGAGCCGCTGCCGGCGTTCGACGGCCACGAACACACCGAGCAGGCCCACCGCCACGACTCCGGCCCGCCAGTCGGTCTCGGTCAGCGCGTACACCAGCAGGAGGACGCCGCCGGTGACCGCGGCCGCGCCCGCCAGGTCGAATCCGCCACCGCCCAACCGGTTCGGCGTGTTCCCCGCCGGGAGCACCAGGGGCGCGGTGACCAGGACGAGCAGGGCGATCGGGACAGGCAGGAAGAACACCAGCCGCCAGTTGACCTCGGTGAGCACACCAGAAGCGATCAGTCCGGCGCTGTAGCCGGTCGCGCCCGCCAGCGCGTAGACACCCAGCGCCCGGTTGCGGCGCGGCCCCTCGGCGAAGGTGGTGGTGATCAGAGACAGCGCGGCCGGGGCCGTCAACGCGGCCGCCACTCCCTTGACCACGCGGGTGGCGACCAGCGGCCAGCCCGCCGACAGCAGGCCGCCTACCAGGCTCGCCGCCGCGAACACCGCCAGTGACACCAGGAACATCCGGCGTCGGCCGAACAGGTCGGCCATCCGGCCGCCCAGCAGCAGGAACCCGCCGTAGGCGACCGCATAGCCGGACATCAACCACTGCAGGGTGCTCTCGGGCAAGGACAGGTCCGAGCCGATGGCGGGCAGTGCCACGCCCATCAGGGACAGGTCCATCGAGTCCAGGAACACCGCCGCGCACAGCAGCACCAGGGCCGCGCGTTCGCGACCCCGTATGCGGCCGCGGCCGTCAGAAGACGCCATGACCTCACTCCATCTGCGATCAAACAATCTGCGATCAGACGAAATGGACCGTAGGGGCGCAAACCATCTGCTGTCAAACAATCGCCGGGGAGATGAGTTTGGTAGGGTGGCGACTACTGGACGAGAAGGGGACCAGATGCCGCAGACGACCGACGGGCGCGTGAAACCGAGCTACTTCCCGCAACTGGCGGCCGAACGGCTCGACATCGCGCTGTGCCGGACCTCGACAGCGGTGGCGCGCGCGGCGGACGCCCATGCGGGCGCCCAGGGCCTCGGCGTCGGCCAGCACCTGGTGCTGAAGATGCTCGCCGCCGTCGGCCCCTGCTCCCAGCAGACCCTCAGCGAGGAACTGCGCATCGACCGCAGCGTCATGGTCGGCGTCTGCGACGACCTCGAACGGGACGGCCTCGTCCGGCGCGAGCGCAATCCGCGCGACCGGCGCTCATACGCCGTCACCATCACCGACGCCGGCCGGCGCCGCCTCACCGAGGTCGAGAAGTCGGTCCCCGGCTTCCTGGACGACGTCTTCCAGCCCCTCAGCCACCAGGAGCGCGCCCAGCTCACCGCGCTGCTGAACAAGCTGCTGAACCCCGGCACCTGACAGTTCACGCCTGGTGGCCTCACGTCACCAGTGAGCGCTGCGCCGGAGAGATCGGTGATCGCCGCGCCTGGGCGCGAGACGTCACGGAGCCGAATGGCGTTCGTCCAGTGCCGCACGCGCGCCCCCGGCCCTCACCGCAAAGGTAGACGGCCACCCCAATCGTGCACGGGCGCGGCTCTGACCAGGCGGCGGTGCTTGTCCTGGTCGTGGCCGCAGTGGGTGTGCAGGGGTGTCCGGGCTTCGGTGGCGAGGCCGGCCGGAATCGGGTCGCGCCGACGGTCCCGGCCCTCACCACAAGGGCAGACGGCCACCCATCGTGCACGAACGCGGCTCTCGCCAGGCGGCGGTGCTTGTCTTGGATGTGGCCGTAGTGGGTGTGCAGGGGTGTCCGGGCTTCGGTGGCGAGGCCGGCCGGAATCGGGGTGCGGGCCGACGGTTCCGGTATCGCTGCCGGAGACGGTCACGTCGCCGTCATGGTTGCGGAGCGTTGTCGAAGACGTGCAGGTGGGTGCGTTCTCCGTTGTGGTCGAAGATGGTGAGGATCTCGACGGGCCCCTCGTGGGCGTCGATGGCGTGCGGGGTCATGGTGGAGAACTCGGCCGCGTCGCCCGGCTTGACCAGGATGGTGCGCTCCCCCAGGTGCAGGCGGGCCGTCCCGGACAGCACGGTGAACCACTCGCGGCCGGGGTGCACTTTCAGGTGCTCGGCGCCTTTGGGCCGGTCCGGGGTGATGCGCATCTTCGCCACGGTCACGCCGTGCAGGGAACGTTCGCGGGACAGGAGCCAACTGGTCATCCCGCGCGTGTGACAGGGCTCCGGCCGGATCACCACGTCCTCGTCATCGTCGGACTCGACGAGCTGGTCGAGCGTGGTGTCCAGGGCCCGGGCGATCGCGACCAGCTGGTCGATGGCGATCCTGCGGTGTCCGGTCTCGATGCGGCTCAGGCTGGACGGGCTGAGATGGCAGCGGGCCGCCAGAGCGTCCAGTGACCAGCCGCGCGCCAGCCGCAGACCGCGGATGCGCTGCCGGATCACCCTGTCCAAATCCACTTCTTGCGTCATACGCAAGAGTGTATGTCACTGACGCATGGAGCGTTTAGCGTGAAGTCATGACACAGCACGCTCACCACCATCACGGTCCTCGTCACGGCGGGCACGCGCACCACGACGAGTCGGGGCTGGCGGACATGCTCGACCTGGACGCGCAGACGTTCAGCGCGTACCTGGACGAGCTGACCGACTGGGTCCAACAGCACACCTCCGGGACACCGCGTAAGGTCGCCGACCTGGGGGCGGGCACCGGCGGCGGCAGCCTGGCGCTGGCACGGCGCTTCACGGCGGCCGAGATCGTCGCGCTCGACCAGTCCGCGGTGATGCTGGACCGCATCCGCGCGGCGGCGCGCGCACAGGGGCTGGATGATCGGCTGCGCGTCGTCCAGGCCGACCTGGACGACGCCTGGCCCCCGATCGGTTCCGTCGACCTGGTGTGGGCGGCCTCATCGCTGCATCACGTCGCCGACCCGGACCGGATGCTGGGCGATGTGCACGCCGCCCTGCGCCCCGGCGGCCTGCTGGTCGTCATCGAGATGGACGCGCTGCCGCGCTTCCTCCCGGACGACATCGGCATCGGCCGTCCCGGCCTGGAGGAGCGCTGCCATGAGGCGGCGGCACGGGCAGGCTGGAACGCGCACCCGGACTGGCGGCCTCACCTGGAGCGGGCCGGTTTCGAGATGGCCGCCCAGCGCACCTTCGTCATCGAGGCGAGCCCGGCGCCGCCGAGCGCCGCACGCTACGGGCACGCCCTGCTGAGCGGCTTCCGCTCCGCCCTTGACGGCCACTTGGCCGCCGGCGACCTCGACGCACTCGACCATCTGCTGGCGGCCGACCGCCCCGACGCGCTCCTGCACCGCCGCGACCTGACGTTGCGCGCCAGCCGGACCGCGTGGGCTGCCCGCCGACGCCCCTGAACTGCTCGCACAGTCGATCACACGGCTGCCCGGCCGGCACGGCGAATGCCCGGCATGGCCGTGAACGAGGTGAAGGAGAACTTCCATGGACACGGACCGGAACCACGACGTCGCGATCATCGGCGGCGGGGCGGCGGGTCTGAGCGCGGCCGTCACGCTGGCGCGTTCCCTGCGGTCGGTAGTCGTCGTGGATGCCGGCGAGCCGCGCAACGCACCCGCAGACGGCGCACACAACGTCCTGGGACACGACGGCATCCCGCCGCTCGAACTGCTCGCCGCAGGGCGGCGGGAGGCGGCGCACTACGGGGCGCAGATGCGTCACGACCGCGCCGTGGCCGCGCGTCGGCACGACGGCGGGTTCGAGGTGGAACTCGCCGGCGGCGAGACGCTGTGGGCCCGGCGGCTGCTGCTGGCGACGGGGTTGATCGACCAGCTCCCCGACGTGCCGGGACTGCGGGAGCTGTGGGGAAAGAGCGTGCTGCACTGCCCGTACTGCCACGGCTGGGAGGTCCGCGGGCAGCGCGTCGGCGTGCTCGGCACGAGCCCTCTCAGTGTCCACCAGGCCCTGATGTTCCGACAGCTCAGCGAGGAGGTCACGCTCTTCGCCCACCGGATGCCCGACCCGAGCGATGAAGCCTGGGCTCAGCTGGCGGCCCTGAGCATCCAGGTCGTGGACGGCACCGTCGACCGGCTGCGCATCGAGGACGGCGCCCTGCGGGCCGTCGTCCTGGAGGACGGCCACGAGTTCGGTGTGGACGCGGTGGCGGTGGCTCCCCGGTTCCTGGCGCGGTCGGACCTGTACGAGCAGCTCGGCGGAACCCCCACCGACCAGCCTGCCGGAGCGTTCATCGCCACGGACCCGATGGGCCGGACGGAGATCCCCGGCGTGTGGGCCGCGGGGAACTCGACCGATCTGGGGGCGATGGTCGCGGCCGCGACAGGGGCCGGGGTCGTGGCCGCCGCCGCCATCAACGCGGATCTCGTGGCCGACGACGCCGCCACCGCCGTACGGGCGCGGATCGGAGCCTGACCTCACTCACTGGTCCGACCAGATGGCAGGTGGTCGACTGTGCGTCACACGGATGGCGACGTCACAGACGACGAAGCCACCGCCCCGGGGGGTGGTTCAGCACGGGGTGCGGCGCATCAGCAGAACGGCGACGTCGTCTTCGGCCATCTCACGGCCGATGAGCGCCGACATGACCGCGGCGCCGACCGCCTCCGGGGGACCCGCGTACACCGCGTCGCACAGCCGGGAGAAGCCATGGGCGAGTGGACTTCTCCGCCGCTCCACCAGCCCGTCGGTGTAGAAGCACAGCAGGGCGCCCGGAGGCAGCGTGACGGTGGTGGTCCGGCGGGGCATGTCCTCCCCCAAGCCGATCAGGACGTCGCTCTCCAGGTCGAGGAACTTCCCCGCGCACCCCGGCAGGGCGAGGACCGGGGGGCAATGGCCGGCCGAGGACACCCGGACCCGGCCCGCCCCCGGGTCGCACATCACGTACAGCACGGTCGCCGTCGCCTCCGGCTCGAAGTGCTGCATCTTGCGGTTGAGCTTGCGCAGTACCTCCGCCGGATCGTCGTTCTCGAGCGCATAGGCCCGCAGGGCACTGCGCATCCGTCCCATCACGACCGCGGCCGGGAACCCGTGCCCCGCCACGTCCCCCATGACGATGCCGACCTCGCCGGAGGGAAGGGTGAAGACGTCGTACCAGTCACCCCCGACGCTCGCCTTGCCGGGCCGATAGCGGGCGGCGAACTCGACGCCGGGGATGCTCGGAAGCGCGGCCGGCACCAGGCTGCGTTGCAGTTCCAGGGCTCCGGCGCGTTCCGCCCTGGTGAGCAGGGACTGCACCGCCATCGCGACACGCGCGGCCGCGAGTTGCAGGAACTCGGTCTCGTCCTTGGTGAAGCGGCGTTCGGTGAGCGACCCGATGTGCAGAACCCCCACCAGCGTGCCGCCGGCGATCAGGGGAACGCCGAGCAGGGAGCGCAGGCCCCGCTGGACCAGCAGCGGGTTGAACACATTGGCGTTGGCCACGTCGTCGATGTAGACCGGCCGGCGCTCGGCGGCGACACGCCCGGCGAAGCCTTCACCGACCGGAACGTGAGCGGCCTGGGTGACCTCTTCCTCGAGCCCCTTCGCCGCCGTCGCCACCAGGAACCGCGCCTGACGGTCCAGAAGCAGCACGACGGCGGTGTCGACCTCCAGGATCTGGCGGACGCGCTCGAGCAGGGTGTCCAGGAACTCATCAACGCCCATGTGGGCGAACGCCTCATCGGTGATCGCCTGGATGTTCTCAAGCTTGCGGGCGGCATCCCGCAGGGCGCTTGCCGAGTTCTCCACCTTGCCAACTGTATGTGAGCCATGTGGTACCTCCTCACCATCCCCGCAGGTCCCAGGACCGGTCACAGGGCGTCGCGGGTCATACTCCAGCGGACCGTGGATCGCGGAAGCCTGTGCGTGCCGTCCCCGGCGGCCGAATGCACGCTCCACACGGCCGCTGCCCGAGGCGCATGACTTTCGACGCAGCGGACGCGGCGATCAACCCCTTGCAGGCCCGCCGAGCCCCCCAGCTAAGGCGATCGCGGCCGCCGGGGGCCTTACGCACGGCGTTAATCAGTTGCACCTCCGGGGTTCGGTGGGCAGGGTGTCCGCGATGTTGGGAAGGCATGTCGAGTTGCCCGTCGCCGACGGTGTGCGGGCGAGGTCGCGACCCACTGGCTCAACGCCGGAGCACGTCCCGAGCTGGTACGCGAGGTCATGCGGCGTGCCTTCCTGCGGTGCGCGGACGGGCGCTGGCAACGCCGCCCGACCACCGAGGAGATCGCCACCGTGAGCAACCCCGACCCTCACGCGCCGATCTATCCCTCTGTGGACGTGTACGCGCGTGTCCGGTGCCCCCTCACGTTCGTGCTGCCCGACCGCGGCTTCTACGCGCAGCGCCGCGACGAACTGCAGGCCGTGGTCGACAGCGCCCCGGACCGCGAGTTGCTCGACGTCGCGGCCAACCACAACGTGCCCATGACCCAGCCCGCCGAACTGGCCGCCGTCATCGTCGAACTCGTGCGCCGCACCTCGAAGCCGCGTCCCTGAGGCCGGGCGACGAGCGCCCTGGAAGGAGAAAGATGCAGCACTCCGATCACCCGTCCATCCGGGAGTTCTCGGTCACGGACGCCAAGGCGGGCCTGTACGGCATCACGACCGGGTCCGATGGCGCGTTGTGGATCACTCTGGTCCACAGCGGGGAGGTCGTCCGGCTGACCCTCGACGGTGACCTCAGCCGGTATCCCGTGGGCTCGGAGACGTGCCGGCCGGCCATCATCACCCAAGGACCGGACAGGGCGCTGTGGTTCACCCGGTCCGGGGACGACCACATCGGCCGCATCACGATCGACGGCACCACCAGCGCGTTCTCGCTGCCCGCACCCGGCGGCGCCCCCTTCGGGATCTGTGCGGGGCCGGACGGCGCCTTGTGGTTCACCGAGATGAACACCGACCGGATCGGCCGCATCACCCCCGACGGACAGATCGTCCACTTCCCCCTCCCCGCCCAGGGGGCGTTCCCCTCGATGATCACCCCGGGTCCGGACGGCGCGTTGTGGTTCACCCTCAACCAGGCCAACGCCATCGGCCGTATCGACCTTGACGGCAAGGTGACGCTTCATCCGCTGCCCACCGCGGACGCCGCACCGGTCGGCATCACATGCGGAGCCGACGACGCCCTCTGGTTCGTGGAGATCGCCGCCGGCCAGATCGGCAGGCTCGACGGGGACGGCACGATCCGGGAGTTCCCGCTCCCCGATCGCGCCGCCCGACCCCATGCCATCACCGCGGCCCCCTCGGGAGAGTGCTGGTTCACCGAATGGGGCGCCAACCGCATCGGACGCATCACGTCCGCCGGAGAGATCACCGAGTACGACCTTCCCACGCCGTCATCGGAACCCCACGGCATCACGGTGGGCCCGGACGGCGCCGTGTGGACGGCCCTGGAAACAGGTGCGGTGGCCCGCCTGACCCTCTGAAAGCCTGCCCCGCGCCCATGAGGGAACGACCTCGCGGGCCGCACCTGCCCGGCGACTCGCGGGGGGCGTCAGATCTCCGGGACGGGCGTGATCAGCGTGCCCTTCTCCATGAAGTTCCGCAGGTTGCGGAAGGCCAGGTCGCCCATGGCCCGCCGCGTCTCGTGGGTGGCGCTGCCGATGTGCGGGAGCAGGACGACCGAGTCCAGGGTCAGGAGCTCGGCGGGCACGTCCGGCTCGTGGGCGAACACGTCGAGTGCGGCACCCGCGATCCGTCCGCCGGTCAGGGCGGCGACCAGCGCGGGTTCGTCCACCACGCTGCCGCGCGAGATGTTCACCAGGTAGCCGTCCGGCCCCAGCGCCTCCAGCACCGCCGCCGAGACCAGCCCCCGGGTGCCCGCCCCACCCGAGGTCGCCACGATCAGTGCGTCGCACCAGGCCGCGAGCTTTTCCGGTGTCTCCATGCGCGCATAGGGGACGCCTTCGACCCGTGACCGCGAGTGGTAGGCGATCTCGACGTCGAAGCCCTCCAACCGGCGGGCGATGGCCCGGCCGATGCGCCCCAGACCGAGGATGCCGATCCTTTTGCCGCTGACCTTGGTCGCCAGCGGAAACGGACCACGGGTCCAGTCGCCGCGCCGCACGAACCGGTCGGCGGCGGAGAACCGGCGCATCACATCGATCAGCCCGCCCACGGCCGTGTCGGCGACACAGTCGTTGAGCACGTCGGGCGTATTGGCGACGGCGATGCCGCGTTCCTTCGCCGCCTCCACGTCGGTCGTCTCGTATCCCACCCCGAAGTTCACGATCACGCGCAGCGACGGGAGCCGGTCCATCAGCGCGCGGTCCACTCCGATGCGCGAGCTGGCGACCACGGCCGCGAACTCGGCGCCGTGCTCGTCGAGATATCCGTCCGGCGTGTCATCCAGCAGCACGACGTCGTAGTGCTCGCGCATGTCGCGCTCAAGAGACGGCAGCAGCGGGCCTATCTGCAGTACACGGTCCAAGGTCTTCCCTCTCCCGGCCTCGTCACGGTCGACCTGCAACACCCACACCTACCAGCCCGAACAACCATAAGCCGCCTGGAAAAGGGCGTGCGTACAGCCATGATCACAGCCACACGGCGCATTGCCGGGGATCAGCCAGGAGCTCTCCCGCGGCCCGTTGTCCTGGTGGTCAACCAGCCGAGACGCTCAGTAGCGCACCGGGGCCCAAGACGACATCGATGGCGCATCGAGCCACACCTGATGTCGCCCGTCAGGCAGGACCGTCATACCGAAGCGGGTGACGCCCGGTCGGCCGTGGCCCAGCCAAGTCCGGTACGCGGCGGCGACCTCGTCCCAGAGGCGCCGCGGCCCGTACTGCTCGACCCGGTGGACGGCGTTGCCCTCGAAGTCGACCGAGGCCCACGATCGGCCGCCCGGCTCGACGTCGATGAGCCAGACGGTGAATTCGCCGGACCCATCCTCGGCGTCGAAGCGGTGCCAGGACACACCGGGCACCTGGACGCCGATCGCGAAGTCGACGTCGGGACGACCGAACATGTCACACAGGTCCAGGTCGGTGGTGGACACGTCGGGGGCGTCGCCGTCGTGAACGTGATCGCTCAGCGTGCCAAGCTGCACGCGGGCGTCCCTCATCCACATGAACGGGGCCCGCCCGGCGAACGGGCCTGACGCGATTCCGTCCTCGTGCACAGTGAGCCGTAGCAGTGCGTCGTTGTGGTATGCGTTGCCCCACGGGGTCAGGATGATCCCGCCCGGCCGGGTCTGCTCGATCCACGCCGCGGGGACTCGCTGCACCGACGCGGTAGCGATGATCCGGTCGTAGGGGGCGTGCGGCGGGTGCCCAGCGGCGCCATCTGCGGTGATGACCGGGACCGGGCGGCCGACGCGGGCCAGGGCCTGGCGGGCGCGCTCGGCCAGCCGCGGGTCGACTTCCACCGTGGTCACGTTGTCGGGGCCGAGCCGCGCGGCCAGGAGCGCGGCGTTGTACCCGGTGCCGGTTCCGATCTCCAACACTCGCGTCCCCGGCTCCGCGTGCAGCTCGTCGAGCATGCGCAGGACGAGGCTGGGTTGGCTGGCGCTGCTGGTGGAGTACTCGCCGTGGTCCGGGTCGGCCGGCCGGCCGTCGTCGACCTGGGTGACGATGTACCCGTCCCGGCCGACCATCTCCCACCAGACATCGGGTTCCGTCCGTCGGGACAGTCGCCGCCAGCCGCCGGGCGCCTCGGTCCAGACATCATCGGGAATGAACAGATGCCGCGGCGTGGCGCGGAACTCGTCCAGCCACGCCGCGGGCAGCGCCCCGGCCGATTCGAGTTCGGCCTCGAGATCTCTGGCGCTGAGGGCGGGGTCGGCGGTCACTTTTCCTTGCCGGATCCGTGCTTGGGGCCGGTGGTGCCGTCCGACTGCTGCTTGGTGAGCTTTCCGTCCTTGGGGTTCTCGCTGTCGCCGTGGCTGCCCATCTCCGCCTCCCCGCGGTCGACCACGCGTGAAGCTACCCGCGCCGCAAGATCGTTGCGGGCGGTGACGCAGCAAAGCCACCTCAAGGTGAGGCGTCAGTGGCTGGGTTCACCCAATACGGCGACAGCGGCTATCGGCGGGCTGGTCGACCGGCGGCTACGCCCGCCAGGTCGGTCCAGGCCAGCGATCGGGGCGGGGCCGGGCCCTGCCGCAGTGCGGATACCAACCGGGCAACGTCTTTACTCGGCAGCGCGCGATGGGCCGCGCACGACCCGCGCGGGCGGGGCAGACCGCCTCGCACACCTCTCTACATCGCCGCTGACCTGTGCGTTTACAGACCTTCGCCCCTTGTGGCCACCTTCCCCCCACACCACGATGGAGTTCGAAGGGATTGTCAGGAGGACACCATGCAAGCGAGCACAGGCGACCGGCTGGTGATCCACGGACATCACGTGGGCCAACCGGACCGCGAAGCCGAGATCCTGGAAGTGCACGGCCGGGACGGAGGACCTCCCTATGTCGTCCGATGGGACGACGGCCACAAGAGCACGCTCTTCCCCTCGTCCGACGCCACCATCGAGCACTACCCGCCCAAGTCACCGAAGGAGCGTTAGGCGGCACACCAAGGACACTCGCCAGGGCGTCGGCGAGCGCTCTCCACGAGCCGTCTCGCGCGCCTGCTGACCAAGCGTCACGGGGGTCACGGGAGGAGGGCCAAAGGTCCCCCGAACCGGGGGCGGCGGCCCCTACCTGCGGTTTTCCGTCGGGTTGACGCTGGACGGGACCCTGGCCATGAGGGGCGGTCAATGCACGATCACCGCAGTGCACGCCTCCGGTCAGGACGGATGCGGCCGACGAGGTGAGGGATGGCGCATGAACACACCCGTTGTCGCAGGGCTGGACGGTTCGGCCGCGTCACCGCGGTGCGTCGCGTGGGCGGTCACCGAGGCGAGCCTTCGGGGCCGTCCGCTGGAGTTGGTGCACGCGTCGATGATGCTGTACCGGGACGGATCATTGAGCGAGGCCGCCTACGAGGGGCTGGAGGAGGAGCGGACGCGCCTGCTCACCGAGGCCAAGGCGTACGCGCTGGGTTTGCAACCGGGGCTGGAGGTCCGCATTCGGCTGCTGGCCCAGGAGCCGGGCAGGGCCCTGGTGTTCGAGAGCGAGCACGCGGAACTGGTCGTCGTCGGTACGAGCGGACTGGAGAACTTCGGCGGTCCCCTGCTCGGGTCGGTGGCCCTGCGCCTCGTGGCGGGTGCCCGTTGCCCCGTGCTGGCGATCACTGACGGTGCTCCCGATGCCGACACGGCGCCCGCCGAGGTCGTCGTGGGTGTCGCCGAACGGGATCGCGAGTCCCGTGCGATCGGCTGGGCCTTCGAGGAGGCTTCCCTGCGGGGTGCGCATCTGAGCGCCATCCACGCGCTCGGCGGCGAGTTCGGCGCGGGCCGGGAGAAGGTGGAAGAGGACACGTCGCTGGCCGAGGCGCTGGCGGGCTGGCGGTCGAAGTATCCGGATGTGCGGGTTTCACGAGCCATCGTCGATCAGCACCCGGCGCGGGCGCTGGTGGCCGCGTCCGACCAGGCCGCTCTGGTCGTCGTCGGTGCGACGCACCGCCATGGTGTCACGGAGCTGGCTCTGGGCAGCGTCGGTCACGCGTTGCTCCACCAGGCGCTGTCCGCTGTCGTGATCGCCCCGGAAGCCTGACCGGCAGCGGGCTCGTCCGACGACAAATGATCAGCTCAGCGGGGAGGGATCATGCTGATCAGCAACGTTTACCGGCCGATGATCTTCAACTGCCAGGCGGTGGAGCGACTGGCGGAGGCGGCGCGACGGATGGAGGAGCACAAGGTCGGCGCCCTGGCCGTGCTCGACGGTGAGCGCGTCGCCGGGATCATCACCGAGCGCGACCTGGTGAGGGCTCTGGCCTCGTCGGCCGACCCGGCCTCCGAGAGGGTTGCGGCGTATGCCTCGACGCAGATCAAGACCGCCTCCCTGGGGGAGGACTCGGGTGAGGTCGCACGCCGGATGCTGGAGGCGGGCATCCGGCACCTGCCGGTGGACGATCACGGACGCCTGGTCGGCATGGTGTCGATGCGTGATCTGCTCACCCTGGAGACCTGGGCGGTCTGAAGCCACCCCGGCACCGGTCACGCGTACGCCGTGACTGAACACTCACCGGCATGTCCACGCTTGCCACTGAGGGGGTGCGGCAGGTGCTGGTCGAGGACGATCTCCCTGGGGTCAGCGAGGCCAGCCGGCGCCGCCCGAACGCGATCAGCTCGCGGCGCATCTCCTCGCCGAGTTCACGCCCGGCCGCAGCGCCGGCTCCCCTCGGCGTCCGACGCGACTACCGCCGCGTGGAGGTGCACCGCGCCCTTCGGCCTGCCCGTGGGCTCGTCTCGCGGATCTAGGTCCCGCTCTGGAGCGGCCTCCTGGGCCGGGGGCCAGGTAGCAGCCGACCGCGGGTTTGAAGGTGTCTCCTCTTCACGTAGTGAACTGAGCTCCGAAGTTTACACCGGGAGTTCAACGATACAGTTGAACTCGCTTCGGCCCCCTATACAGAGGGATGACCCATGGCGGATGACTCCACGGCGATCGAACTCAGCAAGTCCGAACTCCGCGAGGTCACCGGCTACGCCGTGGCGTGCGCGCGGCCCGCTTTGGCGATCTTCGAACGTGCCCGCCCTGACGATCGGCGCCCACGAGCCGCGATCGACGTCGCGCAGGCGTTCGCGGATGGGGCCGAGCGGACCAAGGCGATACGTGACAACGCGTGGGCGGCGCACCGGGCGGCTCAGGAGGCCCGCGACGCGGGGCAGGCTGCGGCGAGCGACGCCGCGCGCGCGGCCTTGGCCGCGGCCAGTGCGGCGTTCCTCCACCCCTTGGCGAAAGCCACTCAGGTCAAGCACATCCTCGGTTCGGCCGCTCATGCCGCACGAGCGTTCGAACTCTCCGCCGGAGACGATCGCACCGTCGGAGCCGACCACATCGCGCAGCTGCGAATCCTTGCTGGTCCCGTCGTGGTGGACGTCCTGAGGCGCTACCCGCTCGCCCCGCCCGGCGGTGGGCGGGTCGGAGAACTGATGCGTCAGTTGGACGCGTCGCTCCGGTAATCCCGGACTCAGTGCTGATGGACGAGTCCCGTCGACCATGAGCCGCCCGCTGGCGGGATGTGTTCGCCGTCAACGCGGGGCCCCCGGGGGTGCCCGTCTGCTGGACTCGGTGCAGCCGCGTGTGCTGGACGGGCTCGGGAGTGACGCCGCGATGCAGTTCGTCGGCGGCAGGTTGCAGGCGGAAAACGTGGGGCCGTGAGCCGAGCCGCCGCTGCGGACCGCGTTCATGTGCGGCTGTTCGGCTGGGCGGTGGGGCGGAGGGGGCCCGTCAGGTGTCGCCGACTGGTGGGGGTTGGGCGAAGGCGCCGGCGGATGCGGCGAGGGCGGCGGTTCTGGCCGCCTGGTCGGGCAGGTCCGGGTCAGGTGGTGTGCGCAGGAGCACCAGCTGGTGGTACAGGGGCGCGGTGGCGGCGATGAGCAGTCGCCGGGCGTCGGTGTGCGGCGGGAGTTCGCCGCGCCGGACGGCCCGGCCGACGATGATCTCGCAGCGGGTGTACCGGTCCTCCCAGAGCCGCCGCTGGGCGTGGTCGGCCTTCTCGGAGCGGAACGAGGCGGCGATCAGAGCCGCCACGATCGGCGGCTGCGCGGTCAGCGCGTCCTGGATCTCGTGGTTCAGCGCCGCCAGGTCGCCCTGCAGGGAGCCGGTGTCCGGGGGCTGCCAGGCGTCGTCGCCCGCCGCGTCCAGGACGTCGGCGAGCAGGCCGCCGACGTCTCCCCAGCGCCGGTAGACCGTCGCGCGGTGCACGCCGGCGCGGGCGGCGACGGCCTCCATGGTGAGCCCGTCATAACCGCGCTCTCCGAGTTCCGCGAGGACCGCGTCGAGCACCTGCGTACGGATACGGGCGGTACGGCCACCGGGGCGGCGCCGGGGCGGCGGTGGCGGCCGGGTGCCCTCCGGTTCAGGGACTGCGGAAGTCATCGCTGGTGAATCCGTTTGCTCAGTGGGGCGGCGTTATGACAGCATCTTAATGCAGCACTTGTCGCACTAGTGGAGTCATCGATGCTCTTCCGAAGCGTTCACCCGGCCGCGCGGCCCCTGACGGCCGCCCCGTCCTCGAATGCTTTGGAGTGCACGCATGCCCACACAGATCACCGCGCTCGGCGTCAGCAAGTCCTTCAACGGCAGGGTCGTCCTCGACTCGGTGACCTGCTCGATCGCCGCGGGTGAGCGCACCGGGATCGTCGGTGAGAACGGGTCCGGCAAGACCACCTTGCTGCGCCTGCTCGCCGGGCGCGAACGGCCCGACCAGGGCGAGATCGTCGTCCAGGCCGCCGGCGGCGTCGGTTATCTCGCCCAGGACGAGTGGCTGCCGCCGGACGCGACCGTCCAGCAGGTTATCGACCGGGCCCTGAGCGACCTGCGCGCCATCGAGGAGCGGATGCGCCGCCTGGAGGCGGCGATGGCCGACGGCGACGAGTCGGGCATGGCCGAGTACGGCGACCTGATGACGGTCTTCGAGTTGCGCGGCGGCTACGACGCCGACGCCCGCGTGGAACGCGCCCTGCACGGACTCGGCCTGGGCCTCGTCGACCGTGACCGCACCGTGGGCGGGCTGTCCGGCGGAGAGCAGGTCAGGTTGCGGCTGGCGGCCGTCCTGGCGGCCGCGCCGGAGGTGCTGCTGCTGGACGAGCCGACCAACCATCTCGACGACAGCGCCCTGAGCTGGCTGGAAGAGCACCTGCGCGCCCGGCGGGGCACCACGGTGGCGGTCTCCCACGACCGGGACTTCCTCGAACGCGTCGCCACCGGCCTGCTGGAGGTGGACGCCGACCGGCGCCGCGTCGTCCGGTACGGCAACGGCTACGCCGGCTACCTCGCCGAGAAGGCGGCTGCCCGGCAGCGCTGGGCCCAGGCGCACGAGCAGTGGCGGGCCGACATCGACCGGCTCCGCGAGGCCGCCGCGACCACCGCCCGGCAGGTGGCGCCCGGCCGGGAGATGAAGGACCGCAACAAGATGGCCTACGACCGGGCGGGCGGCCGGGTGCAGCAGTCGCTGGCCAGCCGGGTACGCAACGCCGAGGAACGGCTACGCCGCCTCCTTGCCAACCCGGTCCCGCCCCCGCCGGAGCCGTTGCGCTTCACCCCCGTCCTGCGGGCCCGCCGCCTGCAGGGCGTGGTGCTCGACGCCGCTGACATCGCCGTCGTCGGCCGGCTCGACCGCACGAGCCTCACCGTGACGGCGGGCGACCGGCTGCTGATCACGGGGCCGAACGGGGCGGGCAAGAGCACCCTGCTGCGCGTCCTGGCCGGAGAACTCGCCCCCGACAGCGGGAACATCACCCGCCGTGGCAGGATCGGCTACCTTCCCCAGGAGCCGCAGCCCGGGAACCCGGACGAGACCCTGCTGGCCGCCTTCGCCCGCGGCCGGGCCGGTGAGGCCGACGAGCACGCCGAACGGCTGCTGTCCCTCGGCCTGTTCGACCGCGACCGGCTCTCGGTGCCGGTCGGCCGGCTGTCGACCGGGCAGCGGCAACGGCTCGCCCTGGCGCGGATGCTCAGCGAGCCGTCAGAGGTCCTGTTGCTCGACGAACCCACCAACCATCTGTCGCCCGCCCTGGTCGAGGAACTGGAAGCCGCCCTGGCCGGCTACGAGGGCGCCCTCGTCGTCGTCAGCCACGATCGCCGGCTGCGCCGGCGCTGGAAGGGCGCCCACCTGGCCATGCAGCCGACATCGGCGTCCGCCGCCAACGCCTGACGCCCAAGCCGCCAACACCCCTTGCAGGAAGGAAACGATCGCTGATGCCTGCTGTGCCCGCCGACCCGACCGTGGTGCATCCGATGCCCGAGCAGCCGCGGGTGGTGCTGCTGAAACCGCTGATCACTTCCCCGCTGATCGAGGTCGGAGAGTTCTCCTACTACGACGATCCGGACGATCCGACCGCGTTCGAGACCCGTAACGTGCTGTACCACTACGGGCCGGAGAAACTGGTCATCGGGAAGTTCTGCGCGCTGGGCGAGGGCGTGCGGTTCATCATGAACGGCGCCAACCACCGCATGGACGGCCCTTCGACGTTCCCCTTCCCGATCATGGGCGGTTCCTGGGCCGAGCACTTCGACCTGATCAGCGGCCTGCCTGGACGCGGCGACACCGTGGTGGGCCACGACGTCTGGCTCGGCTACCGGTCCATGGTGATGCCCGGCGTCCGCATCGGCCACGGAGCGATCGTCGCCTCCGGTTCCGTCGTCGTCGACGACGTCCCCGACTACGGCATCGTCGGCGGCAACCCCGCCCGGCTCATCCGCCGCCGCTTCAGCGACGCGGACGTCGACCGCCTCCTCGCGCTGGCCTGGTGGGACTGGCCGCTCCAGCACATCACCGAGCACGTCCGCACGATCATGTCCGGCGGCATCGACGACCTGGAGAACGCGGCGCCCACGCCCCCGCACCAGTGATCCACTCACGTTCCAGCACTACAGAATCGAGCGATCAGCATGCCTGCTTCCTCCCACCACAACCCGTTCGCCGGCTGGCTTCGCGGCCATGCCGTCCCGCTCACCCACCTCGATCCGGCGGCGCCGCTCGATGACCTGGAGCCGCTGCGCGACATCATCGGCAACGCGCGCGTCGTCGCGATCGGCGAGCACTCCCACTTCATCGACGAGTTCTCGCTCCTGCGCCAGCGCGTCCTGCGGTTCCTGGTGGAACGCTGCGGGTTCAGCGTCCTGGCCTTCGAATACGGCTTCAGCGAAGGCTTCCCCCTCGATGCCTGGGCCCAAGGGGAAGGCACGGACGACGATCTGTCGGCGCACCTCGCCGCGACGATCCCCGTGGGAGTCGCGGAGCCGCTGCGCTGGATCCGCCGGCACAACCGCACGGCCTCGCAACCGGTGCGTTTCGCCGGCATCGACATCCCGGCGGCCGGTGGATCCCTGCTCCCCGCTCTGGCCCCGGTCGCCGACTACCTGCGCCAGATCGATCCCGAAACCCTGCCGGCGGTCCAGGAGGCGATGCGGATCGCCGAATCGTTCGCCGGCGGCTCCGGGGCCGTGGCCGCGCCCGCGTGGGCGCGCCTGGACGCCACCGAACAGGACGCCCTCAGCGCGACCCTGACGCGCCTGCTCATCCGGTTCCGCTCCGTCGAACCGCTGTACGTCTCCCGCGGCGACCGGCACAGCTACGACATCGCCTTGCGGCGTCTCGAAGGCGCCTGCCACGCCGACTACAGCTTTCGCGCCATGGCCGCCCTGTTCGCAGGAAGCGGCTTGACCGCCGACACCTCGGCCCGGGACGTCTACATGGCCGGGTCGGTCCTGTGGCACCTGGAGCGCTTCGAACCCGGCACCCGCATCGTGCTGGCGGCGCACAACGCCCACATCCAGAAATCACCGATCGCCTTCAACGGCCACCTCACGGGGTTCCCGATGGGCCAGTACCTGCACAGCGCCCTCGGCGACGAATACTTCGCCCTCGGCCTGACGAGCATCACCGGACACACGGCCGAGATGCGCCGCGACGAGGAAACGCCCTTCGGTTTCACCATCGACGACACCACGCTGGGGCCGCCCGAGCCCGGAAGCGTCGAAGCCGCCTTCGCCGACGCCGACCTCGGGCTCGGCATCGCCGATCTCCGCCGGGCACGCCGCGAGACCCCCGGCGGCGCCGGCCCCGACCGCATCCGGATGCAAAGCACCTACGTGCACACCCCCGTCCTGGACTCGTTCGACGGCATCCTCAACACGCCGCTCTCCACCATCGCCGACATCCAGATCTGAGGCGCCCCGCCTCCGCGCAACCGGCATGGAGCACGGCGGACGCCGCGCCATCGAACGGATTCCCAGGCCCAGCCTCCGATCAGCCTTGACCAGCCACCCGAAAACGAGGGATTGAGGCGACGCGGCAAGCTTGTCGCAACAATCACCACAGGAGCCACAAGGACCGCACGTATGACCTTCACCCAAGCCGAACTCGACTACCTGGCCACACAGCACATCGGACGGCTGGCCACCGTCTCCTCCGACGGACAGGTGCAGAACAACCCGACCAACTTCTTCCTCGACGCCGACGCGGGCACGATCGTCATCGGCGGAGGCGCGCTGGGCAGGTCGAAGAAGTTCCGGAACGTCCAGCAGGGCAGCACGGTCGCGTTCGTCGTGGACGACCTGGCGACGGTCGATCCGTGGGCGCCCCGGGGCATCGAGATCCGGGGCACGGCGGCGGCGCTGACCGACCAGCAGCCGCCCATGCCCGGCCTTTCCCGAGAGATCATCCGGATCACCCCCACCAAGATCGTCTCGTGGGGACTGGGCGGCCCCCGAACGAGCCGCACGGTGTGAAGTACGGCGACAAGGCGGTAAAGACGTGGGCTGCTGAGCGTCCTGCACCGACGCTCCTCGTACTTGTCCCGTCCAGCCCAGCACCGAATAGGGATCTCCTGGCCTGGCCGGTGCCCGCGAACGCGGCCACACCGAGCCCGGCCAGGGGTGACGCCGAGGTGAGCCCAGAAGCCGTCAGTAGTTGTTCTTGGGGTGGGACTGCCGTAGGCCGTCACCCTTTCAGCTCAGTGTCGTCGGTGGCGATGTTGACCATCGTCTGGGCCGGGGTGGGTTGTGACCTCGATGAACGGACCGTGACCCGCCGGATCGCGGAGGGATCGATCCGCAAGGAGGCCGCGGCGAAGAACCGTCCGGCTGATCTGATCAACATCGCGTTGGAGAGGGTCGTAGGCGCCGGGCTGGAGCTGCCAGCGTTCTCCCCTCTCGACGCGATGGCTCGACGGTCCGCAAAGAGGTGAACACGTCGATCTGCACCGGTATCCACAACCGGATGAGCGGGCGGGACTGCTGCGGCTGCTGGAGGAACGCGACTCGGATGGCACCACGCAGTACAACCGGCTGAAGAAGTCCTCGCAGAGTTCGGCCTGGTCGCACTTCAAGCGGCTGATCACGCATCCGGACTGGGTTGATGGGCTGGGCGACACCGGGGTGTGATGGCCGGTGCCGCCTCGCGGGCCGTCGGCTGCCGCGGCGAAGCCGGTCAGCGGCTGCTGCCCGGTGGGTAGACGCTGAGGACGCCGTAAGCCGAGAGAACGTCAGCCAGGTCGCCGGGTTTGTGCCACAGGGTGGCGTCCAGGAAGGCGAGCGTAGTTGCGGCGACGGCGTGCGGGCTCTCGGTGCGGCCCAGGGAGCCGACTAGCGAGGGCACAGGCGGCAGGTACAGGGGGCCGTCCATGAAGGTGAGGTGTGCGGCGCCGGGGATGGTGAGCCGGTAGCTCGTCGTGGTGTTGAGCTTGAGGGCCTTGGTGAGGCGGGGTATGTAGCGTGGGTCGGTTTCGGGGGTGATGGCCTGGGTGAGCGCGAGCGTCGGCTGGTGGAGGGAGGGTGAGGTGGGGCCGTGCGGGTAGCCGTCGAGATCGATGACGGCGTCGAACCGGTGGTCCTGCCGGGCTGCCTGCAGGGCGGCAGCACCACCCATGGAGTGACCGGTGACCGCTACTCGCCTGGTGTCCAGGCGTCCGGTCAGCGGGCCGGCGCTCTCACCTCGGCCTAGACGGTCCAGCTGGGTGAGGACGAAGCTGAGGTCGGCGGCCCGAACAGCCGTCCAACCAACCGCCAGCTCGTCATCCTTGTCCCGGTCACCGGTGGAGGCGATCTTGGCGTGAATCGTTCGGCCGTCGGCGAGGACGACGGCGGCGGAGTCGTACGGGTGGTCGAGGGCGGCAACCACATAGCCGTGGCTGGCCAGTTCCTCCGCCCAGGCGGTGTTCTGGGTGCGCACTCCGCCCGATCCGGGAGAGAACAGCACGACCGGGAACCGTCCGCCTCTGTCGGCCACCGGGGCGTTGACGACCGAATGAGTGTGGGCATGTGAGACGCCGTCGACCAGGAAGCCGGGCAGGCCGACCGCGCGGGCGAGGGCGTCGGAAACGGTGCGCGCCTCGTCCTCCGTGCGTCCGAGGTACTGGGCGCGCTGCGTGCCGGCGGGGCTCTTCTGCGCGGGGTACCAGAGCTGGACCACGACCGTGCGCCGGTCGTGCGGATCGGCAGTGAAGGTCTCGGGGCGGAGTGGGTCGGTCCACTGCACCACTCGAGTGCCGACCGCGAAACCACCCGACGGCTCGGGGAACACGGGTACAGGAAACGCCCAGGCGGCCACCGGGCCCGTGGCAATCAGGCCGACGCAGGCCGCCGACCCCGGCAACGCCAGCCACCATCGGGCCCGCCACACTGGCCGGCCGGTACGGCGTCGCAACAGGGGAGAAAGAGCGAACGGCAACGCGACGGCAGAGCCTGTCAGTACCGGCAGCATCTGCCAGCGGATCCCCACCACGCTCAGCACGATCACAGACAGCACAAGAACCGCCCCCGCCGCGATCGTGACGCGTGGGCGGGCCGAGGCGGGAAGCCAGCGCGCCACCACCAGCGCGACGGCACCTACCAAGGCAAGGAATTCCAGGGGGGACATGTACAGCCCTGTGATGATCTCGGTCACCCGGCCATCGTCAGGGCGGGGCACGCGATGCCACATCGATCCCGGGTCGCCGTCGCATGCAACCGGAGTCGCAATACGAGGCATGTCCCCTGTGCGACCGGAGTCGCAGTGCCATCAGACGGTCGACTCATGTGCTTCTAGGCCCGCGGCCTACCGTGACAGGGCCGCGGTAAACGCCGGGGAGGGCGGGGTGTGCGCTCCCTGTACCCGACCGGCTCCGGCTGTACGCGGTGGCGGCCCCAGCCGGGGCCACCATGATGCTGAATCGACAGAGACGTGTGATGACCGAGGCGGCCGCAGAGCCGGAAAATGCCCACCCGATGCGCTACCGGGACTGCCTGCGGCGGACGAGGACAGCCGTAGGGCTGAAGAGGTACGCCGACCTGGCCTCCGTGCGAGCAGGGCGACTGGGGAGAGCCGCCCGGCGCCAACGGCGATGTCCCCCGTCACCAGCCCTACACGATCGTCCGATGTAGTTATTACGGGTGGCGCCGCAGTAAATGCCGGGTTCACACTGCGGGAGCGCCTCTACGATGATCACCGCGACCTGCGGCGGAGCATTTCGGCCGCCGGGGCGTCGAGGGCCTGCCAGCGGGCGGGCGGCTGGCCGGGCAGGTGACCCGGCTGCTGGCCGACTGCGTGGCGTTCGTCCCCGCGCCTGGTCCCAGTGCAGCACCGCCAAGAACCCCGTGGGAGGGTGGTGCGGCAGGCGTGGTCCAGGTGCCGCAGGCCCGACGCGAACGTCTTCGTGAGGTCATCAGCAAGGCCCACATCGCCCGTACCTCTCCGTCAGGCCGGTTCGAACACAAGCTCCCTGCTCAGCGTGGAGCGGACCGGCGAGCATGCGATGCGCTTCATGACCGCGGGCCGGTGAGCCTCAAGCGCCGGGTCGAGGACGAGCTCGTACCGGAACCGCGTTGCCGACTCCTCGCGCTCCAAGTGCACCTGCACGCTCACCTCGGCATCGGTGAAACCCAGGTCGGCCAGCGCCATCCGCGCAGAGATGGTCATGCACGTGGCCAACGCCGCCTCCAGCAGTTCATGCGGCCGCATCCCCGCCGAGCCACCGATGCCCTCTTTGAGCGTGTCGGCCAGGCCCTCGTTGTCGCCGACCCGGAACCTGACCTGCCAGGGCGTCGAAAGCGCCACAGCCTCGACCATCGCCTTTGCCCCTCCTGCCGCAACCCGACCCGCCGGGATCGTAACGGTTCGGACCACATAATGAGAAGAGGTGTCCAGAATGTGGGACGCTTGGTCGGGTGGGTGGGGCGAACGTTGCCTGCTACGGCACCGGGACCTGGTCATGACGGTGTCTGTCTGGTCCGTCAGGGGGTCTTCTGCTGCCCGGCCATCTTCAGGATGCGGTCGGTGACCAGCTCTGGTCGGTCCGTCGGCAGCGCGTGCCCCGCGCCGGGCACGATCTCCACCCGGGCGGCGGGTATGAGCTGGGCGAGGCGGTCGGCAACCTGGCGGGAGTCGTGCAGGGCGCTGCGTGCACCGAGGAGGAACAACGAGGGCGCCTGCACGCGCCGGAGTTCTTCGTCGGTGAAGACCTGGGCCGGCGGGAGCCCGCGGCGGAAGCTCATCGTCCGCCGCATCATACGCATCAGCTCGGTCTCCAGGATCGTGCTGTTGGCGACCAGCCGTGCCAGGAAGGGGCGCAGCGGACGTGGCGCGGTCCCGGCCAGTCCACCACCGATCGCCCAGGTGAAGAACCTCCATCCGGGGTCGGCGAAACCGGCGGGATCCACCAGGGTCAGGGACGCGGTTCGACCGGGGTGGTGGATCTGGTGCTGGAGGGCCAGCCAGCCGCCGTAGGAGCAGCCGACCAGATGGGCCTCTGCCACCTCCAGCGCGCCCAGGAGTTCCTCCAGCCAGGCCGCGCCGTCTCGGCCGTCGCCGATCGGAGCGGTCTGCACGCTGGCGCCAGGCTCGCCGACGGTGTCCACGGCGATGACCCGGTGCCGCCGGCTCAGCGCGTCGATGTACCGGTGCCACATCAGGGCGTTCCCGCCGGCTCCCGACAGCAGCACGATCGGCCGGTCGCCGGGCGGTCCGGCGCGGTAGGCGCGGGTAGTCCCGAAGGCGGTCGCGACATCGAGCGTCTCCCGGGCCCCCGGCCACAAGTCCGCCAAAGTCTGTTCATAGGCGGCGTGGAAACGGTCTCTGCTCTTGGCGTCCTTGAATGCACCGAGTTTCATGATACGTCTGTATCACGGTACACCTGTATCACGAAAGGAAGGTGGTGCGTCGTGCCCGCGCGGGTGGATCACGAGGAGCGCAGGAAGCAGATCGCCGAGGCGTTGTTGCGGATCGCC
Organism: Actinomadura sp. NPDC047616; assembly: GCF_040642915.1. Taxonomy (NCBI): domain Bacteria; kingdom Bacillati; phylum Actinomycetota; class Actinomycetes; order Streptosporangiales; family Thermomonosporaceae; genus Actinomadura; species Actinomadura sp. NPDC047616. The sequence continues at coordinate 199,087 of NZ_JBEYTB010000018.1, forward strand.
GACACCCGGGGCCTGCAGTCGGCCAGCATGCGGGCGGTCGCCGCCGAGGCAGGCGTCTCCCTGCGGCTGGTGCAGTATTACTTCACCACCAAGGAGGCACTTCTCCTGGACGCGCTGGACCGGCTCGGCGCCCAGCTGCAGGCCCGGATGCTGGAGTGGATCGGCGCGGCGGGTCCCTCGCCCACGCCGCGTGACATCGTGACGGCGATCCTGTCGTGCGTCCTGCCGACCGATCCGGAAAGCCGCCGGATCACCAGGACCTACGCCGCGTACTACACGCTGGTCCTCAACGACCCGGCCCTGCTGGCCAGGCACGCCACCGCCCAGCCCGACGGCCTGGAGTCCTTCCTCTGCAAGCAGATCCGCGCGGCCCAACAGGCGGGCCAGATCGACCCCGCCAAGGACCCCGAGATGACGGCGGCCGGACTGCTGGCGCTGGTGAACGGGCTCGGGCAGAGCGTTCTGGGCGGCCAGCGCGACGGCGAGGCGGCCCTGGCCGTGCTCACCCATCACCTGGACGAGCTGTTCCGCTCCCCTGCCGATCAACCCATTGGCTGACCTGCTGCCCAAGGCAGGGTTCAATCCGGGACAGGCTCACCAGGGTGAGCCCGCGCACATGAACCAGCGCCGCCCGGCACGGGTCCAGGGCGGCGAACTCGGTCACGTACCGGTCGGCGAGCTGCTCCAGTGCGGTCACACGCCACCGGCTACGACGGCGCCCCACCGCACCACGACACACAGGGCCGGACCCCGGCCAGCAGTGCCGCAGCTCCTGACAATGTAGCCGGAGAGCACGGCGTCCTGTTCGTCGAGGACGGCGATCGTCACGGGCCGTCCCATTGGGCCTCCACCCAGAGCAGGTCTCCGTCGCGGTCACAGGTGACGGTGACGCCCTCCACCGCGGCGGGTTCAGGGACGGCGGCGTCACCGTCGACGAGCACTGAGACGCTCACCTGCCCGGTCCCTGCGGAGACCACGGTGACGCGGGCGGCCTCGCCGGCGCCGGTCAGCACGGCGAGCGGGGCCTCGGCGAGCGCCACGGCGACCTCCTCGCTCATCGGCGGCGTCCTGCCCACCTGGGCCATCTCGACGACGACGCCGCGGCGCATCGCCTCGTCGATGCCGGGGCGCAGGAGGCGCAGCAGCGGGTCGGGGACGTCGTCCTGCTCGGCCAGCACCTGCCGGAGCATGGACTCCGCCGTGGCGCACCGGTGCCGGACCTGCGTGTCCGCGGGGTCGACGGTGCCGTCGGCCAGGCCGCGCAGGACATCGGCGATGAGCCCTCGCGCCTCCCGGTAGCGGTCCTGCCGCGCCGCGGCGACCTCGGCGATGACGGCCGCGCGTGTCGCCATCTCCCACTGTTCGGCCGCAGCCTCGGCGGCCATGCCGCCGCTGAACCGGAACACCCGCGCCCCGGCGATCAGCGCGAACTGGATGCTGGCCGAGGCGTACAGCAGGGTGACGAACCCGGCGACCGCGTGCCGGCTCATCTCTCCCGTGGCCGCCAACGCCACGACGACGATCCCCGCGTTCACCGCGAGCACGGCGACCACCTGCCGCACCGGCCGGTGCAGCAGAAGCAGCACCCCCACCAGACCGACCGACGTCCACGCCCAGTTGGTTCTCAGCTGCTGACCGTCCGGGCAGTTGGCGGCCATCGCGACCCCCGCCACGAGGTCGACGGCGACCAGCGACCACGTCACCGCGGCCGCCTGCGTCCCGCGCAGCAGCAGCACCGCGCCACACGCCATGATCAACAGTTGGGTGGCCCAGACCGCCACTGCCAGGCCTGGGGAACGGTACAGGTCCCAGAAATCCAGGAGGGCCGTACCGACGGCCCCGACCTGCCACAGAGCGACCGCGATGACCGTGGCGATGTCGAAGGCACGGTGGAAACGCGCGGCGAACTGGCCGGCCGGCGAGCTGTCAGCCACGGGTCCACCGCAGCGTGACCACGGTCCCCTCCCCTTGCCGGGACCGCACGGTGGCTGTCCCGCCCACCATCGCCATGCGTTCCACGATCGAGTACCTGATGCCCCGCCGGGCATCCGGGACATGGGCGAGGTCGAAGCCGCTGCCGCGGTCGACAACGTCCACCTTCACGCTGTCGCCGCGTCGTACTGCGCGGATCGACGCCTTGCGCACCCCGGCGTGCGTCGCCACATTGCGTAGCGCCTCGCGAGCCGAGCCGATGATCGCCGAGGCGACCGGCGCGGGAACCTCGATACGCGGCCCCCCGATGACGGTGAGATCGACCGATACCGGCGGAGGGGTCTGTGCGACCAGTCGCTCCAATCCGTCCGCTAGGTCGGCCAGCGGCGCGTCGGCGACGGGCGGAGGCGCCGAGCACTCCTCCATGACCTCCAGCGCCCGCCGTGCGCCCTCGCGCAGACCGGGCGAGTCGGCCTGGACGGCACCGGACGCGACCATCGTCAGCGTGGCCAGCACCGAGTCGTGCATCTGCAGACGGTGGTGGCGCTCGTCCACCCGGCGGGTCGCCTCGACCATGGCCCGCTGCCGCTCGCGGTCCCGGTCCGCGACGATGGCGTCGGCGCGCCGCCCGCCGCGGCGCAGCAGCCACATCATCGCGCTGACCACCGCGGCCTGGACGAACAGGATCCGGATCTCGCTGGTCGCCACCGGAACACCGGCGATGTAGGCGGCGATGACCACGGCCGCCAGCGGCAGCCCCGCGACCGGACGCAGGGCGAGCTGCGCCACGTAAATGGCGGTGCTGGCCAGCATGATGGCCCATGTGGTCTCGTGCACGACCATCGAAACGGGGACGAGCCGCGCCTGCCCGAGCATCACCAGCGCCACCAGCGCGCTGTCCGCCGCGACCAGCGGCAACCCCAGCCCGCCTCGGACGGCGACCACGGTGAAGAACACCGCCCACACCGCCATCCCGCCGAGCGCCGCCACCTGCCAGCCGCGGGAGACGCCGGTGCCGTCACCGACGCCGGCGGCGACGCACGCCGCCGCCACTCCCCCGCACCGCAGCGCTATCACGAAGCGAAGTACGGTACGCCCCAAGGCGTAGTCGGAGGGACCTGGCGCCGTCCGTGAGCGAGCCCCCGTGGCCCACCGGATGCCTGATACAGCCATTGATCACGTCACGTCCGGAAGGTCGTCAGGCCTCCGAGTATGGCCGATCCGGGTCGCGACGAAAGGCACATGGCCGGTTCCGGTAGCCCACGCGACCCCCGCAATGGGGGACCAATGCCAGAACCCCCGCGCGTGCGACAACCGCACGTGGGTCATGACATCTAAATCGAAAAGACTGCGAACAGGCGTTATCGCTCATGGCCCGGGTGGCTACCACCCGCACATACGCCGTCGGCCGGCCTCGGTGGGGAGATCAGAACGGTCCGAGCACCTCAGGGCGGCCAGAGCGCGGCCAGCGTCGGCGACCACCGGGGCGACAGCCCAGCGGAAGCTGATCGCTCTCCTAGAGGCCGGTCTGAAAGCCGTCGCGGACGACCTGACCGTGACCTCACAGTTCCGCCGCTCCGCCGAGGCCACGCCGCGGACTTTCCGCACGTTCACCAAGCACAGAAAATCGGCTCCTGGCCCCGACCACGGTCGCCGAGGAGCTCGACCAGCGCCAAGCGGTGCACCTGTTCCGGCTTCGCCTGCTCGGGACCTTCCTGCGCATGCTCGACGCCGAGATCACCGCAGGCAACCCAACACCGGCGACCGCCCCAAACGCCGCCTGCTCGCCGAACGATTCGACCGCTGGCTGCCGAAGCCGAAGACGATTTCCCAGGGGCCGCCGGTCGAGAGGCGAAAACTGGTCGCGGCTCACCTGGGTGCCGTCCTGCTCGCGGGCCCAGAGCCACCGCCCCGCCCCCCAAAGGACGTCCGACGACGGACGCGACGGCGAAAGGGCCGCCGTGCCTGTCGAGCGGAGACCAACTAAGACGTCGTCTCATTTGGTGAGTCGGCGGTGGCAAATCAGGGCGGCGGCGATGCCGGCGAAGGCCAGGAAGTGCTCAGCCTTGCGTTCGTAGCGGCGGTGCAGGCGGCGGAACCCGTTCAGCCACGACAC
>NZ_JBEYTB010000019.1:0-167251 GCF_040642915.1 Actinomadura sp. NPDC047616
CCACGCCACCCGCGGCATCGCCCTCCTGCGCAACCTGGCCATGGCCGGCTGACCGGCCTCCACGCCACGCCCGCCGCCGACGCTCTCCAGCACTTCCTGATCATTACGGGACAGCCTTTAGCGCGAGAGTTGGTTCTCTTGGCTGCGGCGGGTTTGGCTTTGGCGACGCTGTTGCCCTTGGCGGGGGCGCCGCCCTTGCCGGCACCGGGGCCTCTGATCTTGCTGGCGATGCGGGGGACGACGCGTTGGATGACGGGTGCGGCGGCTTTGGCGGCCAGGCCGGCGGCGCCATGGGTGATGACGCCTACGGCTGCGCCTTTGGCACTGGCTTTGAGGAAGCCGCCTGCGGTCCATTGGTCGCGTGGGGTGTGCTGGGCGTGGTTGACGGCGCCGTAGACCCCTCCGCGACGCCCACCAGACGGAGCCGACGCCCCGCCTGTGACACCCGACCAATCCCGCCCCGGCCCCCGGGCCCACTTGATTATCAGTACGCGGGTTTCCGGGAGCCCTGGTCGCTTCGGTGTCCTGTCGGTTCCTGTAGGGCGATCGCCGCGTCGTTGTCGGAGACGTCGCCCGCAGTAATCCCTTTTGTGTATCACCACAGCCCGCTGTCAGTATGAGGCCCATGCCTCACCCTCTTGACACGCTGGACTGGCCGATTTCCACCGACCGACTGCTGTTGCGCCGGGCTGCCTCCGACGACCTGGACGCGACCTGGGCCTACCGGCGACTGCCGGAGACTTACGAATGGGTCACGGCCGCCACAGAGAACTACGACGACTACCGTGAGCGTTTTCTCGATGAGGAGCGGCTCGCAGACCTGCTCATCATCGAACTGGACGGCACGGTGATCGGCGATCTGACGCTGCAGGTGCAGGACGCTTGGGCCCAGGAAGAGGTCGCTGACCAGGCGAAAAGCGTCCAAGGAGAGCTCGGGTGGACGCTCGATCCCTCCTACGGCGGCAAGGGCTACGCCACCGAAGCGGTACGCGCCCTCATCGACATCTCCTTCAAGAGTCTTGGCCTGCGCCGCCTGCACGCGGACTGCTTCTATGACAACGAATCCTCGTGGCGGCTGATGGAGCGGGTCGGGATGCGCCGCGAACAGCACACGGTGAGAGACTCACTCCACCGCACCAGGGGATGGCTCGACGGTCTCTCATACGCGCTCCTGGCCGAGGAATGGCCCGCTCACGAGTGATTAAACAGCTGGGCCCAGCGTGGGCTACCGCTCGCCCTGTGCCTCTGGCCGGGCCTCGGTCAGGGTCTTGTGGACGACGCCGACGCAGACCTTGACGCCGGCGGCGATGGTGCGGATGGATTCCCCGCGCTCGCGGCGGGCCAGGATCGCGGCGCGCTTGTCGTCATCGACCACCGGTCGGCGGCCGCCGACCCGGCCGCGGCGGCGGGCCGCCTCCAGGCCGTCCTTGGTCTTGCGGACGATGACCACGGCGCCGGTCCCCGGCAAGAGATCCGCACGCAGCAACTGGTGGGCCGCAACTGTTCTGGTGCCCCGCCTGCCAGCTGCCCGCCTGACCGGCAGCTCGCCCCTATCGGGTGATCAGCCAGTCGGCGACGTCGGAGATCACCGCCGGGTCGACGTGCTGGGCTTTGAGGTAGTCCGCGGGCGTGGACGGGCCATCTCCGGCGAAGAACAGATGGTCGGCGGCCTCGTACACCCGGATCGTCACATTTGCACGATGCCCGAGGCCCGCTTCCCAGCCCGCCAGATCATCGGCGATCGTCATCTGGTAGTCGCGGCCGCCCTGCAGGATGAGCATCGGTACGTCCAGCGCTGACGCCTCCGCGACCGGGTCGTAGGCGCGCAGGTCGAGCCAGTACGAGGCGGGCAGTCCGAACGGCAGGTCCTCGGCGGGCGTCTCGGGGGTCAGGCCAGGGCCGTCGACGACCGCGGCCTGCCGCGTGATCTGCTCCACCGCCGCCTGCGCGGCCGGGCTCGGATCCAGCGAGGCGAGATGGCCGATGACGCGTATGGCCGCGTGCTGCATCGGCTGCGTGTCACCAGCCATGATCACTAGGCCGGCCACCGACGGCTCGGCGGCCGCGACCCGTGGCGCGACCTTGCCGCCCATGCTGTGGCCAAGGACGAACACCCGCGCGGGATCCACGCCCGGCTGATCCTGGAGGAGGGTGACAGCCGCGACGGCGTGCGGGACGTACTCCTCGGTCATGGTGGCGACGGGGTTCTGCGGATGGGCGAAGGTCACCTTGTCGAACCGCAGCACCGCCACGCCCCGGCGTGCCAGCCCCCACGCGATGTCCTTGAACGGTTTGTTCGGCCCGCTGGTCTCGTCGCGGTCGAACGGCCCTCCGCCGCTGAGCAGCACGACCCCGGGCCAGGGCCCTGCCCCGTCGGGCAGGGTCAGCGTCCCCGGTACGGCGAGGGTGCCGTCCCCGACCGTGACGTCGTGCTCGTGGAACGTCTCCACCATCCTCCACCTTTCTCATTTTCTGGAAAGGTAGCACATGTGAGAACATAGGCAGGGTGGACGTGTTGGAGCTGATGGCGCACCCGGTGCGGTTGCGGGTGGTGCACGCGATGAAGGGCGGGCGGACGCTCACCACAGCAGAGCTGTGCGCGCGGATCCCCGACGTCTCCAAGGCCACGGTCTACCGACACATCGACCTGCTCGTGGCCGGGGGCGTGCTGGAGGTGGCCGAGGAGCGGCGGGTGCGCGGCGCGGTGGAGCGCCACTACCGGCTCCGGCAGGACGGCGCGGTGATCAATCCCGATACGGCCGGGACACTGTCGGCCGCCGACCACCGGCGGGCGTTCGCGGCCGCGATGGCGACCCTGCTCGCCGGGTTCGGCGCCTACCTCGACCGGGACGAGGCCGACCCGGCCGCCGATCTCGTCGGGTACCGCCAGCATGCGCTGTGGCTCAGCCCAGATGAGCTCCGCGAACTGATCGGCGAGCTCCGCGCCGCGATAGAACCCAGACTGGCCAACGAGCCCGCCACCGGCCGCGCGCAGTACCTGCTCAGCCCGATCCTGTTCCCGACCGAGACGGGCTAGTCCAGAATGGCGCGCAGGACGGGCCCGTCGGGGGCGATCAGGACCTCCAGACGCGCTGCAGGGAAACGTCGGCACCGGCCAGCCACTCGACCATGACGGTGCCCATGCGTCCCGTCCCGATCACACAAGCCGGGTTGGCGGCCCGTGGATGATGCGGTGGATGGTGGAGCGGCCAACGCTGTACTCGGTCGCCAGATCCGCCAGCGACACCTCGCCTTCGGCGTAGCGGCGGCGGATGGAACGCCGCGCGGACTCGGGCAGTTTGGGCTGCTTGCCTTTGAGCTTGCCGTTCCTCTTGGCCAGCGCCATGCCCTCGCGGGTGCGCAGGTGCCCCAGGTTGGCCTCGAACTCCGCCACCATCGCCAGGGTCTGCAGGAACAGCCGGCCGAACGGGTCCCTCCAGTCGTAGACCGATCCGCCCAGCCCGAACAGCACCTCCCGGTCAGACAGGTCGGTGAGGATCTGGTTGGCCTCGGCCATGTTGCGCGCGAACCGGTCGAACTTGGTCACGGTGAACACGCTGCCCGGCCACACCGCCGCCAGGGCCTGGTCCAAGCCGCCGCGATTGCGGCGGGTGGTCCCGGAAAAGCCCCGATCGATGTAGATCCGATCGGCCGGGACGCCGAGCGCGAGCAACTGCTCGGTCTGGACGACGACGTCCTGCTCGTCGGTGGAGCAGCGGGCGTACCCGACCCGGACCGTACCGGGGGCCGGGACAGGGGCCGTGCCGGAAGCGGCAGCGTTGACGGCAGTCACGCCGTCCAGTGTTCCGGAGAGGGCCCCACCACCGGGACAGTTCGCGGAACACTCTTACGGAACACCTCGACCTGGGCGCTGTCCCGGCCGGCGGGTGTTCCGGTGGGGGATCCCCTTACGGAACAAGCCGCGACGCCGCCACGGGCTCGCTACAGGCTGCTGCCCCGGTCTCAACGGACCAAGCGGATCAGGCTCGGAACACCGGCGGTCCGGACAGCCGGAGGTCGCCGTGCCCGGCGAGGTAGGCACGGCGGCTCGTGGAGTGGGGCTTACCTCGGTGGAGTGTTGGTCCACTCCGCCACGGCGAACACCTGATACGAGGAAACCTCGCCTGTCTTCAGGAAGCGGTCCGGCATGTCCGCAGCCTCCAGGCGGCGGGGCTTGCCGTCGGTCGTCTCCCGGCGGGAGGGCCCGGCTGCCGTGCGGCGGCGTGGCCACCAGGTCGCGGATGGCCAGAAGGCGCCCGCCGACCGGATCGATGATCCACTGACGCTGGTAGGTGCCCAGTTGCTTGGGCGCGGTGTACAGGCCGAGCGGGACGGTCGTCGCCAGCGTTAGGGAGATCACCCTTCCGGTACAGCCCATCGGGTCGGCCGCCGTCCCTCGGCCTTGACGCCGGGCAGGGTGGCGAGCATCCGGAACGCCGCCGCCCGCACCCGCGGCGGGGCGGGTGCCTGCGACAGCAGGGTTCCGGCCACATCGCTCAGCGCCCGGGTGCGTTCCGCACCTTGTAGGGAGCGGATGGGTTGCGGTCAGGCGTTCAGGAACTGGTGGAACTGCTTGTCGAACTCCCGCGGGTCCTTGCTCAGCGATGCCTTGACCATTTCGGTGAACTCGTCGACGACCACCTCGAGCGCCTCGGCCTCGACACCGTCGAGGGCGATACGGGCGACATCGGCGGGGTCCATCTTGGGCATGTCGTAGCCCTTCGTCATGTCGGTGTCGGCCATCGCAAGATGCACTGAGGTGACGAGCGTGCCCTGACCAGCCAGTTCCTGGCGCAGCGCTTTACTCATGCTCCAGACGGCCGCCTTCGACACCGCGTAGGCGCTGCTGCCGGGGAAGACGAACCAGGACGCCGAAGAGGCCATGTTCACGATCGCGCCCCCGCCGTTCGCTGCGAGGACCGGCGCGAAGGCACGGGCCATCGACAGCGTGCCCCAGAAGTTCACGTCCAGCGCAGCACGGACCGCCTGCAGGTCACCGAGCAGGGCGCCGCCTCCGATGCCGGCATTGTTGACCAGCAGGTTCACATCGCCCGCTACGCGGGCTGCGGCCGCGACGGAGTCCGGGTCGGAGATGTCCAGGGCGAGGACCTCGACGCCGTCGAGATCGATGGACTCGGGACGACGGGCAGTCGCGTAGACCTTCGCGCCTCGCTCGACGAGCTGGGCGGCGAGGTGGCGGCCGATGCCGCGGTTGGCTCCGGTGACGAGCGCAGTCGCTCCGTGAATGTTCATAAGACGTACGCTAGATCCTCACGTCAACGTGAGGATCAAGTCCGGACTGCACGGGAGGTGCCATGCGCATCGGAAAGGTGGCCGAACGTGCCGGAGTCAGCGTCCGTGCGCTGAGGTACTACGAAGAGCAGGGGCTCGTCATCGCCGACCGCAGCCCCAGCGGCCACCGCCAGTACCCCGAGTCTGCCGTTGAGCGGGTGAAGTTCATCCAGCTCCTCTACGCGGCCGGTCTGACCAGTAAGGCGATCCTGCAGATCCTCCCGTTCCTGGACACCCTCGTCGCGACCACGCAGATGACACGCCGACTCACGGACGAGCGTGCCCGTATCCGGGTCAAGATCGACGCCCTGACCAGGGCGCACGATCGACTCGAAGAGCTGATCCGCCTCGCCGCCGAGTACCAGAACTCTCCAGCGACGTGCTCGGCGAGCGCGGACGTCGCCGCATCGCACACGTCACCTCCGCGGCACTGACTGCAATGCGAGAGGCTGTTCCGGCAGCGCTGGCAGGTAGACACCACAAGAACCGCTTCCCGGCCGAATTCATCCCGCCGGGACCTGGCGCCTCAACGGCGGCCGGGCCGGTGTTCGGCGGCGGCTGTCGCCCGGAACGACCATCCGCGCTACGCCGACTCCACCAGGCCCACTAACGCGACTTTTCGTTCCGATGCTGGTCGCCCCCCGAGCTCATACCGTTGGGGCGGTGGCCGGCGGCGGCACGGGAACCGTGAGGTGCTGGCCGCGATCATCTTCGTGGCGACCTCGGGCTGCACGTGGCAGCAACTGCCGCCGGTGTTCGGCCCGTCCGGGCCCACGGCTCACCGGCGTTTCACCGAGTGGACCAACGCCCGGGTCCGGGCCAAGTTGCACCGGCTGATACTGGACGAGCCGGGGTCGCGCGGGGAGCCGGCCTGGTCGCGGTGCGTGATCGACTCGGTGAACATGTGGGCGCTCAAAGGGGGAAGCTGACGGGTTCGAATCCTGTCGACCGCGGCAAGAACGGGTCGAAGATTTACTTGCTCACCGAACGGACCGGCGTGCCGGTCAGTGTCGCGATCTCCGCCGCCAACACCCATGACACCTGGCCCTGCAACCTCTCGTCCGCGGCATCCCGCCGACCCGATCCCGCTGCGAGCCACGTCGTGCCGCCCGGCCAAGCTCCACGGCGACAAAGGCTGCGACTATGCCCACCTGCGCCAATGGCTGTACCAATAACCGGCTGGCGCTCGCGAAGCGCCTCGGTGACTCCGACCTGTCCGGCGATATCGCGGACGCGGCTATCAGGGTCGGATAAAGGGAACGGGCGGACATCACACCCTCCAGACTCGGGGCGCGGTACCACCCAGCATGCCCGACCTGACCCTTTTCAGAAGCCCTCTAGGGGCTCGGGACCTTTATGTGAGGTAGCGCCGCGGTCCCGCTGCCGGCCCGGAACTTCCGAAGCCACAGCGGAGGCAGGGTAGCGTCGGGTCTCCTTTGGCGGGTGCGGGGCGGCGTCTCAGTGTCCCGCTGCGGTGCGGTCCATCATGGAGCCGATGATCATGGTCATCCGTCGGCGGCCGGCCAGCCGTCCCGCGTGCGCCATCAGCCGGTTCCGCCTGCCGGTGATCACGCTGGGGGGCGGGTTGCGCCGGTCCAGAGCCCGCAGGGCGATCTCAACGACCTGCTCCGGGTGCATCCGCCCGGTGCCGCCGTCGGCCCCGTCCCCGGCGACGTCGAAGAACTCGGTTTCGGTCGCGCCGGGCGACAGCGCCATTACGCGCAGTCCGCTGCCGCGCGACTCGTACCACAGCGCCTCGGTGAGGCTCAGCACGAACGCCTTGGTCGCGCCGTAGACGGCCATGGTCGGGGTGGCCTGGTAGGCGGCCATGCTGGCGACGTTGACGAGCACGCCGCCGGGGCGGGCCCGCAGCCGTTCGATGAACACGCGGCCGAGCTCGGTCAGGCTGGTGACGTTGACGGCGATCTCGGCGGCCAGCCGCTGCGGGTCGGTCTGGTGGAACGCGGACGCCCGCGCCCTGCTCGCCCAGCCGGACGCGGCGATCGCCTCGATCGCCCGGCTGCTGGACGTGAGCCGGGCGACCAGCTACGAGTACGTCCCCGGCAGCCCGTCGGCCGAGGCGATCTGCCCGCCGCCCCAGGTGCGCACGATGTCGAGGTCGCCTGGGCGGTGATCAGGCGGGCTTCGCAGTGGTTCGCCGATCAGGGCTTTGCCGTCGTGGTGGCCGACGGACGCGGGGCGCCCGGGCGCGGACCCGCGTGGGAGCGCACGATCTATGGGGACAAGGGCCACCTTCCCTTGGAGGATCAGATCTCGGCCCTGTACGAGGCCAAGGCGCACCATCCGGACCTGGACCTCGGTCGCGTGGGTATCCGCGGCTGGTCGTTCGGTGGCTTCTTGGCCGCGCTGGCCGTGCTGAGGCGGCCCGATGTCTTTCATGCCGCCGTGGCTGGCGCACCCGTCACCGACCAGCGGCTCTACGACACCTATTGGAATGAGCGCTACCTGGGCCATTCTGCCCAGAACCCCGAGGGCCATGACCGTTCCTCGCTACTCGATGAGGCCGCAACACTCCGGCGGCCGTTGATGTTGATACACGGATTGGCCGATGACAACGTCACGGTCGCACACACACTGCGACTGTCCGCCGCGTTGACGGCCGTAGGCTGCCCTCACACTGTGCTCCCACTGCCCGGCGTGACTCACCTGTCTTCGCACGGGCCGGTGGCTGAAAACCTCCTCATCCTTCAAGCCGACTCCCTCAAGCGGGCACTCAGCAGGTAGGAGCATGGCGAGCCGGGCCGTCAGCTTTCTCCTCTCACGTAACAGCCCGCGCGGACTCGGGGTTGTCTAAACGCTGACGGGCATGACAAGCCGCATCAGTGAGCTGGTCATCGGCTGCGCCGATCCCGACCGGCTCGCCGCGTTCTGGAGTGAGCTCCTCGGCTACGTCGAACTCGGCAGGGAGGACGATGGAAGCATCGAGATCGGGCCGCCCGACGCCCGGTTTCGGCAGCCCGCAGCCCACCCTCGTCCTCAGCCCCAGCAGCGACCCGCGGCCCGGAAAGTCCGACTGCACATCGACGTCAACCCGACCGACCGCGACCAGGACGCCGAGCTGGAGCGGCTGCTCGCTCTCGGAGCCAGGGTGGATTCCGCGTGGCGTCGAGTCATGGCGAGACCGGATCGGCGGTGCTCCAGGGGACGCGGCGATGCTCACCCGGGTGCACGGAGGGTCCCCCTGTGCCACGGCGGCCGTCGCCTCGTCGGCGGATCGACCTGCGGCTGTGATGTTGGCGCAGGCTGGACGCGGGTTCGCCGTCGGTGGTCTGGTGAGCGATCTGTTGGATCATTACGCGTTGCCGGGCCGGGACAACTCCGCGCTGCACCGATCGGTGCGGCCAAATCCTTTCGATGCTGCACCAGGTGGTCGGGACACCGGTGATGCACCGCTACGCCGCCGGGTCGCATGGCAGGGACCTGATGGAGTTGGCCGCTCGAGTTGGCCGGGATCGAGGACGGCGCCACCCAGGACGCCGACCGGCTCGCTACCGCGGTCATCGTTCTTGCAAAGGCGGTACACGACGGATGTGCCGAAGGCGTTGGAGACCTACGAACGGCTGCGCCGGGAACGGGTCGAACGCATCGCCGCGTGGCCCGTTCTCGAATCGGCGACCAAGCGGGCAGCAAGTCGATGTGCGTGCCAGGTTGAACGGCTCCAGCCGGCAACGGCCAGCTCACCGTATTTGCCGTGTCCGCTGGCTGATGCGGACGGGGCTGCGCACGCAGAGACTCGGGCCCGGGAGCGCCCACGTTCGGCGTAGAGGGCCGAGCGTGGGCGCCCCGATGGGCCGTTGCCCGCGGACCGCCCCTGGAGACCTCGAGAAAGAAGTCGGGGGGCGGCTGGACAATGCGATTAAGCGATCAGATGTCGGTGGAGGACGGGAACCAACCCGCTTGGCTCCACTTGTCGGCCTCGCGCAGGATCCCCCATACGCAATCGCCCTTGGCGTCCGCGTAGTCGTCGACGAGATCCCAGTCGCGGGCGGCCAGTTCCCGTTTGACGTCCTCGTAGCGCTGCCGGGCCGCTTTGTTGACTCGCAAGTAGTCACGGAAAAGCAGGGCCTGCTGCTGGCTGACGCAGCCTTCTCGGCGGACGTGGCAGTTGACGGCGAGATCGTCGCGCCGGTTGAACAGCCATTTGCGGTAGTCGATGCACCAGTCGCCGAGCCACCGCAGGCCGGTGGACTCCACCGCGTCGATGAGCGCCTCGGATTCCCCGATATGCTCACGCGAGGGCCGCTCGGCGGGCTCGTCAGGAGCGACCAGGTCAGTCCGCGTCCAGGGGCGGAAGTCGCGTATCGACACCTGAACATCGATGATCGGCTTGGCCGCGATTCCGGGGACCGACGTGGAACCGATGTGATGAACACCGGTCAAGCGGTCGCCCAGCACGGGCTCCAATGCCGTGCGCAGAGCCGACCCGACCTCCAGGAAATCCGCCTCCCATTGCGAGTCGTACGGCGCAAGAGTGATTTTTGCCATTCAACCGACTATACACCAGTCGGCGCCAATTCGCGCGGCCCGAATAACCAGCCGAAAGCGCGCCTCCACCCGGAGCATACATCGGGCCATGGAATTCACAGCGAGCACGGGTTGCCTCCCGCTATGGCGCCGTGAAGCGCTCGACGAGCTGATCCTGCTCGGCGCGAACGGTACAGGCGAGGTCGGCTCCGGCCCTGGCGCCGACCATCCGGAGATGAGATGGCCGCGGCCAGAGCCGGAGTCGCCGCCGATCAGATCCGCACCGGTACCGGTGCCGGGGACGTCGCCACCGCTCCAGGAACCAGCCATGGCAGCGTCTGTCGCCGACGACGCCGACCCGGCGTCCGCTGCTGCCGCTCGGCATGCCGCAGCCCGCGCGGCCCGTCTCACCGGATGGGGAACTCACCCGCATGCCTGGACAGCGAGCAGGTGATCTCTACAACCACTCCGACCGGTGGTCGACGACGAACTACTCGAACGTGATCGGCGGGCGGCCCGTGAGGTCGCGCACCTGCGAGGTGACACGGTCCTCTTCTCCCCGGCGCACCAGTTCGTCCGCTCCGAGCAGTGTCTCGGCGAACTCTGCTGCCTAGCTCAGCAACCACCCAACGGGCGTCCTGAACGGATCTGTTGTTCTTCCAGATGGCGGCGCAGTTTGTGGTTCTGGCCGAAGGCCGAACAGCACGGCGTCGGCGAGTATGTCCGGTTCGACTGGCACGACCCGGCGACCTACGAGCGGGCCGTCGAAGGCATCGACCGCATGTACCTGGTCCCGCCGCCGCTGGACGCCGACTCGGTACCACTAAAAAGGGGACCCACCCCCTGTGGACAACCGGCGGGGACCGGCGACGCACAACCGGCGGACCGGCAGCAACCACCACAAACCCCCGAACGGGCGCCTCGGCGACAGGTCCGGCGACTGATCGCTCTGTCCGTCGCAGAGATCCGGCACCTGTTCAACTTGATCGGCAAAGATGATCATGCCGTCAAACTTGGACTCTACTGGTCCAACCTCCACCGCAGCCACCAAGCCGAAGCGCGCAGGCACCACTTCAAGCGGCACCTGCGCCTCCAGATCATCCAGATCTAGCTATGTAGTACTAGGGCCTGTTCGTAGTTCAGATCATGGGAGGGCTGGCAGGCTGCGGAGCCAGATGATGCATCCGCGCAGGTGGAGTCCGGCGAGGTGGCTGTCGGTGTCTTGTCGTAGCGGGTGGCCACCCCTTCAGCTTGTTGATGCAGCGTCCGACGGTGTTGCGGTACAGCTCGGTGGCCGGTGGGGCGGCCGCTGTTACGCCCCTTGTTCCTGCGGTTGCCGCCTGATCGGCCTTGTCGGGGATCATCGCCTTGATGTGGCGTCTGCGCAGGTAGGGGCGGTTGGTGCGTGAGGAGTAAGCCTTGTCGCCGGCGGCCGCACGAGGCCGAGGCGCGGGGCGGCCGACCGGGCCGCGCACTTTGATCTTGTCCCTGACGGGGATGAAGCGGGGGCTGTCGGCGGACTGCCCAGAGGGAGGACGGGCGACAGCGGGCGGCAACGCCGGTCGGCCGGCAGGTGGACCTTGCTGGTCAGGCCCGACCGTGACCAGGCCGGCACCCTTCAGCCGGGCCTTGCGGCGCCTGCGTATCCGGCGCCATTCCTGCGTGGGATCGGGCGGCTCGGAGGGCCGCGAGTTCATAGGTAGGTGATTATCGTTGCGGTCATGGTCAACATGCCGTCGATGGAATCCGCCGTCTTCCACGTAGCGCTACGCGAGCAGTTCGAGGCGTTCCTCGATGAGCATCGATACGCTCTGCACGACAGCTTGACGGGGCTGACCGAGGAGCAGGCGCGCCGGTCGCTGGTCACGTCGAAGACCACGCTGTTGGGGCTGGTCAAGCACGCCACGTTCGTCGAGAAGGTCTGGTTCGACGAGGCGATCACATGTCGATCCCGCACCGAGATCGGCATTCCCGACTCGCCCGACGAGTCGTTCGATCTCGACGACGGCGACACGATCGGCTCCGTCCAGCAGGCCCACCAGCAGGCCTGCGCGGCGTCCCGCAAGGCGGCGGCGGGGTTGACCCTCGACGACCTCGTACGGGGCAACCGCCGGGGCCCGCTGCCGCTGCGCTGGGTCTATCTCCACATGCTGCGTGAACTGGCCCAGCACTGCGGCCACGCGGACATCCTCCGCGAGCAGGTCCTCAGCGGCGTCCCTCGCCGCGGCCAAGTCGTGTCCCGTGATCTTGGTGTGGATCGTCGGCATGGATGAGAAGCATCATGACCTGACCGATTCAATCGCTGTCGTACCGTACGGCGGGCGCATCGCCGGACTCAACGACCGCCCAGTGGTCGTCAGCGCAGCCGACGTCGATTCCGTCCGCGTCCGGGAAGTCGCGGACGCACCCCGGGGACGAGGCCGCTGAGACCTGAGCGCGACCAAGTCCTCCCGGGATGCGCGAGGTCGAAGGGAGCCGCGAGCAGCACAGCACATACGCGGCGGCCTGGTCGACGACGGCTTGCTCCACGGCGTCCGAGTCCATCCGCTCCCCCAGCGGGGCGACGCTCGGCACGCCCGATCGGCTGTTAGGATCTGCCGGCTTCGCGCAGGGCCGCGATCGGCAGGAGCATCAGCAGGCCAAGCCCGCCGAGCAGGCCGAAGGCGAGCCGGAAGTCTCCCGTGGTGTCGCGTAGCGCCCCGACGAGCAGGGGCGCCAGTGCGGCGCAGCCGTAGCCGACGAAGAACGCCATCGCGCTGATCCGTCCGGCCTCGCCTGGGTTTCGTCCGGCCACCACGGGCAGCGTCAGCACGAGCGTGAACAGGCCGCCGTGTCCCACGCCCAGCGCCGCGATCCACAGCCATGTCGCCGTGTCCGGCGTATACGCCAGCCCCAGGAAACCGGCGGCGGTCAGCGTCATCGTCAACGCCAGGCCGCCTCGCCTGTCACGGGTCTCTCCCAGCAGCGCGGGGACGGCGAGCATCGCGACGACCTGGATGGAGATCATCACGGTCAGCATGCCCCCGGCGGCCGACGCGCTGCGGCCGGCGTCGTCGTGCAGCAGCGGCGCCACCCAGGCCAGTTCGCAGTAGTACAGGGCGGAGTTGACGGCCGACAGCGCGGTGATCCGCCAGGCCGCACCGCTGCGCCAGGGCAGCCCCCGCGTCGAGGGTCCGGCGGGAGCCGCGGTGCCGCCCAGGCTCAGGACGCCCCTGGCCGCCGACCACACCGCGATGCCTGCCAGCGCGAGCACCGCCCAGGACGCCAGCGCCGGCGGCCAGGAGCCGACGGCGTCGGCCAGCGGCGCGCTGACCCCGGCCGCCACCGCCCCGCCCAGGCCCAGACCGGCGGTGTAGAGGCCGGTGATCAGGCCGGCGTGGGCGGTGAAGCGTGTCTTGACCACCGCGGGCAGCAGCGTCTGCGCGATCGCGATCCCCGCCCCCACGATCGCCGCGCTGCTCATCTGCAGCCAGGCGGATTCGCCCAGCAGGCGGGTCGTGGTGGCCACGGCGATGACTGCGAGCCCGAGCAGTACGCCGCGCTGCAACCCGTACCTGCGTCCCACGTACGCGCCTAGTGGCGCGCACAGACCCATGGTCAGCGTCGGGATGGTGGTCAGCAGCGACACCCCCGTCGCCGACAGGCCCGCGTCGGCGCGGATGCGGTCCACCAGCGGCGATACCGCCGCGATGGCCGGTCTCAGGTTCGCCGCGGCGGCGAACAGCGCGACGGCCGCCAGCACGAGGGACGTACGGGCGGAGGGCGTGTCGGCGGGGGGAAGGTCTTTGGTGTCCGTCATGGAGACCCCAGCAATTGATCTAGGATGATTTTCATCCGAGTTCTATCACATCCCGGATACCCGATGTCCGAGTTGGATAGGGTGGGGACATGAGGATGTCGAACGGAGTGGAGTTCGCCCTGCACAGCTGCGTCACGCTCAGCCAGAGCCGAAAGCCGGTGCCGGCCGCGCGACTGGCCGAGCTGCACGGCACTCCTCCGGCCTACACGGCCAAGCATCTGCAGGCGCTGTCGCGGGCCGGTATCGTCCGTTCCACCGCGGGCCACGTCGGCGGCTACACCCTCACCAGGCCCGCCTCGGCGATCAGCGCGCTGGACGTGGTGCGGGCCATCGACGGCGACGAACCGGCCTACCGGTGCGCCGAGATCCGACAGCGCGGACCGCTCGGCATCCCGGCCGAGCGGTGCTCGCGTCCGTGCGCGATCGCCCGCGCCATGGCGGCCGCGCAGGAGACCTGGTCACAGGCGCTCGCCCAGATCTCCATCGCCGACCTGGCCGCCGGAATCGACGCCGACAGCGACGGTGCCGCGATGGCCGACGTCCGCCGCTGGCTGGCCACCACCGGAGACTGAGCTCCCGATCGGCTGCGGCGTTGGTCACCATGGCGTTGCTCGAATTCGTCCACGTCGCCGGTACGGCGCGCAGCAGCGTCCCGGCGCCCGAGATCGCCGCCAAGCCGACCATCCCCTTGGGCAGGAACGCGGACAACGCCCCTCGGTCGCCCGCTGTACCGCACCGTGGCCGACGCCGACCAGCATGCCGGCAGAGGCGGCCGATGCGCTGCCTGCCCGTACTTCGGCGAGCCCCGCTGCGGATCCGGGTCGCTCCAGCAGTCGGGCGACCAGGTCCTGGTTCCACCGGGTCGGCAGCAGCCAGCGGCCCCATGGCTGCCGATGGGGGTGTCGTCGCGGATCAGCGTGATCTTCCCCAGATCCCGGATCCGCGGGGTGAGCGCATGGCCAACGCTTGGTTGATCAGTGTCCGTGGGAGTCGGCGGCGTGCACCGCCTGGGCCCCGTGAGCGGAGCTGCCGGCCGCCAGCCCGCCCCCGGCGGCTGCAACGCCGCGCCGCGGCGACCGCGGCATCGCCCCGCGCTCGGCTGGAGGCGCTGTTCGCCGATGACCGGAACATCCTGTGCGAACGGGGGAACGCATGCTTCATCAGCGCCTCGGCCATCGTCTTGACCATCGACCGCAGCAGATCCGGCTCACACGCCCCGATCTGCTCGGCAATCCACTCGGCAGGGTCCACACTGTTGTCCGCGGCCATCGCGTTGTCTCCTTCTTCTTGATCATCCATCTCGATGGATCTACGCGGTGGCCGTCTCACGTCACGACGCTCTTCACCTGCGGAAACTCGTACACCACCTCCGTGGACGCAACCCGGCCTGGCCGGCCACCACGAACCCGTCCAGCGCGGCCGGGATCCTGTACCGGTACCCGCGCGCCCCACCTCGCCGAAACCGTCAGACGCCCACCGGTGGGCTTGCAGTGCCAATGGGTGAGCAGCCCGCTCGGCTGCATGGTCAGGCGTGCGGGTGTCTCCTCCACGACAGCCCCTTACATCGTTGGCACACCCAACGAGTCCGTGTATAGTTGGCGATACCAATGTTGGTCTTGCCAACGAAAGGGAGTCATGTCCACGGATACTCTGATCGCCGACCGTATCGAGATCGCCGACCTGTTCACCCGCTTCGCGAGCCTGCTCGACGAGAAGCGGTGGCAGGATGCCGACACCGTCTTCACCGACGATGTGGCTGTGCACTCGCCGCGCGGGGGCGAGCTCCGCGGCATCGACAAGGTCGTCGACTTTATGCGACAGGGTGAGGTCGAGGGGCAGCACACCCAGCACACGACCACTGACCTTCTGGTGAACGTCGACGGCGACCGGGCGGCCGCCTCGGCGAACTCGCTTGTGTACTACTACCGCGACGGCCAGGCGCCCCACTTCACAGGCGGCCTGCGACTGGCCGGCACCGCAGCACGGACGCCGGCGGGCTGGCGCCTCCGCGAGGTGCGGATCACGCCCGCCTGGACACGCGAGAACTGACCTCTTTCCGGGAAGCTGTGACACCACGGGAGTGTGGCGGGCGCCGTCGACAAGCATGTCGTCTGGACAGCGGTCAGAGGCGCTTGGCGGCTGGATCGGTCGATCACGCCCCCCGCCGCGGACGGGCGCCGGAATCCATTCGGAACCTGGTGCAACGCCGCGCGGATTCATTCAGGGCCGTCCGCCTGCGACACGACACGCGTCGTGTCGTTGAAGGATGCGCGCCCTCTGCGCGTTGCCTGCCACGAACCCGGTAATGACCTGAGGAGTCGACATGACCGTCACCGCCCACGCCTCCGCGCCCGTCTTCGGTACGCAGGTCATCGGCCAGACCGAGAAGGCGCTCAACGCCATCCTGGACCGGCAACTGGCCGGGACGGGCATCACCGAACCGCAGTGGGTGACGCTGACCATCGTCAACGGCGGAACCTTCACCGGTGACGCGCTCATCGAGCGGATCTCCGGTGTCCTGAAGGTGGACCGGGCGGCGGCGCGTGAGCGCATCGCCGAGCTGACGGCCGCGGGCATGGTGCGTACCACCCCCGACGGCACGGTCGAAGCGACCGAGCAGGGCAAGGAACAGTGGAGCCGGCTCCGCGCCGCCATCACCACGATCACCCAGGAGCTGTGGGGCGATCTGCCGGAGGAGGATCTGGCGACCGCCGGCCGGGTCCTCAACACCGTGCTCACCCGCGCGAACACCCTGCTGTCCGCCGTGTGAGGCCGCGGCACGGCAGTCCTGACCACGACGGCGCGGATCCGTGCAGGTCCGCGCCGCCGATGGTCATCCGCCTACCGACCGCTCGGTGCCGGATGCGCCGGCGACCGATGAGACAAGGACGTTCACATGCCTGAGATTGATCTGCTCGACTCAACGATGCACTACGAGGAGACCGGCAGGGGTGCTCCCTGGGTCTTCCTGCACGGCAATCCCGGTTCCTCCCGGCTGTGGCGCAACGTGCTGCCCGCGGTCAGGGAACACGGTGCGGACGTGCGGCTGCTGGCCCCCGACCTCATCGGCATGGGACGTTCCGGCAAGCCCGACGTGCCGTACCGGTTCGCCGACCATGCCCGCTACCTGGACGCCTGGTTCGACCGGATGGGTCTGCAGGAGGTGGTGCTGGTCGGTCACGACTGGGGCGGGGCCCTGGCGTTCGACTGGGCGGCCCGGCACCCTGGCCGCGTCCGCGGCGTGGCCTTCTTCGAGACGATCGTCCGGCCGATGTCCTGGAGCGAACTGAGCGAAGGGCCGCGCTCCCGCGCCGAGGCCATGCGCGGACCGCAGGGTGAGTCCCTCGTGCTCGACCAGGACTTCTTCGTGCGGACGGCCTACACCGGCGGCGTACTCAGCCCCCTGAGCGAGGAAGAGCTCCAGGGCTATCTGGCGCCCTACCCGACCCGCGAGAGCCGCCGCCCCATCCTGGAGTGGGCCCGCTCCCTCCCCTTGGACGGCGAACCCGCCGACGTCGCCGAAATCGTCGAGCGCTACGACGCCTGGCTGGCCGCCAGCACCGGCGTCCCCAAGCTCCTGCTCACTTTCGACTCCTCTGCAACCCTCCTCATCGACGACCGGATGGCCGAATGGTGCGCGGCCAACATCGCCGCCCTGGAGATCCGGCACTGCGGCCCGGCCGGCCACCACGCCCCCGAAGACCGACCGGAGACCATCGCCAAAGCGATCATCGACTGGGCCGTTCGTCACCGCCTGGACGAACCTCGCCCCTGACACAGCAGGCACCGCACCCTCCACCACTCTCCGGAACGAGATCAACGAACGGCACCCACGCCGCCGTCCTGGTGGAGGGAGTTCAGGACGGCAAGATCGTCGTCGGAAAGCCGCAGGGCGCCGGCGGCCACATTGGCGTCGAGGTGATCCGGGTCGCCGGTGCCGGGGATGGCCAGCACATGCGGCCCCTGGTGCAGGGTCCAGGCCAGCCGGATCTGCGCCGCGCTCACCCCATGGGCGCGCGCAACGGCGAGCACCTCATCGCGTTCCGCATTGCCCGCCCCGGCGGTGCGCCCGGGCCCGGCGATCGAATAGAACGGCACGAAGGCGACACCCTGCTCTCCGCAGGTACGCACGAACTCGTCGTACTCGGGCCGCACGCCGAGGCCGTACATGTTCTGCACACACACCACGGGCGCTATGGCCTGGGCCTCGGCGAGATGATGGGGGTGGACGTTGGAGAGGCCCAGGTGGCGGATGAGCCCGGCGTCGCGCAGTTCGGCCAGGGCGCCGAAGCGTTCGGCGATCGAATCGGTTCCGACGATGCGCAGGTTGACCACGTCGAGGTGATCACGGCCGAGCTGGCGCAGGTTCTCCTCGACCTGGCCGCGCAACTGCCTCGGGGTGGCGTGGGGAAGCCATTCGCCCGACGCGTCCCGGCCCGGTCCGACCTTGGTGGTGATGACCAGATCGTCTGGGTAGGGGGCCAGCGCGCGGTTGATCAGTTCGTTGGCCGAGCGCAGCGGTGAGAAGTAGAACGCGGCGGTGTCGATGTGGTTCACCCCGAGCTCAACGGCGCGGCGCAGCACACTGATCGCCCGGCTCCGGTCACGCGGAACGGCATCCGCGACCAGCGCCTCACCGGTTTGCGGCAGACGCATCGCGCCGAAACCGATCCGGTTGATCTCCAAGTCGCCGAGCTTCCAGGTACCCGCGGCCGCCGCGGCGAGCGTATCGATGGTCATGCCCGATGATCTCCACGATGTAGGCTGCCAGGCCATTGGTTCAGGCATAGGTGAATCTTCGGGGTGACCATGCTGGCGGAGCTGGCGTTCTCGGTGAGCGACCTGGCGCGGGTACGGTTCGCCGTCTCGCCGATGTGGGAGGTGGGCCCCAGCTTCCGGCTGCTGCGCTCCAGTCCCGCACACCCCGTTCACCGGCCCTGGGCGGAGCAGGTAGGGGCACGGCTGGCGGCCGCCCGGCTCTACGGGGGCTGGCTCGCCGAGCTGATCCCGCCGTCAGGGTACGTGCCGGACTTCCTCAACCCGGCGCCCGCCGGACCGGCTCCCACGCTGGCGGAGGAACTGACCAGGATCCAGGCCACTCCCGCCGCCCGGATACGTCAGGATCTCGACCGCCTCGGACACGAGCAGGGGCGGCTGGGCCCCCGGGCGCGGGCCCTGTACGCCCGACCGCAGGTCCGTTTGGTCAAGGTCGTGGAAGATATCGAGACCTACTGGGGGCTGGCGCTGGCGCCCTACTGGGCACGGATCCGGTTGGTGCTCGACGCCGATGTCTTCCACCGGGCCCGACAGGTCGCCGAGCACGGCGCGGGCCGCCTGTTCAACGACCTGCACCCATCGATCAGCTGGGACGACAATGCGCTCCGGCTGCCCCGCAGGCGGCCCCTGTCCCGCCAGGCGGCGGGCAAGGGGCTGCTGCTGATTCCCTCGGTCTTCACCGGGCCGGCTCCGTTCACCCGGGTGGCGCCGCCGGAGCCGCCGCAACTGGCCTATCCGGCGCGCGGCACGGGCTCGCTGTGGGAGTCCCGGCCCACCACCAGGACCGACGCCCTCGCCGCCGTCCTCGGCCGCTCCCGGACCATGCTGCTGACCGAACTGGAAACCCCGGCCTCCACCACCGACCTCGCCCGCCGCACAGGGCTCTCGGCGGCCGGGGTGTCCCAGAACCTCACCGCACTGCGCGACGCGGGGCTGGTCAGCGCCCACCGGGCAGGCCGCTTCGTGCTGTACGCACGTACCTCCGCCGCCGAGTCCGTCCTCGCCGCCGCCTCGTCATCGGCCGGGCCACCGACTCCACCGCCGACATGATTGGGTTGCTCGCACGGCCCACCTGGTCTTGCGTGCATCTGGCGACGATGTGGCGGAGACCGGCATTGTCAGTCTCGCGAGGCGAAGTGGATGGCTGTGCACCTGATGGGCGACCGCAAGGCGGACGTCTTCATAAGCGGCCGGATCCCGGGCTCCGCCAGTCGGTGATCATCGCGACCGGCTACGCACAGCTACCGTCGCGCCCTCGGCCACGGAGGCCGAGGGCGCGACCTGCGTTCAGCTCCTCCGGTCCAGTGCCAGGCGCAGCTGGAGCGCGAGCACCTTGGAGTAGGTGCGGCACATCTGGAAGTTGCCCGCTGAGAACCACAGTCCTCGCTGGGCGGTCGGCCGCCACATGTTGCGGACCTCGCCCTCGTCGTCGTAACCCCAGATCGGTCCGACCGCGTCGGCGACCGCGTCGCCCATGAGGCGGCGCACGTTCTCCTGCTGGCTCTGGTAGCCGGTGGCGAGCACGACGAGGTCGGCGTCGAGCACCGACCCGTCCGCCATGCGCAGTCCCTCCGCGACGAACCGGTCGACGTCGGCGTACTGCACCACTCCCACCTCGCCGGAGATGATCAGATCGGCACAGCCCACGTCGAGGTAGTAACCGCCGCCCTGACGCATGTACTTCATCTGCTGACCGGTGTCGTCCTCGCCGTAGTCGGTCCGGAAGCCCGCTCGCTCCAGCCCCGCGACGAGGTCCTTGTCCAGTTCCTTCATCCTGGCGGTCAGCGCCTTGCTGCCCTCCACCAGGTCCGGATAGGGCACCGACAGGCCGATGAGGTCGCAGTCCTCCAGCGTCGGAGCGGTGAGGTAGGCGGCGTCCGCCGTGGCGGCGCTGGGGTCGATGCTGATCACCGTGGTAGGGGTGTGCTGCACCATCGTCACCCGCGCTCCGTTGGCGTGCAGGTCCTGGGCGATGTCGTGCCCGCTGTTGCCGGTGCCGACGATGACCACCCGCTTGCCCGCGTGGTCGGCTCCGTCGGTGTACTCGGCCGAGTGCACCACCTGGCCGCCGAAGTCGCCGAGGCCCGGCAGGTCCGGCCGGAACGGTATCCCGCTCACTCCCGTCGCGAGGACGATATGCCGTGGCCGGAGCACGCGGTGCCCGCCGTCGCCGCGGCGGATGCGCGCCTGCCAGGTGCCCGTCCGGTCGTCGAAGGCCCCGTGCTCGAACGTCGAGGACCCCCAGAAATTGATCTCCATGGCCTCCACGTACGCCTCGAACCACCCGGCGAGCTTGTCCTTGGGGACGAACACCGGCCAGGTCTGCGGGAACGGCATGTACGGCAGGTCGTTCAGCCAGACGGCATTGTGGAGGGTGAGGGCGTGGTAGCGCTTGCGCCAGTTGTCACCGGGACGCTCGTGCGTGTCGATCACCAGCGTGTCGACGTCGAGCTGGCCGAGCCGCGCGGCCAGCGCGAGGCCGCTCTGCCCCGCCCCGACGATCAGCACCTCGGGGTCTCGGTCCTCGTACGCCACGGACGCGCGCCGGCGGTCCAGCCAGTTCGGGCCGCCGAACTTCGACGAGTCGGCCTGCCCGACGGGCCGGTTCGCGCCGACACGCTCGGGGTACCCGGTGAGCTCGTCCAGGGCCGTGAACAGGTTCCGCGCCCGATACCCGCCGTCCGGGCCGGGCACGAGCCGGACGACGCCCAGCCCCCGGCCGAGTGCGAGGTCGAATTCGAATATCGCCTCGACGCAGGCGACTCCGTTGCGGTCGACCCGGCGCGGCGCGGTGCGGCCGGTCGCCAGCCGGAAGCCCGTCGCCTTGGTGCGCGGCTGCCGCGCGGCCAGTTCGGCGGTGACGTCCGCCGAGGAGAAGGTGCGCAGGTCGCCGGTGAACGCCACCACGTCGCGCCAGTAGCGTTCCGCGGCGAACAGGTCGTCGAGGTCGGCCTGGCGTTCGAGCCGGTCGGCGAAGCGGGCCAGCCAGTCCCTCGCGATGGTGCCGGTGGTCATCTGTGTCTCCTTGAGGGGTCAGGGGATGAGGGAGAGGTCGCGCAACGTCGCGAGGTTCTCCAGGAAGCTCACATGGGTGTCGACGCAGGCACCGAACCCGGCCTGGCGGATCTTTATGGTGCTCTGCACCATGTCGGCGCCGCTGCCGAGCCAGCCGTCGACGAACGGCCAGGATGCGATCTGCGCGAGGGTGGTGGGCCGCAGCTCGTGCTCGCGGACGATCGCGTCCCAGACGGGTCCCTTGTCGGCCATCTGCTCCGCGAGCGCCATGGGCTGCGGCGGCGCCGTGTCCATGCCGAAGAAGTCCGCGATCTCCGGCCACAGGTGCATCCACCGGAAGTGGTCGCCGTTGGTCACGTTGAAGACCTCGCCGCGCGCCGCCTCCGTCCGCAGCGCCCAGCGGACCGCCGCGGCGAGGATCCTGCCGTCGGTCGCCTGGTGCAGGGCACCCCACGCCCCGGGGGAGCCCGGGAACCGCAGCGGCACGCCGAGACGGCGGCAGACGCCGGCGTAGACGGCGATCCCGGTGAGCAGGTTCATCGGCGAGCCGAGGCTGGGACCGATCACCCCGTCGGGACGCAGCACCGTCCAGGTGTAGTCGCGGCGGGCCGCGTCCTCGTAGAGCAGGTCCTCCTGGTCGTTGTAGAAGATCGGCCCGAGGAACCGGGGGTCGGACTCCTTCGCGGGGGTCTTGTAGTGCCCGAGGTGCTCTCCGTAGGACTTGCCTCCGCCGATGAGCACCACATGGCGCGGGGCCGGCACCGCGTCGAGCAGGTGGCGCAGCATCGCCGTGTTCGGGCCGACGGTCTCGGCCATCGTCGGGCGCTCCACGTAGGCGGCGAAGACGACGGCGTCGATGTCGGGCCGGTCCTTGAGCGCGGCGCTTGTGGCGGACGCGTCGAGAAGGTCGACGCGGACGTGGTCATCGTCCGGCTCGACCGGTCCGCGCCTGGCCACCGTGACGAAGCGGTCTCCGGCGTCGCGCAGGGCCTTGACGACGGCTCCGCCGACGACACCGTGGGCCCCGGCGACGAGGACAGTGCCGGTCATGCGGACACCGCCGCGGCGGGGCGCCCGCCGGTCGCGATCCGTCCGTCCGTCATGGGCATGGTCATGCTCCCGAGGTCGCGGGGACGCGGGTGCGGAGGCGGTCGAGCGCGACCGCCAGCACGATCACGACACCCTGGATGATCTGTTGGTAGAGGGTCGAGACGTCGAGCAGGGTCAGGCCGTTGACCAGCACGCCGATGATGGCCGCGCCGATCAGCGTGCCGATCAGCGAGCCCTTCCCGCCCATGAGGGACGTGCCGCCGAGCACGACGGCCGCGATCGCCGACAGTTCGTAGCCGGTCCCGAGGTCGGGCACCGCGCTCTGCAACCGCGCCGAGGCGATGACGCCGCCGATGCCGGCGCACAGGCCCGAGATCACGTACACCCCGGCGAGCACCCGGCGAACCGGAATGCCCGCCAGCCGCGCGGCCTCGGCGTTGCCGCCGACCGCGTGCACCCACCGGCCGAACACGGTCCGGTTGAGCACGTACCAGCCCGCGGCGAAGACCACCACCATGACCAGGACGGGGACGGGCACGCCAAGGAACGTTCCATGTCCGAGCCCCGCGTAGCCGAGGGAGGTGGAGAACAGGGTCTTGCCATCGGTGCCCACCCATCCCGGCCCCATCTACTTCCGCATCGGCCGCGGTCAGGAGCCCGATGTCTACCCGCCGGCGGCGCCGTTCGAGTTCGGCAAGGCCGTGGAGCACGGCACCGGCACCGACCTCACGATCATCGCGACGGGCTCGACGGTGCATCCCGCGCTCGGCGCCGCCCACCGGCTGAACGCCGCCGGGATCTCCACGGGCGTCCTGGACATGCACACGGTCAAGCCCCTGGACGAGGCCGCGGTGCTCGCCGCCGCCCAGCGGTCGGGGCTCGTCCTCACCGTCGAGGAGCACAACGTGCTGGGCGGTCTCGGCGGCGCGGTGGCCGAGTTGCTCGCCGACGCCGGGGCCGGCGCACGGCTCGTCCGGCACGGCATCCAGGACGAGTACGCGCTCATCGGCCCTCCGACGCACCTCTACCGCCACCACGGCCTCGACACCGACGGCATCGAGGCCGCCGCCCGCAAGGCGCTCGACCCCGCGCCCGCATCCCAGCGATAGAAGATCGGCAGCCGCCGCATGCTTTGACATGCCTCGTCCGGTGCCGCTGAACTCGCTGGTCATGACCCGCACCGGGCATCTCCCCGGACACCCGGCGCCCGCGTGTCCGTACGCGAACGCGCGGCGGCGCGCCCGCGTCGGTGCCGGGCGCCGGGAACGCGCGGTGACCTACGGGTACGGGCCCGATCCGACGACCATTCCATGTCGTACAGCCGCTTGATGAGCGAGAACCGGCCGCAGTGCCACGCCGGCCGCCGGTGTATCAGCCGACATATGCGGATCGGCGTCCAAGCAAGGCAAGCCGGGGTCAGGCAAGGCGCGCAAGTGGCCCGGCCAGTACCTCCAGACCGGTTCGCGCGGTGAGGCCGTGCGCACGTGGCAGGCGCAGATGCGGCGGCGCGGCGGGAAGCTGGCCGCCGATGAGGTGTCCGGGCCGGAGTCGCGCCGGGCCCGGAGGGCTTCCTGGACTACCTGACCGCGATCGCTCCGCCGGATGTGGTCGAGGCCGTCCGCACGGCCGAGCCCGTGGGCGACATCGCCACCCACCACTATCCGTCCGATCTGCGCCGCCGCCACGAGCGGATGCGGCGTCTGCCCGAGGGCCTGCTGGTGACAGGTGACGCGCTGTGCAGTTTCGACCCGCTCTACGCCCAGGGCATGACGGTCGCCTGTCTCGAAGCGCAGGTCATGGCCCGCTGCCTGGAGGCGGGCCCGCAGGGACTCGCCCGGCGCTACTTCCGCGCTGTGGGGAAGGCTCTCAACGACCCGTGGCAGATGGCGGTCGCCGCCGACCTTTCCGTCCCCGAAGTGGAAGGCCGCCGCACCACCACGATCCGCCTGCTCAACGCCTACACCGAACGGCTCCAGGCCGCCGCCGCCCATGACGTCGTGGTCGCCCAGCAGTTCATGCGGGTCATCGGCCTCCTCGACCGCCCCACCGCGCTGATGCGTCCGCCGATCCTGTCCCGCGTCCTGCGTCCCTACTCCGGCGGGCGTACCGGCAATGCCTCCCACCGTACGACGACTGGCCAGGAACGCCGTCAGATCATCGGCTGAATCAAGGACGAGGAACTCACATGTCCATCACGCAGCCACCGCGGCGGAGCGCCATCGCCCTGACCGCGATGATCATCAGTGGGGCCACGGTCAGTGTGGCGGTGCACCCTCTCAGCACCCAGCCCGCCGTCGCCGGTGAGCCCGCCGTCGCCGGTGAGCCCGCGGTGGCCTGGATCGACCGCAACGCCGTACCGGTGCGACTCGACGCGTCCGGACCCGTGGAGGACCTGCGGCCGCTGCGCGGGATCGTGCGCGGCGCCCGGATCGTGGGGTTGGGCGAGCCCTCCCACGGCGCCCATGAGCAGGTGACGCTGCGCCATCGTGCGGTGCGCTACCTGGTGGAACGACTGGGGTTCCGTACGATCGCCTGGGAGGAGAACTGGGCCACCGGGGTCGCCATCGACCGGTACGTCGTCAGCGGGCACGGCGACCTGCGTGGGGTCGTCGGCGACATGAACCCCCTCTGGCAGCACCAGGCGATGCTCGACCTGGTGCGCTGGATGCGCGAGTTCAACCGCAGCCGCCCCCCGCGAGACAAGGTCCGCTTCCTCGGCAGCGACGTCACCGAGCTGCGCACGCTGCCCTTCCAGGAGATCACCCAGTACGTTCGCGAGGTCGCGCAGGGTCGGCTGGACGAGCTGAACCGCCACCTGAAGCCCATCTGGTATCGCGGCAGCGCGCGAGAGCAGTTCGAGTGGTACGGCCCGTTGCCGCCCGCCCGCAAGCAAGAGGTCATCGAACACGCCCGCGCGGTCGGAAGGCTGGTGCTGTCACTGCCGGCCCGGCCCTCGCACATAGATCGCGGCTACGCGATCCAGCACGCCAACGCGATCCTGGGCTTCTACGAGACCTACGCCGAGGATATGGCCACGGTCTCGGCACCGGTCCGGGACCGCCACATCGCCGACACCATCTCGTGGTGGCAGCGGCGCACCCGGCAGCGCATCGTGTACGGCGCGGCCAACGTCCACACCACGGCCATACCCCGGGTGACCTGGACGTTCCCCTCCGACAACGTGACCTTCACCAACAAGGTCATGGCCGGCGGGCACCTGCGTCTGCGTTACGGACGCTCGTACGTCTCGATCGCGACCGTCTCCCGCACCGGCCGGATCCTCGGCGGCTTTGAGTCAGGCCGGCCGTCGGTCTTCACCGTGCCGCCGCCGCGGCCCCCCACGGTCGACCACATCCTCGGTCAGGCCCGGCACCGCACCTATCTGCTGGACCTGCACGCGCCGGCCTCGCCCCAGGTGCGCAGATGGCTGGACGCCCCGGCCACGATGCGGCTCATCGGCTCCGCGTACGACGTCAGCAAAGACGCCGATTTCACGATGACCGTCGGATCGTTCCGCCGCGGCTTCGACGCCGTTCTCCACATCGGCGCCGTCACCCCCACCCGTCCCCTCGACCAGTGACCTCAAGGAGACAGATGAACCTGCGCACGTCGCAATGGCCGCCGCGGCTGCTCGCGTCCGCCGCCGGAATGATGCTGGTGCTCGCCGGTACGCCCGCCGCCGGGCACGCTCCAACATCGCCGGTGGTCGCCTGGGTCAGGCACAACGCGGTCCCGATCGACACCACCGACCCCGCCGCCCCGCTCGGCGATCTGAAGCCGCTGCGGCGGTCGGCCGCCAACGCGACGGTCGTCGGGCTGGGCGAGTCGATCCACGGCGCGGCGGAGCAGATCCAGCTCAAACACCGTGCCCTGCGGCTCCTTGTCGAGCAGATGGGCTTCCGTACGGTCGCCTGGGAGGAGGACTGGACGACCGGGCTGCTGATCAACGACTACATCCGTACCGGGAAGGGCGACCTGGACGCGATCATGCGAGAGATGAGCCCGCAGTGGCAGTCCCGGCAGGTGGCCGATGTGCTGCGCTGGCTACGGGCCTACAACGCCCGCCACGCCGACAAGGTCCAGTTCTTCGGCGTCGAGTACTACCTCACGAAGGCGGCGGCCTACGACGCCATCGAAGCCTATGTCGCCAGGACGGCTCCCCACCGGCTCGCGGAGCTGCGCAGCCACCGGCGCACCGTCCGCCCCTCCACCTCAAGCATCTGGGAGCACATCACCAAGATCGCAAACGCGAAGGACAAGCCGCGGTACGTCCACCACGCCCGCCAGGTGCACGCGCTCGTCGAGCGGCTGCCCCACCGGCCCGGAGACCGCGCGCACGCGCTCGCGCTCCACCACGCCCGGCAGATCGTCTCGTTCTACGTGCACTTCACCCTGCAGGGCAACGAGGCCCACAACCACCGGGAAGCCCGCGCCGCGCAGAACCTGCGATGGTGGCGCAACCGCAGCCGCGACAAGGTCGCCTACTGGGCGGCAAGCCCGCACGTCGCCGCCGCCCCCAACCTGCGTCTCACCATGCAGCCGCCTGAGCCAGACATGCGTTTTGCGAGCGCCGGCTCCCACCTGCGCCGCTGGTACGGGCAGCGATACCGGCCGGTCGGCTTCACCCTGGACCACGGCACGGTCAGCACCGGACCCGGGCAGACGCTCACCCTGCGGCGGCCCGCCCCAGGCTGGTTCGAGCAGCCGTTCGGCACGGTGCGCAGCGATCAGTTCGTCCTTGACCTGCGGGCACCCGCCCCGCCCACCGTACGGAGATGGCTGCACTCGCCCGCCACGACTCGTGGCCTGCCCAACGGCGGCCCCGACGCGATCATCGACGGCGGCACCCTGGCCCAGTGGTTCGAAGTCATCGTCCACCGCCAAACAGTGACCCCGACACACGAGGGCTCAGGCTGAGCGAGTATTCGTCACCGGCGCGACGGGGACGAGGCCGCGACGCCCGTCATCTGGCCGGTCACGATGCGGTCGTGCACAGTGCCACAGCCATCCCGCCCGTGTAGAAGTTCACAAGCAGTAAGGCGTGGCAGACCCAAGGCCGCAAAGCGTGGCTAAGGAAAGATCTCCGGCCCGGTGAGATGGCCCGGAAGCACTGAAGCGATAGCGAGCCGCAGGCGGCGAAGTGGATCCGATTCCGTCCCACGAAGGCGTCGAAATGCGCTGACCTCGGCCGACACCAAGGTAAGAGACCGGCAACGGGCCGGTCACCCACCCACGAGGAGAACATCATGACCGTTACCTACACCTTCGACGTATTTTCCAGCCTCGACGGCTTTGGATCCGCCGGTGGCAACTGGACCGGCTACTGGGGCAAGCAGGGCCCGGAGCTGCTCGAGCACCGCCTCGCCTTGTACAGCCAGGAGCAACGCATGGTCTTCGGGGCCAACACCTATCGGGCAATGGCGCAGATGCTGGCCCCGAGCACCGAGGAGTCCGAGGTGGGCGACCCATGGGTCACCCGGATGAGGAACCTGCCGGCAACGGTGGTGTCGACCACGCTGGAAGGACCGCTCAGCTGGCCGGACGCGACCATCGTGAGGGGCGACGCCGTCGATGTCGTCGCCCGACTCAAGGAGGAGTCCCAGGTGCCCTTGCGCTCGCACGGCAGCCTGTCGATGAACAGAGCGCTGATGGCCGCCGGCCTGGTCGACCGCGTCCAGGTAACGCTCTTCCCTGTGATCACCGGTGAGACCGGGCTGGAACCGGTCTTTCAGGGCGCGGCCGACTTCGACTTGGAGCTGATCGAGAGCCGAACGCTCGACGGCCACATCCAAGAGCTCATCTACCGGCCCACCCTGCATGATTGAGTGGACCAGCTACACGGGGCAACTGGCCTTCAACATAGTATGTGTCGCCGACGGCGGTCATCCCGCCGCCCTGGAGGTATCTGGCCATCCCACCGGCATACGCCCACGCCACCGGCCCGGCTCACCCAACCGCCATCACCGCTTAACTCTGGTTTAGCCGATGACCCCGTCCTTAGCTTTGCAAAATAAGTTCACAGCCCATTCGGCAAGAAGAAGTCATCCTCATAGGCCCTTTGAACTGGAGAAGGAAACGGCGTCGAGCGTTGCTTCCGCTTGAGTCAAGAGATGATCATAGGTGATAACCGAGATGCCATGCAGACGCGCATTGAGCCTATGAAGACCCCGCTGCTCCACTTCACCCCATCCACTAGAACGACCGCAGGACGTGGATGGCCCTGGCAAGGCAGCCGGCCTTGTGCGGGCAGCAGCGCAGCTTGTGCAGGACGCGGCAGGTCTTCAACTGGGCATGGGCTCGTTCGCCGCCGCGCAACCTGGCATGGCGGTTGGCGTCCTCCTGCGACTCCGGCTCACCCTTCCCCTTGTACGGCGTGATCAACGGTTCGCCCGCGCCCTGGTAGCCCTTGTAGGCCAGCGTGAGCAGTCCGGCGGCACGCGACTCGCGCAGGACACCCCAGATGCGGGCCGCAGTCACATCACCGGTCGCGTCCGCCAGCGCCCCCGACACCCACACGATGTCGCCGCCAAGAGTGACGATGACCTGCCGGCTCATGCCGTGCCTCTTGCACTTTCCCGAGCAGGAAAGCCGGGCGACGGCACGGCGGGCTCTTCGCAGACGAGGGTGTAGCTGTCGGGCGGTGCCCACGCACTTGAAAGTGCCTTTTGTAGGCCCTCTCTTACTCACTCATGATGGTGTTACGCACTACCAGTGAGGTGAGGAAGATGGTTGAGCAGGCGGCACCATCCAAGGGGTCGCAGGTCGTCATCGAGGTGTGGGCTGACCTGGGCTGCCCTTGGTGCTACGTCGGAAAGCACCGGCTTCAGGCCGCGATCTCACAGCGCCCGGATGCGGATCGGTTCAAGATCATGATGCGATCCTTCGAGCTGGACCCGGAGGCGCCGCAGGAGCTGGAGAAGAATGAGAAAAGCTTCATCCGGACCCACGGCGGCACCGCCGCCCACGTCCTCCAGGCGGAGCGCCAGATGCAAGCCATGGCTCGCAAGGAGGGGCTCGAGTACTCTCTGGACCGCCTGAACGCCAACACGTTCAACTTGCACTGCGTGGTGCAGTACGCCAACGATCAGGGCCGCGGGTTCGAGTTCTTCTCCGAGGTGCAGGACGGCTTCTTCGCGGGCACCCTCAACCCCTACAACTCGGACGCTCTGGCAGGCGTCGCGGAGTCGGTCGGGCTGGACGGGCAGCGAGTGCGCGAGATCCTCACGAGCAACGAGTACGCCGACCGTGTGCGCGCCGACCGCCGCGAGGGTGTGGAGCTGGGCGCGACCGGCGTTCCGTTCGTTGTCCTCGACCGCCGGGTGGCCGCCCCGGGCGCGCAGAAGGCCGCTGTCTATGCCCAGTTGCTGGAGCAGGTGGCCGGGCCCGTGCCGAGTGAGCGTGTGTCATGAGCAAGGCGAAGGACGGACTTCAGATCGTGGCGGTTCCCACCGGCGGGTGGTGCGATCCCAACACCGGGATGTGCCACATCGACACCGCCGACGAGGCAGCGAGCGCTGAGGCGAACAACGAGGATGCCGCGGGCGATGTGCCCGATGTACCCGACGCTACGGACCGATGAGTGCCACCGACACCTCAGCCTGCCGACGCGCGGACCGCGGCCTTGGCTCGGCCGACTCCGGTCAGCTCGCTGGCGGCCCGGTTGCCGGCGATCTCGCTGTGGTGGGTGGCGGCCCAATCGGCCATCGCCATCACCGCGTCGATCAGCGACCGGCCTAGGTCCGTCAGCTCGTACTCCACTCGCGGCGGGACCTCGGCGTACGCGGTCCGGGTGATCAGGCCGTCGCGCTCGAGATGCTTGAGCGTCTGGGTCAGCATCCGCTGAGAGATCCCTGGGATGCTCGCCTGCAAGTCGGAGTAGCGCAGCGAGCCGGCGCTCAGGGTGCTGATGGTCAACACCGTCCACTTGTCGCCGATGCGGTCGAGCACCTCACGGATGAAGGCGCTGTCCTCCGGCCATGCCTGGCACGGACCACTGATCTGTCGCGCTGACCCCATCTCGATTACCTCTCATCCGAGTGCAACCGCACTACCAGTATGTAACGCCCGCGGGGCGACCACGCACCAATCCACGACTCCGGCCCGCTTTCGGATCACCGGAGCGCGCTCTCAAACCACTCTGAAAGGAACCCCATCCCTGTCTTACCTGCTTCACATCGACTCCTCCATGCTCGGCGAGGCCTCGGTCTCCCGCCAGGTCGCCCAGTCCTTCCTCGAAGGCTGCGACGGCAAGGTTGTTCACCGCGACCTCGCCGCCGCACCCGTGCCCCACCTCAGCGCGGACGGCATCACCGCACGCGCCACACCTCAATTCAATGGAGAGTGATTACTTTGAATGCACACGACACCATCGTGGTCGGCGCGGGCCCGGTCGGGCTGTGGATGGCGGCGGAGCTGGCCCTGGGCGGCGGGCGACCGCTGGTCCTGGAACGGGCCGAGCAGCGGAGCCCGCACTCGAAGGCGCTGGCCATCCACCCGCGCACGATCGAAGTACTGGCGATGCGCGGGCAGGAACAGGCCTTCCTCGACGGCGGGCTGCCCGTGCCGGACGGGCACTTCGGCGTGCTGCCTGCTCGCCTGGACTTCCGAGGGCTGGCCACGCCGTTCCCGTTCATGCTCGCGCACCCGCAACTGCGCACCGAGGAACTACTCGAACA
This sequence comes from Actinomadura sp. NPDC047616, assembly GCF_040642915.1. Taxonomy (NCBI): domain Bacteria; kingdom Bacillati; phylum Actinomycetota; class Actinomycetes; order Streptosporangiales; family Thermomonosporaceae; genus Actinomadura; species Actinomadura sp. NPDC047616. Next base: position 31,093 of record NZ_JBEYTB010000019.1, read on the forward strand.
GCACGCCCTGGCCCTCGGGGTGGTGATCCGGCGCGGGCACCAGGTGTCCGGACTGAGCCAGGACGAACAGGGCGTGACGCTGCGGGTCAGCGGGCCGGACGGCGAGTACGAGATCACCGCGGACCACGTGGTCGGGGCGGACGGCGCGGGCAGCACCGTGCGCCAGGCGGCGGGCATTGACTTCCCCGGCACCGACTCGACCGTCTTCGGCTTCCTCGGCGACGTCGAGCTGGCCGACCCGCCAGAGCGGCCGGGCTACTGGCACAACGAACACGGCGCGCTGATCGTGGCCCCGATCCCTGGCGGGCGCTACCGCGTCACCGGGTACGCCCCGTCAGCCCCCACCCCAACCCTGGAGTCCCTGCGGGAGACGGCGAAACGGATCGCGGACACGGACTTCGGCCTGCACTCCCCGGTGTGGCTGTCCCGCTTCGGCAACGCCACCCGGCTCGCGGCGGAGTACCGGAAGGGCCGGGTGTTTCTGGCGGGCGACGCCGCGCACATGCACTTCCCGGCGGGCGGCGTCGGGTTGAACGTGGGCCTGCAGGACGCGATGAACCTGGGCTGGAAGCTGGCCGCGGTCCAGCGGGGCTGGGCGGACGCGGCCCTGCTGGACATCTACCACCCGGAACGCCACCCCGTCGGCGTGGCCCTGGGCGAACACACCAAGGCCCAGACCGCCCTGATCACCGCCACCACCGAGGAGGGCCAGTCCCTGCGTCGGTTCATGGCGGACCTGCTGCGCACCCATCCCGACGTGGCGACCGCACTGGCCAACACGCTGACCGCGCTGGACGTGCGCTATCCGGGCACCCATCCCCTGGCAGGCCAGCGCCTCCCGGCCACCCGCGAGCAGCTGCACCTGTTGCGCGAGGGCCGCCCGGTGCTGCTGGCCCAGGAAGCCAGCCCGGCGTTGAAGGACCTGGCCACGAGCGCGGACCTCCGGCTGTACGAGACCGAGCTGCCCTGGCCCACGGCCGCCGTGCTGATGCGCCCGGACGGGCACGTATGGGCCGCCGGGGACACTGCTGGGCAGTTGGCGGACGCCATGGCGGAACTGCCCCTGGCCTGACAAAAAGCGGCGGCCCCCGGGAAAGCTCTCCCGGAGGCCGCCGCCTGGACGTCTAGATGATTGATTCCGTGAAGATCACGTGAAGCGGGCCCCTGGGGGTGGGGCATGGGAGGAGAGCGTCCAAGATCAATGTGTGAGCAGAGAACCAACTGCGCCCCTATTTCACTGAGAAAACCCCAATGGGGTCCGACACCCCGGCAGGGCGCGAGACCGCGCCTCTACCAGCGCGTTTGCATGGTGAACAGTGTGCGCGGCCGCAGGTCGGCGCTTCTTGCGCCTCGCCCGTGGGGCGGTTTCTGCGTTACGGCAACCCGCCGATCATGCTCCGCTACGTGGTGGTTCCCGGCACGTTCGGGAGAAGGGCGCCGGTAGCGCCGGCCGCGCGACCGGTGCTGCGGGTGGCGGCCTGTCCGGCATTCGGCTGTGCTGCCCTGCGGTCTTGGGCGGGTAGGGGGGCTGCGTTGGTGTTGCTGGTCAGGTGGGGCGGCGGTGGCGTCGGCCGGTGTTGTGCGGGGGTGGGTGGGTTGCGGCGAGGTGGTCGTGGAGTTCGGCGTGGCGGAACTGGTAGTAGGGGCCGACGGTGCGTAGCAGGCCGAGGCGGTGGCAGTCGTCCAGGAAGGGCATCAGCCGGCGTGGCAGGTGACCGGCTCGTGCCAGTTTCCAGGTGGCGATCAGGTAGGCCCACCAGGCCCGGTGTTTCCCGAACGCGAGCCCGACCGTGAGCGCGACCGTGAGCCCGGCCGCGAGCCCGAACGTGAGCCCGGCCGCGAGCTCGGACCACCCATCCGGGAACCCATCCCAGAGCCCAACCAAGAGCGTGAACACGAGACCGGACGCGAGGGTGGTGCTGACGCGGAGCAGGTTCAGTCTCCGGTCGGTGCGCCAGCTGCTCATCGGTGTTGTGGCGTGCTGGGTCTGCGCTGGTGTCGCTGCCCAAGCCATGATCCCCAGCGCAAGCGCGAGCGGGAGCCCCACGGGCCCAGCAGACACGAGCGCGACCGGGAGCCCGGCCGCGAGCCCGTCCGAGAGCCTGTCCGGGAGGTTGTACACGAGCCCGTCCACGAGCGCATCCACGAGCCCCGCCGCGGACCCGAACGCGAGCCCGATCGCGAGCCCGAGCGCGAGTCCGAGCGGGAGCCTGGCCGCGATGTTGCGCGCGAGGGCGGCCGAGCGTCGGCGGATGTGCAGGTCGGCGTATCCGGGTGAGTCTTGCGCCCATGACCGTGCCGTGAGCCCGAACACGAGCCCGAACACGAGCCCGAACGCGAGCACGGCCGTGAGCCCGTACGCGAGCCCCTCCACGAGCCTGTCCGTGAGCCCCCCCGAGGCCGTGAGCCCGATGAGCACGATCGTGAGTGCGGTGGTGAGGGTGGTGGTGAGGGTGAGTCGGAGTCGTGTGGTGGGGGTGAAGGTGTGGGTGGTGGCGGCCAGTCGCCACCAGGCGAGGTCGCGGGTGCCCTGGCCGCCGTGGCCGCCGGTGGCGGGTTGGGTGGTGAGGTGGTGGGCCAGGTATCCCAGCCAGTGGCGGACCTGGGCGGGGTCGTGGCGGCGGCGGGGGCGGAACGGTTCGGCGGAGTTGTCGCTGGGAGGACGAGCGTCGATCAGGGCGGGGATGAGCTGGTCGAGCAGGTGGGCCTGGAGCGCGGCGGGGGTGGGGAAGCGGGCCGGGTCGGTCAGTGGGGTGGGGTCGGCGCCGGGGGCGGTGTAGACGGTGCGGACCAGCCACAGTCCCAGCGGGGTGGCGGCCAGGTCGGCCAGCGCCGCCGCTGGCCGGTGGGCCGCCCGGCCGGGCGGGGTCTGGTCGGCGGGGGGTGTGGCGCGCAGCGCGGTCAGGGTCTGCTGCCAGGCCGGTCCGGGGGAGGGTGGCAGGCAGCGGGTGAGGTAGTCGGCGGCGGCCGCGGGTGTCAGCGGGAGTGGTTCCAGCACGGCGGCGGAGGTGATCACGTCCCCGGCGGTGGTGATCGCGGCGGTGAACTCGGTGGTGCGGCTGGTGAGGATGAGCTGGTCGTCGCCGCCCAGGGAGCGGTTCAGCGCGGTGATCACCGCGGTCTGGGCGGGTGGGGGCAGCTCGTCCAGCCCGTCCAGAACCGGCAGGATGTGCCCCCGCCCGGCCAGGGCCCGTGCCGCCTCGGTGCCCAGCTCGGGTGCGCGCAGCGCCGGATAGTCGCCGGTGAGCCGATCGGCGATCCACTCCTGCAGGCGGGGGTGGCGCTGGGTGTCCCAGCCGGCCACCGGTAGCAGCACCGGCACCGACTCATCGGCGGTGCGGGTTGGCCAGCAGGTGCAGCAGCAGCTGCACCGCCAGGGTGGTCTTGCCGGTGCCCGGTCCGCCCAGGATCACCAGCCGGCGCCGCCGGGTGCGGCGGAACCGGTCGGCCAGCGCGCCGATGTCGGCGCTGGAGGCCGCCCACCGCAACCGCACCGGCCCACCCGCACGCCCACCCGCCGGTCCCGCGGACGGATCGATGTTGATGGCATGGTCCATCACCTCGGCCGCGTCCGGGGTCCGCCATCGCACCGGGATCGGGTCGGGGTCGTCCAGCAACCGCAGCCGCGCTTCGTCCTTCCATTGCTGGTCCACCAGCTCGGCCAGCAGCTGCTTGGCCTGCGCCAGGCTGTCTGCGGCCGGTGCGGCGGCGCCGAGCCGGCGGGAGCGCTGCCGGGCCCACCGCACCGCGCTGACCAGGGCCACCGCGGCGCCGAGCAGTAGCCCCCCGGTCAACTGCGCGCGGTCCGCCGCCTCCTCCAGCCCCGCCTTGCCCTTGTCCAACAGCGGGTGGAAGGTCACCCCGGCCAGCACCAGCACCCCGGCCACCGCCGCCAGCACCCCCAGCCACGGCCACCAGCCCTTGCCCCTAGCCATGATCACCATCTTGACGCCGACGCCCCGCACCGCGCTGGTAAAGGTCCACAAACGCCCCATCCCGGCTCACCCGAACCCACCCGGCGGCCAGCCCGAAACGGGGGGCGCGGCCACCGGGCACAGGCCCGTGACCGGCGGCAGCCCGGCGATCTGCGCGTACCCGGTGTTCAGCGACTGCCAGCGCAGCCAGGACCTCACGCGGCAGCACGGCCCGCGGGACGCCCGCAGTCCCGCAACCCAGCGCGGCGGTTCCGCCTCAGCCAAGCGGTCCTCCCAGCCCCTCGCCGACCGGCCGGCACCGATCACCGGCGCAGCGCGCAGATGACCGTCGCGTCGTCGCGCTCCGGCCACGCCCGCGGCGGGGAGGTGACCGACGGCGATCCCGACCGCCAACGGCGGCGGCTCTCCGAGCGCCTCACCCATCCGCCCCGCACGCCCCGGCGATACCCGGGACATCACATGGTCGGGCGACGACCAAAACCACCCCGAGGTCGATCAGCGCACCGTTTGCGGCATCCGATCACGCGGCAGACCCCGACACGGCCCGGACACCGTCGATGTGCCGATGACGTCCCGGTTCCCGCCGTCGACCCAGGCGCCACAGGCCCGGCCAGCGCGGCGACGGCGGCGCCGTGGCGGACTTCCGCGACGGCGCCGGACTCTGACGATAACTTGACTAGATGTCCGCTTTTCCCTCGTCCCGAACACGGCAACCGGTCCGGCATGACCGATCTGGCCTTCGGTGACCGCACCGACTTCGACAACGCCGACCGCGGCCACATCGCCTCCCGCTCCCCCGGGATCGTCAAGAACGCCCAGGGACAGGTCGTCTGGGACAACGACGTCTTCTCCTTCCTGGACGGAGAATGCCCTGCATCGGTACACCCGTCGCTGTGGCGGCAGTCGCAGCTGTGCGCCAAGCAGGGCCTGTTCGAGGTGACCGAGGGCATCTACCAGGTCCGCGGGCTCGACCTGTCGAACATGACCCTGGTCGAAGGAGACACCGGGGTCATCGTGATCGACCCGCTGGTGTCGAACGAGACGGCCGCCGCCGCCCTCGCCCTGTACCGCGAGCACCGCGGCGACCGCCCCGTCACCGGCATGCGGGCGAATGACCGGGGTAATGACATCCACTCACCCACGGGCCGATCCTCGCTGCACGGCCTCCGACCGGGCGGTGGCGTGCCACGGCTTGCAGCGCCGAGCGACAGCGAGCGCCACTCAGGCCTCGGCGGACAGACGGAGCTCCAGGATTTCCTCATCGCCGAAGGCCTTCCCGATGGGGGTGAACCCCGCAGAGGTGTAGAGGGCCCAGGCCGCGGCGTTGTCCGCGTGTACCCCCAGCCGCAGCACCGGCGCGTCGAACTCGTCCCGCACATGTGCGATGACCTGCTGGAGAGCGGCTCGGCCCAGGCCCTTTCCCTGGTAAGCCTTGTCGATCATCAAGCGGTACAGCCACATCTGCCCGTCGTCGGGATCGGGACCGTACATCGCGAAGCCCACGGTACGCACATCGTGCATCACCGCCCGGGTCACGAAGCCCGGCAAGAAGCGACTTTCGGCGATCGAGTACAGGTTCGACGCGATGAAGTCGCGCTGGTCGTCGGCCACCGTCAGTTCGGCCACCTCCTCCCAGGTCTCCCGGCACAGATCGGCAAGGCGCACACGCATCGGCATGAGGTATTCCTAGCCGATCTCCGCACGGTCATCATGTGAATATTCACGGTCATGGCCGCCTGCGGGGTGTTCCAGTCCGGCAGTTGCCGCGTCGGCGACCCGCCGCGCGATCTGCATCGCGTGCCGCGACAACGTGTCCAGCTCGTCCGGAGCCCGCCCCAGGCGCCGTACCCGGCCGGCGGCCGCCGGGTCGGCTGCCAGGCGGCGCCGCTGCAATCGACTCACCGCAGGTGGTCCGGTGCGTCGACGTTGCCGAGAAGAACAGCAAGGGTTGGAGGGTGCCTACCGCAGGATGCCGACGCACCTACCGACCCGCCGGGCGGCGCCGCGCCGCAACGTCCCTCCGCGCGCCGTCGATCTCAGCATCGGTCACCCGTACGGTCATGCCATTGAACGGTAGCGATCACCACCGACACTCGGCCTCCTCTCGGCACACCGTTACCGTGGAAACACCCAAAGCCCCCAGCCCGGTCATCACCTCCGCTGGCTCTATGGCGATGCCAGGCACCGCCAGCCCGGCGGCCGTCAATGCCACGGCCATGCCCTGCTGCCGTTGACCGTTCTGTCTCCCATGCAGCAGGTCGAGATGCCGGGTGTTCTGCTGGAGGTCGTACGGGCGGCGCCGGCGGAGGGGCCTTGGAGCCCGCTCTATGAGGGGGAGCCGGGCACATGGGTGCCTCAGGAGCGATCTCGCCTCGTCTGATCGCTGTTCTCGTCGGTCGAGGTGCCGGCCGCTCCCGGCCGGGTGAGGTTCTCCGGGATGACGACGCGTTCGTACAGTTCCGGGCTGACCCCGGACTTCAGCGCGGCGTCCTTCAGGGTCAAGTCCTCGTCCAGGGCGCGGTGGGCGATCCGGGCGGCCTTGTCGTAGCCGATGACCGGGCTGAGCGCGGTGACCATCATGATCGAACGTTCCAGATTCTCGGCGAGCCTGCCGGTGTTGAGCCGGGCACCATCGACGAGGTAGACGCGGAAGTGTTCGGTCATGTCGGCGAGGATTCGCACTGAGTGCAGGATGTTGTTGATGATGACGGGGCGGAAGGCGTTGAGTTCGAAGTTGCCTTCGCCGCCGGCGATGGCAACGGCGGTGTCGTTGCCGATGACCTGGATGGCGACCATCAACATCGCCTCGGCCTGGGTCGGGTTCACCTTGCCCGGCATGATCGACGAGCCGGGTTCGTTGGCGGGCAGGATGAGCTCGTGCAGGCCGGTTCGCGGCCCGGAGCCCAGCCAGCGCAGGTCGTTGGCGAACTTGAACAGCGGCGCGACAAGGGCGCGGATCGCTGCGGACGTGCGAACGAGCGCGTCGCAGGAGGCTTGGGCGGCGAACTTGTTGGGTGCGCTGGTGAAGGGGCGGCCGGTCAGGTCCGCGATCCGTGCGGCGACCTCGTCACCGAAACCGGGCGGAGCGTTCAGGCCGGTACCGACCGCCGTGCCGCCGATCGCCAGCCGGTACAAGCCGCGTGTGAGGTGGCGCAGGTGATCGGTGCCGTCGGTGAGCTGGGCTGCGTAGCCGGACCATTCCTGGCCGACGGTGAGCGGGGTGGCGTCTTCCAGGTGGGTGCGGCCGATCTTCACGACGTGTTCCCATTCGTGGCTCTTGGCCTGCGTGGCCTGCTGGAGCCGGTCCAGGGCGGGCAGCAGCCTGGTCTCGATCATCGAGGCGGCGGCGATGTGCATGGCGGACACAAAGGTGTCGTTGGAGGACTGGCCCATGTTCACGTGGTCGTTCGGATGCACCGGATCCTTGCTGCCCAGCCGGCCCCCGAGCAGTTGAATCGCCCGATTGGAGATCACCTCGTTGACGTTCATGTTCGACTGGGTGCCCGAGCCGGTCTGCCAGACGTACAGCGGGAACTCGGTGTCGAGGTCGCCGCGGATGACCTCCTCGGCGACGCGGGCGATCAGATCGGCCTTCCACTGAGGGAGCCGGCCGGCCGAACCGTTGACGAGGGCTGCGGCCTTTTTGATGTAGCCGTAGGCGTGGTAGATCTCCTTCGGCATCCGATCATCACCGATGTCGAAGTGGATCAGTGATCGCTGGGTCTGCGCGCCCCAGTAGTGGCCGGCGGGCACCTGGATCTCGCCGATGGAGTCGGTCTCGGTGCGGGTGCCGGTATCGGTGAGCCCGATGGGCAGATCCTTGACCTGCGGCGTGTCGCTGGTGGCCATCGTCTAGCGTCCCTTGACCGGCTTGTACTCCGGCTGCCACATAGCGTCCTGAACCTGCCGGACCGGTTCCTTCAGGTCCACGCGGGCCAGGTCTTCGCGTGCGGCCTGCTCGGCGACCGCGACCGCGACGGTCGCCGAGACCTCCCGCAGGTTCTCCACCTGGGGAAGCAGGGATGCGCCCGGGGCGGTCACGTCGACCATGCCGCCCACGGCCTCGGCCGCGGCCTGCAGCATGCCGTCGCTGATGCGCCGCGCACGGGAGACGATCGCGCCCAGTCCCAGCCCCGGATACAGCAGCGCGTTGTTGGCTTGGGCGATGGCGTGCGTCACGCGGCCATAGGTGATCGGGTCGACCGGGACGCCGGTGGCGATCAAAGCCCGGCCGTCACTCCAGCGCAGCAGGTCGGCGGGCATCGCCTCGATCCGCTCGGTCGGGTTGGAGATCGGGAAGATCACGGGCCGCTCGACGCTCGCGGCCATCGTCCGCACGATGTGCTCGGTGAAGGCACCGTGTGCGGTGGAGGTGCCCAGCAGCATCGTCGGCTTGACCCGCTCGACGACCTCACCCAGCCCGATAGGGCCGTCGTCCCTCTTCCAGCCGTCGACCTCGGCGGCGGGACGGGCGTACGGCTGCTGGAAGTCCCGCAGATCGGGCATGTCATCGACGAGAAGGCCCTGCTTGTCGATGGGCCAGATCCGCCGGGTGGCCGCCTCGTGATCCAGGCCGTCCCGGACCATCGCGGCGCGCAACTGGTCGGCGATGCCGATGCCCGCGGTTCCGGCGCCGAACACGACGATCCGCTGGTCCCGCATCGGCGTGCCGGACACCCGCACCGCGCCGAGCATCGCGGCCAGCACGATCGCACCGGTGCCCTGCATGTCGTCGTTGAAGGTCGGGATCCGGCCGGTGTACTTCTCCAGGATCCGCCGCGCGTTGGAGGGCCCGAAGTCCTCCCAGTGCAGCATGGCGGCCGGGAACATCCGGGTCACCGTGGTCACGTACACGTCGATGAAATCGTCATAGCGCCGCCCGCGGACCCGCGCGTGCCGGTTACCGACATAGCCCGGATCGTTCAACAGCTCCTCGTTGTCGGTGCCGACGTCCAGTGCCACCGGGACGGCACGGGTCGGGTCGATCCCGGCCGCGGCAGTGTAGACCGCGAGCTTGCCGGCCGCGATCCCGGCGCCACCGCCCACCCCCCAGTCCCCGATACCCAAGATCTCTTCAGCGTCGGAGGCCACCACCAGATCGACATCATCCGGGCACAACCCGAGGTTGGCGAAGGCGCGCTCGATCCCGTCCACATCGTCGACGGACAGGTACACACCCCGCGGCCGCCGGTACTCATGGCTGTAGTTCTTGATCGCCTGCGCGACCGTGGGATCGTAGACAATCGGCAGCATCTCCCGCAGATGCTCCGACAGCAGCCGGTAGTACAAGACCTCGTCGCGGTCACGCAAGGCCTCCAGATAGACGTTCTTGGCCAAATCGCTCGGCTGCACCCGGTACTGCGCGTAGACCCGACGCACCTGCTGATCGATCGTCTCCACCGCCGACGGCAGCAGACCGTGCAACCCGAGTTCGTCACGTTCCTCGGCGGTGAACGCGGTTCCCTTGTTCAGCAAGGGCTCCCGCAGAACCTCCAGCCCACGCGCCAATGTGACATAACCCCCGTCCGCCTCCTCGAAGATCCGGCTAATCCCGACCGGCCGTTCCCCTCCGTCACTGACATCACTGCCTCCACAGCTCTCCGTCCACACGCCCGCCAAGGAGCACGCTTCTCCTCACGACCGTGCCCAAGTCGGCAGGCACCGACACCCCAGCCGCAAGCCTGGAAATCAGCAGGTGAACGTTGGGGTCCGGCCGCCACCAGTAGCTCTCTGGAACGACCAGTCACGCCAAGCCTGCCCCGCCGACCGCTCCTTAGCGTGACTTTTCGTTCGCCTGCTACGTCGCCCGCAGCAAGCCGGTCATCTCCTCCAGCAGCTGCCGCAACTCCTCCCCCGCTTGCGGGTCGGTGTCCACCAGCTGCTGCAACCGCAACCGCCACGCCCCCACCAGCGCCTGCTCGGTTTCGGCGTCCGCACGCTCGCGGGCCCCCACGATCTGCGGGCGCACCCGCTCCAGCTCCGCCTCCACCTGCCGAGTCTCCTGCGCGCCTTCCTCACCCGGCCGGGACCTGCGCCACCAGCGCCCCACCGGACGGACACCCGTGGGTGCTGTGGAGCGACGTGAATCCGTACTGGACCGGCCTTGCCTCCTTGCATCTCACCCGCTGCCTGCAGCCGGGATGCCGGGCGCAGCCGAAATGTGAAAGCGAGCAGCAGGACATAGGAGCCCGCCCCGGCCAGGTCGAACGCCACCGCCGACGCCGGCTCTGTCAAACATGGTCCAACTCTCCGGCCTCGACCGTGGAACCATCCCCGACCACCTCATGGCCGATCTTCTGGCCGCAGTGAAGGCGAGCGAGACGGTCACAGCACGACACAGACCACTGGGAGCCATGCAGTGATCCACTCAGAGGCGGTCCGGACGGCAAGAGCGCGTGAAGCCGGCCGCGCCCTCCCCCAATCGACCTAGCCGCACCCCAGAAGCAAGCGCTACCTCGCGTGGCGGTGGGCTCTTGCTCTAACTAATCAGCGTGGGGGACTCGCGGCTCCATCGCCGAGCACTCCCACCAGGCCGTTGGTGCCGGGGCGGCGCAGCCCTCGGTCGGCTGCTGCCCGTCGCGGCGGTGGTGGCGTGCCGCGCAGCAGCGGGCGGCCCTGCAGGTCGCTGACCGGGCCGCCCTCGGCGGGCCAGCGCACGCCCTGGGCGGGGTCCTTGTGATCGCCGTGGTGTCCGGCCCGCAGCGTGCAGGCGTAGCGGTGCCACTCGTGCACTCCGGCGGCGCCGCACTGGCCCGGGGCCACCTGGGCGGACCGGTCGGCCGGGGCAGGCGCGGCGATACCGGGCCGGCTGTGGGCGTAGTCGGCGTGGTGGGCGGCGTAGTGCGCCCAGCCCGCGTCGGTCAGCCGCCGGCGGCCGTCACTGGTGACGGTCACCAGGCCGCGGTCCCGGTGCCGGTCCACCGTCCCCGCCAGGCACCGGTGGCTCCACCCGTCGCGGGCGTAGCCGGTGGGCACAGCGGTGTCGGGGGCGGCCAGTACGCCACGGGCGATGTCGGCCAGCACCCGCCAGTCGTCGGCGACGGTCAGCGGCTCGGCGGCGACCTCGGCGGGGGTGCGCAGCACCACGTGCGGGTAGAGCTGGGCCGTATCGGTCGGCGTGCTCGGTGATGTGCGCGCGGCCCGCCTCGGTCAGCCGGCGCCGCCCGTCGGGGTCTTCGCGCCCGGTGCGAGGGTCCCGGTCGGTGTGCCGGTCAAGCGGCGCGGGGCCGCCGCACACCGCGCACGCTGCCACTATCCGCCACCTTTCATCACACTCACGGCGCTCGCAGCCGTGACGACAACGCCATCCGCAACGCGCGACGAAGACCAAGAGGATGGCGGACGCAAGGCTCCGGTCGACGCCGTGCCGCACCTCGCAAACGCTTCGGCGGGGTGACACGAGGTTGGTGTGTGAGGGCATGGAAAAGCTTGCGTGAGGCCTGGCCTGAGGCGCTCACGGCGGTAGTGTCGAATGCAACCTTCGTTGTTTCCTGGCAGGTGGGGCTGATGGTGCTGGGCGCCTTCGTCACCTGCGGCGCGTGGCGGCTGCTGGGCCAGCGGCAGCGGCAGGCGACGCTGCGGGAGGTGCTGTCTCGCGCCTCGGCCGGGACCGTGGTGGTGTACGAGGACGGCCCGGACGGTCACAGCGTGCGGATCTGGTCGAGTGATCAGCCAGACGCGCCCTCCCCGCCGTCACCGCCATCGCGGGGATCATCGTGATCGACCCCGAATGGCAGCCCGAAATCGCCGCGCTGTTCCGTGCCGAGGCAGAGAACCTGTTCGGCTTCGCCTGGGCCGCGCTGACGCAAGGTGACACCGAAACCGCCAGCGACCTGGTGCAGCAGACGTTCCAAGCGGCGGTCCAGGCGTGGGCAGAGCTGAGGATGCGCAGCCCCGAAGGCCAACGCAGGTGGCTGTACCGGGTGCTCAAGAACAAGGCGATCGACGAGTGGCGCAAACGTCGGCGGATTCACCTCGTGGACGAAGTCGCAGTCGAGGATCCCCACGGCGAGGAAAGCCTCGACGTCGGCCGCCAGGTGCTGAGCGCGGCGGCGTTACAGGAGTGCTGGAACGTGATCGCCAAAATGCCGCCGGACCGCGCCCGCGTGGCGTTCTTGCACTGGGCAGAGGACTGGAGCACCCGCGAGATCGCCGACCTGCTGGGCATCAGTTCGAGCACGGTGCGCGGTCACCTGTGGAAGGCGCGCACCGAACTGCTGCTGAGGGTGGGACCGCAGGTCCCGTTCATCGAGGATCCTGAACAAGAGGACTGGGGAAGGGGGACGGCATCATGAGCGACGACCGACGCCCCGAGATTCCGGCTTCGGTGAGCGCCGAGGAGGTCTACCAGCGGGCTGTCGAGCAGGCGCAGCAAGATCCCCCCGCCTACGACGTCGAAGCCGAACTCGGCCGGCTGACCGACTGGATCGACAGCACGCAGCGTCCTCGGCCGGCCGCTCAGCCGGCCTCGCGACAGCAGCCTTCCCGCGGCTTCTGGCCGTCGCTGACCCCGAACGAGCAGGCCGCGTTCGCGGCGGCCGCCCAGCCCGCCACCTTCGGCCCCGGGGAGGTCATCTGGACCGAGGGCCAGGTCTCCGACCACGTCCTGCTGATCCAGGAAGGCTGGGTCAAAGTCTCGGTCGAAAGGTCCGGTCAGCAGCGCCCCATCGCCATCCGCGGCCCCGGCGACCTCATCGGCGAACGCGCCGCCCTGCTGCTGCGCAAGCGCCCGTCCGACGTCGTCGCCCTCCACACCGTCCACGCGTTGCGGATGACCATCCAGCAGTTCGCCGCCTTCCTGTCCGACCATCCCCATGTCCTCGCCGTCCTGGAGAACCAGGCGTACGAACGCATGGCCGAGGAGGACCAGGTCCAGCAGCAGCCCTTCGTCCCCACGAGCCCGGCGCGGGAGACGCCGACGCCAGGTGTGCGTCGGCCGTCGGCGATCGCCGCCCGGCCCACTCCCGCGTGGGCGAGCCAGAACTGCACGATCCTTTTCGCCGACATCGCCGGTTTCGCCGGCGCAGACCGCACCGACGACGACCGGCTGGTTATCCGCCGCGTCATGTGGGTTCTGCTGCGCGAGGCGCTGGAGCAGTCGAACGTCCCCTGGGACGCCTGCCACCGGGAAGACCGCGGCGACGGTGCGCTCATCATCGTCCCGCCAGAGATCCCGACTGCCGCGGTCGTCGATCCCATGCTCGCCCGCCTGGCCGCTGGCCTGCGCCGCCACAACCGCTCCAGCGACGCCGCCCGCACCGTCCAGTTGCGACTCGCGCTGCACGTCGGGCCCGTGACGATCGACCAGCAGGGGGTCGTGGGATCGGCCATCATCCACGCCGCCCGGCTGCTGGACGTCCCCGCGTTTAAGCAGTGGCAGGACGAGACCCAGGCCGACCTGGCGTTCATCTCTTCCCCACCTGTGTACGAGTCCGTCATCGCGCACGGTCCGGGACTCATCGACCCGTCCGCCTACCAGCGCGTGCACAGCAAGGTGAAGGACCAGCAGCTCACCGGCTGGATGTACCTGTCGGGCGCTGCCACCTCCTCCACCACCAACTCATCCACCGGATCGTTCACCGCGGCCAAGCCCCCCGACGATCCCTTCCCATAAGGCTGCCCGGCCTTTTACGGGTACATAGCCTGGCGTCGTTCACGCGGTCGCCTCCCGCGGCGGCGTGCGCCCTGCCGCACGCAACTCGCAGGTCGGGAATGTGGTTGTAGAGGGTCCCCGGGGAGACGCCCAGCAGCTTGGCGATCGAGGTGACCGAATGCTCGGGGTTGGGGAGCATGTCGCGGGCGGCCCGGATCAGGTCCTCGTTGACGACGGTGGGGCGGCCGCCGACGCGGCCGCGCGCTTTGGCGGCGGCCAGGACCTGATGGTCGGCGCAACGGTCGACGAAGTCACCCCGCACGGCGATCAACACCAGTGCCGCCGGAGCGTCGGCGGGCCCGCACGGGACGGTCGCGGCCGCGTGCAACGCGGTGATGAACGCGGCCGTCTCCGCCGCCCCCTCCCCTGCCGCGCCGCCGGCCCCACCCTCGTCGGCGCCGCCGGTGCCGCCCTCGGGGGTGGTGAACAGCTCCTCGAACTGGTCGACGACCAGCACCAGCCGCCGGCTCCCTGCCTGGTCGGCCGGCAGGCCCCGGCGGCGAGCGTCGGTGTCGACGGCCTGGCGGATCAGCAGATGCGCCTGGTCGGGAGCGGCGGCCAGACTGGCACGGACCGTGGGCGCGTCCAGTCCCGCCCGCGGCCAGTCCCGGGCCGCCTCTTGATCATCCATCTCGAAGGATCTACGCGGTGGCCGTCTCACGTCACGACGCCACGCTCTTCACCTGCGGATACTCGTACACCACCTCCGTGGACGCAACCCAACTTCCCAGGGAATCGACAACGTGAGGTGCCGGACTGCGGCATCGCCCTCCTGCGTAACCTGGCCATGGCCGGCTGACCGGCCTCCACGCCACGCCCGCCGCCTAAACTCTCCAGCACTTCCTGATCATTACGGGACAGCCTTTACGGCAGCCTCAGCTGATCAATCCTGTGACCTCGTGGGAGGAGCGGAGTCGCCTACCGGTGAAGTGCACACCTCGACTGGGTTCAGGGCATTTCGACCAGCCGCATGCGGGCCGCCTGGTAGGCGGCGATCAGCGGATCGTTGGCCAGTCTGTGACAGGTGATGGTGGACTTTATCAGTCACAACTACACTTCTGACTCATCTTGAACGTATAGTAATTAAAGTTGGCGCCGAAGTCATACAGACGATCTACACGCCCACATCATGCAGCATCATTTCACCACCGGCGGCACCGAGCAGATGCTCGCCCATCTGGTCCCCACAATGCGCTGGCACCCACCCGTCCTGGAAGTCGATTATGCGCCGGGGCTGAACCGGGAAATTCACCTGTGCGGCCGGGGACTGACGTTTATTCCGACCTACTTCTGCCGGGCGAACCCGGTCACCCTTGTGGACCCCGCCCTACCTCCCGTGCTGGCCTATCCGATCCCAGGCCGTCCCTCTCCGGCCCTCGCCGCAGGCGACCCGCTGGTCGCCCTGCTGGGGCAGACACGCGCGCAGATCCTCAACTGCATCGCCCGCGCTCCCGGCTGCAGCACCAGCGAACTGGCCCGCCGCGCGCGGGTGCCGCTCTCGACGGGTCAATCTCCGAAGGCTGCCTGGTGGGCAGCGGCGCAGGTGGGCGGGAGGTCGACCGGTACCACGACGCTGCCGATGATCGTGGTCTGCGGTGCGAACGGGATCGCCCGCACCCGGGTGGAGCGGATCTCCGCGACCTGGTCGCCTGGCAGCACGGTCCAGCTACGCGGATTGAAACCGATCTCGACGATCGTGTCCTGGACCGTCCCGGCAGGACGGCCGACCCGAGTTTCGACCCCGGCCTTCCGTATCGCGGCTTTCAAAGCCTCCGGCAGGAACAGGCCGTGGTCCCGCGACGGGATCCGCAGTTCGCCAACGGCGAGATCGGCCAGGTCGACTGTCGAGCGACCCGCGGCGAGGTGCTGTACGGACACGATCGCGAACAGCTGCTCCGTCCACGTCGGCAGCACCCTCAGCCCGGGTGCCGAACGTACCCCCCGGGCCAGTGCCAGATCGATCTCCCCCCGTCGCACGGTGTCCAGACGAGCCGCCAGTGGAAGGTCGACCAGTACGACGTCGACGCCGAGCGCCGCGGGGTGCTCGCGCAGCGCGTCGATCCCGCGCTCCAGGCGAGCGGTGAACCCGGCGGCGGTACCGATGCGCATGCTGCCCGCCGGCGCACCGGCGGCGGCCTGGACCCGATCCGCGGCCGCGAGCGCATCACGCGCCGCGGCGAGCACCCGGTGCCCCGCAGCAGTGAGCCGGACCCGGCGCGGTGAACGGTCCAGCAGCCGGACTCCCAGCTCCCGTTCCAGTTGGGCGATCCGCCTGCTGACCGCGGGCTGGGCGATGTGCAGCCGCTCGGCGGCCCGCCCGAAGTGCAGTTCGTCGGCGACCGCAACGAAGTAGCGCAGTGCGCGCAGTTCCACCGATCCGCCCCCTGCTCTGCGACGATGCCTCCAGGTTATCGAGCGCGTCGGAAATGGTCCTGGTTTCCGATGGGGGCGTGGTGCTGGGATCGGATCATGGATATCGATCTGGGTCTGCTCGGCGCCCACCTCCGCGAGCATGAGGTAAGCCCGGAGAGCGCGGTGGAGGTGGAGCGGGCCGGATATGGCACGCTTTGGCTGGACGCATCGCCACCGGCCGACCTCACCCTCGCGGAGAGGCTGCTTGACGCCACCACCCGGCTGGTGGTCGGCACGAGCGTGGTCAACGTGTGGACCGCTGACGCCGAGACTGTCGCCGCCTCCTACCACCGAATCGTCGCCAGGTACCCCAGCCGGTTCCTTCTCGGGGTCGGGATCGGGCACCGCGAGGTCCACGCCGAGTGGGCGTCGCCATATGCCACCCTGGTGTCCTACCTGGACCAACTGGCGTTGGCCGGCGTCCCGGCCGAGCGGGTAGTGCTGGCCGCCCTCGGTCCGAGAATGATGCGGTTGGCCCGCGACCGCACCGCGGGTGCCATCCCCTGCATGGTCACGCCCGATCACACCCGGTGGGCGAGGGAGGTCCTGGGTGCGGGCAAGCTGCTACTTCCCGGCCACTTCGCGCTTGCGGAGCCCGACGTCGAGCGGGCCCGCGCCGTTGCCCGGGCCGCACCGCCTGGCAAGGCGTTGCAGGTCACCAACTACGCCAGTAACCTCCGGCGGCTGGGCTTCACCGACGAGGACCTCTCCGGGACCGGTAGCGACCGCCTCATCGACGCACTGCTCGCCTACGGCGACCCGGCCGACCTCGCGCGCGGCCTGACCGCGCACCTCGATGCCGGCGCGGACCAAGTCGGCGTCTACCCCCTCGGCGACGACCCCGTCGCCACCCTCCGAACGGTCGCCGACGCCGTGCTGGCCATCATGCCCGAGTGACCGGGTGGGAACGCGTCGGCGTCCACGTTGGTGAGCACCACAACCTCCGGTGCGGGTCCGCGCCAACTGCGTTCGAGTAGTCGCGGCCCGCGAGGAGGCTGGGTGCAGGAATTAGCGGTAGGGAGCTGATCTACGTTTCGGTTCGGTGACGGGGCGGGTTTGGCTTGGTGAGGGCACCACAGCCCGCGTTCTGCTGGAGGTCGGCGACGGCTCCGGCTTCCCGACCGCCGGTCACCTGGCCGCCTACGCCGGTCTGGCCCCGGTCACCCGGCATTCGGGCACCTCCATCCGGGGCGAACACCCACCCAAAGGCGGCAACAAACACCTCAAACGCGCCATGTTCCTGGCCGCGTTCGCATCCCTGGCCCACCCCGTCTCACAGGCCTACTACCAGCGCAAACGCGACCAAGGCAAGCGACACAACGCCGCTCTGATCTGCCTGGCCCGCCGCCGCTGCGACGTGTTGTTCGCCATGCTCCGTGACGGCACCACCTACCAACCCCCCGCCTCAAAGGCCACCCCGCAGGCTGCTTGACAGAACCCATAGGGACACCCCCCCGGCACATCAAGGGGATCCTCCAGAAACGCCCCCAGCCAGCGCACCGTCACCAACTGCAGGGCGAGCCCAAGCCGCATGTGATCGCCACGCCGCTGCCCGACCAGCGCCCGATCCTCGTCATCGAAAAAGAACACCCACTCCAGATCAGCCTGCGTCGGCGGTCCCGCGAACCGCCCGTACGCCGCCGCCTCATCATCAGTCAAGGACTTCACAGGCACACGCCGCAAAAGTAGGACCGACTCACCGATAGGCAACCCAGAGTCACCAAACCGTTACAGAACTGGCGTCCCGCTCGACGTCATCCGCATCGGAACGGCCAGTAACGACAAGAGGCGCCCGCCGGGCTCCTTAACGTGACTGGCCGTTCGGTTGCTGCTCAAGCCCCGTGACCTGCGGGAACGTCGTCTCAGATAGGTCGCCCGCTGAACGTCTCACTGAACGAGGGCTAATTGCCACGCTCGATGCCGGTCCTCGTGCCCGCCGAATCCCTGCGGGTCAGCGGCACATCCGTTGGATTTTCCGCCAGGACTACCGGGACCCCGGGTACGGCCGGAGTGCGCCAAAGCCCATCGTGCTGGTGTCAGCCGCGCTGTCCGCCAGGGAGGAACTTGTCGAGCGCGGCAACGCTGTGCGTGACAGCGGCTGCGCCGTACTCGATCATGCGAGTCTCGTAGTCGTCGATGGCCTCGCGAAGCTCTCGACGCCCATGGACGACATCGGCCAGGTTGCGCCGCAGAAGGTCCGCGTCGCGCAGCGCGGTGTTGGCGCCGTTGCCGCCGCTGGGTGATGTGGCGTGAACGGCACTCACTGACAACAACGCTGCGCACAACACTCGCGGCTCGCCCGCGGTCCTTAGCGTGATTATTCGTTCCGTTGCTACATCACCCCCGCATCGGCCCCCGGGGTTTTCGGAGTGACGAATGGCCTCGCCTGGCGGCGATCTGAGGCATCAGGACAGGACGGTGCCCACCCGCTTGACCGTGCGGATCACGGGCGCGGTCTCCAACTCGCGCACACCGTCCAGCGGCGCCACCCGCTCGGTGAGGTAGCGGTAGAGGTCCTGGGTGTCACGGCAGGTCACCCCCGCCATGAGGTTGGTCGGGCCTGTGGTGGCCGCCACCACGTCGGCTTCGGGGTGAGCGGCCAGCGCGGCACCGACCGCGGCTAGGGCCGACGGCTCCGCCTTCATCCACAGCCAGGCCTCGGCGTGGTACCCCAAGGCCTGTGGAGGGATCTCGACGTCGAACCTGAGCGCGCCACCGGATCGCAACTGGCCGAGGCGGCGCCGCACGGTGGTTTGCGACCATCCGCTGGCCGCTGCCAGCTCGCCGTACCCGGCCCGCCCGTCCTGGGCCAGCACGCGCAGCAGGGCATGATCCTCCTTACGCAGAGAGATCTCCATCTCCTGCGGCGGAGCCGGCCGGAGCCGCTCGGCCTGCTCCTCGGAGAGCACAGTGACCCGGCTGCGCCATCCGGCGAACATGTGCAGGGTCGCGTGTGCGGACATGGCGACAATGCGCGGGGTACGTGGCAGCTTCTTCAGCAACAGGGCGTCGCCTTCCCCGTCGCCACGGGTCTGGACGCCGCAGGCGATCTCGGTGCCGCCCGACAGCAGACGAACCCAGACGGTGTCGTCGCGGCGGGCGAGCGCCCCGGCCACCGAGCCGGCCGCGTCCGGCGTGCACACCAGGCGTACCGACCACGAGGTATGTCCGAAGCGCGGGCCGTTGAGCAGGCCGACCACCCGCAGAATGCCGTGTGAGCGCAGCTTCCGGTAACGGCGGGCGATGGTGTGCTCGGAGGTGCCAAGCACCTCGGCGATCGTACGGAAAGAGGCTCGACCGTCGATCTGGAGCGCATGCACGAGAGCGTGATCCATCGCATCCAGAGTGCTAGTTTTCACCATAGATCATTATGACATGCGACTTATAGCCGTTCTTTGCCCCGTGACCTACGCGGTCCACTGAGTCGGCGTGATCGTTGGGGCATGAGCACATACCTTGTCTTCGGCGCCACCGGAAACGTCGGCAGAAGGGTGGCCGAGCGGCTGGCCTGGGGCGGCGCCGCCGTGCGAGCCACGAGCCGCACCCCTGAGACCGCGAAGCTGCCGCACGACGTCGAAGTGATCACGCCGGACCTGGAGGCGCCCGGCGCTCTCGATGATGTCGAGGCGGCGTTCCTGATGTGGCCGTTCCACTCGGCCGAACCGGCCCGCCCCATCGTGGACGCGCTCAAGCGCGGCGTCCGCCGTGTCGTCTTCATGACCGGTGGCGGCGTTCGCCCCGGGCTCACTCCCGAGAAGCAGCCCAACCCGGTCGCCCGCTGGCACGCAACCGTGGAGCGCCTGATCGAGCAGTCGGGCATGGAATGGACGGTGCTGAGCCCCAGCACGTTCATGGCCAACACGCTGTGGTGGAGGGAGCAGATCAGGGCGGGTGACACCGTGCGCGGGGCTTTCGGCTCGCTGGCGATGGCACCGATTCACGAGGACGACATCGCGGCGGTGGCCGTACACGTGCTGACCCAAGGCGGGCACGACCGACGCCGTTACACCCTCACCAGCCCCGAGGTGCTGACCCAGGCCGAGCAGGTCCGGGTGATCGGCGAGGCAATCGGCCGCCCGCTGCGCTGGCAGGAGCTGTCGCCGGTGCAGGAGCGCGCCCGGCTGCTGGCCGATTCCGGCTTCCCCGACGGGTTCGTGGAGGAATTGCTCTCCGGCTACGCCAGGATGGCGGCGGGCCCGCCCCCAGCCGTCACCTCCACGGTGCACGACATCACCGGGGCGAGCGCCCGGCCGCTGTCGGTGTGGGCCGCCGAGCACGCTGCGGACTTCGGCGGCGAGCCGCGGTGAGAGTGCTTGTCATCGGCGCCGACCCTCGACGGTCTGGCCCTGGCCAACGGGCTGTGCAGGGTCGGCGCGGGCAGCAGGCCCACCCAACAGATCACCGAAACCCGCCACGGGCTCGACCGCACCGGCGCGCGTCGAGCCGGGCCGTGGTGCATACGGTCCTCGATCGGCTCGCGCGCTGGTCACGACTCTTCAGCCATGGGGTCGATGCCCAGTTCGGCGGCGGTGGACGCGGCGCAGCAGCCTGATCGCCGTGCGGGAGACCTTGCGCCAGTCGCCCTGGTGATACCAGCAGCAGGAGCCGAGGCCGCGGCGGCGGCCCAGCGGCAACTGGCGGGTGAGCCGCCAGGCCGGCGAGATCCCTTCTGGCATGCAGTCGGGCGTGCGGAACGGGCTGGTGCGCGGCAGCAGCACGACGGGCAGCACCATGAACCGGGTAAAGACGTTGCTGGTGCCGCGGAGATGAGCAGCAGGGCGCTGGTCAACTCGCTGGGGTGCGGCCGGGAGGGCCCCTGGCGACGGCGCAGGTCCGCATCGGTCAGGTCCAAGCCTCGCCAGCGCGTCCCCGGCAGCCACGTAGAAAGCGCTGAACAAGGGCGTGCACTCGGCCAAGGCCAGCGGGATACCCGCGATCTTCGACAGTTGGCTCCGGCCTCGACGATGTCACCGCGTGATCGGGCTTCACGCCGGGCACGCCGTCACAAGAGGCGTACGGTGGCTTCTATGGGCGTTGCCCCAGCCGTGGGGGCACGGTTACTTGTGGTGGACGACGATCCGAGACTCGTCAAGGTCGTCGTGAGCCTGCTTCACAAGCGGGGCCATCAGGTGGAGTCGGTGCCCAACGGCGAGCTGGCCCGCCACGCCGTGGACCTCGTCGGATCCACCCGGCTGGCGGCGACCCGTCCGCCCGGGGAGGTCGTCGCGCTGCTCAACGAGTTCTTCGCGGTGGTCGTCGAGGTCGTCAATCGGCACGGCTCGCGCCGCATCCTCAGGAGAAGGTGTCGATCGCCGCGATGCGCCAGCGGCCGTCCCGGCGGATCGCGTCCACGGCCAGCATCGCGCCCGCGTAGGAACTCGTGCCGTCCGTGCCGCGCGTGCTGCGCTGGTCGGCGAACAGCAGCAGCCGCGCCCGCTCGCCCTGCAGCATCCTCACCGCCCCGTTGGTGACGGTCGTGGTGAGCACCAGCTTCTGCATCGGCGCCTGCCTGCGCACCGTGGCGAACATGGCGTCGTACTGCCGGACGGCCCGGCCGACGAGCAGGTTATGGGCGGCGCGCTCGGTCTTGTCGACGTCGGCGTAGTTGTAGGAGAACACCGTGTTCACCACGTCGGTGACCTGGCCTTTGACTTCGCTGGTGCGGGCGTTGTCGGCGAGAGCGGCGTTGCGCGCGGAGGGGGTATCGCGCAGGGCTGCCGCTTCCCGGTGCGACCAGACGGCGAACGCGACCAGCAGAACGGTGGCGGTGCCGAGCGCGACGGGCAGGTTGATGGCTCGCATGGCGGTGACCCTTCCTAGGGGTTCGCGATGGGTGCCTGGCCGAGCCCGCTGATCTTCCATCCGTCGGCGGTCCTGGTGAGCTCGCCGACGAGGCGGCTCTTCTTGACCGCGGGCTCCCCCTCGGGCGGGGTGACGGTGATCTGGACGGCGACGAGGACGCGAGCCTTCCCGGCGTGCTCGTCCAACTCGGTGACCGCGGCCTCCAGGACCTTGGCGGCGGTGACCGTCCGGGCCTCGCGCACGCGCTGCTCGAACTGCGCCCGGCCCTGAACGATATCCCGGTACAGGTCGCCGGTGGCGGACTCCTGCCAGGCCTTGAGGCTCCGGTCGAGGGACCGATAGTCCAGGGTGCTGAGGTTCTGAACCCCCTGCTCTGCACTCCGCAGCACCTGATCGCGCGTCGCCGCGTAACGCAACGAGTCGTCATGCCTGGCTGCGTAGCGGGACCACCCGAACCACCCGGCGGCAACCGCCGCCACCACCGTCAGCACGATCGCGATTACCTGGACCGGATCCGCTCCCCACGGAATCCAGCGCCGCCTCCCACCCGGCACAACCTCGTCCTCAGAGTCCTCGGCGCGCTTCTGGCCGGACATGTCGGCGTCGTTCCGGGCAGGCTTCTGGGCGGGCTTATCGGCCCGCCCACCGCCAGGGTCGTCGCCAGGTTCGGCGGCGGGGTTTTCGCCGGACGTGTCCGTGGACTTCTCGCCGGGCTCGTCGCCACGCATGTCATGGGACGTGGCGCCGGGCTCGTCGGCGGGGCTGTCGGCGCGGGAGGTGGTCGTGGTGTCCGCCTCGGTGGTGTTCGGCATGGAAGTCGGTTCCTCTGGCAGGTCGTTCGGGTCAACGAGAGCTGATCTCCGTGATGCGCCACTGGCCGTTGTGCCGGTGGGCCGTCACCGAGAGTTGCGCGGCCGCCGGTGAGGCGGCGGGCCTTCCGGCGCGGGTGGCGGCCTGGTCGAGGAAGACCAGCAGGCGGGCCGTGTCGCCGGTGAGGCTGACCAGGCCGGCGCGCACGACCCTGGTGCGCAGCGCGAGCCGCTGTGCCGGTGCCTGCCGTCTCACCTGGGGGAAGAGGCGCCGGTAGTCGTGGGCGGCCCGGCCGGACAGGGCGTCGGCGGCGGCGCGCTCGGTGGCGGCGGTGTCGTCCGGGTCGTAGGAGAAGATCCGGGTCAGGGCGTTCCCCACGTCGCCGATGACCTCCGTTGTGGCGGCGGTGTCGACGAGCGCCCGGTTCGCCGAGGCGGCCTCCTCCGCGCCGGCGGGTCCGCGCAGGGCCAACAGGCCGCATCCGGCGAGTGCGACGAACGCCGCGACGACGAACAGCCGGTGAGGCCGGCGTGGTCGGTGGTCGGCTGGGGCGTTCGTGGCCGTTCGGGGGCGGTCCTCCTGCGTTTCGGGCACCGATCGCGTTCCTTTCTCAGCGGGCACTGACCGGGAGCACGGTGAGCGACTTGAGCCGCCACCCGCTGGACGTGCGGGTAAGACCGGCCTCGTAGCGCTTGCGCTGGACGGTGGTCTGCCCACCCTGCGGTGTCAGCCTGATCCGCACCGCGGCGATGAGCTGGGCGGTGCCCGTCCGCACGTCCAGGGACGTCACCGCGGCGTCGTCCACGTTCGCCACGGCCGATGTGCGGGCCCGCAGGATCTTCTGGCGGCTGGTCGCCGACTCGCGCTGGAGGCGGTCGCGCAGCGGCCCGGTGGAGGCGTCCCGCCACCGCCGCAGCCCCTCGTCGGGGCGGGTCCAGTCGATGCTGTTGAGCATGGCCACCTCTCGGGTGCCGGTGCGAAGCACCAGGTCGCGTTCGCGGGCGAAGGCCGTCGCGTCGGAGTCGTGCCAGGTCTGCCACAGGGCCCGTCCGGACCAGGAGAGGAACGTCACGGCCAGCGCGAGCGCCACCCATGCGGCGATGCGGGTCATCAGCTTCCCCCTTTCGCCATTCCGAGCAGGGCGGACATGTCCGAGGGGGGTGATGAGGGGGGCAGGGCCGGCAGGCCGAGGGCGCCTGGCAGGGACGACGTGCTCGTGTCGCCGAGGACGGAGCCGGGCACGGCCGGAGTGGGCACTGCGCCGCGTGGGGCGTTGGCGGCGCCGCGCACGTTCACCCCGCTGGAGGCGGGCATGGCGCAGCGCGCCGCCGTGTTCAGCGGCGGTCCGGGAGAGGTGTCGAGGCCGTTGCGGTAGGTGGTGGCGCCGTATCCCCTGGTGCAGGGCAGCGGCTGGAAGAACGTGGTCACCATGCCGAAGTCGAGCGTGCCGCCCTCGATCATCGACGAGCCGGCGGCGACCGCGCGGGGCAGCTTGACCAGCAGTTCCTCCGTGCCATCCACCCGAGTGAGGAGCAGCTCGGAGGTGGTGAGCAGATTGGCGACCAGGACGCCGAGGTCGGGGTCCAGGTCGCGGACCAGCCCGGCGAACTGCTCCGACGCCCCGGGGGCGGCGGCGATCAGACGGCGAAGGTCGCCGTCGGACGTCCGCAGCTGCCGGGCCAGCAGCCGTGCGTCGCGGGCGAACGACTTGAGCGCCTCGGCCTCGTCGTTCTGGGTCCGCAGCACCGTCTCGGCGTCCTCGATGAGCCGCCTGGTCGGTTCGGCGTGCTCGTTGGCCGCCTGTGTGAACGCGCCGGCGTTGTCCAGGAGCATCTGGAGGTTCTGGCTCTGCCCGTTGAACGCTTCGCCGAGCTCGTCGACCATCGTGCGCAGGTCGCCCAGCGGCACCGAGGCCGCCAGGTCGTCGACGCTCTTGAGCAGATCTGTGACCGGCGCGGGGGTCGTGGTCGCGGCGCGTTCGATCCGCGAGCCGGCCGCGAGGTAGGGGCCGCCCGCGGTCTGCGGGCTCAGGTCGATGTACTGCTCACCGACGGCGGAGCGGTTCGCCACGACCGCCGTCGTTCGCGCCGGGATTCTCGGCGCGGACTTCTTGATGTGCAGCTCGGCGACGACGCCGTCGTCGGTCAGCCGTACCGGGCCGACCCGTCCGACGGACACGCCCCGGTACGTCACGTCCGCGTACCGCAGCAGCCCGCCCGCCTGAGCGAGTTCGACGTTGACCACGTAGTAGTCGCGGTAGCCGACGTAGGCGCCGAGCGCCGCGTACCGGACGCCGACGAACGCCAGCGTGCAGACGGCGATCACCAGGAAGGCGAACACCTTGAGCCGGGTGGCGATCGTGAGCATCAGTCCTGCCCTCCTCCGGACGCGGGGGCGATCGGGGGCGCGACGGTCTCGGCGCCGGGGAGCGGCAGCGGCGGGCCCGTGCCTTTGCGGGGCTGGGCGTCCTGTCCGCTCGGCTTGACCGGCGGAACGATCTGGGTGCCGGGGGCGGCGGACACCGACAGGTACACGTTCAGGTAGTCGCCCTTGATGGCGGGCAGGACGGCGTCGGTGAACGGGTAGGTGAGCAGGACCTGCAGCGACCGCGGCAGGTCGCGGCCCGCCTCGCCCAGCCTCCGCAGGGTCGGCTCCAGTGCCTTGAGGTCGGCGACCAGGTCCTCTTTGCTCCTGTTCACGGTGTCGACCGCGACGGCGGCCAGCCGGTCGAGCGCCCGGAGCATCTCGACCAGCGCGCCGCGCTGCTGTTCGAGCACCTTCAGCCCGGGGCCGAGGTCGCTCAGCACCGTGTTGATCTGCGCTTGGCGGCCGTTCAGCGTGGCCGACAGCCGGTTGACGCCGTCCAGCGCGTCGGTGATGCCCTTGCGGTTGCCGTCCAGCGTGCCGGTCAGCTCCGCGACCCGCTGGAACATTGACCGGACCTGGGGTTCGTTGCCGCCCAGGGCGTGGTTGAGCTCTTTGGTGATGGTCTGGATCTGGTTGAGACCGCCGCCGTTGAGCAGCAGCGACAGCGCGCCGAACACCTCCTCGACCTCGACGTTGCGGTTGGTCCGCGACACCGGGATCACGCTGCCGGCGGTCAGGCGTCCCGTCGCGCCGCCGGGTGGTGGGGCCAGCTCGATGTACTTCTCGCCGAGCAGGCTCGACTGCCGCACCTGCGCGTAGGCGTTGGCGGGCAGCCGCACCTCGCCGTTGACCAGCAGCGTGACCTCCGCCGTCCACCCGCCGGGCGGCAGCGACACATCGGCGACGCGGCCCACCGCCACGTCGTTGACCTTCACCGCCGACTGCGGCACCAGGTTCAGCACGTTCGCGAACCGGGCCTTCACCGTGTACGGGTGGTCGCCGAGGTCCGGGCCGCCGGGGAGCGGGATGTCCTGGACGCCCCGGACTCCCCCGAACCCGCAGCCGGAGAGCGCGGTGGCCACCAACCCCAGTGCTCCTGCCAGCCGGCGGACACGCATCAGCGGCCACCTCCATCCACCGTCGGAAGGGGAAGCGGCGGACCGGCCCCGCCGCCTGCGCTCAGCTCGTTGAGGTTGGCGCGTCCCATGAGCGACCCGGTCTGCGGGTCGTAGGCGTTGAGGACGTTCTGCACGTTGAGCGGCTGCACGTCGAGAGCCTCGGCGAGGGACCGGCGCTGCTCGACGAGCACCTGCGTGATCGAGGCGAGCTTGCCGACATTCGATTTCAGCAGCGCGCGGTTGTCCTCGACGAAGGTCTTCACCTTGCCGAGCGCCTCGGCCAGCAGCCGCAGCGCGGCGGCGAGGTCTGCGCGGTCGGCGGCCAGGAACCCGGTGACGTCGGCGAGCTGCCGTTCTGCCTGCCGGACCTGGGCGTCGTTGTCGCGCAGCATGCCGGTGAACCTGCGCAGGTTGTCGACCGTGGCGAAGAGGTCCCGCTGTGAACCGTTCAGAGTCTTGGCGGCTCGGCCGAGCTGCTCGATCGTCCGGCCCGCCGCGCGGCCGTTGCCGTCGAGGTTGGCCGCGCCGGTGCGGATCGCGTCCGACAGCGCCCCGTCGCGGTTGAGCCCGTCCGGGCCGAGGTCGGTGGCGAGCTTGCTGACCGTCGCGTACAGCTGGTCGATCTCCATGGGGGTGCCGGTGCGCTCCACCGGGATGACCGCCCCGTCGGCCAGCCGCGGGCCGCCTGTGTAGACGGGGGTCAGCTGGACGTACCGGTCGGCGACGACGCTGGGCGCGATCACCAGCGCGCCCGCGTTCGCCGGGACCAGGACCGTCCGGTCCAGGCGCATGTCCACCCGGACCCGGCTGGGCTCCGGCCGGACGGACCGGATGGCGCCGACCTTCAGGCCCAGCACCCGCACGTCCGAGCCTTCGTGAACACCCACGGCCTTCCTGAAGTAGGCGGTCACCGTGTAGCCGGGGTCGTCATCGAACGCGGCGAGCGCCGTGCCCGCGAGCACGACGGCCGCCACACCGGCGGTCACGACGAAGGCCGCACGACGTAGCCTCCGCAGCCCCGCGATGACCTTCTTCCGAGATGGCGACGGCATCAGCGGCCCCCTTGCTTGGGCGGCATGCATCCCTTCGCGGGGGGCGTGCCGGGAGGCAGGTAGTTCTTGGGGACGACGCCGCACAGGTAGCCGTCCATCCACCGGCCGTTGCCGAGCGAGTTGCCCAGCAGGCGGGTGTAGGTCCCGGCCAGTGACAGCGCCCGGTTCAGGTCGGCCCGGTTGCGTTCGAGCAGGGCGGTGACCTCCTGGAGGGAGCGCAGGGTCGCGCCGAGCTGCCGCCGGTTGTCGTCCACCAGCCCCGACAGCTCGGCGGACAGCCGCTGTGTCCCGACCAGCAGGCCGTGGACCGCGTCACGGCGGCGCCGCAGCTCGGCGAGCAGCAGGTTGCCGTCCTTGAGCAGCGTCTCGAGCTGGGCGTTCTGGCCGGCCACGGTGCCGGAGATCCGGTTCGCTCCGGCGAGCAGCCTGCGCAGTTCGGCGTCGCGGGAGGCGATCGTCTTCGACAGGGCGGTGACGCCGTCCAGAGCCTTGCGCATGGCGGGCGGCGTGCCCGCGAAGGTCTGCGAAAGCGTCCGCAGGCTCTGCGCGAGCTTGGGCGAGTCGAGCTCGGCCAGGGAGCCGCTGAGGTCGTCGAACGCGGTGGTCACGTCGTACGGCGAGGTGGTACGGGCCACCGGGATCGGGGTGCGCGGGTCCTGCGCGCCGGTGCCGAGCGGGTCGACGGCCAGGTACTTGTCGCCCAGCACCGTCTTGATGGCGATCGCGGCGGTGCTGGCGTTGCCGATCCAGGTGCTCTTGACGCGGAACGTCACCCGGACCTTGCCGCTGTTCAGCCGCACGCCGGTCACCTTGCCGACCTTGACGCCCGCCACCCGCACCTCGTTGCCGGGACGCAGCCCGGCCGCCTCGGTGAAGTCGGCGGCGTAGCCGGTGCCGCCGCCGATGACCGGCAGGTCGGCGGCGCGGAACGCCACCGTCCCCGCGACGATGAAGGCGACCATGCCGACGATGAACACGGTGATCGGGTTCCATTCGCGGACCGGCCGCACCAGGGGCCGCCCGGATCGCTCGGCCCGCCTGCCTCGCCTTCGGATGCGCGGCCGGCGGCTCATGACCGGCACCTGGCGTCGGTGAGCGGAATGCCGGTCGGTGGCGGCGGTTGCGCATCCGGGAACTGCTGGTACGAGGCGCCGCTGAGCCTGGCCTCGCACAGGTAGAGGTTGATCCAGGAGCCGTAGGAGCCGAGCCGGCCGATGGCCTGCATCTTCACCGGGAGCATGTCGAGGAATCTTTCGACCGTGGCGGACTCGTCGGCCAGGTTCTGGGAGAGCCGGCCGAGCCGGGCCACGTCCTCCTTCAGGGGGGCGCGGCTCTCCCCCAGCAACCCGGCGGTGCTGGCGGTGAGCTCGTCCAGCGCGCTCACCGCCGCGCCGATCGGCTCCCGGTCGGCGGCCAGCCCGGACACCAGGCGGCGCAGCGTGGTCACCAGGTCGACGAGCCGGCCGCTGTGCGCGTTGAGGTTGCCGATGACCGCGTTGAGGTTGCCGATGACCTGGCCGATCACCTGGTCCTTGCCCGCCAGCGTCGCGGTGAGCGAACCGATGGTGCCCAGCAGTTCCTCCATGGTGGCGCCCTCTCCCTGGAACACCTGGACGATCGACCCGGCGAGCTTGTTGACGTCGCCCGGCGACAGCGCCTGCATCAGCGGGCGGAACCCGTTGAACAGCTGCGTCAGGTCGAGCGCGGGGGTGGTGCGTTCGAGCGGGATGGTGCCGCCCGGCGGCAGGTCGCCGGGCGTCCCGGCGCCGCGCCCCAGCTCGACGTACCGCTGGCCGACCAGGTTGACGTACTTGATGGTCGCCGTGGCGGACGCCGGGAGCCGCCGATCGCGTTCGATCGAGAACCGCACCAGCGCGATCCGCCGTTGGGTGACGCCGACCCGATCCACCCGTCCGACCTGCACGCCGGCGATCCGCACGCTGTCGCCCACGCGCAGCCCGGAGGCGTCGGTGAACCTGGCCTGGTAGGAGACGGTCGCCCCGACGTCGGTCTGGGCGATGCTGACCGCCAGCACGAGGGTGGCCAGGCCGGTGCACGCGACGAACAGCAGCGACTTGATCAGCGGGGACAGCGTGCCGCCCGTGCGGCTCATCGCAGCGTCACCTCCGTGCCTCGGTAG
This sequence comes from Actinomadura sp. NPDC047616, assembly GCF_040642915.1. Lineage (NCBI taxonomy): Bacteria > Bacillati > Actinomycetota > Actinomycetes > Streptosporangiales > Thermomonosporaceae > Actinomadura > Actinomadura sp. NPDC047616. The sequence continues at coordinate 60,381 of NZ_JBEYTB010000019.1, forward strand.
ACGGGGCCGAGCAGCACGCTGCTCCAGTCCGGCAGCGCCCCCGGCACTTCGTCCGGGCCGGACGCGAGCAGCTCGTTGATCAGGCGGTTCTCCTCCGGCGAGTTGGGCAGGCCGAGCCCGCCACGGCCGACCTTCACCGGGGTCGACGGGCCGCCGCCGTCATACGGGACGGGGTAGCAGGCCGGGCCGCCCTTGTCGTTGTAGACGGGGTCGTCCTTCCCCGGGCGGTACGCGCCGCGCGAACGCATCGTCGTGACGTCGACGTGCAGCCCCGGTCGCTTGCCGCCCTTGCCCAGGACCCGGTCCATCTTGGGGATGAAGTCGTTCAGCATCCGCAGCGTGCAGGGCAGCTCGGGCGAGTACTTCGCCAGCAGCTCCAGGGTGGGCCGGCTGTCGGCGGACAGCCGGATGATGTTCGCGGAGTTCTCCCGCAGGAAGCCCGTCAGGTCCCGGGACGCCGCGGTGACGGACGAGTACACGGTGCTCAGCTCCGCGCGCTGGTCCACCAGCGTGCGGCCGGTGTACGTGGCGTCGTCCAGTGCCTGCAGGATCTCGGGGACGGCCTCGTCGTAGTTGCGGGCCAGCCGGACCAGCTCGGTGATGTCCCGGTTGAGGGTGGGCAGGGACGGGTTCATCTTCTTCAGGTACGCGTCGAGCTCGCCCATCGTCCGCCCGAGCCGCGTGCCCCGGCCGTCGAGCGCCTGGGCGACCGCGCTGAGCGTCACCGACAGCTTGGCCGGTTCCACCGCCGTGAGCAGCGGCATCAGCTCGTCGAGGACCTCCTGCAGCTCGGTCGCGTTGGACGAGCGGTCCTGGCTGATGACACTGCCCGGTTCCAGCCGCCGCGGGCTCGGCCGCGCGGGCGGGATCAGCGCCACGTACCGCTGCCCGAACAGCGTGGTGGGCAGCATCTGCGCCGTCACGTCGGCGGGGATCAGCCGCAGCGCGTCCGGCTGCATCGCCAGCCTGAGCGTCGCGCCGGAGCCGCTGGTGTCGATCTCGCGGACCTCGCCGACCGTCACCCCGCGCAGCTTCACGTCCGCGTACGGGTGCAGTGAGTCGCCCGTGCTCGGGGTGCGCAGGATCACCCAGCTGACCTTGGTGAAGCGCTTGTCGTACACCGCGACCGACAGCGCGACCAGCAGCACCGGCACCATGAGGAAGGCCACGCCCGCGAGCCGCCGCTGCACCGTCGCGGCGAGATCGCCGCGCCTCCGCCCGCTCATCCGGCCACCTTCACGGTGGTCGTGGTGCCCCACAGCGCCAGGCTCACGAAGAAGTCGGTGATGCCGATCAGCAGGATCGAGGTGCGGACCGCCTTGCCGACGGCCTTACCCACTCCGGCCGGCCCGCCCCTGGCCCGGAAGCCGTAGTAGCAGTGCGACACGATCACCATGACGCTGAACAGGAAGACCTTGAGGAACGACAGCAGCACGTCCACCGGCGACAGGAACAGGCCGAAGTAGTGGTCGTAGGTCCCGGCCGACTGCCCGTTGAACACCGTCGTCACGAGCCGGGCCGAGAAGTAGGAGCTGACCAGCCCGATCCCGTACAGCGGGATGATCGCGACCGTGCCCGCCACGATCCGCGTCGTCACCAGGTACGGCAGGCTCGGGATGCCCATGACCTCCAGCGCGTCCACCTCGTCGTTGATGCGCATCGCGCCGAGCTGGGCGGTGAAACCGGCGCCGACGGTCGCGCTGAGCGCCAGCCCCGACACCAGCGGCGCGATCTCGCGGGTGTTGGCGTAGGCGGACGCGAATCCGGTGAACGCCGCCGACCCGATCTGCTGCAACGCCGAGTAGCCCTGCATGCCGACGACGACGCCGGTCGCGAGCGTCATCGCGACCATCACGCCGAGGGTGCCGCCGACCACGCCGAGGCCGCCGCTGCCGAACGCCACCTCGGCCAGCAGCCGCTGCACCTCCCTGAGATAGCGGCGGATCGCACGCGGCGTCCACAGCAGCGCCCGCAGGTAGAAGATGAGCTGGTCGCCGGGCTGGTCGAGGAACGCCAGCCAGCGCCCCGGGCGGCGCAGGAGCCGGAGACCGGGAAAGGGGAGAGCCATCGGTCATCCTCCCTTCGGCGGGACGGCCTGGAGGTAGATCGCGGTGAGGATCATGTTGACGACGAACAGCACCAGGAAGGCGAACACGACCGACTGGTTCACCGCGTCCCCCACGCCCTTGGGTCCCTTGCCGGGGTTCAGGCCGAGGTAGGACGCGACGATCCCGGCGATGAACCCGAAGACGAGCGCCTTGACCTGCCCGATGTAGAGGTCGGGGAGCTGCGCCAGGCCCGAGAAGCTCGCCAGGTAGGCGCCCGGCGTGCCGTCCTGCATGAAGACGTTGAAGAAGTAGCCCGCGCTGACACCGACGACCGACACCAGCCCGTTCAGCATGAACGCCACGCCCATGCAGGCCACCACGCGCGGCACGACGAGCCGTTCGATCGGCGAGACGCCGAGCACCATCATCGCGTCGATCTCCTCCCGGATCGTCCGCGAGCCCATGTCGGCGCACATCGCCGACCCGGCCACGCCCGACACCAGCAGCGCCACCACCATCGGGCTGGCCTGCTGGATGATCACCAGCACGCTGGCGGCCCCGGTGAACGACTCCGCGCCCATCTGCTGGATCAGCGAGCCGACCTGCAGCGAGGTCACCGCCCCGAACGGGATCGACACCAGCGACGCGGGCAGGATCGTCACGCCGGCGATGAACCAGAACTGCTCGACGAACTCGCGGAACTCGAAGCGATGCGGCCGCCGGACCAGCAGCCCCAGCACCGTCGCGGCGAGCTGGAACACCTGCCCGACCGTCCGCATCGCGTTCACCGAGAACGCGAACACCACGCCGATCACGGCCGTTTCCTCGCATCATGTGAAAGCTGAACCGGGACGCTCTTCACCGTCTCCTCGCCCGCCGGGAATTCATCGGAACAGGACTTCGGAAAGCGGATCGAAATGAGTTGCTTCACGATAGTCATGGCGCCCGCCACCGGACTAGTTCCCGTCGCACAAAAACACGGTGGAAACACGACGCGACTGTCAGCCGGGTGACAACCTCACGTCCCCACGCCCTGGCACTGCGGGGCCTTCCGAAAGGCCTCGTCCAGTTCCGTGTTGGCGCGCAGGTCCTTGACGGGCCCCTGGTACGAGGCGAAGGCGCCCATCCGCGCCTGGTAGGAACGCAGCGCCTTGGCCAGCGAGTTCATGTCGGTCACCTGGGCCCTGCGCAGATCGGCGGAGACGTGCCCCAGCTCCAGCCGGACCTTGGCGAGGTTGGTCACCGTGGCCCGGTAGGTCGCCTTCCCGCCGGCGACCGGCGGCGCTCCCGCGGCGTCGAGATCGGCCGCCTGGGCCTGAAGCTGCCCGCCCATGTCCCCGAGGAACGTCAGAATCGCCGCCCTGGACTTCCGGGCGTCCCGCTGGTCGACGGTCGGCAGCGAAATTCGTTTCGCGTTCCTCTTGACCCCGTCGCAGACGCGCGCAGCCCAGACGGTCTTGGCGTCATTTTTCTCGTCCCCACCGCATCCGGCAGGCGACACGACCAACGCACACCCCAAGGCGACCCCGCCGAGCACGCGTGGCACCATGTCATTCTCCTCATATATTCCCGGACTTTTGTCATTTGCCGAGCAACGGAGGTGCCCCCGCCGCCGGGGATTCCGCGGCGGCGGGGGCTTGCCTCCCCTGGTTACGCCATGCCGTGCGGTGTCACTTCGCCGGCGTCGCCCTGAGCGTGACGGTGTTGCCCGGCCCGGCCACGAAGGCACTCAGCAGCGGCGTGAGGACGCCGCAGCCCTGGAGAGCGGGCAGGGTATAGGTGCCGGTGAGCGTGCCGCCGCCCGCCACGGTGAAGTCGGTGGACCTCAACGGGATGGTGGCCGCCGAACCCGTCTGGCACGTGCTGCCGCCGCCGATCTGGATGCCGAACAGCTTGACCGACGACACCTTGACGACCGTCTTGGTCGTGGTGGACAGCGTGCCGCCCGACAGCGTGCCGGTCGTCCGCCCCTGGGGCGCGAACGCGATGTCGGCGGTCACCGGTAGGAACCCGAGAATCGAGAACGCCCCCGTGGCCGGCTTGAGCTTCAGGTCCGCACTGACGTTGCCGCCCGCGTCGACCGTCCCGCTGACCGACCCCGCCAACGCCACCTTGCCGTTGGCGGCCTTGAGGCTGGAGCTCCCCGACAACTCGAACGCCCCACTCGTCGGCGGCGTCGTACTCCCCGGACCCGTCTTGCCCGACACCGGAGACGACTGCTCCGACTTGTTACCGGCCTTGTCGTAGGCCACCACGCCGTACTTGTACTCGGTCTCGGCCTGGAGACCGGAATCGGTGTAGGAGGTTCCGTCCTTCACGTCGGCCACCTGCTGCCCATCACGGAACACCAGATAGCCCCCCACACCGGACGCGCCAGCATCAGGCTTGTCAGTCGAAGCGTCCCACGACACCGTCAACGACGACGACGCAGGCACACCGGCCTCCACCTTCACATTGCCCGGGACCGTGGGCGCCTGGGTGTCGGGCGCGGGCTCACCCGAACCCGTCTTGCCCGACACCGGAGACGACTGCTCCGACTTGTTACCGGCCTTGTCGTAGGCCACCACGCCGTACTTGTACTCGGTCTCGGCCTGGAGACCGGAATCGGTGTAGGAGGTTCCGTCCTTCACGTCGGCCACCTGCTGCCCATCACGGAACACCAGATAGCCCCCCACACCGGACGCGCCAGCATCAGGCTTGTCAGTCGAAGCGTCCCACGACACCGTCAACGACGACGACGCAGGCACACCGGCCTCCACCTTCACATTGCCCGGGATCGTGGGCGCCTGGGTGTCGGGGGCGGGGCCGCCACCGTCGGTGATCTCGAAGTCGATCTTGCTGATCTGGTCGGCAGGGTCCTTGACGCAGGGTGCCTTGACGTTGCCGAGCTGGGTCGGGGTGCCGTCGGCCTGGACCGGGGTCGTCTCCAGGTCGATGTTGCCGATGCTCATGGAGGCGGATCCGGCCTTGGTGAACACCAGGGCGGGCGCCTGACCGGTGGCGTTGATCGTCATCGGCGGGGACGGGTAGTCCTGGGGGATGTCGGTGTCCGGCACGGGCAGCGCGACGGTGGCCTTCACCGGACTGGCGTACTGCGGGACGGTCATGTCGGCGCGCGCGTATGCGGTGGTCTTGGTCAGCTTGACGGCCGAGACCTGGGTGAGCGCGTCGACCGCGTTGGCCCCCAGCACGTTGGTGGAGACGATCTTGATGCGCGGTGCGTAGTCGTTGACCTTCACCTTGTCCGGGAAGTCGACCTCGGCCCGGACCTTGAGGATCCCCTTCTCGTCGGAGGGGCCGAGGATCGGGAAGTCACAGGTGTAGGTGAGGTCGTACTTGTGGACGTTCGGCTGGTAGGTCGGCCGCCCGTACTCGACCGGCGGCTGCGCCGCCTGGAGGGTGGTGGGGGCGGGTTTGGGCGGTTGCGGGGTGGTGCCGTCGTCCACGTAGAACTGGACGAGCGAGTTCTTCTGCCCCGGTTTCTGGTAGCACTTGACGTTCAGCTGGCCGAGTGAGGTCTGCTGGCCGGAGGCGTCCAGCGGGGTCACCCGCAGCGTGAGGTTTCCGACGTTGATCTCGCCCCAGCCCGCTTTGGTGAACGACAGCGAGGGCGAGGTGCCCTTGGTGTTGATGGTGAAGTCGCCGGACGTGGGGATGTCCACCGTGGGCGGGTCGAAGCCGACCCGCGGGGCGATGTTGGGGGCGGGGAATCCCGGCTGGGTGACGACGGCCTCGGCGGTGGCGAAGCCCGTCAGCTTGGCCGCGTTGATGGTCCGCAGGCCCTCGACGGTCGCCGCGGGAATGGTGGCCTTGGCCGTGATCGGCAGGCCCTTGATCTCCTCGTTGACCTTGGGGTTGTCGGGGATGTTGTCCACGGTCATCTGGACGCGGACGTCCTGGAGACCGAGGAGTGGGTAGTCGCACCGGTAGTCGAGGGAAAGCGTCCCCGACGCCGCGTGCGCGACCGGAACGCCGTACAGCGTCGATCCGGCCACGAGGGCGCCGGCCAAGGCCAGGGGCAGCCCGGCCTTTCTTGTTCGTCTCACCTGTCTGCCTTTCGAGTGAGGGGGTGCGGTGACGGGCCGGGCCTCGCCGGTTGTGCGGCTGGGCCTGGTCCGCTCACCATGCCTCCAGGTCGGGGTCAGGACCGCGGCGTCAGGTTCAGGTCGATCGTGTTGCCGCTGCCCGCCGCGAAAAGGCTGATGATGCCTTCGAGCGGTCCGCAGTCCTTGATCGAGGCGATGCTGTAGTCCTTGGTGGACAGGGCGCCGCCCTTCTTCGGGTTGAAGAAGGCGCCGGTCTTGGAGCCGAGCGCGACGGTCGAGGGCTGGGTGGTCTTGCAGTTGTCGCCGCCGCCGATCGGGATGACGCCGAACGCCTGGAAGTTCGGCATCTTGATGTTCATGGTGGACCTGGTGGCGATCTCGCCGCCCGTGTACGTCCCGACCGTCTGGCCGACCTGCTCGAAGTCGACCGTGGCGGTGACGGGCAGGAAGCCGAGGATGTTCATCTGGCCGGAGGTCTTCTTCAGCAGGAGGTCACCGGTGATCGCCCCGGTCCTGCCGTCCACCCGGACCTTGATGTCGCCGTCGAGCGGGACGGTGCCGTTGGCGTTCTTGATGAACGACGAGCCCTTGAGACCGAAGGCGTAGTTCAGGGTGCCGGGGTCCGCGGTGGCCGGGGTCTTCTCCGGGTACCAGGCGGGCGGGTTCTGCGCGGGCGGGTAGGTGACCGGGTCGTTGGTCACGTCGAACTCGGTGACGGTGTTGTTCTGGCCGGGCGTCAGCGTGCAGGGGGCGTCGAAGGTGCCGAGCGCGCTGGAGCCGCCGTCGGACTTCAGGACGGTGACCTTCAGCGCGAGGTCCCCGAGGGTGACCTTGCCGTGTCCGGGGGCGGTGAACTGGGGGCCGGTGGCCTCGCCGTAGCCGGGGATGGTGAAGCCGCCCTCGCCGGGGATTTCGGTGTTCTTGAGCTGGTTGCGGACGTTGACGTCGAGCCCGTTGGGGAAGTCGGGGGCCTCCACGCGGGCCTTGGCGGTGGCCAGGCCGCCGATCTTCACGCCGTCGACCGCCTGGAGTCCCTCGGTGGTGTCGGCGCCGAGGTCGGCGTCCCAGAAGATCTGGATCTTCGGGATGGCGGTGCCGGCCTGGATCTTCTTGGGGATGTCGGTCCTGACGTGCAGGTCGAGGGACCGCTTGCCGATGAGCGGGTAGGTGCACTCGTATTTCAGGTCGAGCGTGACGGGGTCCGCCGAGGCGGTGCCGGCGCCGGCGACGCCGCCGAGGCCGACGCCGAGGGCCGCCGCCAGTCCCGTCGCCAGCCCTTTCCGCAGTCCTGGGGACTTCTTGTTCTTCACTCGTTACCTCTCCGATGACAGCGCCGAGGAATCCTCAGCGATAACTGGACCCCCGATGCCGGTTTCCTCCGCCGGAATCGACCGGGCCGGACGTTTGTTCTTGGGATCTGCCGCCCTTCCAGCGGGGTTACCTGGGCGTAACGTACTCGTGTCGCCGGATCGTCGTCATCGGCCATCAGTGACAAATGTCACGCGCTTTCACTCACTGCCGGCAAACATGATGGGGGTCACTGGAACGCGCCAGTCCGCGTTCCAGTGACCCCCATCGAGAATGCTCACTGACGCTTGGGTCGTGACAGTTTCATACTGTCCTTTGTCAGCGGCCGACGAGGCGACCGGACGTCACTTCGTGCAGGACCGCACCGCGGCGCCCATCGCGGGGTCCTTGACATCGGGGACGAACACCTGACCCGCGGGAGGCACCGCTACGCCGTGCCTCTTCACGCAGGCTCTCAGTTCGTCCAGCGTCTTCTGGACGGCGGGGTTCGCCTGCCCGATCACAGCCAGGCCGCACTTTTGGACGGCGCGTTGCCGGGCCTCGCTCAGCTTCTCGGTCGCGGTCGGTATCCCCTGGATCCCCGCCTTCTTCAGGCAGGATTCGAGTTCGCCCCGGACCTTGGATTCGGCCGGTGACCCGGCGGGCGGCGATACAGAATTCGAGGAGCCGCCGGCCACGCCGGGGGACGCCGCGGTGGCGGCCTCGTCTCCCCCACCGGAACAGGCGGCGGAACCGAACAGGAGACCGGCGATCGCGATGACACCGGCCGTTCTCATCGGAGCTTTCATTTGATGACCTCTCCCGAAACTCGGGAAACAGGGGTGGGTGTGATTCCTGGGGCGGGCATGTTCAGCGCGCGGTGGCGGGATCGACCGGTGGGCACGTGGCCTGCGACACCTGGCAGACGGGCCCCTGGACGACCCTCACGGCGTTGCCTCCGCCGGAGATCGAGGCGTTCAGCAACCGGTCGAGGTTCTCCTTCGCCCCGCAGCCGGAGAAGGGCGGGATGGTCATCGTCCCGCTGAGCGGCCCGCCGTCCTTGACGCTCTTGTACCACCGGGTGCTGTCGAGGGTGATCGTCATGGGCCGGGCGGAGACGCACCTGCGCCCGAGGTCGAGCGGGGCGCCGTTCACCGTCGCGTCCAGCAGCCGCACCGCCATCCGCACGGTCGCCCGCGCCTTGAACCCGCTGCCCGTGTCCTCGCCCTCCAGCGTGCCCGGCTCCAGCTGGTTCAGTTCCATGGTCGCCGTGGTCGGCATGAACCCGAACGTCAGCATCGTCGTGCGCGTACGCAACGGCCCGACGAACAGGAACCTGGCCTTGGCCCTAGTGGCGGTCGCGTAGTAGGCGACGTTGGTGAGGACGGGGCTCGGCGTGGCGGGGTTCAGCACCACCGCGCTGTTCAGCTTGGCGACGTTGGCATATCCGGCCATGTAGGCGCAGGCCTCGATCCAGTCCTCGTCTCCCTTGAGCGCGCCGCACTCGGACGGCGGGCCTTTGGGCATCGTCACGCTGAGCGGCGGGCTCGGCGGCGACAGGTTGCCGGCCGCGTCCCGGGCCCTGACCGTGAACGTGTAGGTGCGTTCGGGCGTCAGCCGGCTCACCCAGCCGAACGGGGCGTCCGTCTCGGCGGCGGACCGGCCGTCGGCGTAGATTCGGTAGCCGGTGACCGCGACGTTGTCGGTCGACTCGGGCCAGGACATCACCACGGTGTCCTTGGCCAGCCCGGTCACGGCCGGCTTGCCCGGCGCGGTGGGCGGCGTGGTGTCGGGGGCGTCCGGGTCCGTCGTCACCTGGATCGGGTCGGCGCCGTCGGACACGTTGCCGGTGAGGTCGCGGGCCTTGACGGTGAACGTGTAGGGCGTGGCCGGGGACAGCCCGGTCAGCGTGGCGGTGGGGTCGGGGCCGGTGCTCTGCCACACGATCCGGCCATCGGCGTAGACGTCGTAGCCGGAGACCCAGAAGTCGTCGGACGACCGGCCCCACGACAGCGAGACGCTCGTCGGCGACTTGGCGGTGGCCTTCACGTCGCGGGGCCGGGACGGCGCCCGCGTGTCCGCCTCGTCGGTGATCCGGGTCCGGGCGAGCACGTTGTCCTGGCCGGGCCGCTGCGTGCACGGCACGGCGACGGTCGGTCCGAGCGTCGTCGGGGTGCCGTCGGCCTTCTTCGGCTGGATCGTCAGGTCGAGGTCGTGGATCTCGATGCGTCCCTGGCCGGCCCGCTTGGTCTCCAGCGACGGCACCCGCACCGAGGTGCGCAGGTCGAAGGCGCCCACCGGCGGAATCCTGGTCAGCGGCACGCCGAATCTCGGTTTGGCGCCGAGATCGCCGTCGGGTCGTCCCAGCACCGCCTGGACGCTGCCGACCCCCTGGATCGTCGCGGCGCGCACGGCGAGCAGGCCGTCGGTGGTCTCCGCGTTCACCGTCGCGACGGTCCTGACCTCAACCGGGGGGACGCCCTGCCGCTCCATTTTCGTCGAAACCCGCGCGGGATAGTCGACGGTGACGAGCACGTCCAGTTCCTTCGTCCCGATCTGCGGGTATCTGCAGTCGTACTTCAACGCCAGCGTCGACGGTTCGGCGACGGCGAACCGCGATCCGGTCACGACGATGAGGCCGACGACGACCGCCACCGTCGCGACCAGGGCGAGCACCGCCCTACCGACTGTGGGCTGGAGGTTCATCCCCGACTCCCTACCGCTGCGCCGCGTTGTCAGGCGGACGTTTCGACGTCATGTCCGGTCAGGCGACCACGCCCAACGGGTGGGACGAGGTCCGCGCGCGCACGAAGGAACCGATCTCCTCGATGGCCTGGCGACCTTCGGGGACGGCCCCGGCGAACGCGGGGAAGACGTGGACCTGCTCCTCCCAGATCTGGAGGAGATGCGGGACGCCCGCCTCGGCGAGCCGTCCGGCCATCAGCTCGGCGTCCCAGCGCAGCGCCTCACGCGACCCGGCCAGCATGAACACGGGCGGGAGACCGCGCAGGTCGCGGTCGCAGGGGGACACGACAGCGTCCGGCTCCATGCCGGCGAGCAGCAGGCGCTTCAACGCGCCGAGCCGATGCGCCGGGATGTAGGCGTCGCGCCGCGTGTACTCGTACGACGCCCGCACCTCGTGGTCGAGGTCGGTCAGCGGAGACAGGCCGACGATGCCCGCCGGGACCGGCAGGCCCGCGTCCCGCGCCGCGATCACCGTGGTGAACGCCAGATACGCGCCCGCCGAATCGCCCGCGATGACGAGCCGCTCCGGGTCGCATCCCTGGTCGAGGATCCAGCGGTAGGCGGCCAGGGCGTCCGCCATCGACATGGCCAGCGGCGCTGTGGGGAGCTGCCGGTAGGCGACCGAGAACGCGACGGCGTCCGACCGTTCGGCGATGCGCGCGACCAGGCCGCGGTGCGTGCGCAGTCCGCAGCAGAAGAATCCGCCGCCGTGCAGATATAGGATCACGCGGGCGCCGGAGCCCCCGGCGGGGCGGACCCACTCGCCGTGGAAGTCACCGAGCCGGACCCGTCCGATCTCCGTCCCGCGCGGCGGCCGCATGACCATCGGCGCGCCGAGGTCCAGGAGCATGGCCAGCCGCAGCATCGAGGGCCGCATCGGGCCGTAGGCGAACATCGGCCGGACGGCGGTCCTCATGAACAGGGCGAACCGGCGCGCCTCCCGGCTGACGCCGGGCCGGAAATCGATGACTGGCTCCATCCGTGACCTCCAAGCTGGACGCGACCGCTTCGTGATGAGAGCACGATGCGCCCCCGGTGCGGCACCCTTCACCGGAAAATGGCGCACATTCGGCGCAAGAAACCGCCTTGTTGATCAAACCATGAGTACACGCCGACGCAAGATTGCAGCCGTGCCGGCCAGGCGAATACAGGCGGCCGACGTTGACAGCGGTGACAATCCGGGCGGTCGGCACCGCGCGGATTTGTCGGCCGGTGAGCATCGGCGGGAAATGCATGCGTCCGGGGCATCGGCCGTCGTGTGCAGCGGTGAGTCCTCGGGGGTGCGGTTTTGGCCGTCCAGGAGTATGGAACCGGCCCGGCGTGACCTAACTTCGGAGTGTCCGGGCCACGGCGGGAGGACGCGAAGGGGTCCCCCGCTCGTCGCGTCCCACCTCCACGTCGGGGCCTCGTGATACCGGCGGCGCATCGGCCCGGTCCCGCTCCCGGACGACCCCCCGGGACGTGACCAGTGCGGCCGGACGCCGACGGTGACGGAGGTGTGTCCGATGACGCAGACGCTCGACCATGGCGCGCTGGACGATGCGGCGCTCCCGGCCCGGCTCGTCTCTCTCATGCGGCCGGAGCTGCCCGGCCTCACAGAGGAGATCATCACAGGGCTCCGCCGGAACATCCCCGAGTACGCGCGCACGCTCGACGGGGCCCACGCCCAAGTCCTGCGGGCCCACGTGGAGACGCATGTGGCGGCGTTCGTCGACCTGATCGCCGACCCGTCCACCGTGCCCGAGGCGCACGACGAGGCCGCGCGGCGACTGGGGCGGTTGGAGGCGCACGAGGGGCGGAGCATGGACTGCCTGCAGGCGGCCTTCCGCATCGGCGGGCAGGTCGCCTGGCGCAGGATCATGCGCGAGGTCCCTCGGTACGACCTGCCCGCCCCCGTCATGGCGCGGCTGGCGGACGTGATGTTCGGCTACATCGACCGTCTGGCCGCACTCGCCATGGAGGGCTACGTGCAGGCCACCGAAAGCCCGGCGGCCATGGCGGACAAGCGGCGCCGCGAGCTGCTGCGCCTGGTGCTCGAAGGTCCCTCGGTGCCCGCCTCGGTGATACGCGAGAAGGCGCAGGCCGCGGGCTGGACGGTGCCCGAGGAGGTCGTCCTGGTCGCCGTGCGGCCGCGGGCGCGGTGCGTGCGGGCCGCCCTGGACGGCGATGTGCTGGCCGACGTCGACGGCCCGGCGCCGCATCTGCTGGTGCCGGGGCCGTTCTCCGAGGACCGGCTCGCCATGCTCAGGGCGGCGCTCCCCGACCAGCGGATCGCGGTCGGCCTGCCGGTCGCCCCGCCCCGGGCCGCGGACTCCCTGCGCTGGGCACGGCAGGCGCTGGCGCTGTCCGCTCGCGGCGTCATCGACGACGGCCCGGCCATCCTCTGCGAGAACCACCTGGTCACGCTGTGGCTGCTGGTGGACGTGCCGCTGCTGCACCAGCTCGCCCGGCGGGAGCTCGCGCCGATGGCGGGACTGACGTCGGCCCAGCGCGACCGGCTCACCGAGACCCTCCTGGTGTGGCTGGTCAACCGGGGCACCGCCAGCGAGCTCGGCGACCGGCTGCACATCCACCCGCAGACGGTGCGCTACCGGCTCCGGCAACTCGACCAGCTCTTCGGCGACCGGCTCCGGGACCCCGAGTGCCGGTTCGGCATCGAGGTGGTTCTGCGGGCGATGCGGCTGTGGCCGGCCGACACCTGAAAAACACGCACCCGGTGACAGTTTCGGGCGCACGCCGAAACAAGCACCACCCGCTGGACGACAGATCGGCCGTACCCGTCTTGCCGTCGGTTCGCACGCCATGATGCGATCGGCTCCACACGACTCGTCGATGACAGGATTCGGTGGCGAAAAGTGCGCCTGAGACGTTCGATAAAAGTGGGCGGAGCCTTTCTGTACGTCGGCCTGGGCGCCGCCTCGGTGTTCGCCGTGTCGGTTCCCGGGCTGACAGGTCACGACGCCACGTTCGTCTCAGCGGCCGGCGTCGACGACCCCGTCCCGGACCCGGGCCCCAGTACCACACCGACGCCCTCGGAGTCTCCGACCACCGAACCGACGCCCACCGCCACACCCACACAGACACCGCCCACGGAGACACCGACGGCCACGCCCCCCGCACCGCCGACGAGGTCTCCGGCACCGGAGAAGCCCCCGTCGGGGACGCCACGGCTCTCCATCAACCTGTCGTTGTCGGCCGTGTCGGCCGCTCCGGGTGGGTCGCTGACCGCGACGGTCCGGATCTCGTCGGCGCGGGCGGCCGCGTCGCGCACCGTGGTACGGGTGACCGCCTCGGGCGCGACCGTGTCCCCCCGCTCCCAGAGCCTGGGCACGCTGGAGGGGGCGCGGACCGCCACCGCCCAGGTGCTGATCCCCTCGGACGCTCGGCCCGGGAAGATCACGATCACGGCGGCGGCGACCGCCCGTCGAGCATCCGGCGTCAGCACGAGCCGCACCGTCACGATCACGGCCGAGGCCGCGTCACCGCCGCCGCACTCGGCCGCGCCCGGCACGTTCGGTCCGCCGCCGCCCGGCGGCACGAACTTGCCCGCGCCCGCCGCGAACAGCCCGGAGGTCGCGCTGCCCCCCATCGCGTCCCCGCAGGTCGCCCCCGGGTCCGTGGGCGAACCGCTGACCGGCGCGGCACTGCGCGGCGCCACGACGCCCCAGTGGACCAAGGACGACCTGGTCGCCGCGCACGCGGCCTGGCTGGCCGCGCTGGCGACCACGGGCGGGCTGGTGCTCCTCCGACTGCGGCTGGCCCGGCGCGACGACACGGCGAAGCGCCAGGCCGGCCGCCTCCAGGGCACCCCCGCCTCCCGGACCATCACCGCGCCCCGGACCACCGTCGAGCGGCCCCGTCCCGACGCCCGCTCACCTCATCGCACCGGTGCCCCTGAAAAGAGGCGGCAGCCCATCCCAGCGTCCCCCTCCGCCGCGACCGCTTCCGGCACCTGAAATCCGCGACGGCCCACCCCACCGAAACAGACACCGCGTGACCTGCGGGCTTGTGACTACGCGTCGCAAGAGAGCTGATCACTAACGGAGTACGGCGCCCGAATGAGACATGGTGTCCTGCGCCGCAAATACACGGCGTGGGCGCAGCAGTCACAACATCCCTGGTGAACGGGATTCTGGTGACGAAGTGAGCAGAGTAAGAACACTATTGCTCCGTTACATACAAGCGCCATGCGGGGACCCTGCGCAACGCTGTAGGACAGCTCGTAACACAAGGGGTCGCTTCAAGGGTGGTGGAGACAGGTGCTGCCGAGGTTGGACACCAGGGCGTTCCAGGCCGTCCCGGATCGCGTGGTCCGTCGGCTGAGGGACACCGGGCCGACTCAGGACGCGGTGGGCGGTGGGCTCGCCCACTTCTGTGAGCTGCTGGACGACAGGGGCCACGGCGCCTGGGAGCGGGTGGGCGGCGGATACGTGGAGACCGGCCGCCAGATGGCCATCGCCGGCCTGGGCCTGGAAGAGGTGAACCGGCTGCTGCTGCGGTTGAGCCGGGTCATCTCGCACGCGATCAAGGCGGCCGAGGCGGAGCTCGACCAGGAGATCGTGGGGGCGCTGACCGACGCTCAGTTCGGCTTCCTGGAGGCGGTCTCGGCGGCGCTCATCCAGGGCTACCGGTCGGAGTCGCCGCACGGCACCGCCGAGCGGATCCACCGGCACCGGCACCTGCTCGACCTGCTGCTCGCCGAACGGCCGCCGGACCCCGACACGGTCGCCGCGGCGGCCCGGCAGGTCGGCTGGACGCTGCCGCACACGGTCGCGGCGGTGGCGCTGCACCCGAAGGGCCGGCAGGTGACACCGCCACTGCTGCTACCCGACGAGATGCTGTTCGACCTGGGCGGTTCACGGCCGCGCATGCTCCTGCCCGATCCGGACGGTCCGGGCCGGATACGGCTGCTGGAGCCGCTGCGGCGGGACTGGATCGTCGCGGTCGGCCCGACGGTGCCGGTGCTGGAGGCGGCCGAGTCGATGTCCTGGGCGTCCACCACCCTGGCACTGACACGGCAGGGCGTGATCCCCGACGCGGGGATCGTACGCAGCATCGACCACGTTCCGGCACTGGTCATCCACCGGTCGCGGTCGATCCTGGACTTCGCGGGCAACTCCCGGCTCGCGGCGTTCAACGGGCTGCCCCCGGCGCAGCGCGAACGGCTGGCCGAGACGCTGCTGGCCCTGCTGGAGCACAACTTCAACGCCACCGAGGCGGGGTCGGCGCTGCACGTCCACCCGCAGACGGTCCGCTACCGGCTGCGGCACATCGAACGGCTCCTCGGAGAGGATCTGTGCGATCCGTGCGTCCGCCTGGAACTGCAGCTTCTGCTGCACGCGCAGTTGACCCCGGTCCGGTGCGAGATCTCGCCGGCGGCGGTCACGCCCGGCGCGCCGTCCCCTGGGATCGGCGCGTGAGCGTCGTATCCGCCGCCGAGGGCACGCACACCCGCGTCGCGTACCGGCGGTTGCCCCTCGGCCAGCGCCGCGACGAGATCCTCACCGCGGCGATCGCGACGTTCAGCACGAACCCGGAGGCCTCGATCGCAGACGTGGCGGAGGCGGCCGGGGTCTCGCGGACGTCGCTGTACCGCTATTTCGCCGACCGCCAGGAGCTGCTGCACGCCGCGTTCCGGCGGGCCGGGGACGAGCTGGTCGCGCACGTGGGCGAGGCGGTCGAGGGGCCGCCCTCGCAGATCCTCATGACGCGGCTGCACGGCTTCGTCGACCACGTCGAACGGGTCGGCCCGGCCTTCCTGGGGTTTCTGCAGGCCGGTTCGACGCTGATGTCGGAGGAGATCCGCGAGGTGGCCGAGGACGTGCGCCGCCGCATCGGCGCGATGGTGTACGAAGCGCTGCACGTCACCGAGGTGACCACGGCGTTCGACGTGACCGTCCGCTCCTGGGTCGCGGGAGTGGAGTCGGTCGTCATCGATTGGCTGCGCACGGGCCGGCCGAACCGGACCGAGCTGGAGACCCTGCTCAGCTCCCAGCTGGGCATGATGCTGATCGGCGCCGCGGCCTGGGACCCGGTGGTCGCCGAACGGCTCGAATGGTGGATGTCCGTCGAACCGCACGACGGCGTCTGGGGCCACTTCGCGCGGCGCCTGGGGGACGGTCTCAACCGCAACCTCGTCGCACACTACGCCCGACTCCTGGTCGACCGCCCCCCACACGCCGCCCCGCCTCCGCCCGCTCGGCGCACCGCGCCTTGAACGAGCGTCACCTCGTCGAGCCGCGGCGCCGCTGAGCTCCGTCTCCACTCCACGCGCGCCTCCGAACCCGCCGACCGCATCCGCCTGCCGCTGAGCACGCCTCGACCGGCCTCATGTTCCCATGATTCTATGTTCCATAGATTCATGGTATTGTTGCGCCAACCAAGGAGGAATGCCATGACCGCGGACAATTCAAACGTCTCTCCGACCGCCGCCTCCGACCTTGCCTCCCTCCTCGACCAGCTCAGGGGCGCCGACCTGGCGGCCGCCCTCGACCAGATCGACGGCACCGACCTGCAGCGCCTCGCCCAGGACATCAACACGCCGAACGAACTGCGTCTGCTGCTGGAGGCGTCGGGCGGCGACGACGAACTCATCCAGCGGTTCCTCGCCAAGGCGGGCGCCGACGCCATGCTCGACCGGGTGTTCACGCTCATGCGGACACGGTTCATCACCGACCGGCTCGGCTCCGACAGCGGCACGGTCGAGTGGCACATCACCACCCCCGAAGGCGAGAAGGTCCACCACCTGACCATCGGCGACGGCCGGGCCGAGGGCGGCAGCGGCCCGGCCGACAAGGCCCGCGTCACCCTCACGATGTCCGCGCCCGACCTGCTGCGCCTGTGCGCCGGCACGCTGGAGGCGGTGGCCGCCTTCATGAACGGCAAGATCAAGCTCTCCGGCGACATGATGTTCGGCGCGAGGCTGCCGTCCCTCTTCGACACCAGCAGCTGAGCCCCCGCCCCTACCGCCGAAGTCCCCGGCACCGACAGCGGTGACGGGGACTTCGCTCGTCCCGGTAGACGCACCGGTGCCCATGGACACGCCAAATCGGGCAGCGGGCCACGTTTCCGGGATGGCGAAAAGGAGCGGTCGCGGGGTGTCTGACCTCGGGCGGATATCAGGCGATGCGCGACCGGGCAGCCGCTTCGTTGAGCACGTCACGAACGGCCCGGATCACCTCGTCCTTGCTGTCGCCTTCCATCAGGCGACCTGCGCGCCCGACAGGCGCCAGCGCCCACCAGCGTTGCGTGTGTTCCCCCCACCAGCACACGAGGTCGGGATAGCGGCTGTGCAGATCAGCGGGTTCCTCAGGGGCGGTCTCCCCACCCGGCTGCGTCGTCGGCGTCATGGCTTTCTCCAAAACCGGTAGAGCCGCCGGCTGTACTGATGTGCTGGGGACGGGTTAAGACCGGTCGGCAGAATTCCTACAGCTCGACCAGCCACTCTGCCTCACACGTCGCGCATGTGGATACGCATCAGGGCCAAGATGTCGGGTACCGAACTGGCAGTCTCATATGAATGTCATCCCCGTCCGCTCCATTCATCGGAGCGGAGGTACCGAATGCCGTCCGCCTACCACTTCGACACCACGCAGGCTCGGCGAGGAAACGGGCTACCGGGATCGCGATTCGGGGTCGGGGTCGGAGGCGGGGGACGGGCCTGAGGGCCGGTGGGTGAGCTTCTCGATCTGCCGGTTGAACTCGGCCTGGATCTCGGTGTGCAGCGACCGCGCCAGCAGTCCCTGGACGGAGACCATCCCGAGCGGCCGCAGCTTCTGGATCAGGTCGGCGATCTCCGGGATGTCCTTGCGGGTGCTGTTACGCAGCACGTCGTCCAGTCCGGCGTGCTCGACGGTGAGCCGGACGAAGCGGCGGGCGATGGCGTCGCAGTCGGCGCGCAGTTCGGCGGCTATGTCGAACACCGCGCCCAGCCGGATGCCGACGGCGACCATCTCGGCGCCCACCCGCAGCAGCCGCGGGTCGGGGACCTCGTAGTCCGTGCCCGTCCAGCGGAGCAGGTCCAGCTCCTCGGCGCGCGCCAGCTCCGGGAACTCCTCGCGGGAGCGGCCCGCGAAGTCCTCCGGCGAGGAGCCGGGGTTGCACATGGCCACGACCTCGGCCAGGGTGAGCCGCTCGGGAATCTCGCCCGACCACCGGCCGGTGATCACCTTCTCCAGGCCGAGCAGGTCGGCCAGGTTGTGCCCGCGCTCGTACGCCGTGATCATCTCGGCGATGCTGGCCAGCGTGTAGCCGCGCTCCTTCATCTGGATGATCAGCCGGATCCGTGCCAGGTGCGTGTCGTCGTAGTAGCCGACACGGCCGCGCACCCGCGGCGGCGGGAGCAGCCCCCGTTCCTGGAAGCTGCGCACATGGCGGACCGTGGTTCCGGTGATGCGCGCCAAGTCGTCGATGCGGTAAACGGCCTCGCCCGCGTTGTCCCTCGCCGACATCACCCCTGATGGCCCCCATCGACATCCTGGCCCGGCCCTCTGGATCGCCGGGCGCGGGCCGCTACGCGACACGATCCTATGCCCCATGGCTCCACGGTGAGATCGTCACTCCGCATCCGCACCCGGCGTCCTGCTCGGCACGAGGAGCCTTCGCCGACCGGCAGCACCCGCCCGCGCCCACCGTCAGACCGCTTGGCCGACCGGCGTCCCGTGGAACCGCCGCCACTACAAACCCGGAGACGCCCACGCCGCCGGCGACGACCTCAACCGGCTGCTGTCGGCCGCCAACGCAGCCCTGTACGACATCTGCCACGCCGTCTCCGACGCGCCTGACCTGCCGGAGACGCTCGAGACCGAGGCCGCCTGCGCCGCAACGCCCCGTCCGAGGCATGCATGATCGCCGCCCCCACCGGGCCGCCGACCGTCGCCGACGACTCAGGACAATGCGCGGGCCAAACCGCGCCCCGGCCTGCGTCGCCGCCCCTGCCGGACCTGAGCTGCGGCCAGGGCTCTGTCGCCCTTACCGTGGCGGCCCGTTCGCGCGGGGGGGCGCCGGGCGGCGCAGTTCACCGAAGGCCGCTCACGCGGGTTCGCGGAGCGGCACGCCGTCCCTGGAATCGTCCTCGGCTCGGCCGTCCTGCACGGCCGTCCGCGCACGCCGGCAGGCAGTTCGTCACACGAATTTTCCGAGGTGGCCGGGTGTTACGCTGGCCGAGTGGGCAAGCAGGATGATGATGGCCGGATGGGTATTGCGGCCGCGTTGGTGCGGTCCGCGTTCCTGGTGAATGCGGTGTATGCCGAGTCGGGTCGTGAGCATGGCCTGACCCCGCAGCAGGGACAGCTGTTGTGCGTGCTGATGGCACAGCCGTACGGCATGAGCGAACTGGGCGCGATGCTGGGGCTGGCCAAGTCGAGCCTTACCGGGCTGGTGGACCGTACCGAGCGCAACGGCCTGGTGCGGCGTGAACCGGACCCGCGGGACACGCGTGCGGTGCGGGTGTCGCTGACCGCGCGGGGAAGCAGGCTCGCCGAGGAGTTCTACGCCGAGACGTGCCGGCGGATCGAGAAGCTGCCGGACGGGCTCGGCCCCGCCGAACGTGACACGCTCGCCCGCCTGCTCGGCCGGGTGGTGCTGGACAACGAGGTTCCGGTGGTGTTTCAGGCACCGGACGATGGAGCCGCCGCGGCCCGCGAGCAGTAAGGCGGTGACGCCGCGTCCCACGCGACGGAGTTGACTGTTCGTGCCACGAACTAATATGTTCGTGACACGAACAGTTTTGTCGTAGGGAGCGGTAATCATGAGTCGTACGGTGGCCGTCATCGGCGGAGGTTACGGTGGTTCGGCGGTCGCCAAGGCGCTGGACGCCGAGGCCGACGTCGTTTTGATCGATCCTCGGGACGCGTTCGTCAACGCGGCGGGGGCGCTGCGGGCGCTGGCGCAGCCGGACTGGGCGCCGAACATGTTCTTCCCGTTGGACACGCTGCTGACGCGGGGGACGGTGGTGCGCGACCGCGCGGTCTCGGTGGACCCCGGCGGCGTCACGCTGGCCTCGGGCCGCCGCGTGGAGGCGTCCTACCTGGTTCTGGCATCCGGCTCCAGCTACGCCTACCCGGCCAAGCCCAAGGCCGACTCCGCCGAGGATGCGTTGGACGACCTGCGCCGCACGCACAAGGAACTGGCCGGCGCCGACAGGGTGCTGATCCTCGGCGCCGGGCCGGTCGGCTTGGAGCTGGCCGGGGAGATCAGGGAGGTGTGGCCGCACAAGCGGGTGACCATCGTGGATCCGGCCGAGCGGCTGCTGCCCGCTTACCGGCCGGAGATGCGCCAGGACCTGCACCGCCAGCTCGACGAGCTGGACATCCGGCTGCGGCTGGGCACCGGACTGGCCGCGCCGCCGGCGACCGAGCCGGGCCGGGCCGCGACCTTCACCGTCACCACGACCGGCGGTGAGCAGATCACCGCCGACATCTGGTTCCGCGCCCACGGGGTGCACGTCAACAGCGACTACCTGGCCGACGATCGGCTCACGACCCGCACGCCGCTGGGCCGGGTCCCCGTCACCGAGACCCTCAACGTCCGCGGGTACGACCACGTCTACGCGGTCGGCGACATCACCGACGTCCCCGAGGACAAGAGGGCCGGGTACGCGATGCAGCACGCCGAGGTCGTGGCGCGCAACATCACCGCCCAGCTGCGCGGCGAGCAGCCCACGGCCGTCTACCGGCCCTCTCCGGACCCGATGATCCTGCTCCCGCTCGGACCGGGCCGCGGCGTCGGCCAGCTGCCGACCCCTGACGGACCGGCTGTCGTCCCGGCCGCGACGGTCTCCGAGTACAAGGGCGCCGACCTTTTCACGGGCCGCTTCACCGAATTGTTCGGCACCGCCTGATCGCACCTCCACGTGCCGTACACCCGCCGTGGCCGCGACGGCCTCGGGGGCCCCTGCCGGTGAACGTCGCCGACCAGGACACCCACTCGAACGGGGGCGGGCTGCACGGCACGGCATCGCCGTCCGCGGCACGGCCGAGGCGCACGGCGAGAAGCGAATGCGTCACCGGCCAGATCACCGGCCGGCGTACAGCCGCCGGGGCGCACCGGCGGACCCGCTGACCACCGGCCACCGACGAACAGGTCACAACGTTCGCACGACCCACCAATGAAGTTCACCTCGGATGAAGGGCACAGCATTGTCCGCACAACACGTCGTCTTCGGCTTCGGCGCGCACAGCGGCATCGACCAGGCGCCGGAGCTGCTGCGCATGGCCCAGCAGGCCGACCGTGAGGGGCTCGACATCTTCTCGCTGTCGGACCATCCCTACCTGGGCGGGCGCCTGGACGCCTATGCGTCCATCGGGTTCGTCCTCGGACGCACCGAGCGCATCGCGGGGTTCGCCAACGTCACCAACCTGCCGACCCGGCCGGCTCCTATGCTGGCGCGGACGGTGACGTCGCTGTCGGCGCTGTCGGGGGGCCGCGTCGTGCTCGGCATGGGCGCGGGCGGGTTGTGGGACCGCATCAGCGACATGGGGGTGCCGCGGCTCACGCCGGGCGAGGCGGTGGACGCCTTCGAGGAGGCGATCGTCCTGGTGAAGAAGCTGTCGGGTGGCGGTCCTCCGGTCACCCACCGGGGCCGCCACTACCAGGTGGAGCAGATCGAGCCGGCTCCCGTGGCGGCGCCGCCCGTGTGGACCGGCTCGGTCGGCGCCAAGTCCCTGGCCGCCACCGGCCGGGTGGCCGACGGCTGGATCCCCGGCCACGCGGCGGACTGGCGCAGCGAGCGGTACCGCGAGTCGCGTCCGATCATCGACGAGGCGGCGGCGTCCGTGGGCCGCGATCCTCGGGAGATCCGCACGGTGTTCAACTTCCCCGGACGCATCACCGACCGGCCGCTTGCCGCCACGCGGGACGGCGACGGCCGCTGGGTCGGCGGTTCCGTCGAGCAGTGGGTCGAGGAACTGACCGGGGCGGTGCTGGAGCACGGCGCGTCGGGCTTCATCCTCTTCGCGGCCGACCACTCGACGCCGGACCCGGTGTCTCTCGGCCGCTGGGCCGGGGAGATCGTCCCGGCCGTACGCGAAGCGATCGCGAAGGAGAACGGCTGACCGCACTCCGGGACACCGAGCGGCGTGCCGCCGGGACCACAGCGGCGACGCCGGGTGGCGTGCTATCGCCCCGGGGGCGTGGCACGCCCCGCGGGACCTCGGTCGCCCGGGCGGGGCGCGTCCGGTTCCACTGCGGCTCACCGTGATGAGGGCTCTTGGCGGCTGCGAGGCGTTGCTGACCCATGGAAGACCGGCCGGGCGTCCCGGCCTGGCGGCGAGATGCCGGCTCGGGCGTTCCGCTCGGCTCGGCGTCACCAGCGCAAGGGGAGGCGGCGGGCTTCGACGTCAGGCGATGGTCTGCCGCCAGAGGTGGGTGACGCCGCTGCGGATGCGTTGTTCGCCGAGTTCCGGCAGGAGCGCGGTGATGTGTTCCGCGGCCACGGAGGCGAGCAGGGCGTGGGCGGTGTGGTCGGGGTCGGGGGTTCCGGCGAGCAGGATCGCCAGGTGCCGGTGCCAGAACCGGTACGCGCCGATCCGGTACCTGGCGCCGGGCGCCGCGGTCTCCGACATCCGTACCAGGGGCAGGTGCTCCAGCAGGTAGTCGAGGTAGGCGTCGGCGAACGCGGCGAGGCGCTCGGCGGCCGGCGCTCCAGGGCCCAGCGGCGGCGGCCCCTGCAGGATCGCTTCCTGGAGCTCCCGTTCGCGGGCGTCCAGCAACGCGGCGGCCAGCCCTGCCTTGTCGCCGAAGCGGCGGAACAGGGTGCCCTTGCCGACGCCCGCTGCCGCCGCCACCTGGTCCATGGACACCGTGTCGACGCCGTGTTCGGTGAAGAGCCCGGCGGCCGCGTCGAGGATGGCGGCCCGGTTGCGGGCGGCGTCCGCGCGTTCCCTGGGCGGTGGCGTGCGGAGCAGTTCCAACGGGATTGCGGAACCGGACTGCGGTCCGTTACGGTCGTGAGGCACATCCGGACTATAGTCCGATTACCTGGAAGGTGGCCACATGACCGCACTCATCACCCGCGAGGAGCTGAAGGCCGCGATCGACGCGGGCGCCGTGACGGTGGTGGACGCGCTGGGCGGCGAGTACTACGCCAAGCAGCATCTGCCCGGCGCCGTCGCCCTGGTCGCGGCCGACGTCGACGCGCAGGCCCCCGGCCTGCTGCCCGACCGCGACGCCGCGATCGTCACCTACTGCTCCAACCCCGCGTGCCCCAACAGCGGGCAGGTCGCCGACCGGCTCACCGCCCTCGGCTACACCAACGTCCGCAAGTACCGGGAGGGCATCGAGGACTGGGTGGCGGCGGGCCTGCCCACCGAGTCGGCCTGACCGGTACCACAAAGGGGGCGGCTGAGCGACGACGCCAGCCGCCCCCGCTCTTGGCGCCGCAGCTCGCCGCCTTCGGCGAGCGGTCCAGGCGGACCCACGGGGGGAGGCGGCTGACCAGCACACCAGGGGCCGGTCTCGTCCCGAGCGCGGGAGCCTCTGCCACCGCGGGGGCGAGGCGACCAATCCGTGCAGGCCGCTCCCGCCGAAGCGCCAGCCGGGCGACCGCGCCATCCCGGCCGCTCGTCTGGAGACGCGGTTCACCCCGACGACCGAGAACCTCCCGCCACAACACCGCCGAACACGCCCCACCGGCACGACACCGTCCCTTCTATGACGGCTCAGGAGATCGGGGCGTGAGGAACGACCGCGCGAGAACGTGCGGCAAGCGCTGTGCCGCAGATAACGGGGCCGCTCGCTCTCCGATCGGCAGCGCCGCAGCTCAGCGTGAGCGGTGCTGCAGATATCAGGCTGATATCTGCAGCAGGTCGTCACGGACGGTACAGGCGCACGATCCGGAGCGGATGTTCCTCAACCCCCGAGACGCAGGCCATCACCGGCCAGCGCTGACGAGCGGCCACCGCCGACCGACGCGCAGAGAAGGGATCCCCTGCGCGCGCCCGATGTGCCGGGCACGCGCAGAGGACCACACGAAGCGGGGTGCCACGCCGCCTCGAAGCCCGCGAATCCGCATCAGTACTGGCCGCACACGAGCAACGGCGCCTGACGATCGGCGAAAGACCCTCTTCTGCCCACCCACACCGCAGCTGAGCTGGGCGAACTCAATCGCATGTACCGGGTTGCACGAGTCTTACCGACACCCCGGGACGTGCGAGGAGGAGACCTCAAGCGGGCAGTTTCGTGTCGATGACGAAGCTGATTTCGATGACCTGGCCGGGCAAGGTCAGTTCAGTGATGCCCACGACCGTGCTGGCCGGGCGGTGGTCGCCGAAGTACCCCAGGTTGCCCTCCGCCACCGCCGCGGCGTTCTGCCGCAGGTTCACCACGTACAGGGTCTGCGAGACGACCTGGTTCCGGGTGGCGCCGTAGTGGTCCAGGACCTTGTCCATGTTGGCGTAGGTCTGCTTGAGCTGGGCGGCGAAGTCGCCCGCGTAGAGGAACTCGCCTGCCTCATCGAACGAGAGCTGTCCAGAGACGTGGATCAGCTCGCCGGACTTGATCGCCTGCGAGTAGCCGAAGTCGCTCTCGGCCGGCACGTTGTAGTTGAAGACATCAATGGTGGCCACGGTGCATGCCCTTCCGGTTTGCTCTCTTGTAGTTACTCGGAAACTGTAGGAGAGTGAGGGTTGACATGGAAGAACGCACTTTTCGGTGACTGAGGAACCTGATGGTGACCAAGCAACTACTCAAGGACCTGCCCGAGAACGCCGACCTGCGGCGCGCGGACTCCCTGGCGCGGGAGATCTTCTCGGACATCGCCAACAAGTGGGCGCTCCTGATCATCGAGGCGCTCGGCGAGCGCACCCTGCGCTTCAGCGAGCTGCGGCACGAGGTCGAGGGCGTCAGCCACAAGATGCTCACCCAGAACCTGCGCATGCTGGAGCGCAACGGCCTGGTCGACCGGAAGGTGCACCCCACCGTGCCGCCGCGAGTCGAGTACACCCTCACCGAGCCGGGCCGGGCCCTGCGCAACGTGGTCGACGCCATATGCGGCTGGACCCACCAGCACCTCGGTCACATCGAGAGTGCACGCGGCCGTTTCGACGCCTGACGGGGGCACGCAGCGACACCCTCGCGCGTTGCGCGGTTCCTTGATGGGGGCGGAACCGGTGAAGTCTCGTAACCGTCTGGCGCGTATTTGCTGGATGGAGGGCGTGGTTGGTCACCGTGTGTGGTTGCCGGGGGCGTAGCGGCTCCAGGGGCCGGCCGCCTCGGCGGCGATGATGGCGAGGCTCTCGTTTTTCGGAGCCGGGTCTGCAGCCCCAGCGGACGTTCGATCTGCCGCAGCCCCTCGAACAGCGGCAGCAGCGCCGGGCTGACCTGGCCGGTGCCGTCGTCGAGGGCCTCGCGCAGCATGCCGGTGAGAATGCAGCGGCGGCAGGTCCGGTCGCGCTGGCGCAGGCCCTCGTGCCCGCAGCGGACGCAGATGAAGTCGCCGCCGATTCCGGCGCAGTCGATGCAGAGCCGTCCGCCGCCTGGGGCGATCCCCGGCGTCGTCGTCGAACGCTGCTTCAACCGGCTCGAGCAATGGCGCGGGCAAGACCGCCCGCTCCTACCAGGCCGCCGTCACCCTGGCCGCCCTCCTCATGTGGCTATGACACTTTGACGACACGGCCTAGGGTCAGCCGGCCCGGACTGTCCATAGGCTTCAACACGTCGACCAGGTCGCGTACGAGGCGCGGCCGACCGGCAGACAGCGCCCTGTCGCCGTTGGAAAATACTTCCAGGCTGACCGACACCAACGCGGGGAGTCGTCGAACGCGGCAGCGGTGACGGTGGTGCGCCACGTGGCCTCCGGTTTGTCCTCACGCAGCTGCAGCCGGATTGCATGCTCGGCACCATGAGGAAGGTATGCCGCCTGGTTGGTCAACACCGATACCTCGTCGAGGTGGTGATGCCCGGTAGGTGAGAGGGGCGCTGCCGGACTTGCTGTTCGACCATTGGGCGCTGGTCCGGCGGACGTCCTGGAAGAGGTTCTCTGCATCGGGACGGTGAGGATCTCCCTGTGTGCCAGTGGCGTCAGGATGTTTGCCGTGTGTGCCAGCGAGGGCTCTGTCAGCCACGAGTCTGGTTACTAACCGTGATCGAAGGAGTTGTGAATGTGAAGGGGCTGGGGTCACTCACAGACGAACTCACGGATTTGCCTGAGCTCGTCCTGCGCTTCAGACGCGCCGACGTCGCGGAGTTCTGATCGCCCCTGTCACTTGGGTGGAGCGCGGTGAGCAGTTCAAGGCGCTCGGCGTCCTCGGTGCCGGGCTCCGCGGTGTAGACCATGATGCGGAGGTCGCTGCCCGCCACGTTGAGCACGTCACAGTCGAGCGTCACCGTGCCGACATCGGGATGGACGATCGTCTTGCGGGCCGCATCGTGGTGACCGGCGACACCGGTCTCCCACAGTTCCGCGAATTTGTCGCTGTGCGCGCGCAGGTCCGCGACCAGCCGCTTGAGCCGCTGGTCGCCCGGGTAGCGCGCGGTGACCGCACGAAGGTCGGCGACCAGCGCGGCCTGCAGGGCGTGCCGTGATTCCGGGGTGAGCCGCACCCGGTCGCTCAGGCCGAGGAAGTTGCGCCACACCCCGTTGCGCTCGTGCCCGTTCCAGCCCGCCGGATCACCCATGAGGGCGGCGTAGGGCGGGTTGGCCACGAGCAGTGTCCAAGCCGCGTCGAACACCGCGACAGGAGTGCCGGTCAGCCGGTCCAGCATGCGCCGCACACTGGGAGTGAGTTCGCAGGGCACGCACTCTGCCCGGGGCGGCTGGAGTCCGCCCAGCCGGAACAGGTGTGCGCGCTCGGCGGCCGACAGGCGAAGGGCCCTGGCCAGCGCTTCTATGACCTGCGCCGACGGGTTGGTCGCGCGGCCCTGTTCAAGGCGGGTGATGTAGTCGGCCGAAATGCCCGCCAGTTGGGCGAGCTCCTCGCGGCGCAGCCCCGGGACGCGTCGTTGGCCGCCGGGGGGCAGTCCCGCGGCCTCCGGCGAGACCCGATCTCGCCACCGGTGCAGGGCCCGCCCGAATTCCGTCGTCCCCATGTCCCCCAGTATGTCCGCCCGGTCGCACCGCCTAGTACCGGCATTCCTAGGAAGCCCAGGCGTCTGGCTGGTCGTCCCGAGCCGTCGCAACCTTGCGCCATGAACACCGATCGCGAACGGCCGCCCGTCGGTTTCATCGGCCTGGGCGACCAGGGCCTGCCCATGGCGACGGCCATCGCCGAGGCGGATTTTCCCCTGCACGCCTGGGCGAGGCGGTCCACCTCCCTGGACGGCCTGCGCGGCGTGCCGCACGTCCGCCACGACGGCATCCGGGATCTGGCCGCGTCGTGCGACATCGTCGGGTTGTGCGTCAGCACCGACGAAGACGTTCTGCAGTTGGTCACGGGCGGACTGCTGGAGGCCCTGCGTCCGGGTGCGGTCGTGGTGAACCACGGCACCGGCCTTCCCGCCAACGCGGTGCGGCTGACCGAGATCTGCGCACCGGCCGGGGTCGAGGTCCTGGACGCACCGGTCAGCGGAGGACGGCCGGCCGCAGAGGAACGACGGCTGACCACCCTGGTCGGCGGACCGCGGACGGCCGTGGAGCGCTGCGAGCCCGTGTTCGCCTCGTTCTCCCGCCACGTCGTCCATCTCGGCGGCGCGGGTGCCGGGCAGACCGCGAAGCTGTTCAACAACGCGCTGCTGATGATGAACCAGGCCAACATCGCCGAGATCGTCGATCTGGCCACCGAGCTGGGCATGAACCCGGCGCGGCTGGTCGGCGTGCTGAAGCTGGGCAGCGCCTCCAGCGCCGCCCTGACCCTGCTGAACACGATGGTCACCCTCGACAACGTCGAGCACCTGTACCGCGTCGAGGCGCTGGACATGGAACTGTTCGACACCGCGATGCGCGCGGCCGATGTGGACCCCGGCGCGGTGACCGAGCGCGGCATGGCGGGCGCACGCGGGCTGTCCCGGCTGCTGCACTCGCTGAACCCACCAGACCCGGCCGCGACGGCCGGCGACGGAAAGGAACGATGATGAGCAGACTCGCACTCGTCACCGGTGCCACCTCCGGCATCGGCAGGGCTTTCGCCGAACGCCTGGCCGCGGACGGCTACGACCTGGTGCTGGTGGGCCGGCGGAAGGAGCGACTGGACGAGTTCGCCGGCGCGCACCCGGAAGTCGACGTACGGGCCGTCACCGCCGATCTGTCCACGAGCGACGGAATCGACGAGGTGGCCCGGATCTGCGCGACCGAGCCGCTGACCATGCTGGTGAACAACGCGGGCGTCGCCCACTACATGCCGCTCGCCGAGCTCCCCGCCGACAAGGCCGCCGAACTCGTCGGCGTCAAGGTTCTCGCGCCCACGATGCTCACCCGCGCCGCCGTCGCGGGTATGCAGGAGCGCGGCGAGGGCACGATCATCAACGTCTCCGGCATGATCGCCTTCAGCGGTCCCGCGCCGCACTCGCAGATGCCCCGTCGTGCCGTCTACGGCGGAAGCCTGGCCTACCTCGTCGCGCTGTCCCAGATCCTGAGCGCGGAACTCGAGGGCACGGGAGTCCGGGTCCAGGTCGTGTGCCCTGGTGTGGTGGCCACCGAGTTCCACGAGCGCCAGGGCATCGACATGAGCGCGCTGCCCCGCATGGCGGCCGACGACGTCGTGACCGCCAGCCTGCGCGGCCTGGAGCTGGGCGAGACCGTCTGCGCCCCGGGCGTCGAGGACGCCGGCCTGCTCGACGCGGTCTTCCAGGCCGACCTCACCGCCTTCGGCGCACAGAGCCCGGAACTCGCCACGCGCTACCGCTCCGTCTGAACCGAACCGACGTGGCCGCCTGAATCATGGCTCTGCCGCGGGCCTGACGACGCGCCGCGAGAACGATCGGAAGATCGGCTCGCAGCGATCGAACGCCGTCCGGCCCGCGACGTGTCGCGGTGGCCCGGTCCCGACCGCCGGGCCACCGCGTTCCGTTCGGCCTGTCAGCGGGTTCCGAGCGCGTGGTCAATGCGCTGGCCCTGCTCTGCCACGCGGCGGCGACTCTGTCGCCGCCGGGCAGGGCACGGACGGCGGCGAAGGCACCTGCGGGGTCGGCCAGGTGAAAGGCCATGTCGCGTACGGCTGGGTCCAGCGGTCCGGAGCCTTGCTTCGCGCTGCTCTGCGGTGGGAGCCAGCACGAGCTGTCCGGTCAGGCCGCGTGCTCGCAGGTCCTGGGCGAAAGCGGCCAGCCGTGCGGCCACCGGCCCGTACTGGGACCGATCAGCGAGCCGGAACAGCACCACCAGGTATTGGTCGGCTTCGAGGCGGATCAGATCGCGGTGCCTGCTCGCCCACCAGCACACCGCCACCCTCGGCATCGACATGCGATCGTCCAGCGCCCGCCCGACACCCCACGGCTTCACCTTGCCACCACCGCGCTGGGGCGCCGAACGCAATCATCAGCCGGGCTCCGTGATCCACATAGCGATCATCTCTTCATGAGTCGCCGCCTCACCGATGACGTCCCCATAGCGTGGCCCCGGGACCGAACACCGAACCGCAGGATGAAACACCCACTACGTGATGACGATGGTCGCCGATGCCCTGGGCTCACCGCTGGTCGTGTGTCCGCTGTTGGATGACGATCTCACGCTTGAGGATCTTGCCTGTCGCCCCTTTGGGGAGCTCATTGGTGAAGGTGACGATCCGCGGGTATTTGTAGGCGGCGACCCGCTGTTTGACGTAGTCACGAATCGTGTCCGCCGCGACCTGCGCTCCATCCTTGAGAATGACCACGGCGGCCACCTCCTCGCCGAGCGCCTTGTCTGGTACCCCCACGACCGCGGCTTCGGCCACGGCGGGGTGTTCGTAGAGAACCTCCTCGATCTCTCGTGGGTAGACATTGTAGCCTCCGCGGATGATCAAATCCTTCTTGCGGTCGACGATGAAGTAGTAGCCGTCCTCGTCGACACGGGCGAGATCGCCGCTGTGGAACCAGCCGTCCCGGATGGTTTGTGTGGTCGCCTCCGGACGGTTCCAGTAGCCCTTCATGATGTTCTCGCCGCGGATGGCGATTTCACCGACTTCACCAGGGCGGTCGACGGTGGTGCCATCATCCGCGACGAGTTTCATGTCGACCCCGCGGATGGGAACTCCGATCGAGCCGGCCTTGCGTGGCCGGTTGAGAGGGTTGAACGCGGCGACGGGCGAAGTCTCCGAGAGTCCGTACCCCTCCAGCACGGTGACATCGAATGTGCTTTCGAAGGCGTGCAGCACCTCGACAGGGAGGGAGGCTCCGCCCGAAACGGCGATGCGCAGCCGCAAGAGGTCGCAGCCGCCGGGGATTCCGGCGCGAAGCAGGGCCGTGTACATCGTGGGCACGCCGAGAAAGACCGTGACCCGGTCCCGGTGCATGATCTCCAGTGCCTTCGCCGGCTCGAACCGTGGCAGCAGGGTCAGGGTGGCGCCTGCAGCGAGCGCGGTGTTGAGAGCACAGGTCTGTCCGAACGCATGGAACAGCGGCAGCCCTCCGAACAGTACGTCGTCCGGCCCGATCTGAAGCAGTGTCTCGGCTGTGGTGACCGCGTTGGACTTCAGATTGCGGTGGGTCAGCTCGGCCCCTTTGGGGGTCCCCGTGGTGCCCGAGGTGTAGAGGATCACAGCGGTGTCGTCGGCGGCGCGGTCGACGACCTGGTCCACCGGTTCGATGCCCTGGGGCAGGTCCTCGACCATCTGTGGGGTCATGACCAGGCATTCGACGCCGAGTTGTGATGCGGCCGTGGTGACCTGGTCGGCGCACAGCGGGGACGTCAGCACGATCCGGGCTCCGCAATCGCGGATCGCGAAGGCTGCCTCACGGGTCTTCAACAGCGGGTTCATGGGCACCACGACGGCGCCGGCTCGAAGAATGCCATAGTAGGCCACCGGGAAGTGGGTCACATTCGGCATGACCAGCCCGACGCGATCGCCTTTCCGCACCCTGTTGGCGTGCAGTAGCGCGGCGACCCGAGCGCTTGCGTCGTTCAGTTGGGCATAGGTGAGGATGCTGTCGTCCTGTCGGACGGCGACACGGTCGCCGTCGGTTCCAGCGGCCTCCACCAGACGTGCGGCAAGGTTGCTCATGCTGGCCTTACCTTCCAAGTCGTAGGTCTGATCCGGTCATTCATGAAAACGGGGGGCAAAGGCTTTGGAGTACGGCTGTCATGCGAGTGTCACTCGACGTCTTGAGGGACAGGCTTTGCCCAGCCAGAGACCGGCTGCCGCGATGGTGGTCCGGCCGATGACGTGAGGCGGATCTTTTGCCAAGGTGCTCTCCGTACGATCGTTGATCGGCCGGGACGTCTCATCCGGACGGCGAGTCCCCAGTGCGGGTGGTGCAACGCTAGGGCGCGACCAGGGCCCTCGCTTGACCTGACGTGACATCGGACTTATCACTTAGGGACACGGTTCCGGGAGTGCGCCCATGAAACCCCTCGTCCGCAATGCAGCGCTGAACGCCTACATCGAGGTCAGCCGGTCGCTCGGGATCGACCCGCAGGCGCTCATGAAGGGTGTGGGTTTGGACCCGGTCGGCCTGGCCGTGCAGGACAGATGGGTCCCCGGCGCGGCCGTGGCGAAGTTGCTGGAATTGTCTGCGGCCGCCTCCCGCCGCGAGGACTTCGGCCTGCTGCTCGCCGAGCGCCGCCGCTTCTCCAATCTGGGCCCGATCAGCCTGGTCATACGCGAGGAGCCCGATGTGCGCAGCGCGCTGGAGCTTCTTGTCCGGCATCAGCACATGTACAACGAGATGCTGCACAGCCGCCTGTCGGAGGTCGGCGGTCTGGCCACCCTCAAGGTGACCTTGGAACCGGGTGATGCCATGCCTGTCCGCCAGGGCGTAGAGCTGGCCGTGGCCGCCTTCCAGCAGGTCCTGCGCATCTTCCTCGGTAACCGCTGGCAGCCGGTGTCAGTCTGTTTCATGCACGGCGCTCCCACGGACCTGCGAACCCATCGGCGCGTTTTCGGGCCCGTCGTGGAATTCGACCGGGAGTTCAACGGGATCGTCTTCTACGCCGACGACCTCAACGTCGCCAACCCTGTGTCCGACCCGTTGCTGCGGACCTACGCCCGGCAGTACTTCGAGTCCATCGCAGTATCCAGGGACACCACCGTGCTGGACCGGGTGCGCGATTTGATCGAGGTGCTGCTGCCGACCGGGCGGTGCTCGATCGAGCAGGTCGCAAGCAGTCTGGGTGTCGACCGAAGGACCGTTCACCGGCACCTGTCGGCCTCCGGCGAGACGTTCTCGTCCCTTCTGAACGCGACACGTGTTCGGCTGGCGGAGCAACTCGTACCCAACCAGCGTCACTCCCTGACCGAGATCTCCGGGATGCTGGGGTTTTCTGCACCGAGTGCCTTTTCCCGCTGGTTCAGCGAGCGGTTCGGTTGCAGCCCCAGACAGTGGCGACTCCAACACGCCAGGCGGCAGTTCTCCATCGAGGACCCTGCGGGTGCCCACGCCGGCGAGCCGGGCACCGAATGACGTCGGGCCGGAAGCCCTGTCCCGAACTGATAAGTCGGATGTCACGTTCGGTTAAGCAACCGGCATAACGAGTCCTTAACGTTGCCTTACCGCAAGGGAGACCGTCGGTGTCGCCCCGCGTATTCGAGCAGGAGGACTCCGCCGCGTCTCCTTTGGGCGCCCAGCCCATCGTATCCGTTTCGACCGTCCGGACAGCCCGGGCCGCCTTCTCAGCTCATCCCGACCCTTGTCAAGGCGGCAGATCGCATCGCGGTGGCGATGCGCGTCGCTCCTCAGACCAAAGGAGATGGACCATGCATTTCTTCGACGACTCGCTGTATCCGGAGAACCAGGAGAAGCTGGTCATCCAGGCCGCGCCGTACGGTCCGGAGTGGCTGCCAGGTGACGCCGACGACCTGCCGCTCACCATGGAGGAGCACGTGCAGGCGGCGGTCGACTGCTACAACGCCGGCGCGACGGTGCTGCACATTCACGTGCGTGAGCTGGACGGGCACGGATCCAAGCGCATCTCCATGTTCAACGAGCTGATGGCCCGCCTGCGTGAGGCGGTGCCGGACATGGTCCTGCAGATCGGCGGGTCGATCTCCTTCGCCCCGGAGGACGAGGGCGCCGAGGCCAAGTGGCTCAGCTACGACACCCGCCACATGCTGGCCGAGATCACCCCGAGGCCGGACCAGGTGACGATCGCGATCAACACCAACCAGATGAACATCGTCGAGCTCTTCGACGACGAGGACATCGAAGGAACGTCGATCAGCAAGCCGGCCTACTACAAGGCCTACCGGGACATGGTCGTCGAGGCCGGCCCGGAGTTCTACCTCGAGCACCTCAAGCGGCTGCGCGCCAACGACATTCAGCCGCACTTCCAGCTCGCCAACCTGGCGCAGCTGGAGACGGTGGAACGCCTCATCCGCAGGGGAGTCTATTGCGGGCCGCTGGTGCTGAACTATGTCGCCATCGGCGGCGGGTTCGCCGGGCGGCACCCGGCGGACCTCATCGAATTCATCCGCCGTGTCCCCGATGGCGCCGTGCTCACCATCGAGGCCTCCATGCGCGCGGTGGCGCCGATGAACGCCATCGGTATCGCCCTGGGCACGCACGTGCGGGTGGGCAACGAGGACAACCTGTGGCGGCACAAGGGCGAGCGGATGTCATCGGTCGAACAGGTCGAACAGATGGTCCAGATCGCCAACGCCCTCGGCCGTGAGATCGCCGGCGGGCCGGAGGCCAAGAAGATCTACAAGATCGGCCAGTGGTACCAGGACACCGACGAGACCCTGGCCCATCTCGGCATGGTGCCCAACCGCCGTCCCGGCCGGCGCGGCTCCATGCTGCGCGACGCCGACAGCTGAACGGCCCGACAGGCGGCGGTCGCGGGTGACAGGGACCCGCAGCCGATCACGGGCCGTCCGCGACCGCCTTTCCACAACGAGCAACGGAGTACCTGTGGCACACGCCATTCGCTTCTACGACACCGGTGGCCCTGACGTCCTGCGGTGGGAGCCCACCACGGTCGGCGACCCGGGGCCGGGCGAGGTACGGATCCGGCACCTCGCCGTCGGCCTCAACTTCGCCGACACCTACTTCCGCACCGGCCTGTACCCGGCTCCGCTGCCCGCCGGACTCGGCGTCGAGGCGTCCGGCGTCATCGAGGCCGTGGGCGAAGGCGTCACACACCTCGCCGAGGGCGACCGGGTCACCTACACCGGCAGCCCGCTGGGCGCCTACAGCACGGAACGGGTCATGCGGGCCGAGCCGTTGATCAAACTTCCGGAGGAGATCGGCTGCCAGACCGCCGCCGCGATGACCATGCGCGGCCTCACCAGCGCCTACCTGCTGCGGCGGATCCACCCGTTGAAGGCCGGTGACACCGTACTGCTGCACGCGGCGGCCGGCGGTGTCGGCCTGATCTTCTGCCAGTGGGCCAAGCTGCTCGGTATCACCGTGATCGGCACGGTGTCCAGCGCGGAGAAGGCCGAGATCGCCCGTGCCCACGGCTGCGACCACATCATCTACTACCGCCGCGAGGACGTGGCCGAGCGGGTACGCGAGCTGACCGGCGGCGAGGGGGTTCCGGTCGTCTTCGACAGTATCGGCAAGGACACGATTGCCGGTTCGATGGCCTCGCTGCGGCGACGCGGGCTGCTGGTGTGCTTCGGCACGGCCTCCGGAGTGCCGCCGCTGGACGCCATGCAACTCGCCGTCCACGGCTCGTTGTTCGTGACCCGGCCCGCACTGGCCGACTACATCGCCGAGCCGGCCGAACGGCAAGCCCTGGCCGGAGAGCTGTTCGGCCATGTCGCGTCCGGACGCATCAAGATCCAGATCAACCAGCGCTATGCCCTCGCGGACGCGGTCCGAGCACATCGCGATCTCGAGGCCGGCCGCACCACGGGGTCGTCCATCTTCGTCCTGTGAACCAGCACGGCTCCGCACATCACGACATCCAGGGGAGTGAGCATCGTGTCCCAGACCGCCCATCCGAGGAAGGACACGCCCGCTTTGGTGCGCCCGGGCGTCCGACGCACCGCGATCAGGGTCGCGCCGCTGACCTGCACCATCGGTGCCGAGCTCGGCGGCGTCAACCTCGGCGACGCCGCCCGCGACGACGACCTGTTCGCTGAGATCAAGGAGTTGCTGCTGCGCTACAAGGTCCTCTTCCTGCGCGACCAGGACATTACCCGGGCCGAGCACGTCGCTTTCGCCTCCCGCTTCGGCCCGCTCGAGGACCACCCGGTGGCCGGCAGCGATCCCGACCATCCTGGGCTGGTCCGCATCTACAAGGACCTGGGCAGCAAGCCTGAGCACTACGAGAACGCTCTCCACTGCGACGCGACCTGGCGCGAGTGCCCGCCCATGGGCGCCGTGCTGCGGTGTGTGGAATCACCACCGGTGGGCGGTGACACCATCTGGGTCAACATGGTCGAGGCCTACCGCAGGCTGCCCGAGCACATCAAGACGCGAATCTCGGGTCTGCGCGCCCGGCACAGCATCGAGGCGACCTTCGGCGCCGCCATGCCGATCGAGCAGCGGCACGAGTTGAAGGCGCGCTACCCGGACCCCGAGCACCCGGTAGTGCGCACCCACCCGGAGACCGGTGAACAGATCCTGTTCGTCAACTCCTTCACCACGCACTTCGTCAACTACCACACGCCCGACAACGTGCGTTTCGGGCAGGACTTCGCGCCCGGTGCGAGCGACCTGCTGAACTATTTGATCAGCCAGGCGGCCATCCCCGAATACCAGGTGCGCTGGCGGTGGACGCAGAACAGCGTGGCCATCTGGGACAACCGGTCCACCCAGCACTACGCCGTCCAGGACTACTGGCCGGCCGCCCGCAAGATGGAACGCGCCGGGATCGTCGGCGACAGGCCCTGCTGAGCCCTGGGGCCGACAGAGGAACAGGTGACGCCGATGGGATTCCGCACCCCCGGCCCCGTGCCGGACACCTCTCAAGCCGCACCGGCCGTATCCCGCGGATATGCCTGGCTGGTGTTCGCCCTCAGCTTCGGACTTCTGCTGTCGGACTACATGTCACGCCAGGTCCTCAACGCCGTCTTCCCCCTGCTGAAGGCGGAGTGGCTGCTGGCCGACGCCCAACTGGGAGCGCTCAGCGGCATCGTGGCCCTCATGGTCGGCGTGCTCACCTTCCCCTTGTCGCTCGTGGCGGACCGCTGGGGACGCGCCAGGAGCCTGGTCGTCGCCGCAGCCATCTGGAGTTTGGCGACACTGGGCTGCGCGGTGTCGGCGGGCTATGGCCAGATGTTCCTGGGGCGCTTCATGGTCGGGGTCGGTGAGGCGGCCTATGGCAGCGTCGGTATCGCCGTGGTCCTCAGCGTCTTCCCCGTCGGCCTGCGGGCCACGCTCTCCGGCGCGTTCATTGGTGGTGGAGCCTTCGGATCCGTGCTGGGCGTGTCGATCGGCGGCGTCATCGCCCAGCAACTGGGTTGGCGCTGGGCGTTCGGCGTCATGGGTATCTTCGGTCTGGTGTTGGCCGCGATCTACGGCATCGTGGTGACGGACAAGAGGCTGGGCTCCGCCGGCGGCGGCCGTCAAGGCGCGTCAGGTGAACACGCACCGCTCCGCCGTCTGCTGCCGCGCCTGTTCTCCTCGGTCTCGGTGGTCTGTGCCTACATCGGCAGCGGACTGCAGATGTTCATCGCGATGGCCCTGCTCGCCTGGATGCCCAGCTTCCTCAACCGCGCCTATTCCCTGCCTCCCGGCAAGGCGGGCCTGGCCGCCGGGGCCTTCGCGCTGATCACCGGCGTCGGCATGGTCGTGGGAGGGATCGTCGCCGACCGCGTCAGCCGCGCGACCGGGGCCAGGAAGTGGACGGTCGCGATCATCTGCAGTCTCGGTTCACTCGCCCTGCTGGCGACCGGATTCCAATTGCCGACCGGCGCGTCGCAACTCATGCTGATCGGTGCCGGCACCCTGCTGTCCAATGCCACGGCCGGGCCCGCCGCCGCCATGGTGGCGAACCTGACCCCCGCCGCCATCGCGGCGACGGCGATGGCCACCCTCACCCTGGCCAACAGCCTGCTTGGGCTTGCACCGGGGCCGGCCGTGACGGGCATGCTCGCCGACCACATGGGCCTGACGGGCGCACTACAGGTGATCCCGTTCGCCGCGATCGGGGCCAGCGCGGCCTTCGCCGTCGGCAGGATGAACTACGAAAAAGACCTGCGCCGCCTGAACCTGCCTCCCCGTACGGCGCTCGACAGGACGAAGACACAAACCTGAGTGTCATACCCGCAGCCCTGGGTTCACCGATCTTACAAACGACCAGGTCAAGCCCAAATGAAGGTAGGGCCGCAGACATGAGCCTCGCCGCACCACCGACGATCGTCATCGTCCCCGGACTGCGCGATCACGTCCCGGGCCATTGGCAGACCATCCTGGCCGACAAGATGGCCTCCCCCTCGCGTGAGGCGCTCGACCTCTTCCACGCCGCCCCCGGCGGCGCCCGCTCCGCGACCGCCTTCTCCCAGTCCGCCCGCTGGGAAACGCTCGATCTGGACTCCGCGGCGGGTTGCATCCGCGACACCGCCCACGCCTACACGCCTGACGGAGGGCTGGCCGTCTTGCACGGCGATCTCGCTCCCGGCGGGGCGGTGGTGATGTCCGCCGGCGTGCCTGACGGCATGCACCAGTTCACCGACACCGCCGTGGTGACCGAGTCGCAGGAGGAGGCTGCGGAGGCGATCCTTTCCGGACGTGTGCGTCCGGGAAGCGTGCTGGTCATCCGCTACGAGGGCCCGCGCGGCGGCCCCGGCATGCAGGAGATGCTCTCCCCCACCACCTACCTCAAAGGCCGCGGCCTGGCCGGATCCTGCGCCGTCGTGACCGATGGCCGGTTCTCGGGCCCGCCGTACTCGCCTGCGTGAAGGCTCCGGCTACCGGCCCCGCCACCGCGAACGTCGGCCCTGCGCGCCTATGCGTCCCTCGCCCAACCCGCCTCCACGGGGGCCGTACGCGGCTTCCCCACCTGCTGACCGCCGCTGGACCGCAAAGACGCAGGGCGGACGCCGCGCACGGCGTCCGCCCTGGACGGTGGCAGCGCCAGTTCCCGCGGCCGTCGGCATGGCTGTTCCGATGGGCGTCCCGGCGGTACCGGACGCCGCCGGGTGGTTCGCCCGTGCTCCGGAAGTGGTCAGACGGCCGTCTTCAGGGGTTCCCCCGCCTTGGCGAGGTCGCCCGAAACAGTGCGGGGCCGGTGGAGGGTCATGGCGTGCCGTCTTCAAGATCCCGTGTCAGGTACCGCCATTTGGTCATGCGGTGCCGGAGGTCCAGGGGGGCGGCGTTGGCGGAGAACGTGCCGTTGCCGCGGTGGTGGAACTCGCCCGTGCCGTGTCGGCTCGCGTCGAACCAGGCGTGTTCGGCTCTGAGGATCCACAGGTTGTGGTCCTTGGCGAGCCGATCGTCGGCCACGGTGCACTCGATGTTGGCGAAGCACTCTGCGACGAGTGGCGCGTTCACGGTGGCGGCGGGCAGGGCGGTGAAGCCGAAGCGCCGCCATTTGTCGGTGTCGCGGCCGGAGGTGTTGCCGACGTCGACCACCCGCTCGGCCAGGTCGATGGAGGGGATCGCGATGACGCACTGCCCGCTGTCGCGCAGCGCGGCGTGGCTGTGATCCCAGGGACCCAGGATCAGCCCGATGAGCGGCGGATCGTGGGAGACGGGCATGTTGAAGCCGTTGGTCATCAGGTTGGCATGCTCGCCGTCGAAGGTGGAGATCATGACGACCGGGCCGGGTTCGATGAGCCGGTGCACCTGTTGCAGCGGATAGGGGGAGAACCCGTCGGCTGTGTCGGTGGGATTCATGTCGCCTTCTCGATGGGTGTGGAAGGGCGGCCGGTCCGTCGTTCCGGGCCGGCCGCCCGCCTGCGCAGATCGGCCGGGCTAGATGGCTTGGGCCGTGGGCAGGATGGTGATCTCGGTGAGGTTGACGTGCCGTGGCGCGGCGGTGATGAACGCCACGGTCTCGGCGATGTCCGCGGACCGCAACGGGTCGATCTCGGTGAGCAGCCCGGCCATGAGCCTGCTGGCGTCGGGGTCGGTGACGTGGCTGGGCAGTTCGGTGTCGACCATGCCGGGTTCGATGGTGGCCACCCGGATGTTCTGCGGGCCGAGTTCGACGCGCAGCAGCCGGGTCAGGTGGCTGATGTATGCCTTGGTGCCGGAGTAGATGGAGAACTTCTCCAGGATCCGGGTGGCGGCGATGGAGGACGTGGTGATCAGGTCCGCGGTGCGTCCGGCGTCCGCGGCGTCCTTCAGGTGCGGCAGGAAGGCGCCGATGACGTTCATCACGCCGGTGACGTTGAGATCGATCTGACGCTGCCAGTCGTCCATGCGCAGCTCGGTGATGCCGGAGATCAGCTGGACGCCGGCGTTGTTGAAGACGAGATCGGCGGTGCCGAGGTGCTCGGCCACCTGGTCCGCGGCGGTCTGGACGGCCTGCCGGTCGGTGACGTCGACAGGGAGCGCGAGCGCGGTGCCGCCGTCGGCGCGGATCGCTTCGGCCAGCGTGTCAAGCCTGTCCTTTCGGCGGGCCAGGGCGGCGACGCTCGCGCCGAGCTCGGCCAGCCGTCGCGCGGTGGCGGCGCCGATGCCGCTGGAGGCTCCGGAGACGACGGCCACGCGACCGGCCAGCGGGGTGCCGGTGAGCAGGGCAGCGGACATGACGAAGTACCCCCTTTCGGGTTGGAGGACGGGGAGGGCGGGCCGGTGGGGACGGCCGCCCGCCGGGAAGGTGGAGTGATGCGTCCGACGGGTGCCGGCGCGGCCGGGACAGGGGTGCCCGCGCTGGCGGGACGGGCGCCGGGCGGTGCCCGGTCAGGCCGCCGCGGTGTCGTGCGCGGTGGCGGCGGACTTGGCGCGCCAGGGGGCCAGGTCCTTTTCGATCTGCGCCAGCTTGACCTGGAGCCGGTCGAGGGTGTCGGGCCCCAGGTACAGGTGGGTGGGCAGCTCGTCCTGGACGGTGACCTCGTAGATCAGGGCGGCGGCCTTGACGGGGTCGCCGAGCTGGGTGTGGTTGGCGGTCTGGGCCCAGTCCAGCGTGACATGGGCGGGAGTGCCGTCGTAGTCGGCGATGCGGGTGCCCGCCAGCGACAGGGAGGTGGCGTCCAGGAAGTCGGTGCGCAGCACGCCCGGCTCGACCACCATGCACTGGATGCCGAAGGGCGCCAGTTCCTTTGACAGCGCCTCGCTGAGGCCGGCGACGGCGAACTTCGACGCGGAGTACAGGCCCACGCCCGGCTCGCCCTCGAAACCGGACCGAGAGCCGATGTTGACGATCTTGCCGGAGCCCTGGCGGCGCATGACGGGCAGCACGGCGCGGGTCATGTCGATCAGGGCGAAGACGTTCAGGTCGAACAGCGAGCGGGCCTCGGCGTCGGTAATCTCCTCCACCGCGCCGAGCAGGCCGCGGCCGGCGTTGTTGACCAGCACGTCAATGCCGCCGAACCGCTCGACCGCGGTCTGGACGGCGCCGGGGATGTCCTGGGCGCGGGTGACGTCCAGCGCCAGCGGCAGTACCCGGTCGGAGCCCTTCAGATCGTCGGGCAGCCGGTCCGGGTCGCGCACCGCGGCGACGACGTCGTTCCCGGCGGCGAGCGCGGCGCGGGCGATCTGCGCGCCGAGGCCGCGGGAGGCTCCGGTGATGAACCAGGTGGCCATGGTGTCCTTCTTTCGGCTTGGCTTCCGCCTGCTTCGGCGGGGTGGTCCCCGCCGCTGACAGGTTCGAGTCTGCCCAGGTCACCACGGTCTAAGAAGGTCCCGGGTTTCCTGGGAGTACCGCACCCAGGAACCTGGAAGAGCCCGTGGACGGGCTACGGCGTGCGGGTCGCCCTCTGCTCGGCCCGCGTGCGCAGCCGTTCGAACGCCGCTTCGGTGGCGCTGCCGGGCTCGGCCTGGTAGACCACCAGCTGCTGGTGCGGCGCGCCGTTGACGGTGAAAGCCGAGAACAGGATGTGCAGGTCGCCGACGACCGGGTGGCGCAGGTGCTTGCCTTCCTGGGTCTTGGGCTTGACCTCGTGGCGGGCCCACAGGGCGGCGAACTCCGGACTGCGCGCCGACAGGTCCGCCACGACCTCCCCGATGCGCGCCGACTCCGGATCGTGACCGTAGGCGGCGCGGAGTTCCGCCACGCACGACTGCGCCGCCCGCTCCCACTCCCGGTAGAACTCCCGGCCAGCCGGGTCCACAAAGACCATGCGCGCCAGGTTGTCGGCGGGATCGAACGCCTCGTGCAACGCGGCGCCCGGCGCGTTGCAGGCCAGGATGTCCAGAGCCGGCCCCAGGACGAAGGCCGGGGAGGTGGGCCAACCGTCCATGAGCCCCAGCAACTGCGGGCTGACATGGGTGTCGTCCGAGCGGCGCCGACGGCGCGCCTCCGGCGCCTGCACCAGGCGCCACAGGTGCTCGGTGGCCTCGGCGTCCAGCCGCAGCGCGCCCGCCACCGCCTCCACCACCTGGGGCGACGGGTTGGTCTCGCGTCCCTGTTCCAACCGCACGTAATAGTCGCTGCTCATCCCCGCGAGCATCGCGACCTCCTCACGCCGCAGCCCTTTCACGCGGCGGCGGCCGTATTCGGGCAGCCCGACGTCCCGCGGTTTGAGAAGCGAGCGACGCGCGCGCAGAAACTCCCCCAAGGGAGTACCCTCGCTCATCTGCTCAGGATAGGTGACCAAGATGTCCGTCCAGTCGCCGCAGACGGGCGGGCAGTGCCTGCTCACCCTGGGTGCGACGCACCCTGGGTAGGCGCCGTCGCCGTCCCTAACCTCAAGGTCATGGACCGCAACAACCCGCTCGGTGAATTCCTGCGAGCACGGCGTGCGCAGGTGCGGCCCGAGCAGGTCGGGCTGGCCACGCGAGATCGCCGCCGGGTTCCCGGGCTGCGCCGCGACGAGGTCGCGCGGCTGGCCGGGCTGAGCGTCGGCCACTACGCCCGCCTGGAACAGGGACGCGGTGCTCGCCCCACTCGGCAGACCGTGGAGAGCCTCGCCCGCGCGCTCCGTCTGGACGGGCCCGCCCTTGTGGAGCTGTATCGTCTGGCGCGCCCCGTCGCGCGACGGCGGCGGCCGGACCGCGTCGAACACGTCAGCCCCGAGATCGTGCAGCTGCTCAACGACTGGACGGCCGCCCCGGCCTACGTCCTGGGCCGGACGCTGGACGTGCTGGAACGCAACCACCTGGCCGCGGCCCTGCACAGCCGTTTCGTCTTCGGAGAGAACATGCTCCGCATGATCTTCCTCGACCCCGCCGGACGGGAGTTCTTCCGCGAGCGCGCCCTCGCCGCGCGCGGAGCCGTGCGCGACCTGCGCCGGACGGCCCTGCGGACCCCCGATGATCCGCGGGTCCGCGACCTGGTCGGCGAGCTGTCGATCAGCAGCGCCGAGTTCAGGCGGCTGTGGGCGGAACCCGAGCCTCGCGGGACGATCCCGCACGGCGGCCGCCTCTTCCATCCCAGTGTCGGCGAACTGGACCTGAAGACCGAGATCTTCACGATCGCCCGCGCCCCGGGTCAGCGCCTCGTCGCTCATCCGGCCGAGCCGGGGTCCCCCTCCGCCGAGTCCCTGGTCCTTCTCGGCACGCTCGCCGCCCACCCTGACATCCCGGACGAGCGGGTACCCAGGTCCGCGCCCGGCGGCACCACCGGCCGCCAGCGGTGATGACACCGTGTCCGCCACGGAGCGCACGGCCTCCTGGAACGATTCGTCCGCCGCCTGGGGCTCGTCCCCCGAACCCCCGTCCATGCCACGACGTGTTCCCAGCGCAGGGCACG
This sequence comes from Actinomadura sp. NPDC047616, assembly GCF_040642915.1. Lineage (NCBI taxonomy): Bacteria > Bacillati > Actinomycetota > Actinomycetes > Streptosporangiales > Thermomonosporaceae > Actinomadura > Actinomadura sp. NPDC047616. The sequence continues at coordinate 103,259 of NZ_JBEYTB010000019.1, forward strand.
TGCTTCCTCGGTGCGGATACCGGTCAGCAGGCTGCCTACCACGTAGGCAAGCCGGTCAGGCGGGCCTGCGGAACGGTCACCGCGAGGCCGGGTTTCCCGGCGGCCATGTAGCAGGTGGCGCGTTGCAGCTCCCCGAACCGAGCCGGTAGTAGCGGCGGGGACGGCCCTGGGCCGGCGAGTACTAGCGCAGTGCGTATCCTCCGTCCGGGTAAAGGGTCGATCCGGTCATGAAGCCGTTGGTGAAGAGGAACATGACCGCGTCCGCCACCTCGCCCTCGGTGCCGAGGCGGTGCAGCAGGGTGTCTCGCCGGTACTGGGCGAACGCGGCCTCCCGTACCTGTTCGGGGCGTTGGGACCACAGGTTGCCGTCGATCGTCCCGGGGGACACCACGTTGACGCGTACGGGGGCGAGTTCGAGCGCGAGCCCGCGGCCGAGTCCCTCGATCGCCGCGTTGCACGCGACGTAGGCGGGGGCCGGGGCCGGAGGCCGTACGCTCGCCGCTCCGGCCATCAGTACCACCGAGCCGTCGCCGGAGAGTTTCGGCGCCGCGTGCCTGACCGCGTGGTACTGGCCCCAGAACTTCGAGGTGAACGGGCTCGCCGCTGCCTCGTCGGTCAGCTCCAGCATGGGGCCGACCTGGTAGGAGGCGGCGGGCGTGAACAGGTGGTCCACCCGGTCGAGGGCGGCGAAGAAGGAGGCGATCGAGCTGGTGTCGGTCGTGTCGACCGTGTGCCAGCTCGCCGCGTCGCCGAGCTCGGACGCCGCGGCGGCCAGCTTCCCTTCGGTGCGGCCGCCGAGCACGACGTCGGCGCCGCGGTCGACCGCGCGGCGGGCGACCTCCAGGCCGATGCCCGAACCTCCCCCGATGATCACAACTGTGCGGCCGGTCATGTCCTGGGTCATTGTCTTCTCCTTGCTCTGGGCCCCGGCGGGGCATCGACGACGGTCAGCGCGGGGACGGGGCGTTCAGCCGTTCGACGGGAACGTAGTCGTGGTCGTAGCCGAAGTAGCGCGGCCCCACGAGGTCGAGACCGGCGGCCGTACGCCACCGCGGGTCGCACGGGGCGCCGATGACGCTCACCCGGAACCCGTAGCGCAGGCCCTCCGTCGTGACCGGCTCGCCGCTGTCGGTCTCCAGCACGCAGATCAGGTCGGGGACTCCGGCGACGACGCGCCCGTCGACCTGGGCCAGCAGGTGCTCGTTCTGGAACTGCAGCTCCAGGCTCCGGCCGTCGTGCGTCCCGGTGCCGGCCAGACGGGCGGTGCCACGCGCGAATCCGCCGGACGTGCGGCGGCTCACGTCGGTCACCTTGCCGGTGAACAGCAGGTGGCCGTCCATGATCTCGGTGGCCGCGGTCACCGGGTCGCGCCGCCCGCGCGCCTCCCGTACGGCCCTGCCCAGCCGCTCGACCAGGCTCAGCGTGCCGGGCACCAGGGCGTCGCGCAGTTGCGCGCCGCGCATCACGCACTGGACGGTCATCGAGCTGCATCCCATCTCGACGGTGACGCTCCGGGCGAGCCGCTCGGCCCACAGGTTGTCGATCGTCCGCAGCAGCGTGCTGTTGCCCTTCTCGTCGGTGAGCACCAGCGGGCAGGTGGAGACTCCGGCGAGGGTGGGCAGCACCATCTGCAGTTCCGGGAAGGCCCGGCCCATCGCGTCCGCGTCCACCAGCGGCAGCCCGGTCTCGGCCGCGGCGACGAAGGGGATCGTCGAGTTGATGCCGCCGGCCTCGATGCACGCCAGGTGGGTGATCTCCTGTCCCAGCGCGTCGCGCAGCGTGCGGAGCGCCGTGTGGATCTCCTCGCCGCTGGGCGTCTTCTCCACCATCACCGTGGGCGCGCCCATCATGGCCACCGGCACCACGACCGCGTCGGCCGGGACGTCGTCGATGTCCACCAGCGTCACCGGGCCATGCCGGCGGATGGCCTGTTCGGCGAGCAGCCGCCCGACATAGGGGTCGCCGCCGCCGCCGGTGCCCAGGATCGCCGCACCGCGGGCGATGTCGGCCATCCGGTCCGCCGTGATCTGCCGAACGGTCATCGCGCTTCCCCTCTCGTCCGCCGCCGGGCCGTCGTGTACCGGTTCATGCTCGCTCCGCCATGTGCAGATCGCCGACGGCCTTGACCCGGACGCGCACGGCGTTGCCCGGCAGGTAGGCGATCGGGACGTCCTCCACCTCGACGATCCGCACGGTCTCCGGCCGGGCGCCGGCCGCGACCGCCGCCTCGACGGCCTCCTGCCGGGCCGCGTCGAGCACCTGCTCGCGGCTGCGCGACCCGATCGCGAAGATGCGGTCCACCTCTCCGCCGATCTGGGCGATCGCGGCGCCGATGGCGTTGGCGACCGCGAAGTGATCCGGCCGGCACACCTGGTCGAAGCCGGGAAGCGCGCCGGGTACGAGGAGGGAGCCTCCGCCCACGATCACCACGGGGATCGGCTCCGGCGAGGTGCGCATCCGGTCGACGGTGTCGGCGACGTCGTGCGCGATCCGGTCGAGCACCGCGGTCACGAAGCCGCGGTCGAGATGGCGGACCAGGGACCTGTCCCCGATGTCGGCGTGACCGGCGGCGACGACGATGTCGGTGGCGGTCACCGTGTCCCCGCCGAAGACCAGGGCGCGCTTGGTGAGTTCGTGGCCGACGCTGTCGGGGCCCACGCCCGACTCGCGCACCCGGCTTCCGCCGCCGATGCCGATGGACAGCACGTCGGGCATGCGGAAGTTGCTGCGCACGCCGCCGATGTCCACTTCCGTCGCGGCCTCGCGCGGGAACCCGTTGGCGAGCATGCCGACGTCCGAGGTCGTCCCGCCGATGTCGACCACGGCGCAGTCGGACAGCCCGGACAGCAGCGCCGCGCCGCGCATCGAGTTGGTGGGGCCCGAGGCGAAGGTCGCGACCGGGTACTTGCGTGTGAACTCGACGTCCATGAGCGTGCCGTCGTTCTGGGAGAGGTAGAGCGGCGCGCGCAGGCCCGCGGTGGCGAGCGCGTCGGTGAAGGCGTTCACGATCGTGTCGGCCAGATCGCGCAGGCAGGCGTTGACGATCGTCGCGTTCTCCCGTTCCAGAAGGCCGATGCGCCCGATCTGATGGGAGAGGCTGATGTGGGCGTCCGGCAGCACGGACGCGACGATGTCGGCCGCCCGCAGCTCGAAGTCGGCGCTGGCCGGGGAGAAGACCGACGAGATGGCCACCGAGCGGACGCCCGCGCGGCCGATCTCCTCGGCGGCTCGTGCGATCTCGTCGGGCCGCAGCTGCGAGATCGTCCGGCCGTCGAACTCGTGACCGCCGTGGCACAGGTACACGTGTCCGCCGAGCGCCGACCGGAGCCGGTCGGGCCAGTCGACCATCGGCGGCAGCGCCCGGGTGGCGGGCAGGCCGAGCCGGATCGCGGCCGTCGGTGCCAGCCGGCGCCCTTCGATGATCGCATTGGTGAAATGCGTTGTACCGATCATGACGGCCTCGACCTCGGCCGGCGTGAACCGGCCCGCGTCGGCCAGGCCCCGCAGCGCCGTGACGACTCCGGCGGTCACGTCCTCGGTCGTCGACGTCTTGACCTCGGCCAACACCGACGATCCGTCCATCAGGACGGCGTCCGTGTTGGTGCCGCCGACATCGATTCCGATACGCACGCTCAGTTGCTCCTTTCCAGTGCGACGCCGGCGCCGCGGGTGAGGCCGAGCCTGCCCGCGACCACGTAGCCGACGAACGCGACGATCAGGGAATTCAACGCGGGGACGCCCCAGGCGACGTACTCGCCGACGAGGAAGGCGCCCAACCAGACCACCATGGTGGCGGGCACCCAGCCGGGCGCCCGGGAGGGCACCGTGTCCCCGGCCGCGTCCAGGTCGGGCCGCCAGCGCCGGATGACGAAGTATTCGGCGACCATGATCCCGGCGATGGGCGGTATGGCGACGCCGAGCAGGGTCAGGAAGTCGGTGAAGCGGTCGAGGATGCCGATCGCGGCCAGCAGCGTCCCGGCGGCGCCGAGCCCGATCGTCACCAGGACGCGGCCGGCCCGGCGGCCGGTCAGCGTGTGGATGACGTTGACCAGGCCCAGCGACGACGAGTACAGGTTCCAGTCGTTGATCTTCAGGGTCGCGGCGATGAGGACGACCGTGCCGACCGGGCCGCTGGTCGAGGTCACGATCGAGACCACGTTCCCGGTCCCCGTCGCGTGCGCGAGCAGCACGCCGATGAGGCCGATCACGTACTCGCCGAGGGTGATGCCGATGACGGTCTGCTTGACCACGTCGGCGACCCCGCGGTTGTAGCGGGTCATGTCCGGGGTGATCACCGCCCCGGCGATGAAGCTGCCCGCCACCAGGGTGGCGGCGGCCGTCAGGCTCAGGGGCGGCCCGGGGGCGGGCGAGGAGATCAGCGCGCCCAGCGAGTGCCGGGACAGCTCCGAGACGATCGACCACCCGGCGAGCGCCAGGAACAGGGGCACCGTCACGAACGCGATCCAGCGCATCCCGCCGATCCCGTACACGACGATGGCCGTGACGAACGCGCCGGCGACGACCGTCCACGCCCACAGCGGCAGGCCGCCGAGCAGTTCGTGCAGCCCTTCGGCGAAGACCGCGTTCTGCACGCCGAACCAGCCGACGAGGCTGATCGCTATGGTGAGCCCGATCAGCGCGGCGCCGTACCCGCCGAACCCGGTCCACCGGGCCAGCACAGACGTGGACAGGCCCTCGCGGACGCCGATCACGCCGACCAGGATCGCGACGATCTCCAGGATCACCGCGCCGAGCGTGATCGCGCCGACCGCGTGCCAGAACGTCATGCCCATGCCGAGCGTGGCCCCGAGCATGAACTGAGAGAGCGCCGACACCTGGCCGAAACGCTGGGCGGCGATGGCGAACCAATGATGGCGGGCGTGCTGGGGTACGCGCCGCAGGGCGAAGTCGTCGTTGCCGATCGCCGCCTGGCTCGCGGTGAGTTCCGCGCGATCCGTAGGGGGCATGGGGGCCTCCGGCGTGGGGTGGGGTGACGTGGATGCACGCTAAGGCCGCGGGTGGCGGCCATGGAATGAGCGATGTGCACCGGTGTTCACGCCGGAAGGTGCAGGTTGCACCGGCGCTGTTATCTTTCACGGGTGCGAATCAGCGCTGAGGATGCGGCGGATCTGGCGGAGGGCGCGGCGTTGCTCGGCGCCGGCGGCGGAGGCGACACCACGCACGGCGCGGCCCTGATGCGTCACGCCCTCGACCGTCACGGCCCGGTCCGGCTGGTACGCGCGGACGAACTCGCCCCCGACGCCTGGGTGATCCCCGTCGCGGCGATCGGAGCGGTCAGCGTCATGGTCGAACGGCTGCCCGGCGACACCGAGTTCGTCGCCGCGGTACGCGCGATGGAGCGGCATCTGGGCGTCCGGGCGGCCGCCCTCCACGGACTGGAGGCCGCCGGAATCAACGCCCTGCTGCCCGTCGCCGCGGCCGCGTGGCTGGGCCTGCCGCTCGTCGACGCCGACGGGATGGGCCGCGCCTTCCCACGCCTCGACCAGACGGTCTTCGACCTGGCCGGGCTGCCGCCGGCGCCGCTGGCGCTGGCCGAACCGTCCGGCACCCAGATGATCATCACCGCTCCCGAGGGCGCGAGCCTGGAACGGCTCGCCCGCGCGGTCCTGCCGGCACTCGGCGGCTGGGCCGCCACCGCCCAGTGGCCCATGCGCGCCTCGACCTCGCGGCGGCACGCCCTGCACGGCACCGTCAGCCGCGCGCTCCGCCTCGGCCGGGCCCTGCGCCACGCGCGGCGCCATGCCGACGAACGCGACCGGGCACTCGCACAAATGAACGGCCGACGGCTCGGCACGGGCGTGGTGATCGAGGTGCGCCAGCGCGACGGCGCGGCGCACACCGGCACGGTCACCATCGAGAACACCGCCGGACGCCGGACGCTGCGGCTCGACATGGCCGACGAGTACCTGCTGGCCATCGACGACGGCGTCGTCACGGCACACGTTCCGGAGATCATCGCGCTGCTGCACGCGCGCACCTGGCGCCCGATCTTCACCGAGGAGGTGGCGGTCGGCCAGCACGTCGACGTCCTGGCGGTGCCCGCGCCGGCGGCGCTCGGCGATCCCGCGACGCGCCGTCTCATGGGCCCGGAGGCGTTCGGCCTGGACCTGCCCGACGATCTGGTGACCGCCGGCGGCGGAGGGGGCGCCCGGCCATGCGCGTGATCACGGTCGGTGACCTGCTGGCGCACGACAGGCTCCGCGACGGCACGGTCATCGGCGGCCGGACGGGGCTCGACGCCGCCGTCCACGACGTCATGCTCGTGGTGACCGGTCCCGAGCTCGGCGACGCGCCGTACGGCACCGCGGCGGTGTTCGATCTCGGCGGTGCGACCAGTGCCTACCGCCGAGATCACCTGGTGGAGATCGTCTGCCGGCGCCTGCACGCGCGCAACGGACGGCTGCTGGTCGTCGCCGGCGGCCCCTTCGATCCCGCCCTGTCGACCGTGCGGCTCACGGACCGGCTCGGCCTGCCGGTCGTGGCCGCTCCGGACGTCGCGCCCCCCGTTCTGACGGCCGAGCTGCTGGCCCTCGTCCACGCGCCGCAGGTCGCCGTCGGCCGACGGCTCGCCACCGGTGCCGCCAGACTCCGCACCACCGGATCACTGGACGAGGTCCTGGCCGTACTGGACTCTCTGCTGGACGCGCGCACGTCCTTGTCGACGGCCGACGGAACCGTGCTGGCGGGCCGGGCGCCCCGGCACGCCGTCCCGACGCCGACCGAGCCCGCGGTACCGATCGCCGAGCGCGACGGCCAGGTGTCCACCGCCCTGTGCCCGGTCCCCGGCACCGACGACTCCCGCCTGTGGATGATCTCCCAGTGCGAGCGGACCGGCCCCCTCTGGCGTGACGCGGCGCTGGGGCTGCTCGACATCGCCGTGCCGTACGCGGCGGCATGGTTCGCCGCCGAACGCCTCACCGCCGAGCGGGACGCCCGCGTGCGCGGCGAGCTCCTCACCCAGATCCTCGGCCACGAGGGTCCGCTGCCGCGGCATCTGGCCGGCCAGGCCGCGCGGCTCGGCTGGCGGCTCCATGGGTGGCACTCCGGAATCCACTTCACGCTGATCGGCACGTCCACCCCGGCGCCTGTCACCGTCACCGCGGTGCTCACCAACTGCCTCAGGGCGCACGGGCTGGAGGGACGGCTGGTGGAACAGGCGGGCGGCTGGTCGGGCTGGCACACCGACGAGGCACCGGCCGCCGACAGTGCGACGATCACCGAGGCGGTGGAGCGTGCGCTCGCCGACTACCACGGCGCCGCGAACGGCCCGCCGATCGTCGCGGGCATCGGCCGCGCCTCCGCCGGCCCCACCGGACTGGCGCTCACCCTCACCGACGCCCGGAACGCCTCGCTGGTGGCCGCGGCCACCAAGAAGCCCGGCACGGTCCAGCACAGCGAACACCTGGGCACCAAACGCATGCTGCTCGACTGGTACGGCTCCTCGACCGCCCGGCAGGAGGCCGAGCAGATGCTCGCCCCGCTGCTGCGCCACGGACGCGAGGCGCTCCTGGAGACGGTGGAGTGCTACCTGGACACCGGCTGCTCGGCGTCGGCGGCCGCACAGCGGCTCGGCCTGCACCGCAACACCGTCACCCGGCGGATCCAGCGGGCGGAAGCGCTCTTGGGCACTCCGCTGAGCGACCCGGACGATCGACTCTCCCTCCAACTCGCCTGCCGGTTGTACCGGCTCGCCAGGGACTGAGCGCGACCCACGATCCCAAAGGCTGCCCCCTACGGTGCTCGCGGGGCGGTCACTCGTGGTCGCCGGTGAAGTGGGGGAAGCGCTCGTAGCAGCGGGTCGCCCGCGGTCAGGCCGAGCGGGCCGGTGACCGGGTGGGAGGGTTCGGGCGCAAAAGTCAGGCCGGCGTCCACGTAGATGATCACGTGGACGATGCGAGGGTCGTCCGGATACCAGAAAGACACCGCGGGGCTGCGTACTGACCAGCGCCTGGACCTCAGCGCACCACCGACCCGGCCCGGCGGTCAAGAAGATCAGGGCCGGTAGCGCTCACCTCCGCCGCCCGAGCCAGAGGGATCGTCGTGCCAGACCCAGAAGGGAGTGGACGAGAAGGCCCCGACGACCGTCCGCACGTGAAACGCCCACGTCGGCACGCTGGGCCGGAACGGAGCGGTTCCGGCCCAGCGTCCTGTCATGTCTCGCACCGGGTCCTGCCCGGTCTGGAATCGCTGCGAATCAGGCCGTGGGTGCGGCCGCGCGGACGAAGTCGGTCACCGAAGTCGGCGTGATCTGTGGGTACCTGTCGTTGTCGAGGGCTTCGAACTTGGCCTTTCCGGTCACCATGCACCACTGGTACTGGAGAGCGACGTAGTCGAACGGGTTCTGGGTTCGGGAGGCTTGGCGTTCGATCTCCGCGCGCAGCTCGTCGGCGGTGCCGAGGTGCCGCAGTTCCAGGGTGCGGCCCGAGCCGCGCTGGACGGCCTCGTGGAACTGCCGCATCGACAGCACTTGACCGGCGAAACGCAGCGTGCCGGTGGCCTTCGGGTCGAGAGCGACGGCGGCGGTGTAGGCCGCGGTATCGGACACCGAGGTCAGGTCGAGCGGCTGATCGGGGTCGCCCCAGTGCGACAGGGTGCCCCGATCCCAGTCGACCAGCCCCATGAAACCGACCATCACTTCGTAGAAAGCGCCGTTGAGCACGGAGATCACCTCAAGACCGGCGTGGGCGTACTCGGCGGCGGCCCGGCGACGCCAGTCGATCATGAAGTTGTCGCCGTCCTCCAGCTTGGTCACGTCGATGGCGAAGTCGGAGGGGATGAACCGGCGGGCACCGGCCTTCGCGGCGGCGCGCGCCAGGTTGGCCTGGCCGTCCACGATCACCTCGGGGCCACCTTGCACGGCCGAGATGACGGTGGCGGCGTCGCCGACGGCCTCGGCCAGCGCCTCGGCCGAGTCGGTGACGTCGCCTTCGACCACCTCCAGGCCGCGCGACCGCAGCGCTGCGAGCGCGGTCTTCTTGTCCGCGTCGGCACCGGGCCGTACCAGGGCCCGGACGGGCGCGCCCTGGTCGAGAAGGGCGCTGATGATCTGGCTTCCGAGCAGTCCCGTGGCACCGGCCACGAAGACCTTGGGGGGAGTGGACACGTTTACTGGCTCCTTTTGTTCAGAACAGATCGGTACTTCACCCAGGCCGGTAACGGCTCTTGGGCGTCTTTGGGGAGTCCGCGCAGGACTCAGGGAATGAGCAGGGTCTTGCCGACCGTGTCGCGCGCCTCAACGGCGGCGTGCGCATCGGCTGCTTTCTCCAGGGGGAACCGCTGACCGATCACCGGCGTGAGCCGACCGGCGGCGGCCAGGTCGAGCACCTCGGTCACCAACTCGCGGGCGAAAGCGGGCCGGCTCCAGATGCGGCCCGCGCTGAATCCGCTGACGGTCAGTCCCCGGCCCATCAGCTCCATGGGCGCGACCTCCAGCGGCGTGCCGCTGGAGAAGCCGAACACGACCTGCCTACCGGAGCCCGGGGTGAGCAGCCCGAACGCCTCCTTTCCGAGCGTCCCGCCGATGTGGTCGAACACCACCTCCACCGAACCGCCCACCGCCTCACGGACCCGATCGGTCCAGCCGGGCAGCGAGTAGTCGACGGCATGGCCGACACCAAGCCCGGAGACGAGGTCGAGCTTGCGTTCACCACGCGCCGCCCCGACGACCCTCGCGCCCGCCCGCGTGAGCAACTGCACCAGAATCGTGCCGACGGCACCGGCGGCGGCCTGAACCAGCACACGCTCACCAGGGGCCACCCGCGCCGCACGAATCAGGCCCTGGGCTGTGGCCCCGTACCGGTAGAGCGCGACGGCGTCGTGCAGGCCGAGCCCCGCCGGAATCGGGATGAGCGAATCGGCGGGTACGGCGGCCATTTCGGCGTACCCGCCCGTCCCCGAGGTGCTGGCAAGGACCCGCGTGCCGACGAGGGCGGGATCGCCTCCGGGGCCGACCTCCGCGACCTCTCCGACGATCTCCTTGCCGAGAACGACCGGCATGCTCGCGCCGCCCAGCGCGCCGCGCAACGCTCCCGAACGCACCTGGGTCTCCATAAACTGGACGCCAACGGCGGCCACCCGTACGGTGACCTGCCCCGCCCCAGGCCGAGGTTCAGGCACATCCCCAATGGACAAACGGGCCGGTGGCCCGAATTCACGCAGCACAACAGCACGCATGGTGCTCACTCCGTTCAATCGTCGACGCACGGCCCTGCGGGCCGGCGGTGAAGTCATGCGCCTTTCTTGATCGCCTCGGCGAAGGCGGTGAGACCGTCGGCCAGATGCTCGATGTCGGACGGTTCCCAGCCCTCCAGGAGGGCGGCGACGGCAGTCGTCCGGGCCTTCCAGAGCTCGCGGATGGCGCGCTTGCCCTCCCGCGTGACACTCACCAACTGCGCCCGGGCGTCGGCCGGGTCGGGCTGCCGCTCAATGAACCCGCGCGCCTCCAGGCGCTTGGCGGGGGGCGAGAGCGTGGACTTGTCCACCTCCATCAGCTCGGCCAGCACCGACAACCGCACCGGCGCGTGCAGGGAGATCTGCGCGAGCAGCGTGTAGTCCCCCAGTGACAGCTCCAGCCCGGAGGCCGCCATGATCCGTCGCCGCGTCGCCGGTGCGAACATCCAGTTGCCCACCGTGGCCAGCGCCGCCGCCACCCGATCGGTGGCCTCCCGCAGCCGGTCGTCCCCGTTCCCCGCCGTACCTTCCATCCCGGCACCCTCGCCCAATTAGTTGGTTGATCCAAACCAACTATATATGAAGGCGCGACGGTGCGGGGGGTGTGACCCGGATACGCGCCAAAGCGGCGTCGCCTGGGGCTTCGGCGGCCGCGGCTATGGCGGAACGGCGGCGTGGACCGTTTATGCAGTCACTCCACGTCGGAGGCGATGTCGCCTACGTGGACCCCGGTCAGCTCCTCCTCCAGCGGGGGGCGTGATCTCGGTCCTGGCGATCATCGCCGGTCAGTCGCGTGGTGCGCTGTCGATGGTGCCGGGGGCCGTGGCCGGGTCATGGAGCAGTTCCAGCACGCGCCGCAGGTCGGGGTGTTTGCGGGTTCCCGCACGGCTGACGGTGAAGATGGTCCGGGAGACGGGATGGACCAGCGGGTGGAGGCTGAGGGACGCGGTTGTGCCCGGCAGTGCCATACGGGGAATGAGGGCGGCACCCGCTCCTGCGGCCACCAGGGCCGCCAGCACAGAGAAATCGCTGCTGCGGACCCTGATGTCCGGGACGAAACCGGCCGCGCCGCAGGCACGTTGGATCATCTCGTAGCAGGAGGTCTCCGGCCCCGGGGTCAGCCACGGCAGATGCGCCGTCCGGGACAGGTCCGCCGGTTGTCCGGCCGCCAGTCCCAGCGCGTCGGCCTGGTGGGGGTGCAGGGCGAGCAGCACCGGTTCCTCCATGAGGACGGCTTGCTCGCAGGCGGCGGGGAAGCTGCGCGGCAGCACGGTGTAGCTGTGGACCAGGGCGAGGTCGGTTGAGCGCTTGCGCAGTTCGTCGAGGGCTTCGTCGGGTTCCTGGACGGACAGTCGCAGCGACAGGGCCGGGGCGGCATCGGTGTCGGCGAGGCGTTGCCACAGGGGCGGGATGAGGGTGCGGGCTGCGGAGGCGAAGGCGGTGATCCGCACGATGCCGTGCCGGCCGCTTTGCAGGGCGGCCAGGCCGGACTCGGCTGCCGCGAGTTCCGCCAGGATGATCTCGGCGTGGGCCACCAGCAGTTCCCCGGCCGCGGTCAGTCGCAGTGTGCGTCCCCGCTTCTCCACCACAGGCATGCCGGCCTCCTTCTGCAAGGCGGCGAGGTGCTGGGAGACGGCCGGTGGAGTCAGGTGCAGGGCCTCCGCGGTGGCCGCGACGGTCCCGTATGCGGCGAGGTGCTGGAGGATGCGCAGACGGCGTACGTCAAGCACGGACGGCTCCTTGCTCGGTTCGGGGCTGGCGAGGGTTCAACGACGCAGCGGGTGCCGTGCGACCGGCGTTTTTCACCGTGTCGATACGGGGTGGTCGGCCGCTCGGCGGCCAGAGGCGGCCTTGGACGCGTCCCCGCCCTCGGGAGCGGAGGGGCGCTGCGCCTGCTTGCGCCGGTTGATCAGGATCACTCCCGCGACGCTGACCGCTCCGCCCACCAGCTCGATGGGGTGGGGTACCTCGCCCAGCCAGACGAGGGAGATGACCAGGGCCACCGGCGGCACCAGGTACAGGGCAGCCGTGGAGGCCGCGAGCGGCAGGCGGGCAACAGCATAGGCCCAGATGACGAAGCCGAGCGCGGAGGGAAGCAGGCCCAGGTAGACGGCGGAGGCCAGCGCATCGGCCGGTGCCTGCAGGGTTGCGTGCCAGGTGGCGGGGATCAGCGGCAGAGCGAAGACGGTGCCGGCGACCATCGCGTAGGTGGCGACCTCCAGGCCGGTGTAGCGGCGCAGCAGGGGCTTGGTGGCGAAGTGGTACACCCCCTGGACTATGGCGGCGGCCAGGACGATGAGAGCGGAGACGGTGAAACCTCCGGTGCCCGCGGCCAGACTGACGATGGCCGCGCCGGCGATTGCGACGATGCTGCCGAGGATGATGTTTCGGCTCAGCCGCTCTTTGAGGAAGAGGCTCCCCAGCAGCACGCTGAAGACGGGGGCGGTCGCGATCAGCAGGCTCGCCGTCCCGGCCGCCACCTCTACTTCGCCCCAGTTGAGCAGGATCTGGTAGGCGGTGATGCCGGTGGCCCCGCACAAGGCGATCATGGGCAGATCACGGCGCCGGGGCAGACGGACCTTCGCCGGCGGCGCCATCAGCAGCAGCGCCACGGCCGCGATCACGATCCGCAGGAACGACAGCGCCTCCACCCCCAGGCCGTCGATACCGACCCGGATGGCAGGGAAGGCCGAGGCCCACAGCACGACAGTGCCGGCCAGAGCAAGGATGTGGGGGGAGACGATGCGCGGGAACATGCGTCCAGCATCCTCGCCCGGAACGAAAAGATCCATTTAGTCTTTGCTGCCAAACACTTCAGTCACGCTTATCAACAGAGAGCTGGCACCCACCCCTGATCACTACCGCATGATTCCGAGACATGCCGTCCCGACAGGCTGTCGCGGTCGTCTCGTTGCAGCACCCGCACGGTCTGCCGCAGCAGCAGCCCCAGCATGTGCACGGCGAAGGTGTGCCGCAATGTGTGCGGTGACGCCTCGATCTCCAGCCCCAACCGTGCGCACCGCTCATCGGCCCGGCGGAACACCGCCTGCCACGCCGCCGGCCCCAGCGGCCTTTCCGTTCTCACCCAGCCACACCACCAACGGCCCAGCAGCCTGACCCGCCGCATCCACCTGGACCAGCCGCCGCCGCTCGGCCGCCGAGAACCCGGCACACGGCGTCCGGCCCCGACGCCCGGCCACCCGCACCCACGCACGGCCCGCGCCCTCCACCACGGTCCAACTCGCCGCACGGTAGGCACCGGCCGCCGCCCTGCGAGTGCGGTGGGCGGACCGCGAGCTTGGCCAGACTCGTAATTCGGTGCCGCGGATGGTGCGGGTGAACTGGCGCGCGCGACGGCCTCCAGCCGGAGTTCGCCTTTCTCGATGAGCCTGCACGCCAGCGCGACCCGCTCGGCGGTGAGCCAGGCCAGCGGGGTGGTGCCGAGTTCGGCTTGGAAACGGCGATGCAGCGTGGCAGCGCTGGTCGCGGCGCGGGCGGCCAGATCGGCGACGGTCAGCGGCAGATCGAGCCGTTCCTGGGCCCACGCCAGAACGGGCGCCAGCGAGGTGTCCGGGATCGCGGGGACGGGACGTTCGACGAACTGCCGCTGCCCGCCGTCGCGGTGCCCGGCGAAGACCAGCCGGCGGCCGACGGCGTTGGCGATCTCCGCACCGTGATCGCGGCGCACAATGTGCAGGCCCAGGTCGAGCGCTGCGGCACTGCCCGCAGCCGTCAGCACATCACCGTCGTCCACGAACAGCACATCAGGTTCGAGCCGCACTGACGGGAAGCGCGACTGAAAGAGATCGGCCCAGCGCCAGTGCGTGGTCGCCGGGCGGCCGTCGAGCACGCCGGCGGCTGCCAGGGTGAACGCGCCTGTGCAGAAGCTCACGAGCCGTGCACCCCGGGCGGCGGCCTCCCGGATCGCGGCGAGGACCGGCTCGGCAGGGGCATTCTCGGGGTCGGGACGATTGGGAACGATCACGGTGTCGGCCCGTTCGACCGCCTCCAGCCCGGGGATCCCCGACATCGTGAACATGCCCGCGTGCATCACCACCGGGCCCGGCGCGCAGAGCGTGAAGTCGTACCATGCGCCGTGTGATCGCCCAGGCCGACGTCCTCGTGCACGACGGCGTCTGGTGCTTCGAAGAGTGCCCCGTCGACCAGCCGCCGGTGCTCACCAGCGACACACTGGCCGTGGTCCGCGACGACCAGAGCTGGAGCCGTCTGGTCCCACTGACCCGAGATCATGAACATGTCGAACACTTCGGGATCTTCTCCTTTCACTTCCCAGCCGAGCTCGACAACAGCGGGTTCGTCGGCTGGCTGGCCGGCCAACTCAAGGTGAGGCTGGGGACCGGGGTATTCGTCATCTGCGGGAGCAACCGTGCCCGCGGCGGCATCTATGACCATTGGGGTTGTCCGATCGACCTGCTCGACGAAGCCATCGCCGTCGTTAAGGCATTGCGCGCCAGCTGACCTATGGCCCCGGCCGACATTGGTCCATCAACATCAACGATGTCCGCCCGCGTGTGGCCGTCATCGTCGACCCCGCCGGCCAAGACCAGCCCGTCGATCGCGGCCTTGTACGACGGATACCAGTTCCCCTCGTCCACGGCGGCCGTGCCGCGCGGGCCGGTACTCACCATCGATGCGGCACCGTTCCAGCCGGGGCACCTTCTGCGCGCGGGCCATCATCGCGGCCGCCTCCTTGATCTCCCAGGCGTACCGGTGCGCGGCCATGTGATGAAGCCGCTGATTGCTGTTGAGCGGTGTCAACGCCACCGGAAGGGATACCCGAATCCGTACAGCTCCGCGGTGAGCACGCCGGCGGGCGTCAGCACCCGCGAGGCGAATCCCAGCACCGGGCCGCCCCCTCGGGTCTCCAGCCCGGCCTCGTCGTGGGCCACCGATCAGGGGCTTTCTTCGTCCGTCGTGCCGGGCCCGTTCGTGCCGGGCCCGTTCGTGCCGGGCCCGTTCGTGCCGGGCCCGTTCCTGCTGGGCCCGTTCGTGCCGGGCTCGTCCGGACTGGGCGCGGGGGCGGTCGTGTCCTCCGGTGGCGATGAGGTCGCCGTCGTCGATGACGTGCGGGGCGACCCCGCGGGCCCGGTCGGCCCCTCTGGCTCGGCGGTTCGCCGCGCGGGCCCGATGATCTCGTCCCACACATCGGTCTTCGTCACGCCGACGCGCATGCACACGCGGTCAGGGCCGCACCTGGGGTCGGTGACCTCGAAATACCTCCGTACCTGAGCGCCGCCGGTCGAGGTGGCTCCCGGAGGCGCGACCCTGGCCCAGACACATGTGTCCTGCTGCGGGTGGCACTCGGTGCCGGCGTTCTCCTTCAACGTCGTTTGGATGATGTTCGCGCAGGCGCCGCCCACCTGCGGAAGATCCGTCGCCGCGCGGCAGGCGTCGGCGATCTGCCGTAGCCGGCCCTTGGTGATGCGCACTTCGGCGACATCCGTGGCCCGCGCCTGGACGTCCCCTCCGACGGCCAACCCGCTCGGCTGCATCGGCAGCGGCGTGGTCGCGAGCCGCAGCCGCCGCTCCCCGCCGCACGCCGCGGCCGCCGACGCGACCAGGCAGAGCACCGCCACGGCACTGCCCCATCGCTGGAGATCCATGGCACCCCCACGCCACCCGCCGGACACCCCGTGACGCTGGAAGGATCTCCACTGAACCTGATCGAAAACCTCCTGGCCAGGAGTGCTCGTCCGCGCACGCATCATCCCACCCGGCCGGGATGAACAGGCGCCAGTTCAGCGCGGCCGAGGCGGCGTCGGTGACCGCGTGCACGCTCACCTCGTGCACGCTCACCCCGACCTGGCGGTTGCCGACCTTGCCCAGCGTGCCCGATGCCTGCGAGCCCGCGTACGGTGCTGCGGCCGCCGTCGCAGCCGACGAGATGGTCTGCCCGGATGCGCTTCCCGTCCGAGCTCCACCGTGACACCCGTTTCGTCCTGGGTGAACGCGGCTACCTCGGCGCCGCGCCGCAACCGCGCCCCGACCTCCGCCACGCGCTCTGCCAGCAGCCGTTCCACCTCGGACTGCACGATGACGAGAACGTACGGATGCCGGGTCACGATATCGGACACGTCAAGCGGAAGGCCGGAGAAGTGGACGCCCTGCCTAACGCCGTCCGCGTTTCAGGAACCGGTCGAGCAGGCCCGCTGGTCGAGCGTCTCCATCGTGCGGACGTGCAGGCCACTGGTCCGTGACTCCACCGTCCGGGGCTCGGGAAGACGTTCGAGTACCAGCACATCGCCCCCGGCGAGCCCCAGCTCGCACGCGAGCATCAGCCCCGTCGGTCCCGGCCCGGCGATCACTACCTGCATCGGGGTCGGTTCCTCCGCTACCGGCTGATCTGGCGTGGGGTCGTCACCGCGAGCAGCTTGTCGGGGTTGCGGATGGCGTAGAAGCCGGTGATCCGCTCCTCGACGATCTCGATCAGGAAAACGCCCTCCAAGCGTTCGCCGCTGAGGACCATCGCGGGCATGTTGTTGCAGTTGGCCGTCTGGATCCGCAGGTCCCCCAGCCGTCCCTGGCGGAACATGCTGAGCAGGACCGCGGCCACCTTCTCCGCGCCGACCACCGGACGGCGTGCCGCGGTGGTCTTGCCGCCGCTGTCGGCGGTCCAGACGACGTCCGGGGCGAGCAGCGAGAGCAGCCCCCGCCAGGTCGCCGGTGGTCGCCGCGGTCATGAACCGCTCGGTGATCCGCGCGGTCGTCGCCGCGTCGGCCGGTGCGAAACGCCTGCGCCGCGCCTGCACGCGCCCGCGGGCGCGGCGCGCCATCTGGCGCACCGTCGGCACGGGCCTGCCCACCGCCGCGGCGATGTCGTGGTGGCCGAAGCCGAACACCTCGCGCAGCACGAACACCGCGCGCTCGTCGGGGGTGAGCGTCTCCAGCAGCACCAGCATCGCCATCGACACCGACTCGGCGAGGACCACGTCGGACGAGGCGTCGTCCTCCGTCAGCAGCAGCGGCTCGGGCAGCCACGAGCCGACGTAGTCCTCGCGACGGCGCGCGCCGGCCCGCAGGGCGTTGAGCGCCTGGCGGGTCACCAGCTTCGCCAGATACGACTTGGTGTCCCGCACCGTCGCGAGGTCCACCTCGGCCCACCGCAGATAGCTGTCCTGCAGCACGTCGTCGGACTCGGTCACCGAGCCGAGGATCTCGTAGACGATCGTGAACAGCAGCGGCCGCAGCAGGGTGAACCGCTCGGCGTGCTCGTCGGCGCTCATGAGGCGACCGCCCGTGCGGCCGGGCGCGGGCCGCCCTTGGGCCAGCTCATGGAACCCGGCTTGCGGGCCTCGCCGCGGATCCTCTTCGCCACCACGAACCGGCAGGTCACCTCCTTGATCAACGCACCCATGCGGCCGCCGATGTACAGGTCCACCGCGGTGTCGTCCCGGCGGGCGAGCTGCCGGACACCCGCGCGGCGTCCCAGGCTGACGCACGCCCCGGTGAAGGCCAGGTCGATGACCGCCGGCTCGGTCCCCGCGATGCGGCTCAGCACGGTGTCGGCCGCCTGCGCCCCGAGCGGCCCGGCGGCATAGCCGCTCATCCGCAACGGGTGTCCCGATGGCGCGGCGGCGTCGCCCGCCGCGACGATGCGGTCGTCGTCGACGCTGGTCAGCGTCTCGTCGGTGAGCAACCGGCCGAGCACGTCGGTGCGCAGCCCGCTCGCCGCCGCCAGCTCCGGCACGCCGAAACCGGCCGTCCAGACGGTGAGTTCGCTAGGGCGCGCGGAACCGTCGGAGAGGGTGATCGTGTCGGGCCGGACCTCGGTCACCTGGACCGCTTCGAGCACGGCGACACCGTGCCGGGTCAGCCACCTGGCGACGTACCGGCGGCCCCGCGCGCTCAGGTAGGGGGCCAGGGTCCGGCCGCACACCAGCGTGACGGCGCGTCCTCGTTCGGCCAGTTCCGCGGCCGTCTCGACGCCGGTCAGCCCGCCGCCGACCACGGTGACCGGGGCTTGGGGGGGCAACTCGTCCAGCCGGGCGCGCAACCGCTGCGCGGACTCGAGCTCGGCGATGTCGAACGCGAACTCGGCCGCGCCGGGCACCGACGACGGTGTCGCCGCGGTGCTGCCGACCGCGTAGATGACGTGGTCGTAGTCCAGCGCGCCGCCCGACGCCAGCCGCACGGTGCGGGCGGCTGTGTCGATGCGCGTGGCGCTGTCGACGACCAGCCGGACGCCCTCGCCGAGCAGGGCACCGTAGTCGATCGTGGCGTCACCGGTGCGGGCCACGAACTGGTGCAGCCGGATGCGTTCGACGAACTCCGGGCGCGGGTTGACCAGGGTGACCTCGACGTCGGGGCGCGTCCGCAGGCGGTTGGCCGCGAGCGTTCCGGCGTAACCGCCGCCGATGACCACGACCTTGTGGGGTGTGCTGTGTCCGATCATGCCCTCAGGACACCCGCCGATCACCGGAAGTGACAGGACGCGAGGTGACTTGCGTCACTGCCCCCAAGAGCACAGAGCGACAAGACCACCCATACCAACCGAAATACGGCCACGAATGCCCGCCGACCGTGCCACCCTCCGGCTGGGAAACCCGCAGGTGCCGAAGCGCGCACCTTCTGGGTGACCCAGGGGCGGACCTGGCCCCCCTGACGGCCTGCCGCTCAAGCGGGTGGCAGAGAACACGGCGGTGACATACCGGGCGTTGCGGCGGTGGCTGGCGGCTCGTTGCGTTGCCCGCGGAATCGCGGGCAACGCAACACCACAGGCCTCTACATGGGCGTGGTGATGCCGTCGAGGTCGCCCCGCCGCGCGTCTCAGGCGGATGCGGCCTCCCAGACGAACCCGTCGGGGTCGGTGAAGGGCCCGGTGGTGCTGCCGATCGCGATGCGGTGCGATCCGGTGCCCTCCGGGGAGATGCCGGTGTCCTTGGCGAGGGCACGGCGCGGATAGAGCGCCAGCGTGACAGGCGACGACGGAGTGCCGAACTCGACGTATTTGCCGCCGTAGCTCTTCGCCACGGCCAGGCCGCGGTCGAGGTAGAACCGCTTGCTCGCCTTGACGTCCGCCACTCCCAGCAGAAGCGCGACCTGGTCGATTCGTTGGGCGGCGGGGCCGGTGTCCTTCTTCTTCGAGGTGGCGATCTTGCAGATCGTCCCGTCCGGGGCGCGGACGACGCCGCCGTAGCCCCAGAACCCCTTGGTGGCCGGCTTCAGCGTCGTGGCGCCGGCGTCGAGGGCGGCGCCGATGAGGGCGTCGACGTTGCCCGGCTGGGATGCCACGAGCGACAGCGCGAACCCGCGGAAGCCGGTCGTCGGCGCATCGGAGGCGCGTACCTGCACGTAAGGGTCCAGGCCGAAGGCCTGGTAGAAGGCGTCGGCGGCCGTGGGGTCGGGAACTTCCAGGGTGACGGATTCGAAGGAGGTCATGGCAGGTCCGTTCGGGAGGTGGGTCGTTGTGGTGGCGGTGGCCAGCACGCGGCGGGGCATGGCAGGGCAAACGGATGTGGCAGGGCAGGCCGGCGCCTATCGGTCTTGCAGGAGTCCGAGGACGTTGCCGTCAGGGTCGGTGACGGTGGCGACCAGGCGGCCGCCGCCGACCTCGTGCGCGGCCTCCTTCACGGTGGCTCCCGCGGCGGTCAGCTCGGCCAGCTTCGCCTCGATGTCTGCTACGTGCCAGTAGGCCACCGGCGAGGTCATGCCCTGCGGGCCACCGCCCGGGACCAGCCCGATGTGCTGGCCCGCGGCCTCGAATCCGACGTAGTAGGACGAGTCAGTCTGCGGCGAGATGCCGAGCAGGGCCGCGTACACCGCCTTGGCCTTCGCCAGGTCGGACACGGGATGCAGCACGGTCTTGATTCCCTGGGTGGGCGAGCCGGTCATGGTCACTCCTCTGGTCGTGGGTCGCATCGACCCAGTGCATGTGCACAGCCTTTCTTCCGGCCCGGCCGATCCGCATCCGTGGTGACCACGGAGCCGCCCACGGATCGACGGCACGGATCGCGCACGGCGGTCGCCGTGGATGCGCATGGAAGTGATGCGGCAAACTATGACAGTGGTAACAGCAGTGGAGATTTCGCCTCGGGAGGCCGAGGTGCTGGAGCTGGTCGGGGCCCGACTCAGCAACGCCGAGATCGCGGCACGGCTGGTCATCTCGGTGCGTACCGTGGAGAGCCATGTCTCCTCGCTGCTGCGCAAGCTGGAGGTGCCGGATCGGCGAGCGCTCGCCCAGCATGCGCCCGAGCCGTCCGGCGCCGGCCCGTCCCAGCCGGCACCGGTTCTGCCCGCCCCGCTGACCTCGTTCATCGGCCGGGCGCGAGAGCGGGCCCAGCTCACCGAGACGATCAAGGCGCATCGCCAGGTGACCGCGATCGGTCCCGGCGGAGTGGGCAAGACCCGGCTGGCGTTGGCGGTGGCCGCGGAGATGGCCGACGAGTTCCCCGACGGGGTGTGGTTCGTCGACCTGGCTCCGGTCACCGACCCGAACATGATCGCGAGTGCGGTCGCCGACGCGGTCGGCCTCGGCGAGCAGCCCGGCCGCGACATGACCGAGTCCGTGGTCGCCGCGCTGACCGACCGCCACGCGCTGCTGGTGCTGGACAACTGCGAGCAGGTACGGGACGGGGTGGCGCTGTTGCTCGAGCGGCTGCTGGCGAACTGCCCTCGGCTGACGGTGCTGGCGACCAGCCGGGCCCGGCTGATGGTGCCGTTCGAACGGGTGTATCCGGTCCCGCCGCTGTCGCTGGCCGTCGATGGCGAGTCCGACGCGGTCGCGCTGTTCAGGGAACGGGCGGCGGCGGTCGGCTGGCCGCTGGATCCTCCGCTGTTCGATCAGATCGCCGCGATCTGCGAACGGCTGGACGGGATGGCGCTGGCGATCGAGCTGGCCGCCGCCCGGTATCCCACGCTCGGGCTCGATGGCATCACCGCCGCCCTGTCCCATCCGCTCCGGATGCTCACCGGCGGTTCCCGCGCCGATGACCGGCACCGCTCGGTGCGGGCGGCGCTGGACTGGAGCTATGCCCTGCTGGAGCCGGCCGACCGGGCGCTGCTTCGCCAGCTGGCGGTGTTCGCGGCGCCGTTCACGGCCCGCGCGGCCGCGAAGATCGCCGGGGCCGAGGAAGGCGTCGCCGCCGACGGGCTGGCCCGACTCGCCGAACAGAGCCTGCTGGTGGTGACGGCGTCCCCGGGCGGGACCACGTACCGGGCGCTGGAGACCATTCGCCAGTATGGGATCGAGCGGCTCACCGAGGCCGATGAGCTGGTCGAGGTCCGATCCCGGCACCTGCACTGGTGCCTGGCCCAGGCCTCCGCTCTGGCAGTGGCCGATCCGGCAGCGGTACGCCAGGACTGGCGGGCCCGGTTCGACCTGGTGGCCGACGACCTCCGCGCCGCCCTGGCATGGGCGGCACAGGAACCGGAGCAGCGCACGGACGCCTGCCGCCTCGCCCAGCACTTGGCGGAGCTGACCTTCACCCGCAACCTGATCGGCGAGTCCCAGCAACGGTACGAGCAGGCCGCCGCGCTCGCCGACGACCCCGCCGCCACCGCGTCGATGCTCCGGCATGCCGCGGCCGTGGCCGGCTGCCGGATGCGCGGGGATGACATGTACCGCCTGCAGCGCGCCACCGCCGACGCCGCCCGCCGCGCCGGGGACACCGCCGACGCCGCCCGCGACCTGGCGACCATCGCCACCAACGCGTACCGGTTCCTGGGCAAGTTCGCGCGGAGGCTGCCACCGCAGGAGACGGCCGCGCTCATCACCCAGGCGCGGGAACTGGCCGATCAGGACCCGGCGGCACAGGCGGCGGTGGCGTTGGCCGAGGCCGGACGGGCGCTCGACGACGCGGTCGCGGCCGCCCAGGGCCAACCCGACAGCTGCGTACCAGAGACGATCGCGCGCGCCGAACGGGCCGTCGAACTGACCCACCGCACGGGAGATCCACTCGCCGAATCCGCCGCGCTCGATGTGCTGACCGGCGCCCTGAGCTGGGCCGGTGACACCTTCGCCGCTGCCGTCACGGCCCGGCGCCGGATCACGCTGCTGTCGTCCGCACCGAACACCCCGGCCGCCACCCACGAACTGATCGAGGCGCTCGGCGAGGCCGCCGAGGCCAGCCTCGGCACCGGCGATCTGCCGGGGGCCCGCCGGTGGGCCCGACAACTCGCGGATCATCCGCTGCTGGCCGAGGTCGGCCACCGCGCCATGAGCTGGCTGCTGGTCGCCGACGCGCTGGCGGGCAACGTCGACCAGGTGCTCACCGGCAGCGTCCGGTTCCTCGACGCGTGGCGGCGGGCCGGCAGTCCCGCCGCATCAGCCCTCGGCCCGGCGGCCGCCGCCGTGGCGATGATCCACAACCTCCGCGACGACCACGACGCCCAGCGGGAATGGAGGACGGTCCTGGATCAGCTCGGCACCCCACCGGACCACACCTACGGCTACGGGGCGGTCTTCGACGCGATGCTCCTGCTCCACCACGGGCAGGCACCGCAGGCGCTGGAGCGGATGGCTCCCGAGCCCAGCGAGGTGTGGAAATGGGTCACCTGGATCTGGCTCCACTGGTACGTGGCACTGCGCGCGGAGGCCACCGTGCTCGCCGGAAGCCCCGACGCGCGCGGCCGCCTGGCCGATGCCCGGACCATCACGTCCGGAAACCCGGTCGCCAGTGCCATCGTGGAACGTGCCGAAGCACTGCTCGACCGTGACCGGCAACGGCTGCTCGCCACGACAGCCGCCTTCGACGCCGCCGGCTGCCGCTACCAGTCGGCGCGCACGCTGGTGCTCGCCGGGGGCGAGCATGCCGCCGCCGGCCAGGCCGCGCTCGCCGACCTCGGCCTCGCGCCTCAGGCCGTCCGGTAGCCGCACCACAAGGCACCCGACAGGGCGAGCAGCGCGGCCCCGGGGGGGGGCGTCAGCGGAGCCGATCTCGCCCCGCCGACCTGACGCACCCGAACGTTCACCAGGTGCGGGTCTCAGCTCGCCGCCTGCTTCACCAGCGCGGCGATCCGCGCCTCGCCCCCGGGCGTCACCTGCCCAGGTCTACGGGCACGGCACCGGCGACCGCGACCGAGAGCAGGTGTTCACCGAGGACGCCCCCGTCCGGCCGCTGAACCCGTACGCGGCGGCCAAGCTGTCTGCCGAGCACCAGACCCGGTTCCTGCTGGATGCGGCGGGTGTGGACTACACCGTGCTGCGCCCGTTCAGCGTCTACGGGGAAGGGCAGATCCCCAAGCAAGGCGCCCTCAGCTGGGCGATCGCGCAGTTGTCGATGTACGCCACGATCGGTGACCCGCTGCCGCTCAACCACGGCGGCCGCCAGATCCGCGACTTCCTGCACGCCACCGACGCCGCCACAGGCATCGTGCGCGCGCTGGTCGCCCCCGCCGCCTGCCGGCAACCCTCAATCTCGGCACCGGGCAGGTCACCTCGGTCCGAGACGTCGCCGAGATCATCGGATCCCACATCCCCAGCAGCCGCATCGTGACCGGGGCCGCCAGCGCCCACGACCCGCTCGGCGGCCGCGCCGACATCACCCGCGTGACCGCCGCCCTGCACTGGCGGCCCACCATCACCGTCGCCGACGGCACCGCCCGACTACCTGGGTGAAGGAGTGCGTTCGTCCGCGATGCCCAGGTCACGGTTCTGATCTGGGGCGCCGCCCTGGCTGGTCGGTCTGATCGTCCGGCGGGGCGAGCAGGGCTGTGCCGGGCAGGGGCTCCAGGTCGGCGGGCCGGGCGGCCGCGTCGACGATCAGGGTGTGCGGGCGGTCGAGTGGTGTCCAGTAGGCGAACGGCTCCGCGCCGATCTTGCTGTGGTCGGCGAGTACGTAGGTGGCGCGACCCGCGTGCAGCATCGCGTGCTTGAGGCGGGCCTGTTCGGGGGACGGGCAGCACAAACCGCGGGCGGTCACGCCGTCGGCGCCCAGGAACACCTTGTCGGGGCCGATCCAGCGCAGCTGTTCCTCGGCGAACGGGCCGACCACCCCCTCGCCGGGGTGGCGGACCCGCCCGCCGAGGACGATCAGTTCCACGCCGGGCGCCTCGGCCAGCAGCGCGATGGCGTTGAGCCCGGCGGCGACCACGGTGATGCCGGTGCGGTCGCGCAGCCGCCGGGCCAGCCGCGCGGTGGTGGATCCGGCGTCCAGCAGCACCACGTCGCCGGTGTCGACCAGGTCGGCGGCGACGGCGGCGATGGCCTCCTTCTCCCGTCGGCGGCCGTGCTCCTTGTCCCGCAGCGGCAGCTCCTGCGGGCCGCCCACCGCTCCGCCGTAGGTGCGGGTGATCTCTCCGGACAGTTCCAGTTCCCGCAGGTCGCGGCGGACGGTGGAGGTGGACACCCCGAAGCGGCGGGCCAGCTCGTGGATGTTGCCGTTGCCCGCCCGGACCTCCCGTACCAGTGAGTCCCGGCGTTCGGCGGTCTGTGCCCTGGGCCTGCGTCGTGCGGTCACCACTCCCCCATCAGGCGGTCCGTTGTGCGGCAACCGCATGATCCCCGACGGGGGACGCCGGGCGCAGGCAGAACCAGGACACCGCCGCACCGGCGGCCAGGAACCCGGCCAGCGCGACGAATCCGGCGTCTTGCGAGCCGGTCAGGTCGGTGAGCCACCCGACCAGGTAGGGGCCCATGAAGCCGCCCAGGTTGCCCAGCGCGTTGATCAACCCCATGGCCACGGCGATGACCTCGAACCGCAGCACCTGCGCGGGCATCGCCCAGAACGGCCCGTACGGCGCGTAGACGCCCGCGGCGACCACGCACAGCAGCGCCATCTGCGCGATGCCGCCGTGCACCAGCTGCCCGGCCAGCAGCCCGGCGATCGCCACGACCTGGGGGACCGCGACGGCGGCGCGGCGGTTGCCGGTGCGGTCGGAGCGGGCGGCGTTGTAGAGCATGGCCGCCAGCGCGACGGTGTAGGGCACGGCGGTCAGCCACCCGACGGCGGTGGCCGACGCGTCCCCGGTCATCGACTTGATCACGCTGGGCAGCCACAGGTTGAAGCCGTAGAACCCGGTGATCCAGCAGAAGTACACCAGCACCAGCAACTGGACGCGGCGGTCGCGCAGCGTCTGCCCGTAGCCGGCCTGCCCGGCCGACGGCTTGGCGGCCTCGTCCTCGGCCAGCGCCCGCTCCACGTGGGCGCGTTCCTCGGGCGACACCCAGCGCGCCTGCGACGGCCGGTCGGCGATGGCGAACCACCACACCACGGCCCAGACCAGCGGCGGCAGCCCCTGGGCGACGAACACCGTGCGCCAGTCCAAGTGGTCGAGCATCCAGCCGGACAGGGGCGCCATGAGGATCGAGGAGATCGGCAGGCACGCCATCCACAGCGCGTTGGCCCGCGCCCGTTCGCGCAGCGGGAACCAGGACGCCAGCAGGATGAGCACGGCGGGCCACACGCCGCCCTCGAACACGCCGAGGACGAACCGCGCCACGTACAGCTGCGTCTCGCTGCGCACCAGGCCGCACGCCATGGCGGCCAGGCCCCACGCGATCATCAGGATGAACACCGTCTTGCGGGCGCTCCACCGCGCCGCCAGGACCGCGGCGGGGATCTGCAGGAACATGTAGCCGACGAAGAAGATCCCGCCGGCCAGACCCTTGGCGCTGCCGGACAGCGGGAAGTCCTCGTCCATGTACGGCAGGATGATCGAGACGTTGTTGCGGTCCAGGTAGGCCAGCATGTACATGATCGCGGCGACGGGGATCACGTACGTCCAGCGGCGGGCGGGAACGGTGGCGGCGGTGGTCATCGGGGGTGGTCCTTCCGCTCGCGGGGGGCGGGACGGTCAGCGGGGGGCGTATTCGGCGCGGATGCGGTCGGCGTAGGGGGCGAACTCGACGGCGGTGCGGAACGCGGCGGCCATGGTGCCGGGCGAGGCCGTGCCGGTACCGGCGATGTCGAAGGCGGTGCCGTGGTCCACGGAGGTGCGCAGGATCGGCAGGCCGACGGTCACCGAGACGGTGCCGTCGAAATCGACGGTCTTGGCGGGAATGTGGCCCTGGTCGTGGAACTGCGACAGGACGCCGTCGTAGCGGCCCTGGAGGCCCTGGTGGAACACCGAGTCGGCGGGGACGGGGCCGGTGACGTCCAGGCCCGCGGCGCGGGCGGCCTCCACCGCGGGGGCGATCGACACGATCTCCTCATCGCCGAAGTTGCCGTTCTCGCCGCCGTGCGGGTTGACGGCGGCGACCGCCAGCCGCGGCGCCCGGTCGTCGTCGCCGAACACGCGCAGCGCGGTGTAGGCCTCGCCGATCGCCTCCTCGACGACCCGCGCGCTGAGCCTGTCCAGCGCGTCCCGCAGCGACATGTGCCGGGTGGTGAAGAAGATCTTCAGGCCGCGGACGACGAACATGGTGTTGTGCCGGGTCGAGCCGGTCAGCTCGCCGAGCATCTCGGTGTGGCCGAGGTGCTTGGATCCGGCGGCCCAGATCGCCTCCTTGTTGATGGGGGCGGTGACGATCGCGTCGGCGGCGCCGTCGAGGGCCAGCCGGGTGGCGGTCTCGATCGCGGCGATCGCCGCGCGTCCCGCGGTGGCGTCGACCTTGCCCCATTCCAGGTCGGCGCCGGCGATGCCGAGGTCGAGCACGTCGATCACCCCCTCGGCGAAACGCGCCTGCCCCGGGTCGGAGACCGCGTTGATCTCCACGTCGAGGCCGCAGACACGGGCGGCGCGGTCCAGCACGGCCGCGTCACCGACGGCCAGCCCGCGC
Organism: Actinomadura sp. NPDC047616; assembly: GCF_040642915.1. Classification (NCBI taxonomy): domain Bacteria; kingdom Bacillati; phylum Actinomycetota; class Actinomycetes; order Streptosporangiales; family Thermomonosporaceae; genus Actinomadura; species Actinomadura sp. NPDC047616. The sequence continues at coordinate 130,128 of NZ_JBEYTB010000019.1, forward strand.
GCGGCGCGCACCGACGCGGGGTCGGCCAGGGTACGCGCGGTGATCTCGGGACCGATACCGGCCGGGTCGCCGAGGGTGACGGCGAGCAGCGGCCTGGTCTCGGACGTGGTGTCCGGGGTCATCGCTGGACCTCTCTTTCGTCGTGAACAGTGATCATCCGCAGGTGCTCGACGCAGTCGACGGCCGCCTGCCGGTCGCCGATGAGACCGCCCTTGGCGGCGAACGGGAACCCCGCGCAGGGACCGCCGACCAGCCGTCCGGCGACGGCCAGAGGCTGCACCTCGGCGTCGACGGCCAGGCCCTCGGCGCCCAGGGCGTCGACCACGGCGACCGACACGTCCCCGCCCGTCGCGTACACCCCGCCCACGCGTCCGGAGTCCACGATGTTGCGGGCGACCGCGGCCAGAACGCGCGGGATGCGCTCGGCCAGCGCCGGGTCGAACTCGGCGGGGACCATGCGCAGTCCGGCCACGGTGGCGCCGTCGTCCAGCAGCCTCATGACCTGAACGGTCAGGGCGTCCTCGTCGAGCGCGGTCACTTCGCACAGACGGGCGCCCAGGATCTGCTCGGCCTCCCGCAGTTGCTCGGTGGTGCGGGCGGTGACGCTGCCGGCGACCACGAGGATCGGCCTGGGCGTGCCGCCGATGCCCAGCTCGGCGGCGAGCGCGGCGCCGAACGGACCGGAGTCGACCGACAGCCAGGTCTCGCCCGTGGCCGCCGCCGCGCGCGCCAACGCGGACACGTGCCCCGGGGTGACCGCGTCGCACACCAGCACGTCGGACCGGTCGGCCCGCATCGCGCGCACCAGTGCCTCCTGCCCGGCCTGCACGATGTCGAGGGCGATCTCCCCCACGCCGAGCGCGGTCTGGGCGCGCAGCAGGGTGGCGACGCGGGACGCGGCGATCGGGCTGAGCGGGTCGCGCGCGGCGTCGGTCTCGGTGAGCGGAACCCCGTCGACCAGGTGGACGCCACCGACCGTGGTGCGGCCCGCGCTGGGGAAGGCGGGCACGCACAGCGCCCGCGCGTGCGGCGCTCTGGCGCGCAGCACCTCAAGCATTCCGGTCAGTTCGGCGCCGACGTTGCCGCGCAGGGTGGTGTCGACCCGTTTGACCAGGAGCCGCACGTCCCCGCCGAGTGCCCGGGCGACCTCGGCGACCATGGCACGGGCGCGTCCGGCGGGGTGGTGCCTGCTCGCGGTGTTGACCACCACCACGTCGGCCGCGGCTCCGTGCCGCCGCCCGTGGCAGACGTCGCTGACCGTGACGGCACGCATGCCCTGCCGGGCGAACAGCGCACCCGTCGCGTTGCTTCCGGTGAGGTCGTCGGCGACGACCAGGACCTCCGCCACGACTCCCGCCTAGTTGCTCATTTCAAGCGCATTGAATGTGCTCGAAGCACCTACTTTCCGTCCCGTCAGCATGCGATCACCAGGTAGACGCTGTCAAGAGTCTGGATAGTTGCTCAATCCGCGCAACTTCACCCGGTGGCAGGATCACGCCTGGCCGACCGGGCCGCACGACACGGAACACCAGGCATGGCGCCATGCGGGACACCACAACGCAGGGCCCCAGGCAGGACGGGGAGCAAGTGAGGTCGAGCCGGATTCAGTGCCGAAAATGCCGACGCCGAGCCTGGCAGCAGACCCTCCCGGGCCGCAGCTCAACAATCACAGTTCCGAAGCTCGTCACCCCCCACCCGCCGATGACCGCCCAGCTCGGCGATCATTGACCGCACCCGGCTGGCCATGGATCGAAGGCACCCTCTAACTGCCGGCCAGAGTGCGGTGCAGGAGAGGGAGCAGGCGGTCCCAGTGGCGCTGCAGGCCAGCGGGATCGAAGGCATCGGTGTCGGACATGGTGAAGCCGTGGACGGTCCCGGGGTAGATCTCGGAGGTGTAGCTGACGCCCGCGTCGTCCAGGACCTGGTTGAGCTCGCCGAGGGCCTCGGGTGTGATGTCGGTTTCGGCATGGCCGAGGTGGACCTGAGCGGTGATCTTGGAGAGGCTGTCGGGCCCGTCGGCACCCGCGGGGGCATGGAACGCGGCGACGGCGGCCACTTGGCCGGGGTGGGCTGCGGCGGTGCGCATCGCCAGGAGGCCGCCGATGCAGTAGCCGATCACCGCGACCGGCCCGGCGGCGACCTCGGGCTGCGTGGTGAGGAACCTGAGGTAGGCATCGGCGTCGCTCAGCGAACGTTCGGCGGTGTGCGCCTCGATCATGGGCATCAACTGGGCGAAGACCGTGGACCGGTGCTCCTCTCCGATGTGCTCGGGAAGGTCCAGCACCGGCGCCGGGCCGTGCCGGTAGAAGAAGTTGGGGACGAGCACGTAGTACCCGTGCCCGGCCAGTTCGCAGGCCATTTCCCTCAGCACGGGCCGGATCCCGAAGCCGTCCGCGTACATCAGCACCCCGGGGTGCCGATCGCCACGGTCGGGGAAGGCGGCGAAGGCATCGGCCTGGCCGTCCGCGGTGGGGATCTGCAGAGCCTTGGTGGGCATGACGTCTCCTGTCGTGGTTGATGTGTCGAGCTCGTGATCAACACGACGGAGGCGGAGCCCGCGCGACAGCGCGACATCCTCGATCGAACAGCGGGGCCGCACCGGCCCGTACGGCGCTCAGAAGAGCACCGGGTCACCAATCCGTGTGTGGCGCGATGCCGTCCCGGTAATCATCGCCGCACAGCATAGCGCTGGCCGCAGCCTCCTCAACCCCGGAGTACAGCCGGTCGGTGTACAGGCCGTCGTCCTGGTACGCCTGCCACGCTTGGCTTGGGCTGCTCGCCGACACGGGCCTGACCGCCTGCCACGCCGCGGCCAAGGCCGCGCGCCGGCTGACCCCGCTTCGTCGGCGGTGTCGGCGGGGCGGGGGGCCGCCGTGCCGGCACCGACGTGGGCGCGTTGTTTCACAGGCCTTCGGCTTGTGCCGTTGCGGGCTCGCCGGGAGTGTCGCGCGGGGCCGTGCCCGCGCGGATGGCGGACAGCAGGCCGGGGAAGCGGGATTCGATGTCGTCGCGGCGCAGGCTCACGGCGGTGCGGTTCCCGTACTGCTCGACCGTGATCAGTCCCGCCTCCCGGAGCACCCGGAAGTGGTGGGTGCGCCCGGCCTTGCCGACGGGCAGGCCGAACCACGAGTACGGGCGGACGCTGCCGGGCGGCTGCCCCACCAGCGCGGCGACCACCCGCAGGCGGTTCGGGTCGGCCAGGGCGCACAGGATCTCGGTGAGGTCGAGTTCCTCCCGCCGTGGATGTCTGAGCGCCTGCGGCGGCGCGTGCTGCGGCGTCTCGGTCGTCATCGGGCGCGGGTCCACTCCTCGTCGAGGTACGACGCCCACCTTACTTTCCGGGGCGAGCATGAGGTACGGTGAGCATCGTACTAAGCAATGCCGATAGATTTAGTAGGTATCTCATGGCTCTCCAGCTCGTCGAGTTCACCGTCGAGGACGCCACCCGCGCCGCCGCCGACCGGCTCATCCTCGCCGCCGCCGACGCCCTGCGCGCCGGCGGCGCGGAACTGATCGAGGCCCAGGTCCCCGTCGGCCACGACCACGTGTTCCTGATCGCCGACGAGCCCGCCCCCGACACCGTCGCCGACGCGCTGCGGCGGGCGGGGATCGTGTTCGACGACATCGCCGAGGTCCGCCTGGTCGGCGCCGACCTCGCGGAGGTCAAGGCGCACGCCGGGCAGGCGGGCTACCTCGTGGAGTGGGACCTGCCGGCCGGTCTCAGCATGGACAGCTACCTGGCCCGCAAGGCGGAGAAGGCGCCGCTGTACGCCGAGGTGCCCGAGACCAGGTTCCTGCGCACCTACGTGCGTGAGGACATGGGCAAGTGCCTGTGCATCTACGACGCGCCCGACGCCGCGGCGGTCGAACGCGCGCGCAAGGCCGTCGACACGCCCATCGACCGGCTGCACGAACTCGACCGGCGCTCCTGAGCGGGAGCGGCGGCGATGAGCACCACGAGTACCGCCGACCTCCTCCCCCGGCAGGACGAGGAGGTCACGGCGCGATTCCTCGCCCGTGCCGCGGCCGTCGACCAAGGCGATGACGACGTCCGCCCGGGCCTGCGCTGGCTCGGCGAGCGCAACCTGCTGGACGTCGGCGCTCCCGATCACGGGGACGGGCGGCTGCTCCCGTTGCTGGGCACCGTGGAGAGCGTGGCCAGGGGCTGCCTGAGCTCGGCGTTCACCCTGTGGGCCCAGCGGATGGCGGTGGAGTACCTGAGCCGGGCGCGGCCCACCGCGCTGACCGAGGAGTTCCTCGGCGCGCTGCGTACCGGCCGCGTGACCGGGGCGAGCGCGATGGCGCCGGCCATGAAGGAACTGTCCGGCCTCGGCCGGATCCGGACGGTGGCGCGGAAGGTCCCCGGCGGGTACCGCGTCGACGGGCCGATCCCGTGGGCGTCCAACCTCTTCCCCGGCGCGATCATCGTCCTGCCCGCACGCCTGGACTCCCCCGGGCACGACGGGCGCGTGATCGTGGCGCTGCGCGTCGGGGACGAGGGAGTGCGGGTCCGCCCGTTCCCCACTCTCCTGGCGCTGAACGGCACGGCCTCGACCTCGGTCGAGCTGCGGGACGTCTTCGTCCCGCAGGAGGCGGTCCTGTCGACCGATCTTCCCTCGTTCTGCTCCAGCGTGCGCACCACCTTCCTGCTCATTCAGACGGCCTTCTGCTCGGGCCTGGCCGCCGAGTCGCTGACGCAGGCCGGGCAGTCCCTCGACGGACCCGACGTCGTGTTCGCCGACGACCTGCGCGCCCTCCAAGCCGCCCTGGCCTCGGTGCGCGAGCGGCTCGCCCGGTATGCCGCGGCACCGCCGGCACCGGCCGAGGTCACCCGGCTGCGGCTGGACGCGGCCGGCACGGCGGTCTCGGCGACCCGGCTGGAATCCGCGGTGAAGGGCGGCGCGGGGTTCCTGGCGGCCGGTCACACCGCGCGGCGGGTCCGCGAGGCGGTCTTCCTGCCCGTCCAGTCGCCCACGGAAGGACACCTGCGGTGGGATCTGGAACGCTAGAGATCCGCGCCGGGCACAAGGCGTACTCCGGACGCCGCGTTCTGAGCGACCTGAACCTGCGGGTGGAGCAGGGGCACACCCTCGCGGTCCTGGGCGCGAGCGGCAGCGGCAAGTCCACGCTGCTGCGCCTGCTGGCCGGTCTGGAGGAACTGGACGAGGGCGAACTGGTCTCCGGGGGCTCCGGCGGCACCGGCCCGTCCATCGGCATGGTGTTCCAGCGCCCCCTGCTCCTGCCGTGGCTGACCGTGCGGGAGAACGTCGAACTGGGCCTGCGTTACCGGGCCAACCGGGCCGCCGATCCCGGCCGGGTCCCCGAGATCCTCGGCTGGCTGGGCCTGGCGGAGTTCGCCGACTCGCCCTCCGACCGGCTGTCGGGAGGCCAGGCGCAGCGCGTCGCCATCGCCCGCGCGCTGGCGATCCGTCCCGACGTGCTTCTGCTGGACGAGCCGTTCAGCGCGCTGGACCCGCTGACCCGCGAGGCGCTCCAGAACCGGCTGCGCGCCCTGATCGTCGAGATGGGGCTGACCTCCGTCCTGGTGACGCACGACGTCGCCGAGGCGATCTACCTGGGTGACCGGATCGCGCTGCTGGACGGCACCGGCGCCGTCGGCCACGAGTGGAACGGCGCACCCGGAGACCGGGACTCCGTCCGGGCGGACGAGTTGCGCGCGCGGATCCTCGGCCGGTACGAGAGCGTCCTGCCCGCCAGGGCCGGAACATGAGCGGCGCCGTGGACCGCCGCGCGCTGCTCGGCGGCGGGCTGGGGCTGGGCCTGGCCGCCGGGCTGGGAGCCGCCGTCGGCGCCGGGCGCCCGGCCGGCGCGGGCACGGCGGGCGGGGCGCTGCGCATCGGCTATCTGCCGATCACCGACGCCTCCCCCTTGCTCATCGCCCATCGCCGCGGGCTCTACGACCGGTTCGGGGTCCGGGTGGCGCAGCCGGTGCGCTTCCGCAGCTGGGCGGAGCTCGCCCAGGCGTTCGTGGCGCGGAAGGTGGACGTCGTCCACCTGCTCGCCCCCTTCGCGGTGCAGCTGCGTTACGGCCTGGGCGCCCCGGTCCGGATGCTCGCCTGGAACCACACCAACGGATCGTCCATCACCCTGGCGAGCGACATCGCCGACCTCGGCGGCCTCGCCGGGCGGACGTTCGCCATCCCCTACTGGTGGTCGATCCACAACATCCTCGCGCAGCGGCTGTTCCGTGCCGGCGGGCTGCGGCCGGTGCTGCGCCGGAGCCCGACGCGGAGCAAGGGCGAGGTACGGCTGGTGGTGATGAGCCCCAGCGACATGCTTCCCGCCATGTCGAACGGCGTCATCAGCGGATACGTGGTGGCCGACCCGTTCAACGCCATGGCCGAGGTGCGCGGTGTCGGCAGGATCCACCGCTTCCTGGGCGACCTGTGGCGCGACCACGCGTGCTGCGTGGTCGTGGTGAACCAGGCGACGATCGACGCCGCTCCCGACCGGGTGCAGCGCTTCACCAACGCGCTCGCCGCCGCCCAGCTCGACATCGCCGCGAACCGGCCCGCCGCGGCGGCCGCCCTCGCCGGCGGCTACCTGCCGCAACCCCGGCCGGCCATCGGCAAGGCCCTCGGCTACCGGAGGGAGGACTACGAGCGCACCGGCGCGATCCGCCGCCGCGACTGGGAGGGGCAGCGCATCGGCTTCTCCCCCTTCCCCTTCCCCAGCTACACCTCGGCGCTGGTCGAGGCGATGGGCGGGACCCTGGTCGACGTCGACACGCGCTTCCTCGACGGGCTGGACCCGGCCCGGGTGCACGGGGACCTGGTCGACGACTCCTTCGTACGGCGGGCCATCGAGACGTCCGGGTCCCCCTCGGCGTTCGGGCTGCCCGCGTCACTCACCCGCGTCGAAGAGGTGAACGTCTCATGACCACCGGAACCGAGCGGCCCCCGCGCCGGGCGCTCCCGGTGCTGGTTCCGATCCTGGTGCTGGTCGCGCTGTGGTGGCTGCTGACCTCTGTCCTGGCCTCCGGCCACGTCGTCCTGTCGGGGTTCGCCCCGCAGCGGGCCGTGCCCGCGCTGTACGAGGCGGCCGTGCACGGTCAGCTGTTCCCTGACACCGCCGCCAGCCTGTGGCGGCTGTTCCTCGGCCTGGCGATCGCGGCCGCGTGCGGAGTACCGCTGGGGCTGTTGATCGGGCTGGTCCCCGCCGTCGAGCGGGCCACCCGGCCGCTGTTCCACTTCCTGCGGATGATCTCGCCCCTGTCGTGGGCGCCGGTCGCGATCGCGCTGTTCGGGATCGGCCACCGCCCGGTGTACTTCCTCGTCGCCGTCGCCGCCGTGTGGCCGATCATGCTGAACACCGCCGCCGGGGTGCAGGCGATCGACCCCGGTTTCCTGCTGGTGGCCCGCTCGCTGGGGGCCACGCCGGCCGAACGGCTCCGCACGATCGTCCTGCCCGGGGTGCGGATGCCGCTGCTGACGGGACTGCGCCTGGCTCTGGGAACCGCGTGGATCGTCATCGTCCCGGCAGAGATGCTCGGCGTCGACTCCGGGCTGGGCTATGCGATCCTCAACGCCCGCGACCAGCTCGCCTTCGACCGGCTCATGGCCGTCATCCTCTGGATCGGCCTTCTCGGCTACCTGATGGACTCCTGTTTCCGGACCCTGCTGTCGAGCGGCACACGGTCGCCGTCCGAGAACCGCCCCGCCGCCCGGAAGTCCGCCCGCGCCGGGCGATCGGAACCCGCCGGACGATCCGAACCGGCCGGGCGACACGCGACGCCGCCGACAGGGCGACCTTCGTCTTCAGCTACTTGACCTCGTAGACGGCGACCGCGGCTTCGGCGCGCTGTTCGGCGGTGAGCGACGGGCCGGTGTCCAGTGCCGCCTGCAGCGCGTCCCCGGCGCGGTCGGCGAGCAGCGCGGCGGTGCGGATCTTCGCTGCACACCTCCCCTCCCCACGCTCTGCAGGATGCAGGGCAGGCGTCGTCGGTCGCGCTGTCCGCTCCCGGGGTCTCCCCCGGCATCGCGTGCAGGCGCGTCCAGTCGAGCGCCTCCTCCAGCGCGCCTTCGGCGGCCCCAACGTAGAAGTTGACGAAGACCAGCTGCCAATGCCGGGTGACGAGGGGGTGAAGGTGCGCCCGGTGAGCGGGTCGGGGCCGAGGATTTCGGCGCCTACGACGCCGGTGTCGTGGAACTCGACGCCGGAGTCGGTGAGGCGCTGGCCCACGTCGTTCCAGTCGCCGAGTGCCATGCCCGCAAGCCCTCACGTCCGGCGGGCAGCGCGATGAAGACGAGCTCACCCTCATCGGCGGTCACCGACAGGTGGTCGAGCGATCAACACGGGCCGCTCCACTCAGCACCTCGCTCTGCCGAGACTGCACAAGTTCGAAGGCCGGCGCCCAGTGACCGGAACGACAACCGCCACCGAAAACACAGATCACTCGATCAACGGCTCCTGCCAGTCCCGCGGGCCTGGCGTTGCCGCGGAACAGGACCCGGCATGTGCGGTGCTCATCGCCGTCCCGTTGGCGGGGTCTTCGCCGAGGGGACGGCCAAGGCGGCGAGCTGGTCGGCGAACGCGTCCAGGACGTCCATCGCTTCCTCAGTGTTCCGGTCTGGGAGCCAGTTCAAGAACAGTCCGTCGATCACCGTCACCAGCAGGCGGGCCAGTGTGGGCATGGGCAGTGACCATTTGATCCCTGCCTGTTCGGCGACGAAGGCCAGATAGTCGGCCCCCTGCTTGTAGTAGCTCTCGTACTGCCGTCGCGCGAGTTGTGCTCTGGCTGGGTCATGCAGCGCGTACGTGGTGAGCTCGTAGGCCACGAGGTGCTCGTCGGGGCGCTCGCTGCCGGCCTCCCAGACGGCCCTGAGGCCCAACCTGAGGTTGCGGTCGAGGGGCGCGTCCGGGGACCACACGGCGCGGGCGGCTTGGACCATGTCGCTGACGATGCTTGCGGCCAGCTCGCCGAGGAGTTCGTCCTTGGACCGGAAGCAGTAGTGGAACGAGCCGCGCGGCATGCCGGCCTCGGCGGCGATGGCCCTCGTCGAGGTAGCCGCGATCCCGTCGCGGGCCATCACCCTGGCGGCCGCCGCTTGAGCAGCCAGACGGCGGCGACTGAGGCCAGTTGTCGACAGTGACGGCTCCAGCTTCTGCGGTTCGAATACGTAGGCAGCAAGGCGTCACCAGTTCGGACCAGGCCTACCTCTCTCACTGTGTAGCCGCATCACGTCCCGCCAGGTGGACGACGCAGTGGCTGAACCAGGTCATCGTCGAGTTGCAGGCGTGTGCACTGCTGCTGCGGTGGCCTTGACGACCTCACGTACCGTCCGAACACGCGGTCGGGTCTGCGGAGCGGCCAGGCGTCGCCAGAAGTAGGCCAGCATCGACGGATCGAAGGCGGTGTCATGAAGTCCCAGCCCGCACGAGCACGTTGCCCTCGCCGTGCCGCGGTGGCGGCGGGGCCGCCGCGCTCCAGGACGGTCCCCGGCAGCCCGGCGCGGGCCAGTTCGCGGCCTCGATGCCGTGCAGCGGACGCAGGTCGACCGCCGCCCCGCGCAGCACCTCCACCTCGGCGCCGCGCACCACAGTCGGGCCGGAGGGCAGCCGCTGGTCCAGCAGGTCGGAGATGGGCACCTCCAGCCCCCGCGACAGGCTGTGGTCGGGTCGCCCGCGCCCGCCTCCAGCTGCGGCAACGTGGCCTTGCCGATCTTTAATCGGCGGAACAACTCCGACAGCGACAGCCCCCACCCGACCCGGGCGCGCCGGAGGTTGGCCGCCAGCACGTCCCGCACCGGCTCCCCAGCACCGCCCAAGCGCGCGTCTCACCTCGCCTTTCGTCGTCCCGGACACGCCGCTCGTTCGCTGTCCCGAGCGGCTGTGAGGGTTCAGACCACCGAGGCCCGTGTGACGTCCCATACGGGGGTCTTGTGCTCCCAGAACAGCTCGAACAGCGCGTCCTCGTCGGCGTTCCCCACATGGGCGGCCTCCCCGGCGCTGATCGGCAGCAGGGTGATGATCTGCAGTTCCAGGCCGCCGGAGTCCTTCTCGATCAGGTCGAAGCCGTTGCGGAAGAACATGCTCGGGGCGCCGAGCAGGGCCTGCATCCCGGTTCCCTCGACGAAGGGCTCGGAGTTCTCGAAGACGAAGCCGTACTGGACGAAGGTGTCCGGGTTGCGCAGCATCATCCGCGCCATGGAGCCGACGAGGTACCGGGCGATGTGGCGCTGGTCCCCCCGCAGTGTGCAGGCCAGTTCCAGCGGCGCGAGCGCCTTGATCGGCGCGGTCCGCAGCCCGTCGGTGATCACGGTGGTGAAGCCCGGGTCGGCGAGGTGGAACTCGTGCAGGCCGAAGCCTCGGTCCTCGCCGTCGGAACCTTCCGGCCAGGTCTCCACGAGTTCGCCGAGGTGCCGCTTGAGGTGATCGAGGTAGCGGTCGTGCGCGCCGGTGTCCGTCACTGCCGTTCCCTTCGGGACGTCGATTTGAAGCCGATCATGGTAGTGGCGTCCGCAGGGCCCGCGCCCGGACCGGAGAAGTGCCTCATCATGGTGTCGTTGATCGCGCTGGCGGTGGAATGGCTGCTGACCCCTTGGTGGGCGCTCCCCGCGCTGACCGTCGCCGCAGCCGGGCTGGTCTGAGCGCACGTCCGCGTCCGGGTGCCGCGTGCCCGCGCGGCCGTGAGGTCGCAACCGGCGATGTCGGGCCCGATGCCGGCGCGGCCGATGCCGGCGAGCGCCACCATCGGCTGGCCGACCTGCAACGGCGCCACGGCGGAGGAGTGGAGGGCGACCGGCTGCGGCGGTTCAAGGTGATCGCGGAGGCTGAGATCGAGGGCGGGACCGCTGCTGCGCTCCTCCATCCGGATTGCACCTGTGGAACCTTCCTGACCTGCACCTATTGATCAGCATGAAGATCGGCCCGGAGATCGGGGCTGCCTTGTCGCCGCCGCGATGAGAACACATCAACTTCCACGGGACGTACCCGTTCAACCGTCCGAAAGTCAGCCGGTTGCGGGACCTGCGCGACCCCGCCGCCGACAACGACCCGGAGCTGTGACGATCGGCGCGGTGTTGTGGGAAGTGGTCGATGAGGACTTCGGGCCGCATGTCGACGCGTCGGCGCATCTGGCGGGGTTACGCGCGGCGGTCGGGGGTTCAACACCGAGAAGACCTACGCCGGCTGGACTGCGTTGTACTTGTCGTATTGCGTCGCCCGGGGCGGCCCGACCGGCCGCCCTTGTTCGGGGTCATTTCACGCACTCTTCGGCCCTGCTGCCTTGCGTCTGTCGTCGCTGAACGGCCCGAGGATCAGGGTCGGAGCCGGTGGAAGATCTCGATCCGCGTGTGGTGGTAGTCGAGGTCCTCCTGGTCGTGCCTGACACCGCGGGCGACGGACTGCTCGAAGTAGGCGGCCTCTCTGCGCATCTTGTGCCTGATCAACTGGGCCAGCGCCTCGTCGTCGAGGTCTCCGGCCGTTCCGCCCTCGTCCAAGTAGGCATCGACGAACCGCCGTGCCAGGTGAAGCTGGTCCTCTCCCCATTCGGTCGCGGCCGCGGCCAGTTCGTACTCGGGAGCGCCCACGAAGGACTCGTCCCAGTCCAGGATGGCGGTGAGCACGTCGCCATGGACCAGGGTGTTGCCCGCGTAGTAATCGCCGTGCAAGGGGTGACGGTTCGAATGCGTACGGTGGAACTCTGCGAGCCAGAGATCCAGATCGGGGTCGTCGAGGCCGCCGTGCCCCCCGGGACCGTCCTCGGCTCCGAAAAGCCCGTACTCCGCGAAGGACCGAACGGGGCGAGGTGCCGGGCGGGCCGTGGACAGGGCGTTGTGGAGACGGGCCAGAAGACGGGCCGCCTGGAGCGCATGCTCCGACTCCCGCGGCCAGCGCCCTTGGACATAGGGCCACAGCGATACCGGCCGTCCTTCAACCCGCGTAACGGTAGCGCCGTCGAACGTGGTCAGCGGTGCGACGGCCTCGGGTATCCGGGCGGCGGCGTGCCGACCGACCGCGTGACACCATTCCGCTTCCTCGGTGCCGCGCCACTCAGGACCGATGCGTACGACATGGTCCCCGAGTCGATACGCGACCGACTCTTCACCGCCATGCAGCCGCAGCGCCTCCCCATGGCCGTCGACTCCCCACTTCTCCTTGACAGCTCGCCGGACGGATGCGGTCAATGGGATCACCGCGTAGATCATGTGCCCACTCTACGAACGCCCGCCGGCTGGACGTTGATCGCCTGGCTCCAGGTGCAGCGGCCGGCTCATCAGCTGATGGTGCTGGTAGCTGCCGACTCCCAGGCGGGCCGGGCGAATGCCCTGCTGGTCGCCTACCCGGCGAAACTGGTGGCCACCGCGTTGAAAAAGTCTGCTGCAGGCGGCCCTCGGCACATTCGGCGGCCGCTCAGCCGGTTCCGGCAGGCCGGGCAGTGGGACGCCCAGCCGGTCCCGGAACACAACCCCGCCGAGTAGACGTCAGACCAGCCGCCTGACGGACGTTGACGGCCCCGAAACCGCCGACCGTTATGACACGGTACGGCTGTAGTACTACATCTCCAGGCCCGAGGGCTGTGTCAAGGACGCCTGCGTGATCGGGCCCGCGATCGAGGCGTAACGACGACGGAGCGCTCGATCATCTCGAGCGCGGCGGTCTTGGCGCGTTGCAACGGAGACGGGCCGGCAGCAGCGCGCCCAGCATGGCGGTACCAAGGACACCGCCGACCTGCCGAATGGTGCTGGAGACGCCGGAGGCCGCCCCCGCCAGTCGGGGATCGACGCCGTCCATGGTGGCCTGCTGCAGTGGTGCGAACGTGGCGCCGCTGGCGATCCCGATGATGGTCAAACCGGGCAGCAGGTTCCACGCGCTGCTGGTGGGGCCGGTCATGGCGACCAGCACCAGGGGGCCTACGGCCAGCAGGGTCATCCCGGCCTCAGGATGTACTTGCCGCCGAACTTGTCCGACAGCCGTCCGGCGTAGGCCGAGCCGGCCGCGGTGAGCACGACGTTCGGCAGCACCACCAGGTCGGTCTCCAGCGCCGAGTACCCGTGGGCCATCTGCAGGAACAGCACCAGCACGAACATGATGCCGATCATGCTGAACTGGCAGACGAACCCGACCTCGTACCGACCGCGAAGTTGCGCACGCCGAACAGGGCCAGGGGCATCAGCGGCTCGTCGCGCCACCGGTGCTGCCACAGGACGAACACCACCAGCAGCACGACGCCCAGGGCGATGATCAAGGGAATGGTGACCGGCCCGGTGACAGGACGCCTCCTAATTCAGTGACGTAGGAGGTCAGTTCCACAGCCGGAACAGCGTGGTGTCACCTCCCAGATTCGCGGCCAGACGGACCGCGTCAGGCAGCGGGGTCTTCAACTGCAGCAAGTGGTAGTAGAAGACGCTCACGAAGGCGATCGCGGCTGTCCCCTCCAGATAGTCCTCGGGGGCGATGTATGCCGAGCAGCCACCCCTCATGAACGCCTCGGCGAAGGCCTCGGTGCCGGTCATGCATCCCGTGCTCACCACCAAGGTGCCGGAAAGGCGAGTGAGCTCAGCCGCGTTCTCCGGGGTCAGCACGTCGTTGAAAGGCTGCGAGCGTGCGATCTCCGGGGCGAGCTCGTCGAGGAGGATGCCGCGCTCATCACCATGGCAGCACAGGACAAGGTGCTCAGCACGGCTCTGACGCCCGCCGAGCACATCAGCGAGATGCTGGGGAGCCCCGATGGGCAGCAGGCGTACGTCGGCACCGTACTCGGCCAACAGGCCCCGCAGCGCATGGGGCTCGCCGCCAGTGTGACCGATGGCGACTACATCGATGGTCGTGGAAAACAAAAATTATCCTCCTTGTGAAGCAGTTGCACGGACACGCATCCGCCGCGATGGGGGACTCAGCATGGCCGAGCAATTCATTTGATCACACAAGGGGGAACGGCGCGTCCAGACCAGGGCGAGGACGACACCGCCGGGACCGACCACCGTTCCCCCGAATGCCTGCGAGCACGCCCGGTGCTGACTGCCGCCCCCGATGGCCCCGAGTCGCACAGCAGGGCCGTCGAGGACTAGGGAGCGATGTAGCAACGGAACGGAAAGTCACGCTAAGAAGCGCGTGCGGGCCGGCCCTGACGTGACTGGGCGCTGTGGGCGATGTTGCGTGACAACAGGCCATTCACCCTCCTCTCACCGGCGTCGCCAACGGCTTGACACGACCATTGAGATCCGCCGCTTGCGCATCCGTCGGAGATCCGCAACGACATCCACGGAGTATTCATGCCCTGGCCGCCGCCATCATCTGCTGGCGACGCCTTGTGAGCTGATTCTGTTAGCACCCTCCGTGAGCAGTGGCTCGCGAGTGATCGCTCAGTCTCGTACGATTCGAGCATGGAAGAACTCATCAACCTTCGACACGACAGCCTCCGACGCTTTCTCAAACGCTGGCACGGCATTATGGAGAGCAATGGGAATCTCATTGCACCTGGGATACAAGGCATCCCCATGAAATAGCGGATGTCCGCGCTCGGCAGGTCTGGGTCGAGCGGCGCCGACAGCCCGGGCCGGCCCCTGTGCGGGCGGCTTCGAGGGCCTCGGCGCCGTTGCCGGCTTCGGCGACCACGGTCAGGTCAGGCTCGGCATCGAGGATGAGGCGCACTCCGCGGCGGACCAGTTGGTGGTCGTCGGCGAGCAGGATGCGGGTTTCGTTCGCCTCGGGCATGGTCAGTGGCTCCCGTGGTCGGTAGGAACGACCAGACGCACCTCGGTGCCGCTGCCGAGCCCGGGGCCGAGGGTGAGGTCGGCGCCGATGAGCAAGGCGCGTTCGCGCATACCGCTGATGCCGGCGCCTTCAGGAGCGCCGTGAATGCCGTGGCCATCGTCGCGGACGCTCAGCTCCACACCGGCGGGAGTGAGCTTGAGGGTGACGTCGACGGCGCGGGCGCCGGAGTGGCGGGCGGCGTTGGTCAGGCTCTCCTGGGCGACGCGGTAGACGACGAGTTCGGTGTCGTGGTCCAGGGGCGGCAGATGGGCGTCGATGTGGTGGCGTACGGACATCGACGGACCGGTGAATTCGCTGGTGAGGGCTTTGAGGGAGCTGGTCAGGCCGAGTTCTTCCAGGACGCCGGGGCGTAGGCGACGGGCGATGCGGCGGATTTCGTCCAGGCTGGCGCGGGTTGTTTCCTGGACGTCGTGCAATTGCTCGCGTACGGGGGCGGGGGCCTGGTCGGCGACGCGTTTGAGGTCGAGCAGGACGGCGGTGAGACTCTGGCCGATCTCGTCATGGAGTTCTTGGGCGATGCGATGCCGCTCGGCTTCCTGCGCTGAGAGGGCGCGGCCGCTGCTGGCGGCTCGTTCGGCTTCCAGACGGCCGATCATGGCGTTGAAGGCCGTGACCAGTTCTGCGATCTCGCCGTGCCCGGAGGCGACCGGCCTGGGACCAGGGCGCAGCAGGTCGACGGTGGCCATGCTGCGCGCCAGCCGTCCCAGCGGGCCCAGCCCGAAGCGCAGCAGGAACGCGTTGGCGATCAACATCACGGCCAGTCCCGAAACCAGGATGACCGCCTCGGTCAGCAGCACCGGGGTGGAGACGGTGACGGGGCCGAGCAGCAACAGGGCGGTGGCGGCCAGCAGGACCACCGCGTTGAGGAGGAAGATCCGCCAGAACAGGGGCATCGTCACCGACTCTCCTCCCGTCGCTCGGCCGGTGGCTGGGACCGACCCTGCTCGCGCACCGGCGTACGTGTCTTCGCTGCCGTCGAAAGGGCCGTTCAGCCTTCATGACCAGCCTGAGGGGTGCGGTGCGCTGATGTCCATCGGTGCAGACGTCCATGCGACGGCCGGTTGTGGGGGTGGAGACCTGCGGAAATGGGTGCTGGGCCCGATGGTGATCCCGCAAGGCGGCGTGTGACGGTGGATGGACCCGCTTTGCCGGGCCCTCGGAAGGAGGAGTCATGGCGCAGCCCGGTAGGAATCCACTGCACGATCTCGAAGCGCAGATGCGGCGAAGCGACCCCCGTTTCGCCCGCGGTCGGGACACAGGAAACCCGCGCCGGCCGCGACGGCGCGGCTGGGCCTGGGCTCTGCTGGCTCTCTCGTTGGCGACGCTGGCCGTGGGCATGGTGCTGCCTCACGGGATGCTCCTGGCATCGGGCCTGGTCACCGCAGGGGTGGCGACGTATCTGCTCTCGGCACCACACGCCCCGGATCGCTCCGGCCTTCACTTATGAGCCCGGTGCATCCCACTCCGGCCATGATCACTCGGGCCTGACACGCCCGGGAACAGAGGAGGACGTTCCACTCCCGTCAGTTGCGACAGCCTGCGCCCACCCCACTGCGGAAGGTGGTGACCCGTGGGACATGCTGACACCTTGCTCGCCATGGGCGGCGCCTTCCTGGCCGCCGCCGTCTTCGCCCGCCTCGGCAGGCGCATCGGCCTGCCGACCATCCCGCTGTTCATGCTCGCCGGCATCATGCTCGGCCCGCATACTCCGGGCCTGGTCCTGGTGGAGGACGCGCACGACTTCGAGATGCTCTCCGCGCTCGGGCTGGTGCTCCTGCTGTTCTACCTGGGGCTGGAGTTCCAACTCGACGATCTGAGGAGCGGCGGCAGGCGCCTGCTGACCGCCGGCGGCATCTACCTGCTGCTGAACGTCGGCGCGGGCCTGGGATTCGGGTTCGCTCTGGGGTGGGGGGTACGGGAAGCCCTGGTGCTCGCCGGCGTCCTGGGCATCTCCTCCTCCGCGATCGTCACCAAGGTCCTCATCGACCTCGGCCGCATCGGTCGCCCCGAGACCCGCTTGATCTTGGGCGTCACCGTCGTGGAGGACATCTTCCTCGCCCTGTACCTCGCCGCGCTTCAGCCCGTCATCAGCGGCGCCCAGGGCATCACGGAAACGATCCTCCAGGCGGCCAAGGCGTTCGGATTCCTGATGGTGCTGGCCATCGCCGCCCGCTACGGCACCCGCCTGATCGGACGTCTGGTCGCGGTGCGCGACAACGAACTGTTGGTCATCAGCTTCCTCGGCGCCGCGATCCTCATCGCCGGTGTCTCCGAGGTCCTCGGGGTGGTCGACGCCATCGGCGCCTTCATGGTCGGCCTGATCCTCGCCGGCACCCCCTCCGGGCCGCGGATCCGCGAACTCGTGCATCCGCTGCGCGACGCCTTCGCCGCGATCTTCTTTTTCGCCTTCGGCCTGGCCATCAACCCGGCGGACATCGCCTCCGTCGCCGTGCCGGTCGCCGCCGCCGTCATGCTGACCATCGTCATGAACGTGGCCGCGGGACTGTTCGCAGCACGCCTGTACCGCTACGGCCCCCAGCCCGCCGCGAACATCGCCACCACGCTCCTGGGACGTGGCGAGTTCGCGCTGATCCTGGCCGCCATGGCCGCCAGCGCGGGACTCGACGGCCGCCTCGCCCCGTTCATCGCCAGCTACGTCCTCGTCCTCGCCGTCCTCAGCCCCATCGTCGCCGGGCGCGCACACCTGCTCGCCCGCGCCCTGAAGGCCGCACAGTCCCTGCTACCCGGCGGCCGAGCCCGCCACACCACGGCCGCTGGCACCCACGCCGACCTGGCGCCTTCCCTGCCCGAGACCACCGCCACCGGCGACATCACGCCCTCGCCCTCATCCGCCCTGTCCGCGGAAGCGGAGCGATAGCACCAGCCCGGAACTGTCAGGACTGCTGCACCGCCTCGTGCGCATCCAGGAAGGCCGCATCCCTGTTCGCCGTGGCCGTCGGCGATCCGGCGATCCATCAGTTCCCTGACCTGGCGCATCCGCACGGCTTCCACGCCGACGGACTCCCCGGTGGTTGGTCATGTCGTTCACCAGCGCGACCTGGACGCGGAGCGGACCGAGAGCCGGTGGGCAGTCCCGCTCGCGACCGTTTTGGCGATCGCGGTCAGCAACTGATGAGCCGCCAGCGAGCCGGCGACACGCTCGGCGCGCGCCTGGGCAGGTGAGCCGCTGGTGGGGTTCACCAGCGCCCTGCCCGCGACCGCGGCATCGACGGACCCCAGTATCTCGTCCACCGCCGTGCCGTCGAGTAGGCAGACCACGACGGGCGGGCTGGCCGCCATCGCAGCCGCCGTGGCACCGGCGGCGACCAGCGGCGCGCTCCTGCTCGCGGTCCGGTTGCAGACCGTCGTGCGATATCCGCGTTCGACGAACGTCCTGGCGATCGCCGAGCCCATGGCACCGAGATCGAGCACGGCACCGAGATCGAGCACGGTGACCCGGCTCGCCCGGTGGTGGGGTGGTCGGTCCTCGCCGTCGTCGTCACGGTGATCCCTTTCGCGTCGGAGGGATGACCGCGGGCTCGACTCGGGAAGAGCGCCCAGCAGCGGTCATGCTGTGTTCGCCGGGGCGATACTCGACAGCTTGTCGGGGTTGAGGATGCTGAAGATCTCGTGGATGCGTCCGTCGCGGATGCCGAAGGTGACCAGCTGTCGCTGGCCGCCGATCACGGTCCAGATCGCGGGCTCGCCGTTGGCCTCGGTCAGGCGGGCCTCCTCCAGCGGATACCGGGACATCAGCCCGGCCACGAACGCCAGCACCTTGGCGCGGCCGACGACCGGACGCAGGGCGGCGCGCACCTTGCCGCCGCCGTCGTTGTAGGCGATGGCGTCCTCGGCCAGCAGTTCCGCCAGCGCCGTCACGTCGCCGTTCTGCGCGGCGCCCAGGAAACGCTTGAGGAGTTCGGTGTGGTCGCCGGTGGCCGGGGTGAACCGGCCGCGGCCGTCGGCCAGGCGTCCCACCGCACGGTGATGCCACTGCCGGCAGGTCGCGGACGGGCTGCCGAGGATCTCGGCGATCTCGTCGTAGGGCAGGTCGAAGGCCTCGCGCAGCACGAACACCGCGCGTTCGGGCGGCGACAGCCGCTCCATCATGTGCAGTGTCGCGTACGAGAGCGTGTCGCGCAGCTCGGCGGTGTCCAGGGGGCCGAACGCCCGGGCGTCCACCGGTTCGGGCAGCCACGGACCGGTGTAGGACTCGCGGGACGCCCGCGCGGAGCGCAGCTGGTCGAGCGCCAGTCGCGTGACGACCGTCACCAGGAACGAGCGGGGCTCGCGGACCTGCTCCCGGTCGATGTTCGTCCAGCGCAGGTAGGCCTCCTGAACCACGTCCTCGGCGTCCCACATGCTGCCCAGCAGCCGGTACGCCAGGCCGAGGAGGATCCGGCGGTGCTCTTCGAAAACCTCGACGGCACCGTCCCGTGCGCCACTGGTCATGTTCGGCTCCCTGGGCTCGGCCGTCGCAGGCCCCGCGGCGGCGGGGCCTGCGGGTTGCGCGGGCACAACGCTCACGCGGCCTGGGCCATTCCGCCGGTTGTCCGGCCGCCCAGCTCGGCGGCGAACCCGTCGGTCACCGACGCGTAGCGGGGACGCCAGTCCAGCCGCAGCCGGGCCCGGGAGTTGTCGGCGCCGCGCAGCCGGTTCATGAACGCCACGCCCCAGCTCCCGACCGCCAGCCGGGCCAGCGCGGCGGGCGCCCTCCTCGGCGCCGGGGCGCCCAGGATCGCGGCCAGCTCCGGCAGCCATTCCCGCAGCGGCGCGGGCCGGTCGTCGACGATGTTGAGCACGCCGGTGACGTCGGGCTTGTCCAGGGCGGCGGCGACGGCGGTCGCCACGTCGTCGGCGTGGGTGAAGGAGAACACCGCGTTGCCGCCGCCGACCAGCGGCACCTTCCCGGCCCGCACCCGCCGGACGAACGATCCGTCCGCGGCGTAGATCGAGCCGAGCCCGTACAGGTGGCCCAGCCGCAGTACCAGCCCGCCCGCCCGGGTGGTCAGGCGTTCCAGCTCGACCAGGGCGTCCAGCACGGACGCGAACTGCTTGGGCGTGCCCGTGCGCCACAGTGGGGCGTCCTCGTCGGCCAGGCCGTCGCCGGGCTGGTAGGCGTAGGCCAGGCCCTGGCTGATCAATCGCGCTCCGGGCGCCGCCTCGATCAGGTTCTTCGTGCCCTCGGTGCGCAGCCGGTTGGTCAGCGCGAAGTCGCGCGCCAGATGCTTGGGATCGATCTCGGCCGGGATCGCGGTGAGCATGTTCACCACCGCGTCGGGGGCGGCCTGCCGCACCGCGGTGCGCAGCCCGTCCCGGTCCAGCGCGTCGGCGACCACCACCCGCGCCCCCGCCGCCTCCAGCGCGGCGGTATCGCCTCCCGGCCGAACCAGCCCCAGCACCTCGTGTCCCACGGCCGACAGCAGCGGCACCATCTGGCCGCCGATCACTCCGGTGGCTCCCGCGACGAGAACTCGCGTGATCACTCCTTGGTCCGTCCCGGCGGCCGCGCCGGGACTACCTCGCGTACGGCAACCAGACGGGGCAAGCCCTCTCGACGTGACAACCGAGGCAGTGATCTACATCACAATCCCCGTGCACGGCGAAATGACCGGGAGCCGTACCCCCTGCTGGCTCAAGCCGAGGCACCGTCCGGCACGCGCCGCCAGCGCCGATGACTGCCAGCAGAGCACCGATGACCTGCTCGGCGAGTTCGCGAGCATGACAGTGGTTCCGCAACGCCCTGACCGAGTACATCCAGCGGCGAACATGCCTGGAGCGGGGAGCAACGCGCCGGCTACGGCGGCGAGGGCGCCTTTGGGCCACAGACGGGCACAAGGGCAACCCTCAGGAGATGACGACGGGGTCGGCGGCTCCCCGAGCATCACGGTGTCCTGCTTGCCAGGCGCCGACTGGGGTGCGCCGCTCCCAGGACGGAGACACCGGTACGGGGTATAAGCAGGCTCCAAACGAGACACCTTCTCCCCCAGCGATACGCGCCGAGCCGGCCCCCTCAATGCGTAGGCGCCTGGACCATCAGCCCGAGCAGCCGACGACGTCATCCAGCACCACTGCATACCAGCACACGTCACAGCGGTCCCCTTCCCACGCGCACAGCTGCTCCAGATGACCTACACCGCAGCAGACCTCACGTGATCCCCACCACGGAAATCACGTCGCCGCCAGGGCTTGCGAAGTTATACCCCCAGGGGGTAGTTTCCTCGCCAGTCGATACCCCCCGCCGGTAAGGAGTGAGTGATCATGTCTACCTCGTCCGCGGCGCCCGCCGCCCGCCGTTGGTGGGCGCTGGCGCTGATAGCCCTGGCGCAGTTCATGGTGATCATGGACACCTCGATCATCGGGGTGGCGCTGCCCCGGATCCAGGAGGACCTCGGGTTCTCCCAGGAGGACCTGTCCTGGGTCTTCAACGCCTATGTCGTCGCCTTCGGTGGCCTGCTGCTGCTCGGCGGCCGCCTGTCGGACCTGTTCGGCGCTCGGCGGCTGTTCGTCGCCGGCTGGGTCATCCTGCTGGTGGGCTCGGCCGTGGCCGGAGCCGCCGGAAGCGTGGCGGTCGAGCTGACCGGCCGCGCCGTGCAGGGTGTGGGCGCGGCGCTCATCGCGCCTTCGGCGCTGACCCTGCTGATGATGCTGTTCGGCGCCAACCCGCGCGAGCTCACCAAGGCCCTGGCCCTGTACGGGGCGGCGGCCCCCGCCGGAGGCACCGCCGGCGTCTTCCTGGGCGGCGTCATCACCGAATACGTGTCCTGGCCCTGGGTCTTCTACATCAACATTCCGATCGCCGTGCTGGCACTGGTCGCGGCGCCGATGCTGATGCCCGCCGGCGGCGCCGGGGCACGCGGCTCGGTGGACGTGCTGGGCGCGCTGACCGTCACCCTCGGCCTGGGCGCCGTGGTCTACGCGATCGTCCGCGCCCCGGAGGTCGGCTGGGCGTCGGCGCAGACCTGGGGTGTGATGGCCGCCGGTCTGGTGCTGCTGGCGGTGTTCCTGGGAATCCAGGCGGCCCGCCGGGAGCCGCTGATGCCGCTGTCGATCTTCCGTACGCCCAACCTGGGCGCGGCCAACCTCGCCCAGCTCCTGCTGGGCGGCGCGTGGATTCCGATGTGGTTCTTCCTGAACCTGTACCTGCAGCAGGTACTCGGCTACAGCGCCTTCCCCTCCGGCGCGGCGCTGCTGCCGATGACCGTGCTGATCATGATCGGGATGATCACCCTGGCGCCGCGCGCCATCGGCCGGTTCGGCGCCAAGGCCATGACCGTGGCCGGCCTGGCCGTGCTGGCGGTGGGCATGGGCTGGCTGTCGCTCGTCCGGCCTGATGGAAACTTCTGGGTCGACGTCCTGCCGGCCTCGCTGGTGGCGGCGCTGGGCATGTCGCTGGCCTTCATCCCCTCCCTGGGCACGGCCATCTCCTCGGCCCGTCCCGAGGAGGGCGGCCTGGCCTCCGGCATCGTCAACACCAGCTACCAGGTCGGCTCGGCACTGGGCCTGGCCGCGATGACCGCCATCGCCGCCTCCCAGGGCGCCGACGAACTGGGGAACCTGCCCGCGCTCACCGACGGCTTCTCCGCCGCCTTCCTCGGCGCCGGTCTCATCGCCTTGACCGGAGCGGTGCTGGCCGCCGTCACCCTGCGGTCCCCCCGCCCCGAGCCCGAGCCGGCGTCCCCGGCCGGACGCCCGGCGGAACGCGGCAGCAAGGCAGGCCGCTGACCGCCGACACCCCGGGGGCCGCACCCAGCGGCCCCCGGTCCCATGGGGAGAACATCCATGCCGAAACCGACATCCGTCCCCACGCGGGTCCTACGTTCGCCGGTGGTACGGCGCGCCCCCGCTGGGCCCTGGACGCCGCGCTCACCGACACCTCCTCAGCCTTCCCACAGCCTCGGACCGATTCCCGCCGATAAGACAACTCCACCGACCTCAGCGATCAACGCCGACCACGCCCCCAAGGAGTGACCCCATGTCGAACCTGCCAGCGCTGACACCGGACGAAGCCCCCGCCAAGTCCAGGGACATCCTCAACGACATCATCGGCCGCCACGGATCCGTCGGCCCCATGGTCAGCACCATGGCGCACTCGCCCGCCCTGCTGCAGGGCTACCTCGACCTCTCCCGCGCGATGAAGCGCACCAAGATCCCCCGAGCCCTGAGCGAGAAGATCTCCCTCGCGGTACAGGAGCAGATCGGCTGCGGCCTCTGCCTTGCCGCCCACACCGAAGCAGGCCGAGCCGCAGGACTGACCGACACCGACATCGCCCTGGCCCGGCAGGGCACCGCGACCGACGCCCGCGAGGCGGCTCTCGTCGCCTTCGCCGTCCGCGTGCTGACCGAACCGGCCTCCTTGACCGGCGACGACATCGCCCTGCTCCGCGCCCACGGCTGGAGCGACCGCGTCATCGCCGAGATCCCCGGCCTGGTCAGCCTCAACCTGCTCACCGGCGCCTTCAACCTCGTCGCCGGCCTCGAACCAGCCCGTCAGTGACGTCTGAACTGTGGGACATGTCCATCCCATGCGGCAGTATACGGGTGGGGGGTACGATCCTGTGGATCGTGGTGAGGCCCATGAGGGCGGTTGTGCTGGCCGGTGTGGCAGTTGGCCGACAGTGATGGCGCGGGTCACCGCGCGCGGTACTGATTACGGAGGAGGCGTGTATGACGCACGTTGAGGGATTTGCCGCGGACGGATACGAAGAGGTGCAGCGGGTCTTCCAGCAGCTGGTGGACAGCGGGCTGGAGACCGGGGCGGGCCTGTCGGTCTGGCGCGAAGGCCGCGAGGTCGTCCGCCTGAACGCGGGCTGGGCCGATGCCGGACGGAGCCGTCCGTGGCGCGAAGACACCCTCGTCATGCCGTACTCCCTGTCGAAGTCGTTCGTCACGCTCGCGGCTCTGGTCGCGGTCCGCGAGGGTGCGCTGGCACTGGACGACCCGATCGCCGAGTACTGGAAGGAGTACGGAGTCCGCGGCAAGGAACGGACCACCCTGCGTCAGGTGCTCACCCACCGGGCGGGCCAGCCGCGGTTCCCAGCCGAAGCCGCGAACCTGGACCTGCTGGACGACGCCGGGCTGCGGGACAGCCTCGCGCAGGCGGCACCGGAGTACGTTCCCGGGACGTCACTCGGGGAGCACGCACTGACCTACGGCCACCTGGTCGACGGCATCCTGCGAGCCGCGGCCGGGACGACGCTGGGGGCGATGTTCAACGACGTCGTGCGGCCCGCGCTGGACCTCGACGCCTGGTTCGGGGTCCCGGCGCAGGAGCTGGACCGCGTCGCCGACCTCGAGTACGCGCACCCCCACTGGCCACAGCAGCTCCATGCCGCACCCTGGCTCGCCATACCTGACGGTGCCCTGGACACGGGGCGGACGAACTCCCGGGACTGGCGTCAGGCGGTGTTCGGCGCGGTGAACATGCACACGACGGCAAGCGCGATGGCGGCGTTCTTCTCCCACCTCACCAGCGAGGACGGACCGGTACGCCAACTGCTGGGGCCGCAACTGCACACCGAACTCCTCACCTCCCAAGTCACCGACTACGACGAGGTCTTCGGCACCCGGATCACCTGGACGCTGGGCTTCGTACGCGACAAAGGAAAGATCGCCAAGGGCGGCATCGGAGGCTCCGCCGCCTGGTGGTCCCTCCGACACCACCACGCCTGCGCCTACCTCACCCGCCGACTGGACGATCACTCCCGTGCCGCCCGGATCGCCGCAGCCCTGGGTGACGACCTGGCCGTCGTGGGCGAAGACTGAGCATCTCAGCCACCCCGCAACAACCTTGACCGATTAGCCCACCTACTCGGAGGGAACTGGGCCGATGGGTGGTCAGCCAAGCGAGTTCGTACACTCACCCCCGTAGGCCAGCACATCCGCAGTGGCCTCCAACTCCACGCCGGGCCACAGTTGCGACCGGGACCGTGCGGTCTCCAACGCCGCGGTCATGGCCGCCCGCAGCCACGCGTGATGTTCCTCCAACACCAGGCGTACCTGCGCGTGTTCGCCGTCGGGGCCCTCGGCGCCGGAACCGAGGCCGGCCCCGGCGTGCGCATTGGACACCATGCGGCCCCAGCGGGCGCGCGGCCCCTCGCAACGGGCCTGGATCAGCCGGTCGAAGAAATAGGCGCCGCCACTATCCCGCGGTCGTCGACGGCCAGCGCGTCCAGCACCGGCCGGGACCGCTGCTCGACATACCGGCGCAACGGCGCCACGTACAACTCCCGCTTGCCCCCGAAGGTGGCGGGTGCCGGCCGCCACGCACCAGTGTGGACGGTGAGCGACGACCGCGCAGCCGACGACGCGGTGACTCTGTGGCAGCTTCGTCGGATGTATCCGCACTGGGCCTTCCTGTACGACACGTGCACTTCGACCTGGACCGCACTGCGTGAGCGAAAGGAGGCGATCGTGCGTTGCGACCCCACGTCGTTGTGGTTCGCCGTGCGCGCGGCGCAGAGCCGATACAGGACGCCATGACGGGGCTTCATATGGCTGCGCGGAGTCGCGGGAACTCGCGTGCTCCTACGGTTCGAGATAACCTCGGAAACAGGTTTTCTCCTTTCATATCGGTCTATCGCGCGGTAAGTAGGAGGTAATCACGGTGCACCCGGTCTTACGACAGCCCCAATCCCGGGGCGTCACGGAGCCGAAAGGTGACCGTATGAGCAAGACCGACAGGACCCGGCCGTGGTGGGTGCGGATGGCCGACGCGCCGATGGTGACCTGCGTTCCCGTGCATGACCATCGCTTCGGGCCGTGCAGCTGCCGGACGAGATCACCGCCGGGAGCGCGTCGCTGAACCGCCGCACAAGCGGCTGTTACTGGGGCCCCTCCGCCTCTTACGCGTTCGCGTTCGGGTGCCTCACCAAGAGCTGCAACCGGGACTGCCAGGGCACCCGGCGCGAAGACCGCCACCGCAGCCGCCGCCAGGCACGCCGCGAACTGCGGGCGTATCGCGGCGAAGACCGACCTGGGCCGCGCCTGACAATTCGTGGTGGCGGAGCCACATGATCAGGCTGGCCAGTAGCACGCCACAGCGGCAGCGGCTGGCCGGCTTGTCAAAGCGGGTGGCGATGGCGCGGAACTGCTTGAGCTGGTTGAAGCAGCGTTCGACCACGTTGCGGCGTTTGTAGAGCTCGGCGTCGAAGGCCGGTGGGCGGCCGCCACGGCTGCCCTTGCGGACTCGGTTGGCGCGCTGGTCGGCGACTCGCGGTTCGCGGTCGTGGTGTACGCCGAGTCGTTGAGCCTGCCCCATGGCGACCGCGGTGCCGAAGTAATGGCCGCCCTGCGCCGCCCCAGCGCCCAGCGTGCTCGCCGCGGCAGCAGACGAAGCCGGTGCCACCAGAGCGACGGTCGCGCCGAGAACCCCGAACGCCTGCGACGAGTGCTCGCTTTCGGATCCCGCACCTCGACATGGCGTTCGTACGCACGTCTGTTCCCCCGCGAACGAAGGATGGAAGCACGGAACACGGCCCGTGCAACAGACGCCGCGCTCCATCGCCGAGAACGCGCACACCGCCAGGGCGTCCGCGGACACTCAGTGTGCGGCCCCTCCCAGCCCCCGTCAATAGTCACGAAAATTTCAACGCCTATATCCAGCCGCCGGGTTGCATACGCGATCTAGCAGCCGACCTGCGCTCGAAACTTTTCGACGGTCCGGGGCCCTTGACGATGTCGCTCTGCCTCGTATTTACTCCGGCTACCACCGCCCCCCGATCACCCTTGGAGAGAGAAGGTCCCATTCGGGCAAAAATGTTAGCGCTAACACTCACGCCGACCGAAAGGAGGAAGTTCATGTTGAGAATCGGCGCGGTGCTGGCATCGCTCCTGCTGTCGGTGCTCCTGTCCGTGACGAACACACAGACCGCCCAGGCCGCGACTGTGGATGTGAACAAGTGGTACGTCCTGGTCAACCGCAACAGCGGCAAGGCCCTGGACGTCTACAACCTGGCGACCAACGACGGCGCCCGCATCACCCAGTGGACCAGGAACGATCAGAACCAGCAGCAGTGGCAGTTCGTCGACTCCGGCGACGGTTACTACCGCATCAAGTCCCGCCACTCCGGCAAGGTGCTGGACGTCCACAACTTCTCCACCGCCAACGGCGGCTCGATCGTCCAGTGGGCGGACCTGAACGGCACCAACCAACAGTGGCGGCTGGCCGACAGCCCAGGTGGCTACGTGAGGTTCGTCGCGCGCCACAGCAACAAGGCCCTCGAAGTACAAGGCGGCTCCACCGCCGACAACGCGAACATCGTCCAGTACGACAACTGGGGCGGCGACAACCAGCAGTGGCAGCTCGTCCCGGTCGGCGACGGCGGCCCTACTGCCCCGTGCGATCTCCCGTCGACATACCGCTGGACGTCAACGGGCCCGCTGGCGCAACCCAAGTCGGGATGGGTCTCGCTCAAGGACTTCACCGTCGCACCCTACAACGGCAGGCATCTCGTCTATGCGACGACGCACGACACTGGGACGAGATGGGGTTCGATGAACTTCGGCCTGTTCACCAACTGGTCGGAGATGGCCTCGGCCAGCCAGAACACGATGTCGAATTCCACCGTCGCGCCCACGCTCTTCTACTTCGCGCCGAAGAATATCTGGGTGCTCGCCTACCAATGGGGTAGGACCGCCTTCTCCTACCGGACGTCGAGCGACCCCACCAACCCGAACGGCTGGTCATCAGAGCAGGTGCTCTTCTCCGGAAGCATCACCGGCTCCGGAACAGGACCCATCGACCAGACGCTCATCGGTGACGGCACGAACATGTACCTGTTCTTCGCCGGCGACAACGGCAAGATCTACCGGGCCAGTATGCCGATCGGCAACTTCCCGGGCAGTTTCGGCACGAACTCGACAGTCATCATGAGCGACACGACGAACAACCTGTTCGAAGCCGTTCAGGTCTACAAGCTCCAGGGCCAGAACCGCTACCTCATGATCGTCGAGGCGATCGGCTCGCAGGGTCGGTACTTCCGCTCGTTCACGGCCACCAGTCTGAACGGTTCGTGGACACCGCAGGCCGCCACCGAGAGCAACCCCTTCGCCGGCAAGGCCAACAGCGGCGCCACCTGGACCAACGACATCAGCCATGGTGAGTTGATCCGCACCAGCGCCGATCAGACCTTCACCGTCGACCCCTGCAATCTGCAGCTGCTCTACCAGGGGCGCAGCCCCAACTCCGGCGGCGACTACGGCCTCCTGCCCTACCGGCCGGGTCTGCTGACGCTGCAGCGCTGACGGCGTGACACGGGTCCGGCTCCGGTGCGGACCCGGCGTGGCGGGCTCGGCGGAAGGCGGAGCCCGCCCAGGTCACCATAGACAGGACGACCCTCGGCCTTGTCGCCGACCGCAGCGCGGCCACGACGGTCGTCTGAGCCCCGGGCATCGGGTTCCATGGGGTGGCCGGCCCACCCCATGGACCCGGCCTTCGAATCACTGCGGAGAGATCTCCATGAGCAGGAAACGAATCCGCGCGCTGCTGACCATGGTGGCCCTGGCCGTGGCGCTCAGCCCAGCCCCCCAGGCTCAAGCACTGGACAACGGCGTGGCCCGCACCCCGCCGATGGGGTGGAACACCTGGAACACGTTCGGCTGCAACATCAACGAGACACTGATCCGGCAGACGGCCGACGCGCTCGTCAGCACCGGCATGCGCGACCTCGGATATCAGTACGTCGTGGTCGACGACTGCTGGTTCGATCCCAACCGCGACTCGGCCGGCAACCTGAGGGCCAATCCGTCGAGATTCCCGAGCGGCATGAAGGCGCTCGGCGACTACCTGCACGCCAGGGGTCTGAAGTTCGGTCTCTACCAAGCGCCCCTGGACCGTACCTGCGCCCAGTACTTCGGTTCCTATCCGGGTGCCACCGGCAGTCTCAACCACGAGGTCCAGGACGCCCGGCAGTTCGCCGCCTGGGGCGTCGACTATCTCAAGTACGACTGGTGCTCTCCCACCGGCACCATCGACGACCAGGTACGCACCTTCGCGAAGATGCGCGACGCCCTGGCGGCCACCGGCCGGCCGATCCTCTACAGCATCAACCCCAACAGCATCCACGAGAAGACCGGCCCGCAGCGGAACTGGGGTGACGTCGCCAACATCTGGCGCACGACCGAGGACATCACCAACGTCTGGAACTCCGGTCAGACCAACGGCTACCCGATGGGCATCCAGAACATCGTCAACGTCAACGTGCCCCTGTCGGGCTACGCCAAGCCGGGCCAGTTCAACGACCCCGACATGATGGTGGTCGGCCGGGGCGGCATGACCGACACCGAGATGCGCAGCCACTTCGCCCTGTGGGCCATCATGGCCGCGCCGCTGATCGCGGGAAACGACGTGAGGAACATGGACGCCGCGACCGCCACGATCCTGAAGAACCCGAATCTGATCGCCATCAACCAGGACCCGCTCGGCCTCCAAGCGACCCAGATCAGCAACGACGGCACCCGCCGCGTCCTGGCCAAACGGCTGAGCAACGGCGACATCGCGGTCGCGCTGTTCAACCAGGGCGGCAGCACGACGACGATCAGCACCACCGCCTCGGCGATCGGTCTGTCCGGCAACTCCTTCAGCCTCCGTGACGCATGGACGAACACCGTCACCTCGACCACCGGGGCCATCTCGGCGAGCGTGCCTTCTCACGGCACCGTCGTGTACCGGGTCAGCGGCGGAACGCCCAACCCCGTGTCCCAGATCCAGGGCGCAGGGTCGGGAAAATGCCTCGACGTCACCGGAGCTTCCCAGGCCAACGGAACGCGGGTGGAGATCTGGGACTGCCACGGTCAGAGCAACCAGCAGTGGACCTCCACGGCGGCCGGTGAACTGCGGGTCTACGGAAGCAAGTGCCTCGACGTGAACAACAACGGCACCGCCGACGGAACCAGCGTGATCATCTGGGACTGCAACGGCCAGAACAACCAGAAGTGGCGCGTCAACTCCGACGGAAGCATCACCGCCCTCGGCGCGAACAAGTGCCTGGACGTACCCGGCAACTCAACGGCCAACGGTGTCTACGTCCAGATCTGGACGTGCAACGGTGCCGCCAACCAACGGTGGACCCGCATCTGATCGTCTTCTCACCTGGGGCTGGTCGGTCCCTTGAGGATCGCCCAGCCCCAGGTGGCGCCTGACAGCGCGCCGCTATGGTCGCCCGGCCGCCCGCTAAGCGGCGGCCACGGCGGCGCGCATCGTGGCGTCGTCTGGGGCCAGGTGGGCTGTGATGTCCTTGGTGACCAAAAGCTGTGGAGGCGGGTTGTTGCGGCGGGGCCGGAACGCAGATGCGTGTCGAAGGCCGGGCGGCCAAGGAAGGGGACGACCGATCTTTGGCCATGAGGTGTCCGACAGTGGACACCACGCCCGCGGGGCATCGACTCCCTGAAAAATCGATCCCGACACGACGGGGCGACATGCTGCACAGTGTGACGACGGCATGAGGGATGGTCATTCTTGGATAGCGAAGACCGGCTGAGCAATGGGGTGCTGTCTTCCCGTCCGGGGACCGTTTTGGGCGGGGCGAGGTCGTTCACCGGGCTGCCCGCGGGGGCGACGGCACCGGTGTGTGAGTACGCCGTCGTGGGTGTGCTGGCGCTCGCCGGGCGTCTGGTGGCCCGGCACCTGGCCGCGTTGAGCCTGCCCGTCCTGATGCTTGTGGTCCCAGCCGCGATCGTGGGCGAGGTGGCGATCGTCGCAGTCGTCGGAGACGACGCCCTGATCGTCAATGGTGCTCTCGCACCGTTGACGACGGCACCGCGCCTGGTGTGGACGGCGGCGACCGTGGTGCTGCTGGGGGTGGTCGTCCAGCTGGTCGCGGTGGCGGCGGTGAGCGTCGTCGCCGCGGGTGTGCTGCTTGACCGTGCTGTCGGGGCCGCGGCCGCCCTGAGGGCGGCTGCAAGACGTCTTCCTGCCCTGGTCGTGCTGTTCGTGATCGGGTCGGTGATCTCGCTGGTGACGGTGGCCGCGGGTGTGGCGGTGATCTACGCGGGCGGGGAGTTGTGGGCGGCGGTGGCGGCCATGGCCGCGCCGGTGCTGGCGAGTTGCTGGCTGGCGTGGGCGGTGCCGCTCGCGGTACTGGAGGGGCTGGGCCCGATTGCCGCGATAGGGCGCGCGTTCACCGCAACGCGGCATCGCCGCTACCGTGCGTGCCTCGTGGTGATGGTCGGCTGCGTCCTGGCGCCAGGCGCCCTGGTGGTAGGTGCGCGGTGGGTGTTGTCGCCTTGGGAGGGCGTGGCCGCCACGACGATCGAGGCCGTCCTGATGGGCATGGTCGGAGTGCTGGCGACGGTGGTGCAGGGCACGGTCCTGGCGGTGGCGTCGCTGAACCATTGGTATCCGCCAGTGCAGCACGCCAACGAGCGCTACCGCCCTGTGGACCTGGATGCGCTGGCGACCCGGCTGCCATCCAGGACACCGCCGCAGGTCTCGCCGCCCCGGGCAGTGGTGACGGCCGGAGCGCTGGCCGCGGCGATGGCGGTGCCCGGCCTGGTCTACGGCGGCTACCTGTCGGTCAATCCCATGCGTCTGACCCGCGTGGCCGACCATAGGATCACCAGTTCGGTGACCGGGTATCCGATCACCCTCCATCTCGGTAACCGAGACCGCCCACTGCTCGTGGCGGAGTCCACCCACGCAGGTTTCGTCGCGCAGGCGTGCGAAGACCGGTCCTGCGCGAACGGCACACCGTTCGAACCGATCGGCAAGGCGGTCGAGAGCACCCAGGTGGGGTCGGCGACCTTGCCGGACGGTTCGGTCGCCGTGGCGGCCTGGGCGATCGATCGCAAAGCCCGCACTGAACCGCTTTCACGGCCCCGGGTGCTGCGGTTGGTGCGTTGCACGGTGGACGGTTGCCAGGACGTGGACGACGCCCCGATCGTGGCCCGGGCCGGGTCAGAGGCCTTCACCCACGCGGCAGCCGCGGCCCGGTCGGGCAACGGCCTGGTGATCGCCGCGACCGGTGCCGCCTTCGACGGTCGCGGCGATTTCACCCCGCAGTTGCTGCGGCTGATCCACTGTCCGGACGTCCGGTGCGCCCGCCCACGGCAGCTGTGGTCGACGCGGCTGGCCTACGACCATGCGATGGTCGACAGCCGGTCGCTGGCGGTGGCCGTCGGCCGGTCGGGTCGGCCGATCATCGCGCACCAGGACCGTTGGACGGGCGCGGTCACACTGGTCAGCTGCCCAGACGCCGACTGCCGCGCCCCTTCGCGCAGGAAGGTCGTGGCGCCTCAACAGGATCACCCGCTCCTGGATCGTCCGCACAGAAACGGCGTCGACCTGGCCGTCACCGCCGACGATCGCCCAGTGCTGACCTACCGGGACGCCCGCACCGGCGCCGCCCGGCTGCTGCGCTGCCAGGACACCGACTGCGCACGGAACCAAGCGGTGACGCTCACCGGCCCCGACGTCCTGCGCCCCTGGCCGGCGCTGGCTCTCGGCCCCGCCGACCTGCCCGTGGTGGCCACCTACGATCTGGACCGCGGCCGGGTGCTGCTCATCACCTGCCACGACGCGGCGTGCGCCCGTCGCACCATGGTGCCGATCGCCGCGCTGCGGCACGATCCGGGACGGCTGGAGGTCACCGTCGACGGCGACGGACGCCCGTGGGTGCTGTGGAGCGACATGAGTCCGTACTCGAACGCCTTGCATCTCACCCGGTGCCTGCGGCCGGGATGCCGGGCGTAGCCAGAATGTGAAAGCGAAGTAGTGAGCCGGCCCCGGGCCAGGTCGAACGCCACCGCCAACGCCGGCTCCCCGTCCCAGAAAACTCGCAGGTGAGTCCGAGACTCCCGCCGCGCTCCCAGGAAGAAAGCCGCCCATATCCAACCCGGCAGCGCCGAGGCCGCCTCACCGAAGCAAGCCGTTCGACACCGCCAGGAATGCCGACTGGGCAGATCCGTCTGGAGGTGTGGCACGGTGACCGGGCCGACCACTCCACCGAACAGGACCCGTGGCGCGCCGCCGCCTCCGCAGATCTGCCACCCGCCGAGCCCACCGGGCCGGTGACGTGGGACACCTTCCAGGAGGAGTTGGCCCGCGCGCTGGAGAAACTCACCGAGGATGCCCCGTGCTTCCCCGCGCGGTTCATCCTGCATCTGCAGTCCGGCCGGGATCCGCGCCGGTTGGTCCAGGCGTGGAACGAGGGGGCCGACCTGCGGATCGAGGCCACCGGCCTGTTCAACGACCCCACCCTGGCGGATACGGATCGGCTGGCCGCACTGGGCTGGCACTCGAACAGCGGGATGTGGCAGCGGCGCTTCCCCGGCGCCATGGACAGTGCCGAAGAAGACGCAGCCACCGCGGCGCACATGCTGGTCAGCGCCCTGCAGATGCTGCAGGTGGAACCGGCCGAGCTGACCTACGACGGGACGCTGACACCCCGCGAGGGACAACTCCACCTGGACCTGCCCCGTTTGGGCATCGCACGTGGCGACGCCCAAACGTAGATCGGCCTTACCACACGCCAGGAACCGGTGATGTCCGCCGAGCGGAGCGGGAGGAGCCTCACACAGGGCACCGGAATCACGGAACTGGGCCAGCGTCAGCCGGGGCGGCCGCCTGACGCGACTTTTTCCGAGGCCGGCTGCCCCCCCGATTCGGTGTATCGCGGGCGTATCAAAAATCGCATACGGCACCGCAACAGACTCCCGCCTTCAGTGGAGGCATGAACCACAGCGCATCACTGTCAGCGCCAGCCCGTCGGACGCGCAGGATCGTGCTCGCCCGTCCGGCGATCCTCGGTGTACACCAGCGTCGCAGATCGGGTCGGCCTTCCCGCCGAAGTGCGGGCGGGCGGTATCGGCTCGGCGATCGCCGCTGGCGCGATCGCAGGCCTGATGCCCGCCCGGCTCTGGCCAGTCCGGGCGCTGCCTACGACCCGGCCCTTCGGCGGTGAGTCGTGGCCGATTCACTCTTGACGATCAAAGCGCGCGTCCTCGCGACCGCGACTCGGCTCGTCGCGGTGCTGCTGGTGCCGGTCGCCTTCTGCCGCGCACCGGGCCGCGCCCGCTTCCTGGCCTGCCAGTGGGCGTTGGGCCTGCGCTTCCCCGCCGAGGATCTCCGCGGGCTGGCACCGGAAACGCTGGCGGCGTTCACGCACGCGCGGGCCGAGGCGTTCTGGCGCGACGGGCAGCTGATCGGCCTCACCTCGGGATATCGCGACGCGGCGGAACAGCACCGGATCTTCACCGCGGAGGTGCGGCGTACCGGCTCGGTGTCCGCGGCGCGGCGCCGGGTGCTGCCGCCGGAGGAGTCCAGCCACGTGCGGGGGCTCGCGCTCGACGTCCGGCCGACCGAGGGCGCGCGGTGGCTCGAACGGCATGGTGGGCGGTACGGGCTCTACCGGGTCTACGACAACGAGTGGTGGCACTTCGAGTACCGCACGGTGGAGCCGGTCCGGCTGCCGCATCCGGGTGCCGCGGCTTGGCTGTCTGAGCACGGTGCCGCGTACGGGCTGTGCCAGGTCTATGGCGACGGGTCTTGGCGTTACGAACTGCGTCCCGAGGCTGTCGACGACGGTTGCCCGCCGATGTGCGCGGATCCGGCCGTGGACCCGAGGAGACGGCCGTGAATCGGGTCCCGGTCGCACTTCACCGCCGGGCAGGTGCCTTTCGACCGCCGACCTTGCAGACGCTGCCTGTGGCGGTGACCGCGAACGTGGCGCGGATTCGTGCGCGGACCCGGAGCACGATCATGGCCGTGGTCAAGGCCGACGGTTACGGCCACGGCGCCGTCACGGTCGCCCAAGCCGCAGTTGCCGCCGGTGCGGGGTGGCTCGGGACGACGAGTGTCGCGGAGGCTTGTGCGTTGCGCGCCGCGGGGTTGGCGGTGCCGATCCTCACCTGGCTGCACCCCTCCGGGATCGACGCTGAGGCGGCGGCAGCCGCCAAGGTCGATATCGCGGTCGGGTCGGTGGACGAGCTCGGCGCACTCCTTGCGCAGACCGCGCAGACGGTGCGGGTTCACCTACATGTGGACACCGGAATGTCCCGTGGCGGCTGCCCCCGCGGGCAGTGGGACGAACTGATCGGTCTCGCCCGGCGTGGTCAGCAGGCTCGGAGGGTCCGCGTCGTGGGCGTCATGGGGCATCTCCCGCTGGCCGACCGGGCCGACCCCGCGGCGAACGCACCGGCGGTTGCTCGTATGCACGAGGCGCTGAAGGCGGTCCGGGCGGCGGGTCTCGGTTCGCCGATTGCCCATCTCGCGGCCACGTCGGGGACGATGACCGACCCGGCGACTCATTTCGGCATGGTCCGTGTCGGGGCGGGACTGGTCGGTATCGATCCCTCCGGGACCGTGGAGATGCACGGCGCGTCCCGTCTGACCGCGCCGATCGTGCACACCACGGCGGCGCCGGCCGGCACGCCGGTCGGTTACGCCGGCACGTATGTCACCGATCGCGCCACCCATCTGAGCGTCCTCCCCGTCGGGTACGCCGATGGGATCCCGCGAGAGCTGTCGCCCCAGGCCGGCGTTGAGATCCGCGGGCGCCGTTTCCCGGTCGTCGGACGGGTCTCGATGGACCAGATCGTGATCGATACCGGTGCCGCGTCCTTCCCGGTCGGCACGTCCGCGACCGTGTTCGGCCCGGACGGGGGCGCGACCCCGACCATCCAGGACTGGGCTCGTTGGGCCCGCACCATTCCGCACACCATCGTCACCGGCATCGGGCCGCGTGTGAGAAGGAGCATCGCATGACACGGCGAATCGTGGTGATCGGCGGCGGACAGAACGCCGAGCACGACGTCTCCCTGGCCACTGCCAGGGCGGTCGCACAGGCACTGCGTTCCAGCGGATTCGACGTTGACGAGCTGACCATCGACCGCGACGGAACGTGGCGGCAAGGAGCGGACGCGCTCGGGTCGCAGGCCATCAGTTCCCTGGCGGCGGCACTGAACGTCATCGAACGCGCCGACGTCGTGTTCCCCGCCGTCCACGGCCCGTCCGGCGAGGATGGGACCCTCGCGGCGTTGTGTGCCCTCACACACACGCCGATGGTCGGTTCGGGCCTGCGCGCCGGAGCTGTTGGCATGGACAAGTGGACGACCAAGCTCGTGGCGGAGGCCGTCGGAATCCACACCGCCCCCGGCCGACTGGTGGCGGCGGCAGAGAGCGCCGACATCGAGTTCAAGACCGATGTGGTGGTGAAGCCGGCCTCGGCCGGGTCGAGTTACGGTGTCGCCCTGGCACGCGACGCCTCCCAGCTACGCGAAGCGCTGCGCTGTGCGGCACGATTCGACGACCGGATCCTGATCGAGGACGTCGTCGCGGGCCGGGAGATCGACGTGGCCGTCCTGCGTGAAGCCGATGGCCGTCGATGGGCGTCGCCGCCGCTGGAGATCCAGACCAGCGGCCTGTTCGACACCCGGTCGAAGTACGACGGTTCAGCCCGGTTCAGTGTGCCCGCCGACATCGACGGCGCAGACCGGGCGGCCCTGACCGGGGCGGCGCTGCGGATGTTCGACGCGCTCGGCTGCGCCGGTGTCGCCCGCATCGACTTCTTTCTCACCGACCACGGACCCGTCCTCAACGAAGTCAACACCATGCCGGGAATGACGGCCGCCTCCCAGGTACCGAGAATGTTCGCCGCCGCCGGACTGCCCTACGAGCAGCTGGTCGCACGCCTGGTCGACGCCGCCACCGTGCCCGCACCCACGAGCCCGGGGGTGAACGTGTGAAGCCATGGCCCTACCGGCCCGACAAGGCTGGGCAGACGTCGCGAAGGCAGAGGAGATCGCGGTCACCGGGCCGGTGGGGCGTGCCCGGTTTGCATATGCCGACGATATGCCGTGCTGCTTAGCCTTCAGGCATGCGCGTTCTGATCGTGGAGGATGAGCCCTACATGGCCGAAGCCATCCGCGATGGCCTGCGGCTGGAGGCGATCGCGGCCGACATCGCAGGCGACGGCGACACCGCTCTGGAACTGCTCGGCATCAACACCTACGACATCGCCGTCCTGGACCGCGACGTCCCCGGCCCCTCCGGCGACGAGATCGCCAAACACATCGTCGCCTCCGGCAGCGGCATGCCGATCCTCATGCTCACCGCCGCCGACCGGATCGACGACAAGGCCTCAGGATTCGAACTCGGCGCCGACGACTACCTCACCAAACCGTTCCACCTTCGCGAACTCGTCCTACGCCTGAGAGCACTGGACCGCCGACGCGCACACACCCGCCCCCCGATCCGCGAAATCGCAGGCCTGCGAGTGGACCCCTTCCGCCGAGAGGTCTTCCGCGACGGACGCTACATCGCCCTCACCCGCAAACAGTTCGCCGTCCTCGAAGTCCTCGTCGCCGCCGACGGCGGCGTCGTCAGCGCCGAAGAACTCCTGGAACGAGCCTGGGACGCCAACGCCGACCCCTTCACCAACGCCGTCCGC
>NZ_JBEYTB010000020.1:0-148017 GCF_040642915.1 Actinomadura sp. NPDC047616
GTGTCCAGGTCTTTCGTCACAAATCGATCTTGGACACCCTCGTCGCATGTCCGCAGGCAATCCGCACGCTTCCGCCCTTGGAATCAAGCATCTAGATGGCTCTGCTCCTGGCCCGCCGGGCGGCGACGGCACTGCTGGTCGTGGTGGCCCTGTCCATGGTGTGCTTCGCGCTGCTGGACGCCGCCCCGGGCGACCCGGCCGCGTCGATCCTGGAGGCCCGCTCGGGCGGGCGACCGGCGACCGCGGCGGCCGTCGCCGAACTGCGCGCCCAGATGGGACTGGACGACCCGCTCGCGGCCCGGTACTGGCGGTGGGCCACCCACGCGGTACGCGGCGACCTGGGCACCTCCTACATGTCCGGCCGGCCGGTCACCGCCACCCTCGGCGAGACGCTGCCGTGGACGCTGCTGCTCACCGCCGCCGCCACCGTGCTCAGCTTCGCCGCCGCGTTGGCGGTCGGGCTGGTCGCCGCGCTGACCCGCCGCACCTGGCTGCGCCGCGGCATCGACCTGGTCCTGTTCGTCATGGGCGGCATGCCCGGCTTCGTCGCCGCGCTCCTGCTGCTGTACGTGTTCGCGGCGGCGACCCACCTGATGCCGTCCGGTGGCGTCAGCCGCCCCGGCGAGCCCGTCACCGCCTACGGCCTGCTGGCCCATCTGGTGCTGCCCGCGTGCGCGCTGGCGTTCGGCCACCACTTCGGCATCTACGTGCGGCTGGTGGAGACCGGTGTCGGACGGCTGCGCGACGCGCCGCACGTGCACAACGCGCGCGTCCGCGGCCTGCCCCGCCGCACCGTGGTGACACGGCACCTGATGCGGCCCGGCCTCGTGCCCTTCACGGCCCGGCTCGGCGTCGGCGTCGGCACGCTCATCGCCGGTGTGTACGCCACCGAGGTGATCTTCTCCTGGCCCGGCATGGGACGGCAGGCCATCGCCGCCGCCCGCGCCCAGGACTACCCGCTGCTGGTCGCCGTCGTGCTGGTCACCGGCCTGATCGTGGTCGCCGCCAACCTGGTCGCCGAGCTCGTCGTGGCCGTGCTGGACCCGCGCGCCCGCTCGGGGCAGGCCGATGCCGGCTGAACGCCGCACCGTCGTCCGTGCACCTTCGCCCGTACCGTCGCCAGAGGGGAGCCCGCAGGTGGTGGCTGAGACCCGGGGACTGCTGGCCGTGCGGCTGCGGCCGCGGCGTCCGGCGTTGCTCGTCGCGGTCGCGGTGCTGGCCGTGATGGGGCTGGCGGCCGTACTGGCGCCGTCGCTCACCCCGCTCGACCCGGTGGCCACCGACACGTCCGCGACCTCGTTGCCGCCCGGCTCGGCCGGTCACCCGCTGGGCACCGACCTGCTCGGCCGCGACCTGCTGGCCCGCATGCTCTACGGCGCCCGCACCTCCCTGCTGGTCGGGCTGGCCGCCGCCGCGGTCACCGTCGGGCTCGGCATGCTGGTCGGCGGCCTGGCGGCCATCGCCCCGCGCTGGCTGGACGGGCTGATCGCGCGGATCGCCGACGTGCTGCTGGCGCTGCCGCTGCTGGTCATCGTGCTGGCCCTGGCCGCCGTCGCCGGGCCGTCCATGGGCCTGGTGATCGCGGCGATCGCGCTGACGAGCTGGATGCCGGTCGCCCTGATCGTCCGCGCCGAGCTTCGCACCCGCCGCCGGCGCCTGTACGTCCGCGCCGCCTACGCCCTCGGCCTGTCCCGATGGCAGGTGCTGTGGCGGCACCTGCTGCCCGGCGCGCTGCCCCCGGTCGCCTCCGTCGCCGCGTTCGAGGTCGGGCACGCCATCCTCACCGAATCCACCCTCAGCTTCCTCGGCCTGGGCATCCCGCCCAACCGGCCCAGCTGGGGCAACCTGCTCACCGAGGCCCAGTCCCACCTTCTCACCGGCGAGTGGTACACCGTCGCCATCCCGGCCGCCGCCGTCGTGGCCACCATCATCGCCGTCAACGTCATCGCCGGCGCCATCGCCGGCCCGGAGGAAGGCAGGACCTGGTGACCTCCACCGCCGAGAACCGGGGACTCGCCGTCACGGGACTCACCGTCGAGGTCCCCGGCCGCCGTGTCGTGCACGGCGTCGACCTCACCGTGCCCACCGGCCGCGTGCTGGCGCTGGTCGGGCCGAGCGGCAGCGGCAAGACCCTCACCGCACGCGCCATCGCCGGGCTGCACCCCTACCGGGGCACCGTGCTGGTCGACGGCCGGCCTCCCGTGCCCGGCCGCGACGTGGGATACGCGTTCCAGAACGCCCTGGCCTCGCTCAACCCCACCATCACCGTGCGGCGGCACCTCACCGAGACCGTACGCGCCCACCGGACCGGCGACCCCGACGAGGCACTGGCCCGCGTCGACCTGGACCCGGCCCTGGCCGCCGCCCACCCGTTCGAGCTGTCCGGCGGCCAGGCACAGCGCGTCGCCCTCGCCCTGGCCACCGTCCACCGGCCACCCGTGCTCATCGCCGACGAGATCACCACCGCCCTGGACCCCGTCACCCAGGCCGGCGTCCTGGACCTGGTGCGCGCCCAGGCCCGCGACCGCGCCGTCCTGCTCATCACCCACGACCTGGCCGCCGCGGCCCGCTGGGCCGACGACATCGCCGTCCTCCACCACGGCCGCGTCCTCCACCACGGCCGCGTCCTCGAACACGGCCCGGCCCCCAAGATCTTCGCCGCTCCCCGCACCGACCTCACCCGCCGGCTGCTCGAAGCCGCCGAAGCGGCCCCTGCGCCGCGTCCCGTCCCGCAGGCGGCCGAGCCCTCCACCGAAGGCGGCCTCGCCCTCCAGGGCGTGCGGCGGGTACTGCGGTCGCGCCGGCGCCGCACCGTCGCCCTGGACGACGTCGACCTCGACATCGCCCCCGGCGAGGCCGTGGCCATCGTCGGCCGCAGCGGCTCCGGCAAGTCCACCCTCATCGGCGCCCTCGCCGCGCTCGACCGCCCCGACCACGGGACCGTCCTGCGCGACGGCCGTGACGTCTGGGCTCTGCCCGGCCGTGGGCGACGCGCCGTCCGGCGCCGCACCGGACTGATCTTCCAGGACCCGCTCGCGTCCTTCGACCCCCGCCACACCGTCCGCCAGGTGATCGCCCAAGCCGGCCCTTACGACGACGACCTGCTGCGCTACGTCGGCCTCGACCCCGCCCTGGCCGCACGTCGCCCCGCCACCCTGTCCGGTGGCGAATGCCAGCGCGTCGCCATCGCCCGCGCCCTCGCCCAGCGCCCGCACGTCCTGCTCGCCGACGAACCCACCAGCGGCCTGGACGTCCTGGCGCAGGAGCGCATCCTGCGGCTGCTCACCGACCTGCGCCGCGATCACGGCATGACCATCGCCCTGGTCACCCACGACCTGCGCGTCGCCCGCCGCGTCGCCGACCGCGTCATCACCCTGCACCGGGGCCGCGTCGTCGACGACCTCCCCGCCACCGCTCTCGACACCGCCCAGCACCCCGAGACCCGGCGCCTGCTGGAGGCCACCCGGCCGGCCCCCGCGTCCCGCTGAACGAGCCGCCGACACCGGCCGTTGAAGTCATGGCAGTATGTGGGGGTAGGCGACGGCGGAACGAGGAAGCCGGTGCGAATCCGGCGCGGTCCCGCCACTGTGATCGGCGAGCGGACTCCGATGACGCCACTGCCCGCGTTGCGGGTGGGAAGGCCGGAGCGAGCATCGACCCGAGAGCCAGGAGACTCACCTCGTCGCCTCCTCGTTGGAGCTGGGGCGGATTTCCCCAGGGAGGAGAGGGTGCTCGCGTGCGTTCACGCATGGCCGGTCCGACGCCGGTTCCCGTTCGTCGTGCTCTTCTCAGCTTGGTGACGGCGCTGTGCCGCGCCTGCGCCGAGGGGGCCTGGTCCCGATGACGCGCAGCGCTCGGTGGCTGCTCGCGTGGGTGCTGGCGTCGGTGTCGCTGGTCGCCGGCTGTGGCGGTTCGGCGACCGGCACCGGTGGCGCCTCCGGCAGGGAGGCGGCACCGGGGTTCCCGGTGACGATGACCAACTGCGGGATGAAGACCACCTACCTGCGTCCCCCGCGACGTGCGGTGTCGCTGAACCAGCACGCGACCGAGGTCATGCTGGCGCTGGGGCTGCAGAAGTCGATGGTGGCCACCGGTTACCTCGATGACGAGATCCTGCCGGAGTACCGGGCGGCCTACGACTCCATCAAGGTGATGTCGAAGGAGTATCCGTCCTTCGAGACGCTGCTCGCGGCCGAGCCGGACTTCGTCTACGGCGGCTTCGCCAGCA
The DNA here is from genome assembly GCF_040642915.1 of Actinomadura sp. NPDC047616. NCBI lineage: Bacteria > Bacillati > Actinomycetota > Actinomycetes > Streptosporangiales > Thermomonosporaceae > Actinomadura > Actinomadura sp. NPDC047616. Next base: position 4,229 of record NZ_JBEYTB010000020.1, read on the forward strand.
CCTTCGACGCCAAGGAGGGGCGTGGCCGCGACGCCCTCGCCAAGGCCGGGATCAACTCCTACCTCAACGTCGAGGGCTGCGCGTCCGGGCCGGTGACCGTGGACACCATGGACACCGAGATCCGCAACATCGCGAAGATCTTCGATGTGCCGGAGCGGGCCGAGGAGCGGATCGCCGGACTGCACCGCACGCTGGACGCGGTCAGGGCCGAGATCGCCGGGGTCGCCCCGGTCAGGGTCTTCGTCTACGACAGCGGTGACAGGACGGCCTTCACCGCCGGCGGCGCGGGCATCGGCAACGAGATCATCCGGCGGGCCGGCGGCGTGAACCTGTTCGCCGACCTGGACAAGACGTTCGGTGACGTCTCCTTCGAACAGGTGGCCGACCGCGCCCCCGAAGTGATCGTCATCTACGACTACGGCGACCGGCCGGTCGCCGAAAAGAAACGGTTCCTGCTGAACAACCCCGCGCTGAAGGACGTACCGGCGATCAGGAACCGGCGGTTCGCGGTGCTGCCGCTGTCGTCGACCGTGCTGGGCGTACGCGTACCGTCGGCGGTGGAGTCGCTGGCCCGGCAACTGCACCCGGACCGCTTCCGGTGACGCACGCCGCGCGGGAGGCCGGTGACGCACAGGCCGCAGGCGGTGCACAGAGGTCGGCCGCCCGGCGGACGCGGGTGCCATACGCGCTGGTGCTGCTCGTGCTCGGCGGCCTGGTGGTGGCGGCGGCCACGGCCGGGATCGCGATCGGCTCCATCAACATTCCGGCCGGTCAGGTGTGGGGCATCCTGCTGCACCGGTTGCATCCGGCGCTGGCCGATCCCGGCTGGACACCGGTGCGCGAGACGATCGTCATCGACGTCCGGCTGCCGAGGGTGCTGTTGGCCGGGGCGGTCGGGGCCGGGCTGGCGGTGTGCGGGATGGCGTTGCAGGCGCTGGTGCGCAACCCGCTGGCCGACCCGATGCTGCTGGGGATCTCCTCGGGCGCGACGGTCGGCGCGGTACTGGTCGTGGTGTTCAACGTGACGTTGCTGGGCGTGTTCTCGCTGCCGGTGGCGGCGTTCGCGGGGGCGTTGACGGCCCTGGTCGCGGTGTACCTGCTGGCCCGCTCGGGCGGGCGGATGACGACGGTCCGGCTCGTGCTGGCCGGGGTCGCGACCGCCGAGGTGCTGTCGGCGGCCGCCAGCTTCCTGATCGTCACCTCCGGCGACCCCCACAAGACCCAGGCGGCGCTGCGCTGGATGCTCGGCGGGATGGCGGGCACCACCTGGACGATGGTGTGGATCCCCGGCGCCGCGGTGCTGGCGGGGACGGCGGTGCTGCTGGGCGTGACCCGTCCGCTCAACCTGCTGCTGGCGGGCGAGGAGGCCGCCGCCTCCCTCGGGCTGGACGTGCACCGGTTCCGCTCCGCGCTGTTCGTGCTGGTCGCGGTGCTCGTCGGCACGATCGTCGCGGTCAGCGGGCAGATCGGGTTCGTCGGGCTGATCATGCCGCATGTGGTGCGGCTGCTGGTCGGCGCCGACCACCGCCGGGCACTGCCCGCCGCCGCGCTGCTGGGCGCGGCGTTCCTGATCGCCGCCGACCTGGCCGCGCGCGTCCTCATCGCGCCCGAGGAGATCCCGGTCGGCGTGTTGACCGCCCTGGTCGGCGGCCCCTTCTTTCTGTGGCTGATGCACCGCAGGACCGCGTCATGACTCGCGGCCGAGTCCTCACCGACGTCCCCATCGACGTGCCCGACGACGAGCCGGGCGCGGTGCGCGCCGAGGCGGTGTCGGTGGTCGTCGGCGGCCGTGCCCTGGTGCACGAGGTGTCCGTGGACGTCGCCCCCGGTGAGGTGATGGGCCTGGTCGGACCCAACGGCGCAGGCAAGTCGACACTGCTGCGCACCTTCTACCGGGCGCTTCGTCCCACGTCCGGCCGCGTACTGCTGGACGGGGAGGACGTGTGGCGGACACCCGGCAGGCGGGTGGCGCGGCGGCTGGCCGCCGTCCCGCAGGACGGCGGCGGCGACTTCGAGCTCACCGCGTACGAGGTGGTCGCGATGGGCCGCACCCCGCACAAGCGGTCGTTCGCGGGCGACGACGCCACCGACCGCGCCATCATCACCGCCTCGCTCGACGCCCTCGGCGTCGCGGCACTGGCCGACGCGCCCTTCGACCGGCTGTCGGGCGGCGAGCGGCAGCGGGTCCTGATCGCCCGCGCGCTCGCCCAGCGCACCGGCACGCTGGTGCTGGACGAGCCCACCAACCACCTGGACCTGCGCCACCAGCTGGACGCGCTGCGACTCGTGCGCCGGCTCGGAGTCACCGCCGTCATCGCCCTGCACGACCTCAACCTGGCGGCGGCGTTCTGCGACCGCCTCTGCGTCCTGGACGCCGGCCGCCTGGTCGCCGCCGGACCGCCGGGCCAGGTGCTCACCGCCGACCTGCTGGCCGAGGTCTACCGGGTGGACGCCGAGGTGACCGTCCATCCCCGCACCGGCATCCCGCAGATCACCCTCCTGCCCGAAATGACACGCCTGCGAAGAGAAAGACGACAGGCTGATCCCTGATGTCGACGCCTGCGCCGACACCGGCAGTGTCACCGCGCCGCGCCGCGCGGCCTGGCGGAGTCGCTCAGCATTCCCCATAACCGCAGGTAGTCATACGGGTGCGGATACGGGTTTCCCCGGATGTCCTCCATTCAGTGCAGTGACACTCTGTAATCACTCAGTCACGTTCGCAGCTCTGGGGGGACACCATGACATTCAGCCCGTTGAAGGTAGGGATGCTCGGCCTCGGTGCCGGCGCCTGCATCGCCATGACCACGGGCGGCGCCGGGGCGACGGAGTCGGCCCCGGCCACGTCCAAGCAGGTGGCGCGCACCTGCCACGTCCGCTCCGACGGAAAGCTCCTCTGCGAGAACAAACGCGGCGCGCCGCTGTACCAGCACCGGTCGACCGGAAGCAGGATCGTCGACTACCTCGACACAAGCCCGAGCGTCTTCGCCTGCTGGGGCGAAGGCGACCTCCACGCCGGAGGCAACCGCATCTGGTACTGGACCAACGGCGACCGCACCAAGCAGTGGGGCAACATCCCCGCCGTCCACCTGTACACCTCCGTCGACCCGCCGGCCGGCATGAAGAAGTGCTGACCTGGTTCGGCGGAACCCGGGCCCCTGGACTCCAGGGGCCCGCACCGCTGGTGAGGGCCTGTTCCCATAGGGCGGGCCTACCGCACATTCCTCGGCGCCGTGCCGCACGCCTGGCGGCCGGTGCCATCGCCGTCAGCGCCGCGCTGGCCGCGTCCGCCTGCGGGACCAACCAGCATGCGGCCCAGCAGTCCGAGGACGTCGACCGGAACGCGGTGGGACGCGCACTCGGCCGGCCGCTCAAGACCGAGGCCCAGGACGTGCGCACCGCGTCGGCGCCGACGCGGGCGGCGTGCGCCGCCTATCCTTTCTCCGCTCGCTCGCGGATCGGTTCATTCGCCGGTCGCGGCGCCGTGCACCCGGTACCGCTCGGCGTCGGCCCACTTGATCTCAAGGCCGAGCCCGGGGCGGGTGCGGTCGGGGCACAGCGCGCCGCCGCTGGGCGAGGGGACGCCGTCGAAGACGGTGTGTTCCACGCGCACGTGGTCGTGGAAGTACTCCAGGTGCCGCAGCCGTTCGACGGCGCGGAAGGCGTGCGCCGACACGGCGGGCGCGCAGTGCGCCGACAGGTCGATCTGGTGGCCGGCGGCGAGCCCCGCCACCTGCAGCAGCCCGGTGATCCCGCCGCAGCGGGTGATGTCGGCCTGCAGGCAGTCCACCGCCTGCGCCCGGAGCAGATTGGTGAAGTCGCGCAGGACGTAGCCGTATTCACCGGCGGCGATGTCCAGGCCGCCGGGCCCCGCGCGAGACAGCATGCGCAGCCCTTCGAGGTCCGCGGAACTCACGGGCTCCTCGAACCACGACACGTCCCATTCCTCGGCGAATCGCCGCGCCCAGTACAGCGCCTGCTTGCGCGACAGGGCGCCGTTGGCGTCGGTGAACAGTTCCGGCTCGTCGCCGATCGCCTTGCGCACCGCGGTCAGCCGCGCCGGATCGTCGGCCGGATGCCGGGACGTCTTGAGCTTCACCCGGGGAATGCCCTGCTCGACCCACCCGGCGAGCTGGGCGGTGAGGCGGTCGAGCGGGTAGTTGGTGAAGCCGCCGCTGCCGTAGACCGGCACCCGGTCGTGGAAGGACGGCAGCAACGCCGTCAGCGGGAGTTCCAGCAGGTGAGCCTTGAGGTCCCAGAGCGCCACGTCCACCACCGAGACGGCCATCGCCCCCAGGCCCGGCCGTCCGGTGTTGCGGATCTGGACGGACATCCGCCGCCACAGCGCGGCCGGAGCGAGCGCGTCCCCGCCGACGACCACGGGGGTGAGCTTGGTCTCCACCAGTGTCGCCGCCGGCACGTCGGTGTAGGTGTAACCGATGCCCGTCCGTCCGCCGCCCTGGGCCAGCACCACGACGATGGTGGTGGAGTCCCAGGTCAACGTGCCGTCGGTCTCTTCGCCGTCGGGCCCGTCGGTGGGAATCTGGAAGGCGTGCACCTCCAGGCCGTCCACCGTCACCGTGGTATCGGTAACGCCCACGGACCTTCCCCCTTCACCACGTGTCCCCCCGTACGTGGCGGCCGACCGGCACAGTCAGCCGGCCCGGCGCGATGCCCGCTTCTCTAATGGCCGCGGCCGGGTAGCGACTCGTACACCTCCGCCAGCTTCTGCCGGAACCCCTTCGCGACGATCCCCACGCGTTCGGGGTCCCGCAGCGTCGCCTTGACCGACTTCTTGGCCTGCTCGGGCATGATGTGCGGCGGCAGCGGCGCCACCTCCCGGTCCACCTTGAACTCCAGGACCACCGGGCGGTCGGCGGCCAGCGCGCGGTCCCAGGCCGCGCCGACCTGGGCGGGGTCGTCGCAGTAGATCCCGGTCAGCCCGAGGAGCTCGGCCCACTTGTGGTAAGGCACGTCGGGAAGGTACTGCGACCCCATGAACTTGGGCTCCCCGCCCATCGCGCGCTGCTCCCAGGTCACCTGGTTGAGGTCCTGGTTGTTGAAGACGCAGAAGATGAGCGGCGAGCGGCCGAGACGGTCCAGATAGCGCTTGACCGTGATCATCTCGTTGAGGCCGTTCATCTGGAACGCGCCGTCGCCGACGAAGGCGATGACCGGCCGGTCGGGGTAGGCGAACTTGGCGGCGATGGCGTAGGGCGTGCCGGGGCCCATCGTGGCCAGGGTGCCCGACAGCGACGCCTGCATCCCGTCGCGCAGCCGCAGCTGCCGTGCCCACCAGGTGGTGGACGATCCCGAGTCGGCGGTCAGGATGGCGCCCTCGGGCAGCCTGCCCGACAGCTCCCACGCGACCAGCTGCGGGTTCAGGGCGTCGAACCGCTGGTGCGACTGGCGGTCCAGGATGTCCCACCACTCGCGGACGTCGGCCTCGATCTTCTCCCGCCACGAGCGGTCGGTCTTGCGTTCCAGCAGCGGGATGAGGGCGCGCAACGTCTCCTTGGCGTCCCCGACCAGGTGCGCGTCCATCGGATACCGGATGCCGATCATCCGCCCGTCGATGTCGATCTCCACACCCCGGGCGCCGCCCTCGTCCGGCAGCCACTCGGCGTAGGGGAAGCTGGTGCCGATCATGAACAGGGTGTCGCAGTTCATCACCATCTCGTCGCTGGGCCTGGAGCCCAGCAGCCCGATGGGGCCGGTGACGAACGGCAGGTCGTCCGGCAGCACCTGACGTCCCAGCAGCGCCTTGGCCACGCCGGCGCCGAGCAGCTCGGCCGCCTCCACCACCTCGGCCTCGGCCTCGGCCTCGGCCGCGCCCTGCCCGACCAGGATCGCCACCTTCTGTCCCGCGTTCAGCACGTCCGCGGCCTTGCGCAGCTCCTGCTCGTTCGGCAGGATCCGCGGCCGCGACCAGCCGACGCTGGAGTAGACGGCGCCGTGCTCCTTGGGCGGGGACGGCACGGCGGGAGACTCCTGGACATCCTCCGGGACGATGACCGTGGCGATGCCGCGCGTGGTCAGCGCGGTCTTGAACGCCCGGTCGATCAGATGCCGGGCCTGGGCGGGCTCCATGCACACCGCCACGAACTCCGAGACGTCCTTGAACAGGCTGAGCAGATCGACTTCCTGCTGGTAGTGGGCGCCCAGCGACATCCGCTTCTGCTGGCCGACGATCGCCACCACCGGCTGGTGATCCAGCTTGGCGTCGTACAGCCCGTTGAGCAGGTGGATCGCCCCGGGCCCGGACGTGGCCGTACAGCAGCCCACCTCGCCGGTGAACTTGGCGTGCGCGCACGCCATGAACGCGCCCATCTCCTCGTGCCGCGGCTGGATGAACTCCGGATCCCCCGCCGCGCGGTCGAACGCGCCGAGCAGACCGTTGATCCCGTCCCCCGGATAGCCGTAGACGCGGTGGACCCCCCACTCGCGCAGCCGACCGAGGATGTAGTCGCTGACCTGCTGCTTCATCGTCCTCTCCCCAGCTTCGGTGTCACAGCGGGCGAACGCCTTCAAAAGCGGCTACCCGCCCGAAGGCCATCCATACCGATCCGGGCGGCGACGCGGCCCCCGATGTCAAGGCGCGAAGGCGCTCTCGGCCGCCCGCGATTCGGAGCAGAGCAGGGTGCCCAAGCAGGACTTACGTTGACGGCGAGACCTGGTCAGCGGGCAAGTGCGGAGCGTCGGCCGGCCCGTGGGAGGCGGCGGCTGGCTGGTAGGGGAGCGGGTGTGCCTTCGCCGGATCGGCCGCGCATTTTCGTGTCGCAGGAGACGCAGAGCAGCGCCTCGTTCCAGCCGGTGATCGACGGCCGGGTGCGGCGCGAGTACTGGTTGAGCGCGCGGGCGCTGAACCAGACCGCTGCCCGCGGTGTCGCTGACGACCGTCGCCGCGCAGGCCGGTGTGTCGGCCGGACGGGTCCAGCACTACTTCCCCACCAAGAACGAACTGATCGCCGCCGCCTTCGATCGCGCCAACGAGCAGAGCAGCGCGCGGATCAGGGCGAAGGTGGGGGAGGAGCTGGAGGAGGCCGATCCCCCGCGCGGTGCTGACCGCGGTGCTGACCGAACTCGTCCCCTACGACGCGGCGACGCGGCTGCACATGCGCGTCCGCCAGTCCTTCACCGCCCTGGCCCTGTCCGACGCCGCCATCGCCGACCGGCTGCGCGCCGAGTACGTCACCTTCCACCAGCAGATCGCCGGCCTGTTGCGCAAGGAGCAGGCGGCGGGGCGCGTCGCCCCGGGCGATGTGCGCGAGACCGCCATGGAGCTGGTCGCGCTCACCGAGGGACTGGCCTACTACGTCCTGATCGGCCTGGTCAGCGCCGACTGCGCCCGCGAACGTGTGCTGGCGGCCATCGCCGACGCCCACGTCTGACGGCAGCGTCGTCCTCCTGTGGCGCCGTTCCGCTGCCGAGTGGCTGTGAGCGGCCGTACGAGCGGGACGGAAGTCCGTTGACAAGCGGACCGGTCGCCGAGAACGTCAGTGCCTGCGTAGGGCCTCCGCATCGTGCGCGAGCCGAAACGCGGTGGAGACGAGCAACGCCAGGACGATCGTCGCCAGGCGGGCGCGCTGGGCGTCACATCACTTCCGGTCGACGCTTCCGCCCTGCCCTTGTCCAGTGCTCGCCGACTCCGGCCGGTTCCAGCCGTGCCGCTCCAGGGCGCTGAGAAAGGCGTCCACCACCACCGGATCGAAGTGGGTGCCCGAGCAGCGCCGAAGCTCCTCGGCCGCCTCCTCCAGCGACCACGCACCACGGTAGGAGCGGTTGGAGGTCATCGCGTCGAACGCGTCCGCCACCCCGATCACGCGGGCGAACTCGGGGATCTCCTCGCCGGCCAGTCCCAGGGGATAGCCGCGCCCGTCCAGCCGCTCGTGATGGTGCATGATTCCGGCCAGCGCCTCGTCCAGGAACCCGATCTCCTGGACGATCTGCAGCCCGCGCATCGGGTGCAACTGGATCTCGGTGAACTCCTCGTCGGTCAGCTTCCCCGTCTTCTGCAGGATCTTGGTGGGAATGCCCAGCTTGCCGACGTCGTGCACCATCCCGGCGAACCGCAGCGCATCGACCCGGTCGGCGCGCATGCCGATCTGGCGGGCGATCATCACCGCGCCGCGCGAGACCCGCTCCGAATGCCCGCGCGTGTAGGGGTCCTTGGTCTCCACCGCCTGGCACAGCGCGGCCAAGGTCGCCGCGTACGCCCGCCGCTGCTCGTGGGTCTGCTGGAACGCCCACCGCGCGATGAGAACAGGCAGCAGCACCAGCACCGCGCTCAACGACCCGGCACTCTCCCACAGGCCGGCGATGAGCAGGCCCAGCATGCCGTATCCCAGGCACCCGACGGCGAGCTGGCCGCTCTCGCGCAGCAGCTCCTCGGCGGAGGCCTGCCCACTGAGCAGCAGGATTCCCGCCATGAGTGCCAGGTTCACCGTCACGAACACCACCAGCGCGCCCAGGAACGGGCCGATGACCTGCCCCACCCACCCGACCTGGCCGGGGTGGAACAGGTCACCGTCCAGCAGGTCGAACACCATGCCGGCGGTGTAGCCGCTGAGGGCGAACTGGGCCCCGTTGAACACACGCTTGACGGGCGCGGACAGCCGCTGCCCGGTCGCCACGGCGCTCGCGCCGACCAGTGCGGCGCCGACCGCACCGAGCAGCACCACCGATGCCAGGCTCGCGGCGAAGCTCAGCGACACCCGCGCGCCCTCGACATTCAGCCGCGCCGGAAGCGAGTCGCAGATCAGAAACAGCACGACCAGCCCGGCCAGCGTCCCCCAGTCCAGAGAATCGAAGGCAGAGGCGGCGATGAGGCCCGCCGCCGACGCCGCCACAACACAGATGTACGCCCAGGCGGCACCAGAGAGTCCCAGCATGTCACCTAACAGTGGTCGACGTGACGAAGAGCGAAAAGCACGCTCCGTACTCCATATCTCACGATCAGCGTACATTGGCAAGCCGTGCGCACGGCCCTGATCGGCGAAGAAAGCAGCGGTGCCGCAACAGTCCGAGTTAAGTGCTTCTGACTGAGGGAAAGAATGATCTTCAGAATCACGTGGTAATGGCGGAATCCGTCCCTCAGGCGCTTGGTGACGTCCGGCGACCAACTTGTCCAGGTTCATGACCGGGTCCGCGCGGAACTCGTCTGCCTCGGCGAGGACGTGAACATCCATCTCGACGACGGCACGCGGCGACCCGGCGCCGAGGGGGGCGGCGCCGCTGCACTGCCGGGCAAGACGGCGGTCAGCCGCATGCTGTTCATACCACGGCTCCGGCCGCAGCGGCCTAACTGTTCATCCTCATTCGCGTGAGGAGGAAACCAGGCGAGAAGGCGCTACGCCATGAACGAATGATCAAGGACGTGCCCAGTCCGGTGCGTCCCGCTTGAAAGACTAAGGAATCCGACTCGTGGTCCCCGAGCAGGGCGTCAACCTCCTGCGGGACGGCACGCTGCCCGATGTCTGCGTCGTCGGCTTCACTACGCCCCGGGAGAGGGGCGGTCGATCGCTGCGGCACCACGTGATCTGCGACGGCGCCCGGCGCGTTCTTTGGGCGGTCTGGCCGTTCTCGTGCCAGGTCAGAGGGTCATCGCCGTCGGCTGGGCGTCGGGGCGCATGGCGGCGTCGGTGCCGCCGTCGACGTAGAGGATCGCGCCGGTGGTGTAGCGGGCCTCGGGCCTGAGGAACTGGTGGACCCAGAAGGCGATGTCCTCCGGGTGTCCGAAGACGCCCAGCGGCATCGGCGTGGGGAATTCGTCGGCGTCCGGCTCGGTGGTGTTTCCGGTGGAGCCGAGCATGAGGGGGGTGAGCACCGCGCCGGGCGCGATGGCGTTGAGGAGCACGCCGCGCCGGGCCCACTCGGGGATGACGGCGGTGCGGCGCACCCAGCGGGCGAGGGCGAACTTGGACGAGGCGTAAGCGGAGATGCTGGGCGCCATGTCGAGTACCTCCCGGGGCATGGCGTTTTGTGCCGCGCGGGCGTGCTTGCGGGCGGCGTCCTCGTCGCCGGCGAGGGCGAGTTCCACCAGGCGGTCGTCGATCAGCGGCACGGTGGTCGCGGAGTTGGATCCGATGACGACGGCGCGGCCGGCGCCCGAGCGTTCCAGGGCCGGTCGCAGCGCTTCCAGCAGCGCCACTGGCCCGAAGTAGTTGATGGACATGACCGCGGCCGCGTCCGGCACGCTCGGGCCGACGCCGGCGACGGCGGCGACGCCGTCGAGTGTGCCGCCGCTGTTCGCCAGGATGTCCTGGACCGCATTGGCGCGACCGTCGGAGGTGCCCGGGTCGGCGGTGACGTCGGCGTCGTGCAGATCGACCCCGATGACGGTGTGCCCAGCGACGGTGAGGTTCGCGACGACGGCGGCGCCGATGCCCGAGGCGGATCCGGTGACGGCGTAGGTTCCCATGCTCGACTCTCCTCGCGAGACGCCGCGGACAGGTTTGGGTGACGACGGCGGCTCACATCAGCCAATCATTGATTGGACCGTGCTTCCACCGTCTGTGATGCAATGTGCGCATGGCAGAGGAACCCGTCTCGACGCGAGATCGTTTGCTGGCGGCCGCGGAGCGGCTGTTCCTGGCGAAGGGCGTCGACCAGGTGTCGGTCCGTGCGATCAACGCCGAGGCGGGGCTGAACCCGGGTGCGGTGCACTATCACTTCGGGTCGCGGGAGGGGCTGGTCCTGGCGCTGCTGGAGCGGGAGCTGCTGCCGTTGTGGTCGGACCGGCTGGAGGCGATCGCCCGCCGTTCCCAGGCCGGCGACGACGACGGTCCGCCCTTCGATGTCGCGGACCTGGTGACGGCGCTGGTCGAGCCGTTCGAGGAGCTGGCGCGGACGGAGAAGGGCCGGATGCTGTGCCATCTGCTGGCCCGCTCGGTGCTGCCGGCATGGCGGCTGCCGAGCACCTCGCCGTGGTTCGGCCCGGTCCCGTTCGAGGTCATGCTCGGACGCGCGATGCCGCAACTGTCGGTGCGCGAGATCGCCGAACGCTGGCGGCTGGTCTTCGTCCTGCTCCTGGAGATCTACGGACGCCCGCTGGCGTCCTCCCCGACCGCCACGGCGTCGCTCCCCGAGTCCGGCACCGTCATCGCCTTCATCACCGCCGGCCTGACCGCACCTTCGCCGAAGCCCGGTTCCTGACCCGCCCCAGGCGGCCGATCAGGATCGTCGGAGCGTGCCGCCGCGGGACTACGCATGCCTTCATGGGTTGTGTTCAGCTGAGGTGTGTCACTGACATTGAAACTGAGTGGCGCTTGGTTCCCCGTCCCGGGCCCGCCTCCAAGGACGGGCTGCGTGGAATCCGACGTCGGCGCGGAGCTCACATTCCGGCGTGCTGCGTCGTCGTACTGCTGAGTCGAACACGCCATCCCGTGAAGAGGAAAGCCCAGCGACATGGAACCCGTGAACGCCGCGATCATCTACTACAGCGCCACCGGCACCCTGCACGCCCTGGCCCGAGCCGCCGCCGAGGGCGCGGAGAAGGCCGGTGCACACGTGCGACTGCGCAAGGTCGCCGAAACCGCCCCACCGGAGGTGATCAACTCCAGGCCTGCGTGGGCCGAACACCTCCGGGACACCGCCGACGTCCCCCAGGCCGACCTGGACGACCTGGCCTGGGCCGACGTGGTGCTGTTCGGCACTCCCACCCGCTTCGGCAACCCGGCGAGCCAGCTCAGGGCGTTCATGGAGAGCACCAGTGCGCTGTGGTTCAACGGCGGGCTCGCGGACAAGGTGTACTCGGCTTTCACCGCCAGCAACACGCCCCACGGCGGACAGGAGTCCACCATCCTGGCGCTGGGAAACACCTTCTACCACTGGGGCGGCATCATCGTGCCCCCCGGCTACACCGACCCCGTCCAGTTCAAGTCGGGCAACCCCTACGGCACCTCCCACGTGGCGGGCGGTGGACCGCCCGACGACGTCACCTTGGAGGCGGCCCGCCACCAGGCCCGACGCGCCGTCAACATCGCGGCTGCGCTCAAAGCCGGCCGCGCCGCCTGAGCCATGCCGATCCTTTCCTGACCCGCCTCACCCGCCCGCTGCGCGTAGTGGTGTGACGTGGAGCGGCCACCGCGTGATCATGCCGAGGTCGTGGACTCAGGCGGTCTCGCGGTGGCCGGGACCTTGTCCGGTGGAGTCGGCCACCACGCGGCGGGGCCGATGTCGCGGGCCAGCGCGGGCACCAGCAGCGAGCGGATGACCAGGGTGTCGAGCAGCACGCCGAACGCGACGATGAACGCGATCTGCGCCAGGAACGCCAGCGGGATCACCACCGGCGCCGCGAACGTGGCGGCCAGCACCACCCCGGCGGAGGTGATCACGCCGCCGGTCGCGGTCAGCCCGCGCCGGATCCCCTCCCGGGAGCCGTGTCGCAGCGCCTCCTTCCGCACCCGGGTCATCAGAAAGATGTTGTAGTCCACCCCCAGCGCGACCAGGAACACGAAGCCGTACAAGGGCACGGACGCGTCCGTGCCGCTGAAGCCGAGCAGCCCCTGGAACACCAGCGCGGTGACGCCGAGGGTGGCGAAGTAGCCGAGCGCGACCGTCGCGACCAGGAGCAGCGGCAGCAGCACGGCGCGCAGCAGCGCGAACAGGATGACCAGGATGACGGCCAGCACCACCGGCGCGATCAGGTTGCGGTCGCGGGTGGCGGTGTCCTGGGTGTCGATCTGCTGGGCGGTGCGCCCGCCGACCATCGCGCCGGCGTACGGGACGGCGTGGACGGCCGCGCGGAGGCGTTCGACGGTCCGCCTGGCGGCCTCGCCGTCGGACGCGCCGGTGAGCGTGACGTCGATGCGCACCCGGCCGTCCACCACCAGCGGCGCGCCGCCGGGCCGCCCCGCCTCGCCGACAGGCGCGGCGGACGCCACGCCGGGCACCGCCCGCGCGGCCCGGGTGCATGCGGTTCCTGGTCGCGATGAACGAGGAACTGGCCGCCCAGCGGCGGCACGACGCCTGACCCGTGAACCACGCCGGCCGCCGAGGACGAGCACCCTCAGGCCGCCCGTCGACCGTGGATGCCGCGCGGCTTCGCCCGGGGCGCGCGCACACGGAAAGGCTTCGCCGCCGTCGGCCTTGGTGGCGCGGTGGCCAGGGCGACGCCGACCGGCTCTCTGCGGTCCGACACGTAGTGCGGATCTCGCGGACGCGGGCGGCGGCGATGCGGCGCCACTCGAGTCTTGGCGACACCATTGCGTGCCGAATGCCTTGGGTAAGGTTGCCTTCCCTGCGAAAGGGAAGGTCACTGCACGCCGTCATGGGTCTGCTGCCCATGGCGGTCGTTAGATCCTGCCGTTCAGACGGCACATGTCCCAGTGAAGTCCCCGTGAGCCGTTTTGGGATGCCCGCACCCGATCTGGCGCATGTCGTAGGGGTGAAGAAGGTTGGCGGAGTCATCTTGAACGTCAGTGGTCGCATCCTGGACGGGCGGGATGAGCCGTCCGATGTCGAGGAGATGTATTTCCCGGAGGAGTACATCTCCCCTTGGTCTTTCGACGAGGAGATCGACGAAGAGATCGCGGGGTTGAGTGAGACCTTTCGCGGTGTCCTGCATGAGGATTATGCGCGGGCGGCCGACGAAGAGGTGGAAGACGCGCTCTTCAACGTGCTGGAGTCCCTCGCTCCGGCGGAGGCCTTCAACCTGACCAAGGCGCTGTCTCAGATCGAGAAGGGCGCCGCCCACGCGCTGCGGGACCCTGCCCTGGGACAGGTCGCGAAGGCCGCGCTGCCCGTTGCCGGCGGGGCGGTCGGCGCGTACCTCGGTGGCCCCGCCGGGACCGCGGTCGGGACCGGGCTGGGTAACGCGGCGGCCAAGGCGCTGCCGGCCACGAAGAAGGCCGGCTCACCGGCGAACGGGAAGGCCGCCCGGCTGGAGCCGGCCGCGGGCGCCACGCCTGCCGTGGCGGGAGGTTCGGCCGCCGCCGCGCAGGGGCTCGTGCTCACCCAGCAGCCCGAGGTGCTCAAGAGCCTGCTCGCCCTTGCGCTGGGCGGCCACGGGCGCAAGGCCGTCGACGGGGTTCCCGTAGGTGCGGTGATGAGCATGCTCAGCAACGTTTTCGCCCAAGCCGCCGCAGACGCGGATGAACTGCTCTACGAGGACGATGAGGCGACCTATCTGATCGACGGCGAAGGCGGACCCCGCGTGGATCCGGCTGTACCCGAAGATCGAGCCCAGGCGCTCTATGTCACGTTTCTCGAAGCGGAGAACCAGTATCTGACCGAGGCGGTGGACGAGCGATGACGGCGGAAGGCGCGTTGGATCCCGGTCTGCTGCTGCAGCGCCTGGCCGCCGATCCCTGGGGGTTTCTGGGACGTGTGCTCCAGCAGGCCCTGGACCAGATGGGCGAGGAGACGTCCGTCGGTCACGGTGAGCGGCCGCCCGAGGATCTGATGGCGATGGTGCTGGGCACGTGGCTGACCCGGCTGGTCGATGCGGGCGAAGACGAGCCGCATCCCGACGAGGAACTCCGCGCCCGGAACGACGCGCTGGCTGCGGCCCTCGGCGCCTGCGGTTGCTGGGGGACGCGGGCTCATTGCCCGTTGTGCGGTGGAGCCGGAGAACCGGGCTGGGCGCTGCCGGACAGAAGCCTGTTCGCCTGTTATGTGCACCCTGCCCTGCGGACCGTGGCCAGGCACCGTGCCGTGGCCGCCGAGACCGCGCTTCCCATGGACGACCGGCGGGACAACGAGCGAGACAACGAGCGAAAGGGGAACGCGGGTGACTGACAACTGGCTTGGTGAACTGGAGAGCGACTCCCTGTTCGCCGGCGACGGTGCCGAGAGCGAGGACTATCTCGAGACCATTGACGGCGAAACCGACACTGGGGGCTACTACGGCGACGACATCGACGCCGCCGAGGGCAGCGCGCGGGAACGCGCCAGGCGCCGTGCGCTCAGGCGGGCGAGGCTGCGCCGTCAGGCCGAGCAGGCCCGGGCCCGGCGTCTCCAGCGTCCCGCGCGTCCGGTGCCGGTTTCCGCCGCCGTGCGACGGACCCAGGCCGACGTCAGCAACCTCGCAGTCAAGAGTCAGGTGCAGGCGGACGTGATCGGCGATGCGCTGGCCGCCCAGCGCGCCAGCATCACCGGAACCCAGCAGGCGGTGGGCGCGAGTCTCTTGGTGAACCAGGTTCTGAATACTTTCGGCAAGTCCGGAATCCTGGCGAATGATCTCGTCAGGATGGCCGCGCCGCTGGCGCCGCTGCTGCTGATGAAACCGCCGCGCAAGCCCGCGGGCATCGCGGGGATGGCCGGTGATCCGAGGGTGTTCGCCCCCGTCGGTGTGGCGGCCCTCGCGGTTCTTCAGAAGCTGGCGCAACCCAAGGCTGCGGAGGTCGATCGGCTGCTGGTCACCGTCACGCCTTCCACGCTCGCCAGAGGGGAAACGGCCCTGGTCGACTTCCGCGCCGTCGATCGGGTGGGCAGGACGGTCACGGTCGAGGGGATCACGTTGAGGTCGCGGAACGAGAGACTCGTGACGGTCGACCAGGCCAAGGGTGAGGTCACCGCTGCGGCGCACGGCACGGGAAGGACCGCGATCGTCGCGGAGGTGACCGTGGAGGGAAGGCTGGTGCGGGGGGCCGCGGAGGTGACGGTGCAATGATGCCGCCGGCTGCCGTCCACGGTGCATCGGAGCCGGACTGACCGGTAGGGAGGCGCCGAGAATGGACCCTGCCCTTCTGGAGATCCTCCGTGCGGACGCCGTACCTCATGACCACGAGACCGAGGCGATCATTCGTCTCGCCCGTCCGGAGGCCGATGTGGCCGGTGTGCGGGTGGTCTCGCGGTTCGGTGCCGTCGCGACGTGCCGACTGCGCAAGGACGCCATTCAGCGAGTCCACGACGACCCGGGTGTGCTGAGCCTCAAGGCGCCCCGGTTGCTGGGACCCGAGTGGCAGAAATGCGACTGGTGCTCGGCACAGGAGTCGTCCCTTTCCTCCACGTCCGACGGACAGCCGCGGGCCGAAGATGCGCGTCGCGAGGATGTGCGTCGGCCGCCGGGCGTGCGACCGACCGGAGCGGGCGTGGTGGTGGGCGTCGTCGACTTCGGCTGCGACTTCGGGCATCCGAGCATCCGGCGTGCGGACGGGGCGACGCGACTGCTCGCGCTGTGGGATCAACGCGGCCCGGAAGGAGCGCGGGCACCCGAGCCGTACGGGTACGGCACCGTGTACGGGCGGGGGGAGATCGACGCCGCGCTGCGCACCGCCAGCCCCTATTCGGCGCTGGGGTACCACCCGGCGGAGGCCGACCGCGGCGGCGGGGCGCACGGCACGGTGGTCATGGACATCGCCGCGGGCAACGGCCGGGGGGACGGCCCGCCGGGAGTCGCCCCCGAGGCCGAGCTCATCTTCGTCCATCTCTCTGACCGTGGCACGACGGGACTGGCCAATATGGGCGACTCCGTCCGGATCCTTGAGGCAGTCGACTTCATCGCGAGGACCGCGGCGAACCGGCCTTGGGTGATCAACCTCAGTCTCGGGCGGTGTGGGGGGCCGCACAACGGTTGCACTCTCGTCGAGCTGGCACTCGACTCCATGTTGCGCGCGGCACCGGGCCGGTTCGTGGTCGGCAGCGCGGGAAACTACTTCGATCGCCGCACGCATTCCCGTGGACGGTTGGAAGAAGGCCAGGTCAAAGAGCTGACGTTCGTCATCCAGCCGCAGGACCGCACGAGCAACGAGCTCGAGGTGTGGTACGACGGCGACGACGAGTTCGCGGTACGGCTTCGAGCACCGACCGGGGAACGGGGCCCTTGGGTGCACCCGGGTGAGCAAAGCGACGTCCGGCACGGCGATGAGGTCGTGGGCCGGATCTACCATCGGAGCGACCGCGACCCGAACAGCGGCGACAGGCTCATCGACGCCTTCCTGTGGCCCGGTGCTCCCGCAGGCCCGTGGACCCTCGCCCTGCGGGCAGTGCGGGTGCGCAACGGCTCCTTCCACGCCTGGCTGGAAAGAGACGAGGCATGCACGTCGTGCCAAGCACGCTTCATCGCAGCGGACGCCGACAGCTCGTACACGACGGGGACGATCGCCAATGGCCGGATGCCGATCGCGGTCGGCGCCTACGACGCCCACTCGTCCGCCCGGGAACTGGCTCGCTTCAGCAGCGCCGGGCCGACACGGGACCTGCGCCTCAAACCAGAGATCGTGGCTCCGGGGGTACGGGTCCTGGCCGCACGGTCGGCACCGCGGGGAAGCCGCACGAGCCCCGGGCTGGCGACCCGTAAATCGGGCACGAGCATGGCGGCACCGCATGTGACCGGCGCCGTCGCGCTCTGTTTCGAAGCAGCCGGCGGCCAGATGGACGCCGAGCGAATCCGTGAACTGCTGCTGGCCAGCGCGGACCCCTTGACGAGCAACGGCACGTGGCCGATGCGGGATGGTCGCGGTGCCCTCCACATCGAACATCTCGTGGCGTTGGCGTCCACCCAAGTCCCGCTCCTCCGCGCGCAACCGGTAGTCGATCCCGATGTGAAGGAGAGGGCGTCGTCCATGCCCGCCGATCGAGCCCGTCAGATCACCCTGAATCCCGACAGGCTGTACCGCGAGATCGTCTACCGGAGCGATGGCCGGGCCGCCGCCATCGCCGAAGACTTCCTGGTCCTCGCCCGGCCTGGTGACGTCCCCCGGCTGCCGCCCGCGGCGGGCGACCTCCTGGTCCGCGTGGCGCTGGGCGAACCCGGCCTCGGCCATGTGGCCGTCCTGGCGAGCCCCGCTCTGATCCCCCGCGAGGAACTCGACGGCTCCCATCCCGTGGAGCGCGGCGGTACCGGCCACTACACCTTGGTCACCGACTCGGGCTCATTCCGGCGTCCAGCCCTACAACTCTTCCGCCGGGTGCTGGACGCGGCGGGTCGGATGCCGCCGGGGCAGGTGCTCATCCGGGCGCGACCGGCCGCGGGGGACGGACCCGGGGATGACCGTGCCGACGGTCCCGGCGCTCCTGCCGGGACGCGGGCCGGTGACACCGCCGTCCTGGCCGGCACCACGCCCTGGCCGCGTTCCGGCGACGTGCCGCCGGACGACGCGGAGTTCGACTCACCCGAGCATGTCATGATCGCGGAATCGGTCCAATCGATGGTCGACCAGTGGGCCCGTCACGGGTTGGTGGCCGGTGGGGCGTTCATCGACACCCGGGCCCGACTCGGTGACGGCCGCCGAGACGGGCCGCTCAGGGACTGGAGGATCGTCACCCCCGTCCCGGGATCCGCGGGCGACGGTCGGCCGCACCCGTACTCGGGCGTCGAAGACCTGGCCGAACCACACTGGCACTACATCGCGCCGGAATCACCCGCCCCGGGCAGCGAATGGACTCCGCGGACGCTGCGGGCGGCGCTGCTCGCGGGCAACGCCGTCGCGCTGTCTCCAGGCCAGATCATCATGCTCGCCGGTGACCTGTACGGGTCGTTCGACGAGCTGATCGGCCGCGCGGAAGGCGCCCAAAGCCCGCCGGTCGACCTGATGCGCGGCTTTGACGCGGACGAGCCGTGGGCGCATGCCCTGCTGCGCCTCCTGTTCGTCCGCCCGGCCCCCCGGAAGAGCCTCGATACGCTGGAAAAGACCGCGATGTACCTGGACGGGGTCCGGGACCAGG
The DNA here is from genome assembly GCF_040642915.1 of Actinomadura sp. NPDC047616. Classification (NCBI taxonomy): domain Bacteria; kingdom Bacillati; phylum Actinomycetota; class Actinomycetes; order Streptosporangiales; family Thermomonosporaceae; genus Actinomadura; species Actinomadura sp. NPDC047616. The sequence continues at coordinate 22,835 of NZ_JBEYTB010000020.1, forward strand.
TTCGCGCCGGGACGTATCCGGATCTGCGGGAGACCAGGCGCCGGGTCGCCTACCTCCGGGCCGCTCGCGGCCCCACGCGCTTCAGCGAAGCGCACCTTCTCGCCCGTGTCCTTCAGGCCAAGGGCGCACCGACCCCCGTCCAGATCGCGGCCCATGCCCCATGGCTGGGGAGCTCCGAGCAGTGGCCGTCCGGCGATACGGTCGGCCGTGACGCGTTCCAGATCGTCGCCAGCAATGGCCGGTACGCCGCGCTGGCGATGCGCAACCAGTCGCACTTCACTCCCCAGAACTGGGCGACATTCGTTCGCTACCAGCGGCGGGCCTTCGAAGCGATCCGCGAGCACATGGCCAGGACGGCCGGGCCGTATGCCGCCCACCCCATTCCGGCGACAGCGATCGCGCTCTGTGCCTTCGGCGCGCACTTCCTGTCCGACGCCTTCTCCTCCGGGCACATGCGCGTACCTCGTCTCGAGCTGGGCATCACCGGGAGCCTCGCGGCGAAGGTCATGCACGACTTTGAGGGCCTTTACGGCTTGCTCGTCGACAACGGTTTCGGACACACGTGGAGAGCCTTCGGTGACGGCCACCTCGCCCCCCGCGAGCGCCCGCCGATCCAGCGCAGCATCATGCAGGCACTGGGGCGCCAGGGGGCCGGAGCGGACGCCGATCCCCGAGCCAACCACGGCAGGGTGCTGGAGGCCCTGGGCTCGGCGTTCAAGCAACTCCACTACGAGGCCCAGCGGCTGGGCCGGTCGAACCCGTCGGGACCGTTCGCCGACGCCCTGTCGCGCGGCCGCACGGCGCTGAGCGGGCGCCTCGTCGGGGACGACCTGGCCGCCGGACAGCCCCATGACGCCCCGGCCCTCGACGCACGGATCGACGCGCCCCCCGACGACAAGATCCGCTACATGCTCAGGCACAGGCCACGACCACGACCGGTGGGCACCGACCCCTCGGACGTCCTGCTCAACCACCCGCCGCTCTACATCGCCCGGGGGACGCGGGCTGTCATCCCGCCGGGCACCCCCTACCGGAAGGACTCCCTGGCCGAATTGAGGTACACCCTGCGGTTGCGATGGCACGGCCGCACCATTGATCACGACTTCTCGGAGTTCTACCACCTGGAACGAGTCACCATCGGGCGCCCGCCGGCATGGTTGGGCGGCCGGGCCAAGGACGGCCGCCGCCTCCTGCCCAACCGCCTGCTGGAGCTGGTCCGGCGGTTGCCGGAGGACTGAGGGCGTTGCCGGAGTGGACCAGCCTGGACACGCCGACGTCCGCCGAGCGCCGGCGCGGCCTCCTGTCGTGACCAGCCCGGCGTGCCGGCCCCCGGGGCGCCCGGAACGCGCCGGCGGCCACGACGAGCTGATCACTCACCCGTCACCAGGGCACCACCCCCGCGTCGTCGAAGAACCCGCCGGTCGGGCCGTCGTCGGGCAGGCTCGCGAGCCGGATCGCGATCGCCGCGCCCTGTTCGGGGGTGCGGACGCCGCGGAAACCGTTGAGATCGGTCGCGCAGAAGCCGGGACATGCCGCGTTGATCAGGATGCCGGTGTCACGCAGCTCCTTGGCGTACTGGAGGGTGACGGCGTTGAGGAACGTCTTCGACGGCGAGTAGGCGACCGAGATCGGGCCCGTTTCGGCGTCGGGAGTGGACTGCAGGGTGAGTGAGCCGACGCTGCTGGACATGTTCACGATCCGCGGCGACGCCGAGCGGCGCAGCAACGGCAGCATCGCGTTGGTGACGCGGATGACGCCGATGACGTTGGTCTCCACGGCCGTGCGCACCGTCGCGGGGTCGACCGTGGTGGGCGTCTGCGGTGCGGCGCCGGTGATCGCGGCGTTGTTGACGAGCACGTCGAGGCGTCCGGCGCGCTCCTCGATCTGGCCGGCCGCGGCGGCGACGCTCGCGTCGTCGGTCACGTCGAGCGGCACCGCGAAGGCGTCGACGCCGGCCGCGCGCAGCTTCTCCACCGCGGCCTCCCGGCGCTCCGCGTCCCGGGCTCCGACGCCGACGCTCCAGCCGAGGGCGCCCAGGCCGGCCGCGATCTCGTATCCGATCCCTTTGTTCGCGCCGGTGACCAGCGCGATCGTCTGTTCGCTCATGCGCTCCATCCTGTGCGCGACCCCGGCGGGGCCGCCAACACCGTCTGGGTGGGCCGCGATACCGCCCGGGTATCGAGCCAGCGTCACCGCCTTCGTGACCGTCGGCGTCCGGCGGGCCGGCACGGGTACCGTGGCGGCATGGAGACGCGGGAGCTGCGCTACTTCGTCGCCGTCGCCGAGGAGCTGCACTTCGGTCGGGCCGCGCAGCGGCTCGGGATCGCCCAGCCACCGCTGTCACGGGCGATCCAGCAGCTCGAACGGCGGCTCGGCGTGAAGCTGCTGGAACGCACCAACCGCACCGTCACGCTGACCGAGGCCGGGTCGGTGCTGCTGCGCGAGGGCCGAGCGGCCCTCGACGCCGTAGACGCCGCCGAGCGCCGTACCCGCCGTGCGGCCCTCGCCGCCACCGGTCAGCCCGGCCTGGTCCTCGTCACGAAAGCCGGAGCGTCCAGCGAACTGCTGTCGAAGCTGCTCGACGCGTACGCCGCCGAACCCGGCGCGGTCACCGTCGACGTGCACCTGTGCGGGATCGGCGAGCAGGAACGGCTGCTGCGCGACGGGCGGGCCGACGTGGCGCTGCTGCACCGGCCGTTCGACTCGACGGTCGGGTTCGACACCGAGGATCTGCGCACCGAGGGGCAGGTCGTGGTGCTGCCGGCCGGGCACCCCCTCGCCCGCCGGGCCGGCCTGCGGATGGACGACGTCACCGCGCTGCCCGACCTGCCGCTGCCGCGCTGGCCCGGCCCCGACGGCACGTACCCGGACGGTCCCGGCCCGCAGGTCCGGGACCATACGCAGCTGCTGCAGCTGGTCGGGCTCGGCCGGGCGGCCGCGGTCCTGCCGGACTCGTGCCGCGCCCATCTGAACGCCGACCTCGCCGCCGTGCCGGTGCTGGACGCGCCGACCGTCACGACGGTGATCGCGTGGCCGCCGCACAGCCGGTCCCGGGCTCTCGCCGGCCTGGTCCGAGCCGCGACCCTCCTGTAGCCGTCCGGCCGGCCCGCGTCCTCATCACGCACGTTCCCGGCCGTCACCTGCACCCGGCCTGGGCTCCTCGTGACGGAGCCACGTGGTGATCGCGGCGACCTCACCACCGGCCAGGCGACAGGCCAGGCCCTCCTCGCCGCTGGATTGCCGGGTGAGGTGACGTGCGCCACGCCATTGCGGATGTCACAGGACGGCGGCCACCGGTGTCCTGTGCGTGTAGCACGGTCGAGAGCGAACAGGCAGGAGCCGGATATGGGCGAGGGCAGCAAGCCGACAACGTACGCGGCGGAGCGGCTCACCGGTGACGGCCGCGTGGACCCGGCCACGGAGGCGTTCGTCGCCCACCGTAATCTGCTGTTCACCGTCGCCTACGAGATGCTCGGCTCGGCCGCCGACGCCGAGGACGTGCTGCAGGAGACCTGGATGCGGTGGGCGGACGTGGAACTCGACACGGTGCGGGACCCGCGCGCGTACCTGGTCCGGATCACCACCCGCCAGGCGCTCAACCGGCTGCGCACGCTCGGCCGCCGCAAGGAGTCCTACGTCGGCCCCTGGCTGCCCGAACCGCTGCTGACCGCGCCCGACGTGGCCGAGGACGTGGAACTGGCCGACAGCGTCTCGATGGCGATGCTGCTGGTCCTGGAGACGCTCACGCCGACCGAGCGGGCGGTGTTCGTGCTGCGCGAGGTCTTCGACCTGGCGTACGACGAGATCGCCGAAGCCGTCGGCAAGAGCCCGGCCACGGTCCGCCAGATCGCCCACCGCGCACGGGCCCACGTCGCCGCGCGGCGACCACGCGAAGCCGTCACCCCCGCCGAGACCCGCGCCGCCCTCCAGGCGTTCCAGCGGGCGGTGGTCACCGGCGATCTGCAACACCTGCTCGACATGCTCGCACCGGACGTCGTCTTCCTGGCGGACGGCGGGGGAGTCAAGCAGGCCCTGCTGCGGCCCATCAGCGGAGCCGACCGGGTCGCTCGCCTGCTGACCGCGAGCCTGCCCAAGTTCGGCAGCGATCTGACGGTCGAGCCGGTGCAGGTCAACGGCTACCCGGCGCTGCTCCTCCGGCTCAACGGCGAGATCGACACCGTCATGGCGGTGCGCGTCGACGACGGCCTCATCACCGGGCTCTATGCCGTACGCAACCCCGAGAAACTCTCCCATGTGCAGCAGGAGACCGCACTGAGCAGGGGATCAAAGGCGCGAACAGCCACAACGCCGGGCCCGCAACGCTCTGCACACGGCTAGGCGTGTTGCAGAGTCCAAGTTTCTGCGGCAGCGAAAGAGGCCTTCGGGCGATCAGGCCAAAGCCTTTGTATGGAACCCAATGGAATTTCTCAAGCATGGCTTCCGAGGGGCCGGTTCGCCCATCGCCCGCCCATGTCGACGGCGGTTAACTCGCGCAGAAAGGGAGCCTTATGGGGGTGGTCCTACCCAGCGTGATCAGGCACACGTCATGGGTGCGTAGAGGTGTCAACCGTGGCGGTCGGCGCGTCGGCGGGCGATTGTCGGCTTGTCAGCGTTGCTCCTGTAAAGGTGGCCCGACAACCCCACCCGTGGCCGCCACTCCCCACAGCACCACCCGCGCACGCCGCTCCGACCGTGGGGCGACTCTTCCAGTGCGGCGCGGATGGAGGCCACGCGGCCGTCGGCGTCAGGCGACGGTGGGGTGAAGACGCGGTTGCGGGAGGTGCCGCAGCCGTGCCCATATTCGCGGCGTCGGTTATTTCCTCGGGCTCTTCTTCGTGCTGCATTTTCTCCTATCAGATTGCGCCGTCCTTCGGCTGCGGCGCCGTGACCAGTCGTTGGCGTGGGCGGGCGAGCCGCCGCCTGCGGCTGAGGCGCGGACACGGCGTATCGGCGATCAAGATGTCGAGTCGCCCGAGTGCGGCGGTCCACCGGGTGAGCCGTCTTCATGGGCGGGCGCAGATGAACGTGCGTCACCATCCCGGCCCGAGCTTTGCGGGACCCGTGCCGCGTCGGCGGCGAGGCGCCGCGTGATCGGGACGAGCACAGGGATCGGTACGGTCCCGTAGCGATATAACGTCGGCCGGTGTGTTGCTATCACAGGGGCTCTGCGCTGCGATAAATCCCTCCGGCAGCTGAACTCGGTGATCTCTTGACAGCATAAGCAGGCACTTCTAGGCTCGACTTCGCATTTGATCACGTTATCTTCACATGAGCTCACGTGATCCTGGAGATCGGAGACGGCGTGGAACCGGATCTGGCGCCACGGACCTCGCTGCGAGCACCACGCCGAAGCTCGTCCTGGTTCGTCCGCCACCGGTCCCACCGAGGCCTTGTGGAAATCGGCGGGCAGTGCCGGTTCCGCCACGGCATGCCGCGGCACGAGTGGCCGTGTCCAGAGGGCCAGTACGTTCCGTCGCCGGATCACTTCGGGGGAGTTCCACGTCACCGCCGCCGCGCCGTCCGGACAGGACGCGCGGCGGACGCTCCGATGACCGCCGTCCCCAGGGCGGGACGGCTCTCGCGGCCCCTCCGGCCGCGATCCCGAGGAGGACACACATGACATCGTCATCGCGCGGAACGCCCCTCGACCGACGCGGCTTTCTCCGGCTGGCCGGCGGTGCCGCCGCCGTGACGGCGCTGCCCGGGGTCCTGTCGGCCTGCGGCGGCTCGTCCGGGTCGGGCGGGTCGCTGCGGCTGGTGGGCGTGGCCGACCAGCAGAAGCCGCTCGACCTGCTCACCAAGGGCTACACCCAGGCGAAGTTCAACACCTCCTACGCGCCGACCGACCAGGTGCAGACCTCGGTGCGCACCCAGCTCGGCGCCGGCGCCCCGCCCGACGTGCACGTGGTCTATCCCGGCAACGGCAGCGCGATGAGCATGGCGCAGATCGCGCGGGCCGGGCTGCTGGCCGACCTGTCCGACCAGCCCTGGACGAAGAACATCCCGCCCAACTTCAAGCCCGCGTTCCAGCTCGACGGCAGGACCTTCCTGTTCTCGGCCGGGTCCAGCGTGATCGGCGCGATCTACAACAAGAAGGTGTTCCAGGAGGCCGGTGTCGAGGCGCCGCCGCGGACCTGGAGCGAGTTCCTGGAGGTCTGCGACAAGATCAAGAAGAAGGGGAAGACACCGATCGCGCTCGGCGCGCAGACCCCGTGGGTCACCCAGCTGATCACCTACGCGCTGGTGCCGTCGACGGTGTACGCCAAGAACCCGAGGTTCGACGCGCAGATGCAGGCGGGGTCGGCCAGCTTCGCGCAGTCGGGCTGGTCGGACGCGTTCACCATGTACCTCGACCTGCAGAAACGCGGGTTCTTCAACGACAACCCCAACGGCACCACGTTCGAGCAGCAGACCTCGATGGTCGCGACGGGCAGGGCCGCGATGGCGATCCAGGTGTCGGCGGTGCTGCCCGACTTCCGCAAGGCCGCCGCCGGCCCGGACGACCTGGGGATGTTCCCCGTGCCCGGTGCCGACGACGCGGACGGCGTCTGGATCCCGGCGGGCGCCGTGGTCGGCCTCGGCGTCAGCGCCCGGAGCAAGAACCGCGACGCGGCCAAGGCGTTCATCGACTATCTCGGGCAGCAGCAGAACATCAACGCCTGGGCGGAGGCGGTCGCGTGCGTGCCGCTCGTCCGCGACGCCAACTCCAAGATCGACCCGGTGCTGAAGGACTTCCTGCCCTACATCGACGGGAACAAGGCCGTCCCGTTCATGGACCAGGCCTGGCCGAACGCGGAGGTGCAGCCCGCCCACTTCGCGGCGGTGCAGGAACTGCTCGGCGGGCGGACGACGATCCCGCAGGCGCTGGCCAAGCTCGACGAGACGTACCGGAAGAAGTGAGCCGTGGCCGAAGCCCTCACCGCCCGCACGACCCGGACCCGCCCCCGGCGGCGCCGGCGGCAGGGCGGGTTCCTGGCGCCGCCGTGGTGGTTCGCCGCGCCCGCCCTGGCCGTGTACGCCCTGGTGGTGCTGTACCCGAGCATCAGCGGCATCGCCGTCGCGTTCACCGACTGGAACGGGATCGGCGACCGTTCCTTCAACGGCCTGGCCAACTTCCACAAGCTGCTGGACGACGACGCCGCGCGCGGGTCGCTGCTCAACACGCTGCTGCTCACCGTCGCGATCGTGGTCGTGCAGAACGGGATCGGGCTGCTGCTCGCCCTCGGCGTGCACACGAAGATCAAGTCCCGGGCGGTGCTCCGGGTGATCTTCTTCGCGCCCGCGGTGGTCAGCCCGGTGATGGTGGCGTTCCTGTGGAAGTACGTCTATAACCCCGCGCCGGACGCCGGGCTCAACGGGATCCTCGGCGCGGTCGGCCTCGGCGGGCTGCGCCAGGACTGGCTCGGCGACCCGTCGCTGGCGCTGTGGTCGGTGGCCGGCATGGTCATCTGGCAGTTCGCCGGCTACTCGATGGTCATCTTCCTGGCCGGGCTCGAAGGGGTGCCGGCGGAGCTGCACGAGGCCGCGATGATCGACGGGGCGGGGCTGTGGCAGCGGTTCCGGAACGTGACCTGGCCGCTGCTGGCACCCGCCGTGACCATCAACGTCATGCTGTCGACCATCGGCGGGCTGAAACTGTTCGACCAGGTGTACGCCGCCACCAACGGCGGCCCGGGGCATGCCAGCGAGACGCTCTCCACGGTGCTCTACAAGCAGGCGTTCGTGTTCGGCAACTACGGCTACAGCACGGCGATCGCGCTGGTCCTGGCGCTGTTCGTGGCGGCGGTGTCGATGATCCAGATCCACTACCTGCGCGGCCGGGAGGTGACGTCGTGAGCCTGCGCTACGGGGTGCGGACGTTCCTGCTGGAGATCGTGATGATCGGCGCGGCGGTGGCGTTCCTGTTCCCGGTGTACGCGCTGATCACGCTGTCGCTCAAGGACAAGCGGCAGATCGCCGAGGCGCCGCTGTCGCCGCCCACCTCACCGGACCTGGGCAACTTCGCCGACGCCTGGTCGCGTGCCTCGCTGGGGTCGGCGCTGCTCAACAGCACGGCCATCACGGTCGTGAGCCTGGTGGCGCTGATCGCGGTCGGGTCGTCGGCCGCCTACTTCCTGGCGCGGCGGGCGACCCGGCTCGGCTTCGGCCTGTACGTGCTGTTCCTGCTGGGCATCGTGCTGCCGTTCCAGCTCGGCATGATCCCGCTGTTCAAGATGGTCGACTCGATGGGGCTGCTCGGCACCTACCAGGGGATGATCGTCTTCTACACCGGCATCCAGATGCCGTTCACGGTCTTCCTCTACACCGGGTTCATCCGGGCGCTTCCGGCCGACTACGCCAACGCCGCCCTCATCGACGGCGCCGGGCACCTGCAGGCGTTCACCCGGGTCGTGTTCCCGCTGCTGCGCCCGATCACCGGCACGGTGCTGATCCTCAACGCCGTGTTCATCTGGAACGACTTCTTCACCCCGCTGCTCTACCTGGGCGGCTCGGCGCGGGAGACGGTCCCGGTGCGGATCTTCGCGTTCGTCGGCCAGTACGTGTCGGACTACGGCCTGGTGTTCGCCGGGCTGGTGCTGGCCGCGCTGCCGATCATCGTGGTGTTCCTGGTGCTGCAACGGTACGTCATCAAGGGTTTCGCCGGCGGTCTGAAGGGATGAGCCGATGCTTCCTGCGCGGTTGCGGACGGTTCTGGAGACACCGCCGCGCGCCTTCTCCCCGGCGCCGTTCTGGTGGTGGAGCGGCGACCGGCTCGACCGGCGGCGGCTGCGCGACCAGCTCGAACGCTTCGCCGCGGGCGGCGTCCACAACCTGGTGATCATCAATTTGGCGCCGTCCGGGCCGATGTTCGGCGCCGACGCCGACGACCCCGCGTTCTTCGGCGAGGCCTGGTGGGAGCTGCTGGACGGGGTGTGCGACGACGCCGCCGCGCTCGGCACGTCGCTCTGGTTCTACGACCAGCTCGGCTTCTCCGGCGCCGGCCTTCAGGCACGGCTCGTCCAGGAACGGCCCGAGTACGCGGGGCTGTGGCTCGACCGCGACGGCGGCCCGCCCGCGCCGCGCGGTTTCGACTACCTGTCGGCCGAGGCGTGCGCGACGCTGCTGGACCGGGTGCACGGCGAGTTCGAGCGGCGGCTCGGGCACCGGCTCGGCACGGTCATCGTGGGGTCGTTCCAGGACGAACTGCCGTCGCTGCCCACCTGGTCGGCCCCCTTCGCGGAGGAGTTCGAACGGCGGCGCGGCTACGACCCGACCCCGCGCCTGCACCGGTTGTGGTCAGGGGACGACGGTGACCCCGGCGGCCGGGAGTTCCGTCGCGACTACCACTTCACCCGGGCCGAGATGGCGGAGGAGGCGTTCTTCCGCCCGCTGGCCGAATGGCACGGCAAGCACGGCCTGCTGCACGGCTGCGACCAGCAGGATCCGGCGCGCGCCGGGTTCCCCGTCGACGGTGTGCGCCTGTACGCCGACTACGCCCGCACGCACCGCTGGTTCGGGGCGCCCGGCTCCGACCACCACGGCGACGCCCGAGTCCACTCCTCGCTGGCGCACCTGTACGGCCGGGACCGCACGTGGATCGAGTCGTTCCACTCCAGCGGCTGGGGCGGCACCCTGGAGGAGACTCTCGACTGGCTGCTGCCCTGGCTGCGCACCGGCGCCACCCTCTACAACCCGCACGCCTCCTACTACTCGACCAGGGCGGGCTGGTGGGAGTGGGCGCCGCCGTCGACCGACTGGCGGCAGCCCTACTGGAAGCACTATCGCGTCTTCGCCGACGCCATCACCCGGCTGTGCGCGGCGCTGTCGCTGGGACGGCACGTGTGCGACGTCGCCGTCCTGTACCCGACCGCCACCGCGCAGGCCGGAACCAGGCTCGACGGCGTCGACGCCGAGGCCGCGCGAGCCCAGGACGTCTACCGATCGCTGGTCGGGGACATGGCGTGGTTCAAGATGGAGCCGGGCGTCCTGGACCGGCTCCGCGTCGACGCCGACGTGATCGACGACGACTCGGTGCGGCGGGCGCGAGTGGCGGACGGGCGGCTGACGGTCGCGGACGAGTCGTACCGCACCGTCCTGCTGCCGGCCTGCACCGTGCTGGAAGGCGCGACCGCGCGACGGCTCGCCGAGTTCGCCGAGAACGGCGGCCGGGTCGTCGCGGTCGGCCCGCCGCCGCACGCGGGCGTCGGGGACCCGGACGCGGACGCCGCCGTGGCCAGGCTGGCCGGGCTGCTGGAGACCGTTCCGGACGCCTCCGGCCTCGCGGAGGTGCTCGACGGCGACCGCCGGGTGGAGGCGCCCGTGCCCGCGCTCGTGCGGGAGGTGGACGGCGCCACCCTGGTGTTCCTGACGGCCTCGCCGTCGATGGCGAGCCGCGTGTCGGTCGAACGCCCGGACGAACGCGGCGCCGACCTCGGCTGGATCGACGTCACCTACGACTTCGACCCGGACCGCTACCTGCGCGACATGCCCGTCCGCGTGCGCGGCGTGACCGGACCCGCGTACGCGATCGGCCTGTTCGACGGAACACCCCGCCGCCTCCCGACCACCGCCGTGGACGACCACGTGGAGTTGGTCGTCCCGTTCGACGACGGCCCCGCCGCACTGCTGGTCTTCCCCGGCACCGGACAGGAGGGGGACGAGCCGGCTCGCCCCGTCCCGTACCGCGAGATCGACCTCGGCTCCACCTGGGAGATGGAGCTGGTGCCCACGCTCGACAACACCTGGGGCGACTTCGCGCGCCCGCCCGGCGAGCCGGTGGCGCTCGAACGCTGGGAACTGCACCACCGCGTGGAGGACGACGCCGGCTGGACCACGGTCCACGCCACCTTCGGCCCGCACGGCGTCTGGTCCTGCGACGGGACGAACTGGCGGGAGGCGGTCTATTCCGACTCGCGCGGCATCCGCAAGGACACCGTCCACCGGGAGTTCCTCGGCCCGAAGGGGCACGTGCCGGAGGAGTTCCTCGACTTCGGGCCGATCACCGCGGGACAGCGGGTGGTGTTCCGCACGCGTGTGACGGTGCCCGCGCCGGGAGGGTTCCCCGCGGTCGGTGCCGCGGCCGTCAAGACGCTGCTGGTGGACGGGGCGCCGACCCCCCTGGAGGACCACGGCTATCTGGCGGTGGCGAAGACCCCGTTGGCGCCGGGGGCGTACGACCTGGAACTGCGGCTCGTCCCCGACACGGACCGGCACGAGGACGAGCGGCTGCGCGCGCACGTCGCCGTCGTCACCGACCCCGAGCGCTACCGCAGACCGGAGTGGATCACCGTTGAGGGACCGTCGCGCACCGGAGCCCAGGTCGCCCTGTCGACCGCGCTCCCGGCTGACGCGCACGGGATCCTCCAGGTCGCCTCGTCCGCGCCGTGCCGGATCGTCGTGGACGACGTGGAGATCGGCCGCCAGGGCGGGTTCGATCCGTACGCCGAGCAGCAGACGCCGCGTGTCGGACGCTACGACGTGACCGGCCAAGCGGGCAGGGAGCTGACGCTGATCCTCACCGAGTCGGACACGCCCCCCGCGGTGCTGGTGGACGGCCCTGTCACGGGCTGGCGCGCGACCCGGGACGGCGAGCCGGCGGCCGTCGTGCCCAAGCGCACGCAGTACGGCGATCCGGCCGCCCTCCACCTGCGCCGCCGCCCGCACCCGCTGCCCGGCGCGGCCTGGATCGAAGACGCGGCGGACGACGACGGCGTCGTCCTGCCCGCCCTGTACGCGGTGCCGGGCCGCGGCGAGACCCTGGAGCGATTCCGCTTCACGGTGCCGCCCGGCGCGACGAGCATGTCCTTCGACGTGCACGGCGAGGTCACCGGTGTGTTCCTCGACGGGCGGCGCCTGGAAGGGGGACCGGAGTTCGCGCTGCCCGGGGGAGGGAAACGCGCCGCTGAACTGCACGTCCGGACCTGGCCCGGCCACAGCGGAGGCGCCGCGTTGGCCGGCCCCGTCCGCTTCACCCCGGGCCCCGGCACCATCGCGCTCGGCGACTGGGAGGACGAGGGCCTGGCCGGATACAGCGGAGGGGTCCGCTACCGCCGCGTCGTCGTCATCCCCGCCGACGCGCGCGGCGTGGTGCTCGACCTCGGCCGGGTGCGCGGCACGGCCGAGGTGACGGTCAACGCCACGCCCTGCGGCGTCCGCGTCTGCGCCCCGTACCGCTTCACCCTCGACGACGCGGCCCTGCGCCTCGGTGAGCCGAACGAGATCGAGGTCGTGGTGTACGGCACCCTCGCCCCGCACCTGGACGAGACCAGCCCGACCCATTTCGTGTTCGAGGGCCAGCGCGTGACCGGCCTCTTCGGCCCCGTCCTCCTACGCGTACCCGCCAAGCCCTGACCTCAGGTGCCGGTTGTTGCGCCGCAGTTGCGTACGAGTTCCGCGGCGGCCCACCGGATGGACGAGTTCTCGTCGTTCTGCAGATGCAGCAGGGAGGGGAGGGCCTCCTTGACGGCGTCCTGCGCGTCGCCGGGGCCGTCGGCGATGTCCGCGATGAGGAGCAGCAGGGTGTTGCGCGCCCGGTTCGTCGGGATGAGCATCCGTTCCACCAGGAACGGCACCGCGTGGACGGCCGCGCTCGGAGAGGCGCTGCCCCTGTAGGCGAGCAGTTCGTACAGTCTCTTGACGGCCGCCTGCGCGGTGTCCTCATCGTCGGACGCCAGCTTGGCGATCAGGCCCGGAACCTCGTGGGCCGGGCCGCGCGCCGCCCAGAGCGATCCCCAGTCGATCTCGGCGAGGCGCAGCCGCAGCGACCGGGCGGGCCACAGCCGCTCCACGTCGAGGCGCAGTTCGGCGGTACCGTGCGCGGTGGTCACGCGCAGCGAACCCTCCGGCCTCAGGGCCAGGGCCTCGATCCCGGTGCCGATCCGCAGGTCGGCGCTCTCGCCGGAGGTCAGGTCCCAGGCGCGCACCAGTCCGTCGGCCCAGGCGGCGGCCAGGGCCGGTCCGGTCTCCAGGGACGCGGTGGCCAGGGCCGCGACGGGCGACCTGCGCCGGGCGAGCGGCACTCGTGGAAGTGGGCCCTGTGCCGGCCACCATCGGACCACCCCATGGGCGTCGCCGCTGACGACCGAACGGGTGCCGTGGGGGCCGCGGTAGCAGGTGACGGCGGTGACCGGGGCGCGGTGGGGCTTCTGGACGTCGAGTTCCGCGCCGTCGGCCGCCCAGACGTGCACGCGGCCGGCCGAGTCTCCCGCGACGACCGTCGTCGCGTCCCGGTCGGCGGCCGCCGCCGTACGGTCCGCGAGCCCGCGCAGCGCGGGGACGTCGGGGACGGCGGGGACGCCCGACGCGGCGGCCGTCGAGGCCACGGTCCAGCGCAGCCGGTCGTCGGCGTCCCCCTCGGCGAACGACGCCGGTCCCAGGTCCTCGGTGGGGAGGGGCACCTCCTGCGGGGCCGAGATGCCCTCGTCGGTCCACGCGACCCCCAGGGTGTCCAGGGCTTGGACGAGCGCCTCGCGGGTCCGGGCCTGGACCACGACGGCGAAGTCGGCTCCGGGCCCGCGGCCGTGCCGGATGAGCACGTCCGGGCCGCCGTAGGTGAGGGCGTCGGTGCCGGCCTCCTGCCAGGGCAGCAGGCCGATGTCGCGGTACGCGGCCTGCAGACGCTCGACGATCGCGGGGTCGGCCTCGACCTCGGCCCGGCGCACCCGGAAGGACCAGCCGAAGGTCGCCGGCAGCCGTTCCATCGCCAGCTGCAGGAAGAACTCCGACACCGACCGGCTCTGCACGACCCAGCCGTCGAAGGAGCTGACCAGGACCTTCGGGTCGGGCAGGTGGGCTTCGGAGGCGAGGTAGCCCCACTGGTTGAGGTACTGGTACTCGGCCATGAACACCCGGATCTCGTCACCGGGCGGGTCGTCGAGCGAGTCCGGCCCGGACGGCGGCCACACCGAGTGCGTCCAGTAGAGCCGCGGGCGGAAGGCGAAGGAGTTGACGGGGGAGTCCCACCACTCGACCAGCGCCGCGGGGACGGGGTCGGACTCGTCCGGTTCGTATCCGGGCGCTTCACCCGCCCTGGTCACGAGGGGCTCGCCGCCCGGATCCTCATAGCCCCACTCGCGCTGCACCTCGTCGAGAAGCTGGAGGACCGGCCGGTCCGCGGCGAGCCGTTCCGCGAACCGCCCGTAGTCGATGATCTCCGCCATGGCGAAGATCCTAGGGGGCTATCACCGACCGAATCTCCTATTTCGGTTATCCCCAAGAGGCGGTCGACGCTGTTCGCCGAACAGCGTGCCTATCCGGGGCGGTGCTCCCAGCCGCGGTGGGGGGGCGCGGGTGCCGAGCCGCTCGTCGCGGCTGCGGTAGACGATGTAGGGGCGGGTGAGGTAGCCGACGGGGGCGGTCAGCATGTGCACCAGGCGGGTGAACGGCCAGACGCAGAACAGCAGCAGGGCGCTGAGGGCGTGCAGCTGGAACAGGATCGGAACGTCCGCCATGAGGCGCGGGTCGGGCCGCAGAGAGAACACCGACCGGAACCAGGGGAGACCGTCTCGCGGTAGTTGTAGCCGCCGCCCACGATGTTGGCGGCGACGGTGGCGGCCAACCCGAGCACGATGACCAGGGTGAGCGCCGCGTACATGAGTTTGTCGTTGCGGGTGGTGGCGGAGAAGACCGGGCCGACGGTCCGGCGCCGGTGGATGAGGATCGCCAGTCCCGCCAGCGTGCAGAATCCCGCGACGGTGCCCAGGGCCACGGCCGTCACGTGGTAGGCGTGCTCGCTGACGCCGATCGCCTCGGTCCACCTGTCGGGGATGACGAGCCCCCCGACGTGGCCGAGCAGGACCAGCAGGATGCCGAAGTGGAACAGCGGGCTGCCGATGCGCAGCAGGCGGCTCTCGTACAGCTGGGACGAGCGCGTGGTCCAGCCGAACATGTCGTAGCGGTACCGCCAGTAGTGGCCGAGCACGAACACCGCGATGGTGACGTACGGCAGCGCCACCCACAGCAGGACGTCGACGACCCCCGTCGACTCCTCCGCGGAAGGCGCGACGGTGGACACGACCGTGCCGCCGATCATCGGTGGGCTCCTTGCGTATCCGGTCGGGACGGCGGGCGCGACGGCCGCGGGTCGGGGAGGAAGACCGGGCCGCCGGACGAGGCGCCGTAAGGGGCGAGGCCGACCTCCTCTTCGGGCGGCCCTTCCGCGGCGAGCCTCAGGACGGCGTCCTGGATGTCGCCGTTCAACCGGGGCAGGGTGGCCGAGACCGCGTCGAGCACGGCCGCCCACGGGGAACGTGACTCCGCCAACGCCAGCCGGAGCAGTTCCAGGCCGGCGCGGTGCTCATTGAGCAGCCGGGCGCCGGCGGTGGGGTCGGCGGCGGAGAACTCCAGCACGACGGCCAGATGGTCGGGCAGTTCGTCGTCGCCGAGGACGAGCCCGGCGCGGTGGTAGGCGTGCTTGAACCGCAGGAGCGCCATGCCGCGCCTACGGGTGTCGCCGCAGGCGTAGTACGTCAGGTAGAGGCAACAGCGTTTGCGGTGGTCGAACGTCGCGACGTAGTCGGCGGCCAGCTCCGGCAGGGGCGTCGCGTCGACGTGATCGAGGAAGCGTCCCAGCGGCTCGCCCAGCTCCGCGGGCAGCGTGGCGGCGGCTCGGCGGAGCAGGGGACGGCGGCCGAGCAGACCGTCGTCGGGATAGTCGAGCAGGAGTGAGGCCGTCTGCCAGGCCGTGGCCAGCTGCGTGCCGTCCGGCGCGGGGTTCCTCGTCCCTGTGATCATTGCTGGGGCTCCTCGGGGACCGTCGTCGTCGATGCCGGCCTGCCGGGGGCGCCCTCCGGATCCGTGGCGCCGGGGCCGGGTCCTTCGCGCCGGGGTGGGAAGAGCCCGGCGGGCGTGCCCTTGCCGTCCCAGTTGAGGAGGTTGACGCGCGTGCGCTTGCCGGCCGGGTCGACGATCGCCCGCGGTGAACAGCTGGGCGAGGTAGTCGACGGGGATGCGCAGGGCGTCGATGGCGGCGAACAGGTTGCCGGTGTCCTCCGCGTCGTGGCCGGTGTCGCGGACGACGTCCACGACGGGCGACAGCGGCGGGATGCCCGCCATGATCAATTAATCCTGGTTAGGACGACCTGTCTGGCAGTTCTCGGCAGCGAAGGCCGGTGGGCGGCCTCCCTGGCCGCACTTGTTTATGGTTGACCCGTGGACGATGACCGTCAAATCTCGGCATGCGGCCCAGCCGGCGCATGGTCCAAAGGTCGATGCCGCCCAAGAGACGATGTTCAGTGAACGCGACCTTGAAGTGTTCCTCCGCCTGAGTCTTGACCAAGCTCATTTGCCGTCCCCCGCCGTTGACGCCGGCGGCCTTGCCGGCACCGGTTTCACAGAAGCCGCCGCCAGGGAAGTCGCCCGCGTGAACCGGCGGCGTGTCATTACCAGCAACCTGGCCGTCGCCCTCGTCGGCCTGGCAGGCGACCTTATGAAAGGGCTTAGCTGACAGTCTGTTCACTTTTGGCGGTAAGTTCGGCAGGCTGGCTGCCGCCGATTCTGTGTGCTGGGTGATGAAGCTTATTGAGGTGGCCAGGGTGTCGATGACTTTTTCGGCGCGGTCTGGTTCTTGGTGCGTGCGGAGCTTGCGGATGCCCATGGGCGTCCGGGGGCTAATCGTGATGAGACGCTGAGTGTTCATTCAAGGAACCCTGCCATATAGACAGGGATGTTTGTATCATCGTCTCGTGGCAGAGGAGACGAGGCCGGGGCGAGTGATCGGTGGTCGCTACCGGTTGACCGACGAACTGGCGGCGGGTGGTTTCGGGCGCGTCTGGCGAGCGTGGGACACGGCGCTCGAGGTCGAGGTGGCCGTCAAGGAGGTGTGGCTGCATCCGGGGATCAGTGGCCCTGTGCGGGAAGACATGCTGCGGCGTGCCACGCGCGAGGCTCGGAATGCGGCTCGGCTGCGCAATCACCCGAACATCGTCACGGTGCACGACGTGGTGATCGAGGACGGTGTTCCCTGGACGGTCATGCAACTCGTCTCCGGATGCTCCCTGCACGAACGCGTCAGCGAGCAGGGGCCGCTGAAGCCGAAGACTGCCGAGAAGGTGGCCAGAGCAGTGCTGAGGGCTCTGGAGAAGGCGCATGAGGCGGGCATCGTGCATCGTGACGTCAAGCCTGCGAACGTCATGCTGGCCGCAGACGGCGAGGTCCTGCTCACCGACTTCGGGATCGCGGTCCAGCAGGACGAGACACGGCTCACGGCGCCCGGAACGTTCATCGGAACGGCCGAATATCTCGCGCCGGAGCGGATTCGCGGGCGGGACGAGCGGACCGCGAGTGACCTGTTCTCGCTCGGGTCGACCCTGTACTACGCCGTCGAGGGCGTCTCGCCGTTCCACCGGGACACACCGGACGAGACGTACGGCGCGATCCTCATGGCGGAGGTTCCCGCACCGCGGCGGGCGGGAAGGCTCGCGCCGCTGATCGAGCGCCTGCTGCGGAAGGATCCCGACCGGCGGCCGACGGCCACCCAGGCGCTGGAACTGCTCGACCTGCCGCCGACCAGGCTCGTCACGACCCCCGGTCAGCAGAAGCCGAAGAAGGAGGGGGCGGACAAGCCAAAGAAGGCGGGCAAACCCTCGGATGCTCCCAAGCCGCGACCCAAACCCCAACCCAAGCCTCGGCCGAAGGCCCAGCCAAAGCCCCAGCCAAAGCCCCAGCCAAAGCCCCAGCCAAAGCCCCAGCCCAAGACTGTCTCGCCGCCGGCTGCGAAGAGCACCCAGCCCGCGCAATCGCAGGCCAAGGCGAAGGAGCCAGCGAAGAGCTCGGACGACACGTGGTTGTGGGTGGTCGGTGTCGCCGCCGTCATCTGCGGTCTGTTGTATCTCGAGAAGCCCGGCTTCGCCGATGCCGTCACGGACATGGGGCTCTCCGGAGACCTAGCGTCCGCTGCCCAAGGCGACTGCCTGCATCGCGGGAAAGATCTGCGGTGGGTCAAGGTCCCGTGCTGGTCCGCTGCGGCCGACCGTACCGTGACCAGGACATTTTCTCGATCCCCGTACCTGGTCCGCTCCCGCCTGTCCACGAGTACGACCACCAGCACCTCGACATGCCAGTTCTACGGCGGCAGCTTGTACGAAGTTCAGGACATCGGATCCGGCCGGGTTCTGTGCACACGGCTCAAGCAATGACGGCCGAGTTCAGCGAAGCCCAGCGCGCAACCTGCTCGGGAACAGCGTGCTCTCACTGCTGATTTGGGCAGGGAGATGGGCCGTCCACCAGATGACGTGGTGAGATCGGGAGATTGAGCGCATGCCCATGTGGGGGCGCGGCCCCCAAAAGGGCTCGCGCAAGCCGCAGCCGTCGCCGTCGCCTACGGCTTCGGGTGCCGCGAACTGTACAAGGCTGCTCGCCCATGCCGGTCACGCGCCGGGTTCGGTGAAGCTCTTACTCGGTTTCCCCGGCTCGCCGACGGCAGACTTCGGCAGGATGCGGTGACACATGGGTCCGGGGCCATCAGCTCGTGCGTCATTAACGCCCGCGACCCGGACGGACCTCGGCAGGCGTGCTGCCCGACTCGCTGAATGTTCGTGGACAGCGCACTAGAGTCGACCCGTTGATGCTGTGACGGTTCGCCGATGGACCGCATGGGCGGGTGGTTCGAGTGCACCTTCGTGATGTCGAGCTCGGTGATGTGGACGCCTACGTCAGGATGCGGTGCGACCCGGTCATGATGGCCGAACTCGGTGGCCCGCGCCCCCGGGACGGGATCGAGGAGAAGGTCCGGAGCGACGTCCGGGATGCGGCCTCGGGCACCGCCTGGATCAAAATGATCGTTCCCAGCGACGACAGACCCGATCCGCGGGAAGTCGTCTTCGCAGGCCGGACCCTCCGGACGAACCACTGGATCATCGATCCTGCCGCCGATCTGATCGGAAAGGTCCGTTGATGGCCTGCGGTGACGGGCGGAGCCTCTCGACGAGGCGCTGTGACGACTCACCCTGTGACGGCGCCTGCCAACGGACCCAGCCACCCCGAGCCCGAGAGGGCTAGATCGTAAGAGGCGGTCTGGCTGAACGCCAGCCGCGCCCAGGGGAAGCCGCCGAACGGGACGCGTCCGCGGGCCGCCTCCTGGGCCGCCCACAGCGCGGCGGTCCAGACGGGCCAGCCGGGCAGGCGGGTGACCAGGGCGATGCCCGCGCCCATGGGCCATGACCTCCGGTGCGGTGTCGGAGCGGAGGGTGTTGCGGTAGAGGACCGGCGGAGATCCACAGGTCGCACCGGAAGGTGTGCGCCGATGGCCGGGCTCGTCCGCCGTCACCCGGAGGCAGGCCCGCGCTCGCGCCATCGAGCGCTGGTGCGACAACGCCGTGCGCAACGTCGCGGGCCCCTCGGCGAGCCGCGGGGGCACTACCGTCCAGAATCGGTCTGAGGCTCCTCAGAAGCCAATCCGAACAGCCTCGCCGCGTTGTCGTGGCACACCGCTCGCAGCCACTCCTGTCCGAGGCCCAGCGTCTCCAGGGCGTGGAGCTGGTGCACATAGGGATAGGGGATGTTGGGGAAGTCGGAGCCGAGCAGGATGCGGTCGCCGAGCCCGGCGAGCCGGGGCAGGGCCCGGCGGGGGAACGGCATGAATTCCTCGGTGAAGTCGGTGAACGTCATCGTCGTGTCCAGCCGCACCTGCTCGTACCGCTCGGCGAGGCCGAGGAACTCCTCGTACTCGGGCATCCCCATATGCGCGATGACCAGCCGCAGCCGGGGGTGCCGCGCCAGCACCCGGGCGATCGGTTCGGGGCCGGTGTGCTTGCCGGGCGCGGGCCCGGAACCGCAGTGGATCACCACGGGGATCCCGGCCTCGGCGAGCACCCCCCATGCCCGGTGGAGCAATTCGTCGGCCGGGTCGTACGCCCCCACCTGGACGTGCGACTTGAACACACGCGCGCCCGCTTCGATGGCCTCGCGGACGTAGGTCTCGACGTCCGGCTCGGGGTAGAGGGTGGCGGTGTGCAGACAGTCGGGGGTGCGGCGGGCGAAGTCGGCCGCCCATCCGTTCAGCCATCGGGCCATGCCGGGCTTGTGCGGGTAGAGCATCGCGGTGAAGGCCCGGACGCCGAACTCCCGGAGAAGGGCCGTCCGCTCCGCCTCCTCCTTCCGGTAGGTGATCGGCCACTCGAGCCCGCCGATCAGTGGTCCGTGCGTGTCGAAGTAGTTCCACACCTTGTGCAGGACACGCTCGGGCATGAAGTGCGTGTGGACGTCGACCAGCCCCGGAAGTCCGAGCCGACCCCAGAAGCGGCGCACCTCACCGGCCTCATCGGCCATGGGCACGTCACTCGTGGCCCCTCGCGAACCCGTCGCTGCGCTCGACCTCGGCGACCCGGCAGTGTACGAGGCGGCGGCGGTGGGGTCGGCGGAGGCGGCAGGGTCGACAGGGGCCATGCGGTGATCGCTCATGTCGCTCACGATCGGCCCTGGTGAGGGGGCGGGTCCACCCCTTTCCGCAACGGACGCGTGAGGAATCCATCACCCGGGCCGCGGTGGTGAGGTGCCGCCTCCGGCCGCAAACCGCGCACCCCGCGCGGAACAACGGCGTGAGAACACGCGCTGAGTGGCGCGTCCGGTTCCGGTTGTGCGGGTCGGTGACGGGTCCTGACGGGCGTCCTTGATCCCCCGACGATGAGGACGGTCTCACTGGCCTAGTGCTGATCGGACTTGCTGCCGGCGCGAACAGAAAGATGGTCTTTCGCTGAGTTCACCGCCGGCTTCCGCCGTGAGACGACCGATGAGGGTCGGCGCGCACGTGCACACGCATCCCCTGCAGGCCGAACAGGATGAGAAGCTCCACCACGCCGCCGTCGGCGCTGCCCAGCCAGTGCGGCAAGGACGTGTCGAACTCGGCGGCCTCGCCGGGCGGCAACGTCAGGTCGCGCTCGCCGAGCACCAGCCGCAGTCGTCCGTTGAGCACGTACAGCCATTCGAAGCCGTCGTGGGTCTGCGGGGTCGGTTCGAGCGGTTCCGGCTGGGCGGGGTGATCATCTTGAACGCGTGCACCCCGCCCGGCCGCCGGGACAGCGGCACGAACGTCATTCCGAATCGCCGGATCGGCTTGAGGTGGATCCGGGGGTCGCCGGTGCGCGGGGCGCCGACGAGGTCGTCCAGCGGAACGTCGTAGGCACGGGCCAGCGGCAGCAGCAACTCCAGAGTCGCCCGGCGCTTTCCGCTCTCCAGCCGGGACAGGGTGCTCTGCGACACGCCGGTCGTCGCCGCGAGGTCGGCGAGGGTGATGCCGCGGTCGCGGCGCAGCGCACGCAGCCGCGGCCCCACCGCGTCGAGCACGTCTTCTGTTCTGCGGTCCACGAGGCCATCTTGCTGGAACGGCAAGATTTCGTGCCAGAACGTGGTGAGCCTGGCAAGACTGAGCGCGTGCCGACAGAAGGAGTCTTGATGAGCACCACCGATGCGGTCACGTTCTGGGACGGCGTCCACGCGGCCCGACCTGCCTCGACCCGCAGCCGAACGCTCGTCTCACCGAGACGGTCACGGGCCTCCCGCCGGGCGACGCGTTGGACCTCGGATGCGGCGACGGCGGCGACGCACTGTGGCTCGCCCGCCAGGGGTGGCAGGTCACCGCCGTAGACATCTCGGCCGTTGCGGTCGAGCGGCTCGCCGGCCTCGCCCGCTCACACGGCCTGGGCGACCGGGTCATCACCGTGCGGCACGACCTGCACAAGTCCTTCCCGCAAGGTCGGTTCGACCTGATCTGCGCCCACTACCTGCACACCCCGTTCGACCTGGACAGGACAACAGCCCTGCGTGCGGCCGCGCACGCACTGCGCCCGGGCGGGCGGCTGCTGGTCGTCGACCACGGCTCGGCCGCGCCGTGGTCGTGGAACACCGATCCCGACGTCCGGTATCCGAGCCCGCGGGAGGTCGCCGCGGGTATCGATCTGGACGCGGCGACATGGACCGTCGAGCGTGCCGACGCACCCCGCCGGATCGCGACCGGACCAGACGGGCGCACCGCCGAGGTCACCGACCACGTCCTGCTCATCCGCCGCACCGCCTGACACGGCGACCAGCGCCGCTCCCCACAATGGAAGGAGACCACCGTGTCCAGGACCACGCGCCGCAACCGCCGCGGCGACACCCCGCCGCCCCGGACCGGAAGCAGCGAGACCGAGGTCCTTCGCGGATTCCTCGACTACCTCCGGACCTCGATCGCCGCGAAGGTCGACGGTGCCCCCGAACCGCAGGTGCGGACAGCCGCGGTGCCGTCGGGCACGAACCTGCTCGGCCTGCTCAACCACCTGACCTTCGTCGAGCGCTCGATCTTCCTCGGGGACGACGTCACCGACTGGCAGGCGACGTTCCAGGCCGCACCGGCCGACAGCGCGGCCGAGGTCGTGGCCCGCTACCGAGAGACGGTCGAGCGCGCCAACGACGTTCTCGACGGGTGCACCGATCTCGGCGCACCGGTCCCTCGCAAGCACGTGCTCGCGATCGAAGGCGCGAAGAAGCCCGAGACGCGCATACAGCGGATCGAAAAGGCCTTGGCAATGTTGCGGGACGGGGAGGAGCGGCCTGCTGCCCGCGCCAAGACCCGGCCCACCCGGGACGAGTCGTAGCCTTCCAGCGGCCGCACCGTCGCTACCGGCTGCGACCGGCGACGGCACGGGCGTACGGGTGCCACAGCGCGTGTGGCACCCGTACGCCCGGTCAGGTGTTCAGGCGCGTTGGGCGGGCCTCACTTCGCCGCCGGTGAGTTGAAGGTGAACTCGCCTGAGGGGACGGAATAGACGGCGTGCTTGCCGTCGGTGCGCAGGAAGGTCGCCCTGGCCGGGGTCGGGCCGGGGCGTCCGCTGGTGGGCACCCAGACCTCGGCCGTGGTGCTCGCCGGGACGGTGATCTTCAGTTGGAAGCCCTGGGTCGACTTGGTCCACGAGCTTCGCGCGACGCCGTACGGCGTGGTGTAGCTGCCGTGGGCGTAGCGCAGGTCGCCGACCGGCTTGGGCTGGAAGACCAGCTTGTCGTAGGCGGTGGCGCCGGACGCGGCGCGGATTCCGGCGACGCCGGAGTGGAACCATTCCTCGATCTGGGCGAGGATCATGTGGTTCTTGGAGTCGCCCCTGTTCCAGCGTTCGCCGATGGTGGTCATCCCGCCCGGGTTGGCCGGGGTGGACGCCATGAAGTAGCCGTAGCCGGGCTGGTCGTCGGTCTGGAGCAGGTCCCACAGCACGTCGTCGCGATCGCCGTCGGCCAGGGCGCGGATGGTGGAGGCCATGCCGATGGTGCCGCCGCTGAAATGCGGGCCCTCGCCGTTGGGGTGGTAGGCGTAGACCAGCTCGACGAGGGCGTTCAGCACCTGGGCGCGCTTGTCGTCCGGGACGAGCCCGGAGTCCAGCGCCAGCGCCTGCGCGGCCTGGGTGGCGCCTTCGGAGCCGGCGTTCCCGCTGGCGGTGTAGCGGCCGAGCGACTCGTTGAAGAACGCCTTGTTGAACGCCTCCCTGATGTCGGCGGCGAGCGTGCGGTACTCGGCCGCGTCGGCGGTGTGGCCGGTGAGCTCGGCCATGCGGGCCATCTTGCTGATCATGATGTGGTAGCCCCAGGTGCCGGTGATGCGGCCCGAGGTCTGGTCGGCGGCCACCCAGTCCGCCAGCGCGGCGTCGACGATGTGCGCGTTCGCGCCGGTGCCGGCCTTCTCCCGGCGGATGTAGTCGACGTACATCTTCATCCGGTCGTAGTACCGCGCCATGGTCTGGGTGTCGCCGTACAGCTCGTGCAGCATGGAGGGGACCAGGACGATGGCGTTGCCCCAGTTGATCTCGTCGCCGAAGCGGCCGCTGTAGCCCCAGTCGTAGACGGGGGTCTTGAGCGCGACGTTCCCGCGCATCGGGGTGTCGGCGACGGACTGGCCTTCCACCAGGTGCCGCATCGTGGTGCGCAGGTAGGCGGCGAGCTCGAAGTTCCGATGGACGGCCCCCATGGGCATGGTGTAGTCGGCGGGGTAGGACAGCTTCTCCCGGCCGGGGCAGTCGGTGAACGTCGACATGATGTTGCTGGCGATGGAGTAGTACGCCATCTTGTGGATGCGGTTGATCCGCGCGTTGGAGCTGCCGAACTCGCCGGCGGCGGGGGTGTCGGCCTGCAACCTGATCCCCGTGACGAGGTCGCGGGTGGGCTTGTAGCCGTCGGGCAGCCCGGTGACCTGCACCCACTGCATGCCGAAATAGTTGAAGTCCGGATGCCACGTTTCGCCGCGGGGGTCGCCGTGGGCGGTGTAGGTGTTGAACAGGTCGACGCCCCGGGAACCGCCGCCGCCCATGAGGGACGCCTGGTTCACCGTTCCGTCGGGGTTCAGCGACTCGGCCGGCGCCATCTTCACCGTGGTCCCCGCAGGGACCCGGCGCAGGTTGAGCTGCGGCCAGCCGGTGAAGTTCTGGCCGAAGTCGAACACCCAGGTACCGGGGGAGGGGTTGGTCACCGCGACGGGGGTCAGCTTCTCCTGCGCCCGGACCGGCTCGGCGTTCCGCGCCACCAGCCTGGTCGCCAGGTTCGGCGGCGGCGCGATGCCCGCGCTGGTCCAGCCGGTGGCCGAGCCGTCCCGGCGCTTGGCGGACGCGGTCAGGTCGGCGCCTGGTTCGTTCCAACCCGGTTGCTCCCGGCGCGCGTCATAGTCCGCGCCCGAGTACCAGGCGTCGGTGACCAGGGGCCCGAGGGCGGTGCGCCATGACCGGTCGGTGACGATGACGTCGGTGCCGCCGTCGGTGTAGCGGATCTCGGCGCGGCCGATCAGCCGCGGTGTCACGGCGGCTCCCGCGGCCGGGTCGCTGGCGGCGACGTTGTTGCCCGAGCCGGTGACCTTGGCACCGGCCGCGTGCCCGCCGGTCAGCGCCGGGGTGAAGGCGATGCCGGTTCCGTCGGCTCCGGCCGTGCCGACCCGGGTGATCGTGCGGGACTCCAGCCGGTCGCCGCCCCCGCCGGTGTCGATGTTGATCGTCCCGCCGACGTGGTAGCCGTCGACGGAGTTCACCTTGACCGTCGTGGCGCCGGCGGCGGCGGCCGCGGCGAGCGTGCCGTTGCCCTTGAGCTGGCTCTGCCACCACGAGTACGGCGACGTGCGTCCCACCGCCGGGTTCGTCACGCTGCGGCGCACGTAGGCGGTGCCGTTGCCCAGTTCGACGCCGATGGTGTTGTCGCCGGACCGCAGCACGCCGGTGAGGTCGTAGGTGCGGTACTCGGTGGACAACTGGTAGTTGGAGTTGCCGGGGGCCAGCACCTCGTCGGTCAGTTCCCTGCCGTTGACGGTGGCGTGGTGCAGCCCGACGCCGGACAGGTACAGGCGCGCGTCGGCGACCTTCTTGCCGCGCGGCACCCGGAACTTGCGCGCGAAGATCGGCAGCGGCTGGTTCTCGGCGCGGTCCGGGTAGTCGATCCACCGGGCGTCGCCCCAGTCGCTCTGCTCCAGCAGGCCCGTCGACCAGGTGGCGGGAGCCGACCATCCGGACGGCTTTCCGTTGGCGTCCCATACCCGGACGCGCCAGGCGACCGTGTCCCTCGAGCCGAGCGTTCGTCCGAAGGGGACGCTTTGCTGCGTGGTGCGCCCCCGGCCCGACGTCCAGATCAGCCGCCCCGCCGCCAGTTTCCGCGTCGTCTCTGCCGCCTGTACCTCGTAGGCGGTCTGCCGGTCGGCAGGGCAGGGGATCTTGGCGCCGGGCCGGTGGCATGGGTGCGATCTGGCGCGTCGGGTCTCGCTGATCTGCCAGCTCAGCGTCGGACGTGGGTTGTCCAGCCCTTCGGGTGAGTCATGGCGGCCGTCCACGCCGAGGTGTCCCACCTGGACGTAGCCGGTGTCGGCGGGTGATGCCGCGGTGGCGTTCGCCGCCCCGTGCGGCGGCGCCAGGGCCACGAGCAGGCCCATGGCCGTGAGCGCGCCGATCGAACGTTTGCTGACCGACATCGGGCTCCTTTCATCGTCAGCGCATATGCGTGGTGCGGTCCTGCGGGACGTCCCGCAGGAGGTCGTGATGCGACGGCCCGTCACGCCTGCCCGGGTGTGTCGCAGTGGAAGACGTGCCGCCCCGGCCCGGCCTCGATGGGCCGGTCGGGCGCCGTCGGCAGGTGAACGGCCGCGGTGGTGTTGGGCGGAACGAGCACATGCAGGGTGAGCCGTTCACCCGTGCGCTCCCACTTGACCTCGGCCACGCCGTACGGGGTCGTGTGGGCGGCGCGGGCGTGGGTGAGCCCGCCGCCCGGCCGGGGGCGTACGAGGATCCGCCGGTAGCCGGGCGCGGCGGGTGCCAGCCCCGCGAGAGTGCGGTGCATCCAGTCGGCGACGGCCCCGAGGGCGTAGTGGTTGAACGAGGTCATCTCGCCGGGGTTGATGGTGCCGTCGGGCAGCAGGCTGTCCCAGCGCTCCCAGACGGTGGTGGCGCCCATCGTCACCGCGTACAGCCAGGACGGGCATTCGGTCTGCAGCAGCAGCCGGTAGGCGTCGTCGACGGCGCCCGCCTCGGTGAGCGCGTCGCAGATCAGCGGGGTACCGACGAAGCCGGTGCCGATGCGGTGGCCGCTCGCGCGGACGAGTTCGACCAGGCGTGCGGCGGCGTGCGCACGGCGTTCCGCACCGTCGATGAGCCCGAACCGCAGCGCCAGGGCGTAGGCCGTCTGGGAGTCGCCGGAGACCTTTCCCTCCGGTGAGACGTATGCGGCGTCGAACGCGGTCCTGACCCGTTCGGCGAGCTCCCCGTACCTGCGGGCGTCCTCGCCATGGCCGAGCAGCTCGGCGGTGTCGGCGACCAGCCGGGCGGAGCGCGCGAAGCAGGCGGTGGCGACCAGGCCCGGATCGGTGGCCGCCTCGGCCGGCCGGTCGGGCGGTGCGGACGGGTCGAGCCAGTCCCCGAGCTGCGGCCCGGTGTCCCACAGGCCGGACCCGCCGGCCCGTTCGGTGACCTGGTCCACCCACGCCGTCATGCTCGGGTACTGCCTGCGCAGCAGGTCGACGTCCCCGGTGCGCTGGTAGAGGGTCCACGGCAGGACGACGGCGGCGTCGCCCCAGGCGGCGATCGGGTCCGTCGGGGCGAACGGTCCCCCCAGGTCGATCCAGGGCACGAACAGCGGGACGGTGCCGGACCGGCGCTGGTCGGCGGACAGGTCCTCCAGCCAGGACCGCAGCATCCCGGCGCAGTCGTAGAGGAAGGCCGCGGCCGGGCCGAACACCTGGATGTCACCGGTCCAGCCGAGCCGCTCGTCGCGCTGCGGGCAGTCGGTGGGGATGTCCACGAAGTTGCCGCGCATGCTCCACACGACGTTCTCGTGCAGGCGGTCGAGCAGCGGGTCGGAGCAGGAGAAGTCGCCGATGCGGCGCATGTCGGTGTGGCAGACCACGGCCCGCACGTCGGCGGGGTCCAGGTCGCCGGGCCAGCCGTCGACCTGGGCGTAGCGGAACCCGTGGACGGTGAAGCGCGGCTCCCACTCCTCGGGCTCTGCGTCGCCGCGCAGTGTGTAGGCGTCGAGCGCGTCGGCCGTGCGCAGCGGCCGCACGCCCAAGGCGCCGCCGTCCAGCACTTCGGCGTGCCGCATGGTGACGGTGCGGCCGGCCGGTCCCCGAACGCGGATGCGCAGGCGACCGGAGATGTTCTGCCCGAAGTCGAGGATGGTCTCCCCGTCCGGCCCGGTGAGCACCGCGACTGGAGGCAGCGTCTCGACGCGGCGCACCGGCGGTCCGGTGGGCGCCACCAGCCTGGCCGGATCATGGTCGAGCAGCGCGGCGGGCCGCCAGCCGGCCGCGTCGAAGCCGGGCTCGGACCAGCCGGGCGGCAGCAGCCGGGCGTCGTACTTCTCGCCGTCGTACAGGCTCGCCGCGGTGACCGGGCCGGACGCGCACCGCCAGTCCTCGTCCGTGGTCACCAGGTCGGTCGTGCCGTCGCCATAGGTGACCTCCAGTTGGGCGATCAGCGCGGTGCGGTCGCCGTAGACGGCGGTCCTCCCGCCGCCGTAGCCGATCCGGCCCCGGTACCAGCCGTCGGCCAGCATGGCGCCGACGGCGTTGCCGCCCCCGCGCAGCAGTCCGGTGACGTCGTGCGTGCGGTAGCGCAGGCGGTGGCCGTAGCTGGTCCAGCCGGGCGCCAGGACATCGTCGCCGACCGGGACGCCGTTGATCTCGACGTCGTACAGGCCGTGCGCGGTGACGTACAGGCGGGCCGAGACGATCGGCGCCCGCAGCGCGAACTCGCGGCGCAGCAGCACGGCGGGCCCGTCGGGCGGACCCAGCAGGTCCGGCAGCGGCGCCGCCGCGCCGGCCCGCCAATCCGCGGGGTCGAGCAGCCCCGCCTCCACCCAGGACCAAGGGCTCCAACCGCTGGCCGACCCGTCCCGGCCGAACACGCGCACCCGCACGCCGCGCCGTTCGCGGGAGCCCAGCGCCATGCCGGGCCAGGGAACGAGCACCGAATCGGCCGACTCGACGCGCCCCGTGGAGCCGCCGTCGCTCAACTGGATCTCGTAGGCCCGCTGGTGCCAGCCCGCGATGCCGGACGTGACGGTCCAGGACAGCCGGGGAGCGGACTCGCCGATGCCGAGAGGGTCCCGATGGTGCTCGAACGTGGGAGGTTCGACGCGCACAGTGGTCACAGGTGTGCTGCTCCTTGGGTGAGCGCTTGGCGGGTCCGGCCCGTGCCGGGGTCAGCCCTTGACGGCGCCGGAGGTCATACCGGCGACGATCTTGCGATCGAAGAAGACGAAGGCCAGCAGCGGCGGAATGGTGATCAGGACGATGTCCATGAACAGCAGGTTCCACTGCGTGCCGTACTGGCTCTGGAAGTTGTAGAGCGTGACCTGCACGGTGGCGTAGTCGTCGCCGGGCAGGAAGTACAGCGGGTTGACGAAGTCGTTGAAGACGGCCACGGAGCTGGTGAGGATCACGGTGACGGTGACCGGCCGCAGCAGCGGGAAGACCACCTGGAGGAACAGCCGCAGCCCGCCGCAGCCGTCGATCATGGCGGCCTCGTCCAGTTCCCGCGGGATCGTCGCGATGAACGCGCGGAACAGCAGCACCGCGTACGGCAGGCCGTAGGCGATCTCGACCAGGACCAGCCCGGGCAGGGTCTTGAACAGCCCCAGCTTCTGCAGCAGCCAGATGGTGGGCACGACCGCGGGCGGGATGATCAGCCCGGCCAGCACCAGGGCGTTCGCGAGCGCGCCGAGCCTGCCGGGGCGGCGCTGCAGAACGAACGCGGCCATCGCCCCGAACACCACGATCAGCGTGACCGACGCGACGGTGACGATCGTGCTGTTGACGTAGGCGCGCAGCAGCACGTGGTCGCGGGCCCGCACCACCTCGGTGACGTTCTGCACGATCCGCCACTCGGTGGGCCAGGAGAAGTCCAGGTCGGTGGCCTGTGCCGGGCTCTTCACCGCGGTCAGCGCCATGAACGCGAACGGGACCAGGAAGACCACGGTGGCCACGGCCAGCGCGACCGCCTCGGCGCCGAGCCTTCTGAGTGCTCTCACAGGGTCACCTGCCGCTTGCCCAGGAGGTAGGTGAGCGGGACGACGACGGCGGTCACGACGACGAACAGCAGCACGTTGCCGGCGGTGGACAGGCCGTAGAAGCCGGCCTGGTACTGCTTGTAGATGATCGAGGCGATGGTGTCGCTGGTGAAGCCGGGGCCGCCGCGCGTCATCGTCCAGATCAGGTCGAAGGAGCGCAGTCCGCCGATCAGTGACAGGACGATGACCGAGTAGGTGGCCGGCCGGCTCAGCGGCAGCGTCACGTGCCGGAAGGCCTGCCAGGCCGAGCCGCCGTCCACCGCGACCGCCTGGTAGTACTCCCGCGGAATGGACACGATCCCGGCGATGTAGATGACGGTGGCCAGGCCCACGCCCTTCCACACGTCCACCAGCGCGACCGACAGCAACGCGGTGGTGCCGTCGCCGAGCCAGTCGGGGCCGTCCACGCCGACCAGCCCCAGGGCCTGGTCGACGAGGCCGGTGTCGGGCTTGAGCAGCATGCTGAAGGTGATGCCGACCGCGACGGTGGAGACCAGCACGGGGAAGAACACCACCGAGCGCAGGAAGCCGCGCAGCCGGAGCCTGCCGGTGAGCAGCACGGCGAGGGCCATGCCGAGGACGACCTTCAGGCCGCTGGTGACGACGGCGTAGACGAGGGTGTTCCGGAACCCGATGCGCAGGTTCTGCTCGGCCAGGAAATCGCGGAAGTTGTCCAGCCCGACGAAGGTGCTGTCGAACAGCGTCCACCGGGTCAGTGCGAAGTAGAACGCCGTCACCGTCGGCACCAGGAAGATCACCAGGTGGACGGCGGCCGCGGGCAGATAGAGCGCGTAGGGGTAGGCGGCGCGTCGCTTGGCCAGGGAGGCCGGGGTCGTGCGGGTGCGGCGCCGCTTTCCGGACGGGCCGGGCCGCGTGCGGGGGCCGGCGTCCTGGTCGGTGACCACGGCTCCCGTCACCACCCGGGGAGCCCGAGCTGCTTGGCCTGCTTCTCCACGTCCCTGTCGTACTGCGCGGCGCCCTGGGCGGGCGGTGTCAGCCCGGACCCCACGGCCACCGTGATCTGTTCCAGGGACGGGCCCTTGACCGGGGACAGGAACTCCAGCGCCGGGGTGGCCGCGCCGCGGTAGAGGTACGCCTGCAGATCCTTGGCGACCTGGGGGGCGTCGTCGGGCAGTTCGGCGCCTTCCACGCGGTACGGCCCCGACGGCGGCACGGCCTTGCTGACGGCCTCCGCGGCGGGTGGCGAGGCGACGAAGGCCAGGAACTTCTTCGCCTCGGCCAGGTGCTCGGTGGACTTGGCGATGTAGACGGCGGGCGGTTCCCAGACGGTGGCGCCGTGCCGTGCCGGGTCGTCGCCGGGGATCCCGAAGAAACCGATGTCGGTGGCCGCCTGCGGGTGGGCGGCCAGCAGCGGCGGCAGCGTCAGGCCGAGCATCGCGTAGTGCGCGCCCCTGCCTTCGATCAGCATCTTCAGGCCCTGGCCGTTGGTGGCCGAGCCGAAGCCCTTGTTGAGGTGGCCCTCGGCGTGCACCTGGGCCAGGTGGTGGAACCCGGCGGACGCGGCCGGGGTGGTGGCGAACCGCGCCCTGCCGGCGGTGTAGTCGCGGGCGAAGGACGGCACGGCGGCCTGGACGTTGTGGTAGTCGCCCAGCACGAGCAGCTGCGACGTCCAGGTGTCCTTGAAGGTGGCGATCAGCGGGGTGGTCCCGGCCGCCTTGATCTTGTCGTTGTTGGCCATGAACTCGGCCCACGTCCTGGGGACCTTCAGGCCGAGCCGTTCGTAGACCTTGCGGTTGTAGAGGATGCCGCCGCCCGTGGCCGCGGTGGCGGGGACGCCGTAGGCCCTGCCGCCGACCGACACGACCGGCAGGTAGTCCTTCTTGACCTTGCTCAGGACGGGGTCGCCGGTGAGGTCGACCAGGGTCCTGCCGGGGTGCAGCGCCCGCAGCAGCGAGCCGGAGTTGTACCAGAACACGTCGGTCATGTCGCCGGTCGACAGCCGCGTCTTGACGACGTTGTCCCCCTCGCCGCCGCCCGGGACCACCTCCGTCTTGATCTTGATCTGGGGCTCCGCCCTCATGAAGGCGCCGGCGAGCGCCTTGGCCGCGTCCACCGTCGACTTGTCGCTGCCCACCAGGAACGACAGCGTGACGGTGCCGTCCGCGGAGGTGCCCGAACCCGAGGCGCAGGAGGTCAGCGCCGCCATCGCCAGGCCCGCCAGGGCGGCCCCGAGCATGCGGAGAGAGGTGTTCACGGCACCCTCCGAGGGAGTTAAAACGTTTTAATGACCACCCCGATGCGCTTAACGTAGGCGTAACCCGAAGGCCCGTCAAGAGGTCGTTTGAGCATCGATCCTCAGGTACTCGCCCAGGTGGAACGGCCTGGCGGTAAGTTTTCCGCGCGAGAATGGGTAACGTTACCCATGCCCGGCGACCTGCGGCCCGTACAATCGGAGCGCGTCCGGGAAAGGAGATCGATGGCCACTGGTGACCGGCGGCGACGGGTGACGATCGCCGACGTGGCCAGCCACGCCCAGGTCTCCACCACCGCCGTTTCGAAGGTGATCCGCAACGCCTACGGGGTGAGCCCGGCCATGCGGGACCGCGTCCAGGCGGCCATCGCGGAACTCGGCTACCGCCCGCACGCCGCCGCCCGTGCCCTGCGCGGACGCACTTTCACCATCGGCGTCATGCTCCCGGACATCAGGAGCCCGTTCTTCGCCGAACTCCTCGACGGCCTCACCGAGCACCTGGCCGACACCGACTACCAGGCGATCATGATTCAGGGGGGCCTCACCCAGCGGTCCGAGGAACGGGCGATCAACGCCCTGGTCGACCGGCCGGTGGACGGCATCCTCATGGTCGCCCCGCTCGCCGCCAGGACACGGCTGGAGCGGGTCGCGGCCGACATCCCCACCGTGGTGCTCGGACGGCACGAGCGGTCGGCCGCCTACGACACGGTCTGCGACGACGACGACACGGGCGCCCGGCTGGCCGTGGAGCACCTGATCTCCCTCGGGCACCGCAGGATCGCGCACATCGCGCACCGGGACAACAGCCGCGCGCGGCCCGCGGACCTGCTGCACGTGATCCGGGCCGAGACCTACGACCGGGTGATGCGCGAGCACGGCCTCGCCGACGAGATCGCCGTCGTGACGACGTCCTACAGCGCGGACGGCGGTTACCAGGGCGCCCGCGAGCTGCTCGGCCGGGATCCGCGTCCGACCGCGATCTTCGCGGGAGCCGACCAGGCCGCCGTCGGCGCCCTCGCCGCCGCCCACGAGGCGGGCCTCGCCGTCCCCGCCGACCTCTCGGTCGTCGGATACGACAACATCCAGCTCGCGGCCCTGCCCAACATCGCGCTGACCACCGTCGACCAGGACGGAGCCGTCATGGGCCGCACCGCCGCCCGGCTCCTGCTCGAACGGATCGAGGGCCGCACCTCGGCACTGCGCTTCTCGGTGACCCCGAGCCTGATCGTCCGCCGCTCCACCGCCGCCCCGCCCCCGGAATCGGCGCCGCCCCAGACCACATGAGCCGACGTGGCCCGCGGGGTGGTCCGGCCGCCTGAGAGCGCGTCGGCGGGCCGGCCACTGCGTCACAGCCGATGATCAGTGCGGGTCCGGGGCGGCGTTCGGGAGGTGGTGGCCCAGCTGGCGAGCAGGCGGAGTTTGTCCTCGGACTCGCTGCCGGGCTCGGTGCCGTAGGCGACCAGGGTGAGTCCGTCGGCGGGCAGGTCGAGGGATTCGTAGGTGAGGTGGAGGTCGCCGACGACGGGGTGGTGGAAGGGCTTGGTGCCGATGTGGTGCTGGCGGACGTCGTGGCGGGCCCAGCGGGCGCGGAAGTCGTCGCTGCGGGTGGACAGCTCGCCGATGAGGTCGGTGAGGTCCTTGTCGTAGGGGTCGCGGCCGGCCTGGGCGTGCAGGAGGGCGACGGTGTCGTCGGCGGCGCGGTCCCAGTCGCCCCAGAACTGATGGGAACCGGGGTCGAGGAAGATGTACCGGGCGTGGTTGGGCGTGGCGCCGCGGGCCGCGTCGATCATGGGGGCGTACAGGGCCCGGCCGAGGGCGTTGGTGGCCAGGATGTCGCCGCGTCCGTTCATGACGAACGCGGGCGCGTCGGTCATGGCGTCCAGCATCCGCTGCACCGTGGGCCGTACCCGCTGTGGGGCGGAGCGGCGCCGGCGGCGCTGTCCGGGGCCGGCGGTGCGGGCCAGGTCCTCCAGGTGGGTGCGTTCCTCATCGTTGAGCCGCAGGGCGCGGGCCAGGGCGTCCAGGACGCTGTCGGAGACTCCGGACAGGTCGCCGCGTTCCAGGCGGGAGTAGTACTCCACGCTGATCCCGGCCAGCTGGGCGACCTCGGCACGGCGCAGGCCGGGCACCCGGCGGGTGCCGTAGGAGGGCAGCCCGGCCTGCTGCGGGCTGATCCTGGCCCGGCGGGAGGTCAGGAACTCGCGGATTTGGCTGCGGTGGTCCACTCTTGCCAGGCTAGGCGGCCTTCCTGTGGGAAGGGGTGCCCTGCCAGTACACCCTTCGCCAGTGCCTTCCCGCCGGGCCGGCCGGCGTCTTGGATGGCAGTGGCCCCAGAGAGACCAACGGGAAGAAGGACCATCATGCGCGCCACTGTTCTGCACGCTCCGGGGGACGTGCGGGTCGAGGAGATCGACGACCCGCGGATCATCGAGCCGACCGACGCGGTCATCCGGCTGACGGCGGCCTGTGTGTGCGGTTCGGACCTGTGGCCCTACCGCGGTGCCGAGCCCGTCGACGGGCCGATGCCGATGGGGCACGAGTACGTGGGCGTGGTGGAGGAGGTCGGCGGCGAGGTCGCGACCGTCAAGCCGGGCCAGTTCGTGGTGGGCTCGTTCGTGGCCTCGGACGGTACGTGCGAGATCTGCCGGTCGGGCTACCCGTCCTCCTGTGTGCACCGGGTGTTCATGTCGCAGGTCGGCACCCAGTCCGAGCGCGCCCGGATTCCCTGGGCCGACGGCACGCTGGTGGCCACCCCCGGTGTTCCCGATTCCGATCTGATCCCCAGTTTGCTGGCGGCCTCCGATGTGCTGGGCACCGGCTGGTTCGGTGCGGTGGCCGCCCAGGCGGGCCCCGGCAGGACGGTCGCGGTCGTCGGTGACGGCGCGGTCGGCCTGCTGGGAGTGCTGGCCGCCCGCCGGCTGGGCGCCGAGCGGGTCGTGATCTTCAGCCGGCACGAGACGCGGCAGAGGCTGGCCCGCGAGTTCGGCGCGACCGACATCGTCACCGAGCGCGGCGACGAGGGCGTGGCCGCGCTCAAGGAACTGACCGGTGGGCTGGGCGCGCACTCGGTCATCGAGGCGGTCGGCACCCAGCAGTCGATGCAGCAGGCCATCCGCTCCACCCGCCCGGGCGGCCACATAGGTTTCGTGGGAGTCAGCCACGACGTCTCCCTCAACGGCCAGGAGCTGTTCTTCTCCCAGGTTCACCTGCACGGCGGCCCCGCCCCGGTGCGCCGGTTCCTGCCCGAGCTGATCGACCTGATCTGGCAGCGGAAGATCGATCCCGGCAGGGTCTTCGACCTCACCCTCCCGTTGGACCAGGCCGCCGAGGCCTACAGGGCCATGGACGAACGCCGCGCCATCAAGGCGCTCCTGACTCCCTGACCCCCGGCCGAAAAGAGAACTGCTTCGCGGATTACGGCTTGGCGAAGCCAGTGGAGCAGAAGTCCCAGATCTCGTCGGCGGTGATGGGATGCGCGGTCCCGTCCTCGGGAGCACCGCTGGACTGGGCGGTGAACATCACCGTCTGCATCGTCAGCGCGGCGGCGCGTCGCGGCGTGGTGCCCGAGCGCAGTTTCCCGGCGGCCTCGACATGGGTCATCAGCTCGGTGAACAGCGCCAGCAGCGGCGCGTGCGCGACCTTCACCTCGGCGGGGTGGGAGACCAGCAGCGGCGGCGCGAAGTCGGTGAACAGCGGGCGCTGCGCGGCCGGGTCGGGGCGGCACAGTTCGAACAGCGACTGGACGGCGACCTTGAGCCGTTCCACCGGGTCGGACGCGCCGGACGCGGCGGCGCGCAACTGGTCGGCCGTGCGGCGCAGGGCGTCCTCGAACAGCGCAAGCAGCAGTTCGTGCTTGCCGTCGAAGTGCTGGTAGAAGCTGCGCAGCGACTGGCGGGACCGGTCGACGACCTCCTGCACGGTGAAGTCGGTGGTGCCCTTCTCCGTGATGATCGCCTGCGCCGCGTCCAGGAACCGCTCCACCCGCTGCTCGGCGCGCAGCTTGGCGGCCCTGGTGGAGCGCTC
The DNA here is from genome assembly GCF_040642915.1 of Actinomadura sp. NPDC047616. Classification (NCBI taxonomy): domain Bacteria; kingdom Bacillati; phylum Actinomycetota; class Actinomycetes; order Streptosporangiales; family Thermomonosporaceae; genus Actinomadura; species Actinomadura sp. NPDC047616. Next base: position 58,539 of record NZ_JBEYTB010000020.1, read on the forward strand.
GACCGCGCGCTGCTTCCAGGCCGGCTCCTCGCTGGGGGCGGCCACGGTCGGATCGGTCTCGTGCGCCATGTGTAGAACCTTACTGCACGTCAGTGGTAGTCCACCGTACCGCGATGTGCATGCGACGAACGGATTTGAGATCCGCACTCACATCTCACAAGAACCCAGCTTCCGAAAGTGACCCTAGTCACCCGGGTGTTCGCCGAGTACATCGCCTCGCTCTCCCAGCAGCCTGCGCCGTCCCCCGACGCCGACCCGGACACGCCCTGAGGCATCGGCTGGTCGCGATCGCGCCGACCATGGCGGAGGTGGTGCGGTACGCGGGAGGCCGGCTTTTCGACCGGGGGATGGCCGGGTGGGAGGTCACCGTCCTCACCGCGGCCCGCCCCGGCTGCCGGGCGGCGCGCATTCTCGGCGCCCGCGTCGTCGAGCTGGAGGCGGCGCCGGCCCGTCCGGTGCGCGGGCCGCGGCCGCGGACACTCGCGGTGTGCACGGGCCTGTACGCCACGGACGAGCGGATCCGCGACAGGCTGCTGGAGACCATGGCGACCGGCCGCCTGGCGGAGGTACGACTGTTCGGCGACCGGTGTCCGGAGGATCTCGACGGCGGCGGCGACCCGGTGCCGCACCGGCTGAGCGCGGCGGTGCGCACGTTCAAGGCCCACGCCGTCGCGGCGGCGTCCGCTCGATGTTCGTGGTCGACCTGACCGGGGGCGAGGTGGAGATGCGGGCGATCCCGAAGATGGGCCGCAACGCGGTCTCGTCCTACGAGCTGTTCATGGACGACTTCCGCGTCCCTAGGTCGGCGCTGGTCGGGGAGGAGGGCAGCGGGTTCAAGTACCTGCTGGACGGCATCAATCCCGAGCGGATCCTGCTCGCGCACGAGTCGCTGGGCATCGGCCGCGCGGCGCTGCGCCGGGCGGTGCGGTACGCGGGGGAGCGGGTCGTGTTCAACCAACCGATCGGCCAGAACCAGGGCATCGCGTGCCCCCTCGCCGAGGCGTCGATGCGCCTGGACGCGGGGCCCCTACCGTTCCACGTCGGCGGCGAGCAGCGCGGGCCTGGCACCCGGCGCCGCGGTGCCCTCCGCCCTGGACACCGACCCTCCGGCCGGCCCCGGCACCTGAGCCGCGCCCGCCTCCTCACGGGTGCGTCTGCCTCGGCAAGGTGAGGATTTCGGCTCCGTCGTCGGTGATGGCGATCGTGTGCTCGCTGTGGGCCGTCCGGCAGCCTGTCGCGCTGCGGAGCGTCCACCCGTCGGCATCGGTGACGAGCTCGGCGGTGTCCGCCATGACCCACGGCTCCAGGGCGAGCAGCAGCCCAGGGCGCAGTTTGTACCCACGGCCGGGCCGTCCGGTGTTCGAGACGTGCGGGTCCTGGTGCATCGTCGATCCGATGCCATGACCTCCGAACTCGGTGTTGATCGGATAGCCCGCCTCACTGAGGACCGAGCCGATGGCATGGGAGATGTCACCGATGCGGGCCCCGGGGCGGGCGGCGGCTATCCCCGCGCGCAACGCGCGTTCGGTCGCGCTGATCAGCGCGACGCTCTCCGGAGGCTTGGATTCGCCCACGATGAAACTGATGGCGGCGTCCGCGGCGACTCCACCTTTGGAGACGGCGAGGTCGAGGGTCAGCAGATCCCCGTCGGCGAGCGTGTAGTCGTACGGCCGTCCGTGGAGCACGGCGTCGTTGACGGCCGTGCAGATGTAGTGGCCGAACGGCCCGCGTCCGAAGGACGGCTCATAGTCGACGTAGCAGGACTGCGCTCCGGCCTCGACGATCATGGTCTTCGTCCACCGGTCGATGTCCAGGAGGTTCGTGCCGATCGTGCTACGGCTCTTCAGCGTCTGCAGAATGTCGGCGACCAGGGCGCCCGTGTCCCTTGCCTGAGCCAGCTGGGCGGGGCTCAAAATCTCGATCATGCGGCGCCCTCTCATGCAACCAATAACTATACCGGCCATACTATACCGGTACTAGAATCGGAATCATGGTCAGGTTGCCGCTCACTCCCGCAGAGGTCGAACGCGGACAGCGCCTCGGCGCCCTGCTACGCCGGGCCAGGGGAGAGCGCTCGATGCTCGAGACCGCGCTCGACGCACGTGTCTCGCCGGAGACCCTCCGGAAGATCGAGTCCGGCCGCGTGGCCACCCCTGCCTTCCCGACCATCGCGGCGATCGCCGAAGTCCTCGGCCTCTCCCTCGACGCGGTGTGGGCCGAGATCAACCAGCCCGAACGTGGTGGTGAACCGGCCGGCTCCGGTCACCGCACACGTCAGCGGACGGCCTCGTGAGCCTCAGTCCCACGGGTGCGTTGGAAGCGCCGGCGAGACACGAGGCGTGGGCGCGGCTCCAAGCAATGTCCCCGGTCACTGCGGCTTAGCCGAGGAGGCGGCGGGGGCAGGGGCGCCGCTCTGGAGACCGGGCGGCCGCCGTGTCCTTTGCCGTGTCCGTACCGTTGACGGCGCCGGGGGCTTGACGTCCCGCCAGGTGGCCCTGTGGTGCGGATGTGGTCGAACGCCGCTGGAAAACGGCGACGGGGGTCGCGCCCGGCCCGGTGCTCCTGGGGGCTCGGCCTGTTGTCACTGGTTTGTGTCGGTGCCGCTCGCTGGTCAACTGGGCTTGCCCAGGAACGAGCTGCGTGTGCGTGTTGGGGGCGTGGCCGGTTCGGTGGCAGGGGGAGTGGGGCGTCGACTTCGGTGGGGTGTGGGTGGCGGGGGTGGCCGGTGATCTGCTGCAGGTGTGATCTCGCCAGGGGCGGCACTGAGTTCACTGATCGGAGGTCATCATTCCTTCGAGCATCAAATGGAGATGAGTTCGAAAGTCGCTCACCACCTTCGGATGGTCCGTGCGAAGCATCCCGCGACGCCGGGCGAGCACTCCGGAGCCGAGAAAGCCGTGCACGGTCCACACCATCATGCCCAGCATGTAATAGACGTTGACGCGGTCCGGGACCGCGTCCCGGGTCTTCTGTGCGACCATCCGGAACAACAGCCGAGGATAACGATCCTCCAGGTCCACGATATCGGCCGCGTCGGCCACCCAGCGGTGCGCCCACAGCGCTCTGATGTAGGGATGGCTGACGTGGAAGTCAAGATAAGCGTCGGCGATGTGATGCACGCACTCACGGCCTGGTGGACAGCTGTCCGCCGCCGTTTTCAGGGCCGCCCACTCGGCCTCGAAGGCGCGCTGCATCACTGTCAGGTACAGTTGCCGCTTGTTTCCGGCCACGTCGGTAATCGTCGAAACGGGGACGCCCAGCGCGTCGCCGATCATTCCAAGTGACGTGCCATCGTAGCCGAGTTCCGCGAACAGTCTGGTCGCCGTATCGACGATCTGATCTATTTCAATGCTATTTTTCATCCTTTCATCCTATGCAGTGCCGGGCACGGGTTTATTATAACCTTGACAAGTAGATTCATATGGATCATTTACCTGCGGACCATTCCATGAAACATCAACTGCCGTGCTCCTGAGGTGCGCATCCTCAACGGTCCGGCGGGGCGATCGGAGCGGCGCATCGGTGGGCCAGGTCGGCCGGCTTCTGGCTGTCGCGGGGGCGAGCGGATCGTCGGTGCGCAGCAGCGCGGCCAATGGGTCGGTGCGAAGCTCGCGGACGACCGGGCCGGTGTGGTCGAACGGCCCGCGGGTCAGGGCGACGTCGACCGATCCGGCGCGCAGCCCGCAGGTGGGGTCGGTCAGGTCGGTCTCGCGGACGCGCACCTCGACGCGCGGGTGCCGCGGTGGTAGGCGTCGGCCAGCCGTGCCGCGCCCGGGTCGGTGCTGTCCCCCAGGAAGCTGACGGTGCAGCCGCCGCGGTCACACGTACGCGCTTCCGCGGCCTAGGTGAGCAGGGCGCGCGCCTCGTCGAGCAGCACTGCGCCCACTGGAGTGAGGGCCGAGGACCGGTTGATCGCTGACGTGTTGTGTCGGTCGTCGGACCGTCATGAATGTCAAGGGCGGCGTCGTCGGTGCCGTCGTGGAGGTCGGTCCTGGCCGGTCCTGTGAGTCGCTGGCGCATGGGCGAAAGCGTGACGGAGGGGCATCCGGCGCAGGACTACTTTCGCGGCCATTACGCCGCGGTGCGTGAGCGCATGGAACGCAGCGTCACCGAGCGCTGGGGCGTCCGGTTGCCGAGCGGACTCCGCGCGCCGCTGCGACGGCTCTGCTCGCGCTGCTGGACGGCATACAGCAGCAATGGCTGCTCGACCCCGAGCAGAACGACCACCCGGAAATCATCCGGGACGTGCTGATGGTCCTGTTCGGCACACGACCAGCGGAATGATGCCCTGACCGACTCGGCCTCCTGCCAGCGCAGCGCCCCGTCGTGACGCCATAGCGCCGGCCGGAGCCGGGTGGGGGAGGAGCCTGGCCGAGTGGAACGACAAGCCGGTGGCCCCGCCCAGGGAGATGAACCGGTCCGAGAGCCGCCCGGACCGGGGCGCGTGGCTTTTCGTTCTGGACGGCCGTTGTGTTATCGCGTTCGTGTGTGTTGGTAGTGGCCGTTCTCCATGGCGGGGGAGGTGTGCGGTCTCTCAGGAGCGGGTGGCGTGGTGCGGGTCGTCAGGGAGGGGGTTTCCCGCAGCCGTCCCTTCTGGATTTTGTTGGAGCCGGTGCGGGGCAGTTCGGCGACGATGTCGAGATGGGCGGGGATCTTGTACTTGGCCAGCCGGCCGGTCAGGAACGCCCGTAGTCCGGCGAGGTCCAGGTCGGCGCCGGGCGTGGTGACCACGAACGCACGGCCGGTCTCTCCCCATGTCGTGTCGGGGACGCCGACGACGGCGACCTCGGCGACGGCGGGGTGTTCGAAGATGGCGGCCTCGACCTCGGCCGGGTAGACGTTCTCCCCGCCGGAGATGTACATGTCCTTGACGCGGTCGATGATGTGGAAGAACCCGTCGGAGTCCACCCGGGCGATGTCGCCGGAGTGGAACCAGCCGCCTTCGGAGAACGCCCGGTCGGTGGCGACGGGGTCGTTCCAGTAGCCGGGGGTGACGTTCGGCCCCTGGATGATGACCTCGCCCGGTTCGCCGGGGTCGGTGTCGGTCAGGTCGGGGCGGACGCAACGGACGTTGGTGAAGAACACCGGGACCCCGGCCGAGCCCGCCTTGCGCAGGCTTTCGGCGGCCTCCAGGAACGTGGCGCCGGGGGCGGTCTCGGTGAGGCCGTAGCCCTGGCAGAACGTCAGCCCGCGTTCCTGGTAGGCGTGGATCAGGGAGACGGGGACGGAGGCGCCGCCGGCCATGAGGCTGCGCACGGACGACAGGTCGGCGTCTTTCCAGCGGGGTGACCGTGCCAGCGCGGCGAACATGGTGGTCACGCCGAACATCCAGGTGACGCGGTGCCGGGCGATGAGGTCGAAACACTCGTCCACGTCCCAGGACGGCATGATGACCGAGCGTCCGCCCTTGAGGAAGGTGGGCAGCAGGCACTGGTTGAGCGCCGCCACGTGGAACAGCGGGGCGCTGACCAGCGTGACCTCGTCCCCGGCGACGTCCACGCCGATCAGCAGGTTGTAGCAGTTCCACACCAGGTTGCCGTGGGTGAGCGTTGCGCCCTTGGGACGGCCCGTCGTTCCGGAGGTGTAGAGGACGCAGGCCACGTCGTCGTGGGAGACCGGCACGTCGATGGGCGCGGGGTCGCCGGCGGCGAGCCACTGTTCGTAATCCAGTTCGCCGTCCGCCGGGCCGTCCAGCGCGACCACCGTGTCCAGCCCGGCCGCCCGTTCGCAGGCGTGCACGACGGACGCGCACTGCGGGCCGTAGACGAGCACCGCCGCGCCGCTGTGGCCCAGCATGTAGTCGATCTCCGGTGCGGCGAGCCGGAAGTTCAGCGGGACGAAGATGCCGCCGAGCAGGTGCGTGGCGAACATGGTCTCCACGAACGCCGGGTGGTTCGGCCCCAGGTAGGCCACCCGGTCGCCCTTGCCGATCCCGGCGGCGCGCAGCCGGTCGGCCAGCCGGGTCGTGCGTTCGTGCACCTGTGCGTACGTCAGCGGGCGGTCCTCGAAGACGAGGGCGGTGCGGTCGGGCGACATCATGGCCCGCCTGGCCGGCCATCCCCCGAGCCCTGCGTTCAACACGGTCCTGTCACTCCTTTGCGTGGGGGCGGCCGGCCGCGCCCGTGGGCCTCTGCCTCGCGTGGACGGCCGGCGCGCCGGCCCCCGCGTCTCAGGCGTAGTGGCGGTAGACGGTGCGGGCGACGCAGGCGGGCTTGTCGGACCCGTCGATCTCGACGGTGAAGTCGCACAGCATCTGCACCCCGTTGCCGGCCACGTCCTCCACGGAGGCGACCTTGGCGCCGAGCCGGACCCGGGACCCGACGCGCACCGGGCTGGGGAAACGGACCTTCTCCAGGCCGTAGTTGATGCTCATCGCGGTGCCCTGGATGTCGAGCAGGGCGTTGAACAGGGGGATGACGAGGGAGAGGGTCAGGTAGCCGTGGGCGATGGTGCCGCCGAACGGTCCGTCCTGGGCCTTCTCGGCGTCCACGTGGATCCACTGGTGGTCGTCGGTGGCGTCGGCGAAGGTGTTCACCCGTTCCTGGGTGATCTCCAGCCAGTCGCTGTGCCCGAGGTCCTTGCCCGTAAGGGCCTTGATCTCGTCGAGTCCGTTGACGGTGAGCATGGGGGTCTCCTTCAGTCCGTGGTCAGGCCGAGCAGCCGGGCGGCGTTGTCCTTGAGGATCTTGGGACGGACCTCGGGCTTGATCTCGAGCTTGGCGAAGTCGGCCAGCCAGCGGTCCGGGGTGATGACGGGGTAGTCCGAGCCGAACAGCACCTTGTCCTTGAGCAGGCTGTTGGCGTACCGCACCAGCTGCGGCGGGAAGTACTTGGGCGACCAGCCCGACAGATCGATGTGGACGGTGGGCTTGTGGGTGGCGACCGCCAGCGCCTCGTCCTGCCAGGGGAACGACGGGTGCGCCAGGATGATCCGCAGCTCGGGGAAGTCCACGGCGACGTCGTCGACGAGCATCGGGTTGGAGTACTTCAGCCGGATGCCGCCGCCTCCCGGCACCCCCGCTCCGATGCCGGTCTGCCCGGTGTGGAACAGCGCGATCGCGCCGAGCTCCTCGATGGCCTCGTACAGCGGGTAGGCCATGGGGTCGTCGGGGGAGAAGCCCTGGATGCTGGGGTGGAACTTGAATCCCCGCACGCCGTACCGCTCGACCAGCCGGCGGGCCTCCCGCACGCCCGCCCTGCCCTTCCAGGGGTCGACGCTGGCGAACGGGATCAGCACGTCGGGATGCTCGGCGCAGCTCTCGGCGACCTCCTCGTTGGAGATCCGCGGCCACCCGGTGGCGTGCTCGGCGTCCACGGTGAACACCACCGCCGCCATCTTCCGCTCGCGGTAGTAGGCGGCCATCTCGTCGATGGTGGGCTGCCGGTGCCCGTGCGCCTTGAAGTACTCCTCGGAGGCGCCGAACAGCGCCGGGCTCAGCGACCCGTGACCGTCCTTGGAGATCTCGGCGTGGGTGTGCACGTCGATGGCGACGAGCTCGTCGACGTTGATCGCAGGCCCGCTCACTTCCGCGCCTCCGGGACGTTGGGGGCGGGAATGCCGTAGGTCTCCGGCTCGGCGCCGACGCCCGTGTGCCACTGCTCGGCGATCGCCTCGGCGCTCCAGCCGCCGTCGGCGAACGCCACCGTCTTCTCCTTCGGGTGCGCCCACAGCGCCAGCCGGTCCCCGCCGATGCCGATCGCCTGCCCGGTGACGTCCTTGGCGGCGTCGGAGGCCAGGAACGTGATCAGCCCGGTGACGTCCTCGACCGTGCCCAGGCCCTCGTCCTTGCGCAGCCACTCCGGCAGCGGGGCGCCGGTGCGCTCGGACTCGGCGATGACCGGGGCGAACGCCGGGATGGTCTTGGTCATCTCGGTGGCCGCGACCGGCACCACGGCGTTGACGGTGATGCCCGCCCTGGCCAGCTCCATCGCCCACGTGCGGGCCATCGCGGCGATGCCCGCCTTGGCCGCCGCGTAGTTGCTCTGGCCGAAGTTGCCGCGCTGCCCGGCGGGGGAGCCGATGAGGATGATCCGCCCGCCGTCGCCCTGCTCGCGCATCCGCACCGCCGCCGCCCGGGCGCAGGTGAACGTGCCGCGCAGGTGCACCTTGACGACCGCGTCGAAGTCCTCGTCGGTCATCTTCCACAGCACCCGGTCGCGCAGGATGCCGGCGTTGGTGACCAGCACGTCCAGCCGTCCGAACGCGCGCACGGCCGTCGCGACCAGCTCCTCGGCCGCCGCCGTGTCACCGACCGCGGCCACCACGCCGGTCGCCCGGCCGCCCGCCGAGGTGATCTGCTCCACCGCGGCGTCCACCGCCTGCGCGTCCACGTCGTTGACCACCACCGCCGCGCCCGCGGCGGCCAGCGCCCGCGCGTAGGCCAGGCCGAGGCCGCGCCCGCTCCCCGTGACGATCGCGACCCTGCCGTTCAGGTCCATGGTTTCCATCCTTCTGTCACACCCAGTGCGCAATCGACAGGAATCCTGTCGATTGACAGTCTTGTATCGGACAGGTTTCCTGTCAATCGTTCACTCGTGGTCGGTGGCAGGATCCTTCTAGCGGCAGCACAGCGCACCGACCGGCGCGACCAGGGAGCACACCGAATGACGACCACTCCGGCCGACCAGGACCGCACGCCCGACGTCAAGGCGCCGCCGTCGCTGCTCTACATGGTCAAACGGCTGGAACTGGCGGTCCGCTCGGGCCTGGAGGACCTGGTGCGGCCCGCGGGCGTCACCGCGCTGCAGTACACCGCCCTGACCGTGCTGGACCGGCACGACGGCCTGTCGGCGGCCCAGCTCGCCCGCGACTCGTTCGTCACCGCCCAGTCCATGGCCGACATGGTGCGCGCGCTGGAGAGCCGCGGCCTGATCCGCCGCGAGCGCAATCCCGCCAACCGGCGCGAACTGCTCATCCACCTCACCGACGCCGGCCGGGAACTGCTGGCCGACCTCGCCGATCCGGTCCGTGACCTGGAGGAGCGCATGATCGGCGACCTCAGCCCCCGGCAGGTGGAGCAGTTCCGGCAGGCCCTGTCCAGGACGTGGCACGCCCTGTCCTGAGTGCTACCCGCCGGCGCGCGCGGTGAGGCGCAGCGGCACCGACCTGGGGCCGAACTCCAGCCAGTTGAACATCTCCACCTCGCCGTCGAGGGCCACGCGGGCCGTGGTGTCGAGCAGGGCCCGCAGCGCGGCGGCCATCTCCAGCCGGGCCATGGCCGAGCCGGGGCAGCGGTGGGCGCCCCGGCCGAACGCCAGGTGGCGGTTGGGACGCCGGTCCAGGTCCAGCCGGTGGGAGTCGGCGAAGACGGCCTCGTCCCGGTTGGCCGAGGGGAACAGCATGGTGACCGGCTCACCGGCGCGGACGGTCCGGCCGCCGAGTTCGACGTCGCGGGTGGCGGTGCGGGCGAACACCCGGTAGGGGCGTACAGCCGGAGCATCTCCTCGATGGCGTTCGGCATCAGATCCGGCCGTTCCCGCAACCGCTGCTGCAGATCCGGGTCGCGGGCCAGGTGCACGGCGGTGCTGCCGAGCACCGCGTGCGGGGCGCCGATGCCCGCGACGATGGTCTGCCGGACCGTCCCGACCACGAGGTCGTCGGGGATCGGGCGGTCCGGGTCGCGGGCGGCCTCCAGCAGGCTGGTGACCATGTCGGTGTCCGGGTCGCCGGGGTCGCGGCGGCGTTCGTCGACGATCCTGCGGGCGATGCCGTACAACTCGTCGCTGGCCGCCCTGATACGGGGCCTGTCCATGTCCTGGATGGCGAAGCTGTACTCCACCCCGATGCGGCGGATCTCCAGTACCCGCTCGACCGGCAGGTCCAGGAAGAGCGCGAAGCACTGCGCGGCGAACGGCAGCGCGAACTCCGCGGAGTAGTCGCCGCCGCCGCGTTCCAGCATCGGCCGCAGCAGTTCGTGCGCCGCCTCGGCGAAGGCGGGCGCCAGGCGGCGCACCGCGGCGCGGCTCATCACCCGGTCCAGCGGGGCCCGGTAGACCCCGTGCTCGGGCGGGTCGTAGTGCAGCGGGGGCCGGCGGGCGCTGCGCGGCACGTGCGGGACGACGTTCTGCACGGCGGTGCTGAACGTGTCGCTGTCGCGGGCGACCCGTACGACGTCCTCGTAGCGGGTCACCGCCCAGAAGCCGCCGTAGGCGTCGCTCCACGGCACCGGGCAGCGCCGCCGCAGGCCGGCGTAGACCTCGTGGGAGCTGTCGAATGTCTCCGGTAGGCGGGGATCCCAGTCGGACGGGCGTTCGGCGGTCATCGCTTCCTTCCTCGGCGGGCGGGTCACAGCAGGTGGCGGCGGGCGAGGCGGGCGAGCGCCTCGATGCCGTAGACGACGACGGCGATCGCGATGACGATGGCGCAGGTGACGTCGTAGCGCAGGGTGGCGATGGACTCCTGCATCAGGTAGCCGACGCCGCCCGCGCCGACGATGCCCAGCACGATCGACTCGCGCAGCGCCAGGTCGGCGACGAACAGGCCGTTGCCGGTGAACGACGGCACGAACTGCGGCCAGATCCCGGCGGTGAACGCCTGCGGCCGGGTGGCGCCGACCGAGGTCAGCGCCTCGTGCGGGACCGGGTCGAGCCGTTCCAGGGAGTCGGTGAAGAACTTGGCGGCCAGCGCGGTGCAGGAGATCCACAGGGCCAGGAACCCGGCGAACGGGCCGAGCCCCAGCGCCGCCACGAACAGCAGCGCGTACACCAGGTCGGGGATGCCCCGCATGACCACCACCAGGGCGCGGACCAGCGCCGACAGCGGTCGCCAGGGAGCGACACCGGTCGCGGTGAGCAGGGCCAGCACCAGGCCGCCCAGCGTGCCGACGGAGGCGGCGCCCAGCGCCATGAGCAGGCTCTCCAGCACCCCCATGAAGATCTCGCCGGAGAATGCGGGCGGCCACATCCCGGTGAGCATCGCGCGCACGTTCGGCCAGGCGCCGGCCAGCCGGTCCAGGCTGAGGTCCAGCGACCACAGCGCGACCAGGAAGACCGCCACGGCCGTGCCCGACCCGGCCTACCGCAGCACGCGGTCGCGGTCCCAGCCGACGTCGTGACGGGCGCGCCTGCCGGCGGGCAGCGCCGCCGACCCGGCCGACCGGTCCTCCCCGCTGTGCCGGCGGATCGCCACCGACAGCAGTTCCAGCAGCAGGATCAGCACGATGATCACGCAGATGACGCCCGCCGCGCGCCGGTAGTCCAGGCTGCCCAGCGCCGTCTGCAGGGCCACCCCGATGCCGCCGGCCCCGACCACGCCGAGCACGGACGACGCCCGGATGTTGATGTCGAGCCGGTAGAGGACCACGGCGACGAGCGCGGGCAGCACGCGCGGCAGCACGTTGGAGAAGGCCACCTGCGTCTCGCGGGCCCCGCAGGCGCGGACCGCCTCGGCCGGGACCGGGTCGGCCTCCTCGATCGCGTCGGCCAGCAGCTTGGCGATCATGCCGACCGAGTGCACCGCGACCGCCAGCGCTCCGGCCAGCGGCCCCAGCCCGAACGCCCGCACGAACAGGATCGCGAACACCAGCGTCGGCACCGCCCGGGTCAGCACGATGACCAGCCGGGCCACCGGCCGGACCCGGCTGCGGCCGGGGCGGGTGTGCGCGGCGGCGAAGGCCAGCGGCACCGAGGCCAGCGCCGCCAGCCCGGTGCCCGCCACCGCGATCAGCAGGGTCTCGACGATCAGCGAGACGATGTCGCCGGCGGCCGGGAACGCCGGCGGCCGGGAACTCCGGCGGCAGCATCCGTTCCAGCAGCCGCCGGGTGTCGCCGAGCCCGGCTGCCAGCGTCAGCGGCGACAGGCCGATCCACCAGAACGTCACGCAGGTGACGGTCACGGCGGCGGTGAGCAGCCCGGCCGTGACGACGGCGCGGGCGCCCAGCGGCGGGCGCAGCGGCCCCGGGCCGGGAGCCTGCCGTTCGACGTGCACGGCCTGTTCGGCGCTAGTCATGGCGGGCGCCCGTCTCCTCGTAGACGGCCCGCAGCCGTTCCTCCGGGAGGGTGGCGGCGGGCTCGTCCAGCACGATCCGACCCGACCGCAGCGCCACCACCCGGTCGGCCGTGGACAGCGCCAGGTCGATCTGGTGGAGGCTGCACACGACGGAGATGCCGTCCTCGGCGCTGATCCGCTTGAGGGTGTCGAGCACCAGCACGCTGGCGGCCGGATCCAGCGAGGCGACCGGCTCGTCGGCCAGGATCAGCTCCGGGCGCTGCGCCAGCGTCCGGGCGACGGCGACCCGCTGCTGCTGGCCGCCCGACAGCGTGTCGCAGCGCTGGAAGCGCTTGTCGGCCAGGCCGACCCGGTCCAGCTGCTCCACCGCCCGTTCCCGCAGGGGGCGCGGGTAGGTCATCACGCCGTAGCGCGGCCAGCGCAGCGTGGCCAGCGCCCCCTTGAGCACGTTCTCCAGCGCCGACAGCCGCCCGACCAGGCCGAACTGCTGGAAGACGAACCCCACCCGGGCGCGCAGCGCCCGCAGCTCGCGGCGGGAGCAGCCGGCGGGGTCGGCCCCGAGCGTGCGGACGGTGCCGCGGTCGGGCAGGTGCATCCCGTTGACCAGCCGCAGCAGGGTCGACTTGCCGGCGCCCGAGGGGCCGACCAGCGCGACGAACTGGCCCTGCGGAACGGTCAGGTCGATGCCGTCGAGCACGACGCCGCCGCCGAAGCCCTTCTCGATCCCGGCGAGGTCCAGTACCGCCCCGCCGCCGATGTTCTTCATGACGGGCTCCTCAGTCACCGGAGGTGCAGACGTCGGCCTTGGTGACCTCGCAGATCCGGGCGATCGGCTGGTAGGTGCCGTCGTCGGCCGCGACGAAGGTCCAGGCGTTGGACGAACCGAGCGGGCAGGCCGTGGCGCCGGCCTGGTCGCCCCAGGCCGCCGGGCCCTTGATCTCCTTGCCCGCGCACAGCCCGGCGGAGGCCGCGCCGGTTGCGGTCAGCCCGGTCACGGTCTTGGTGATCTTGTCGCGCATGTCCTGCGGCAGCCAGGTGCCGACCACCACGGGCGGTCCCGGGATGAGCGGCGAGGTCCACACCTTGCGGACCTGGCCCGGCTTGAGCTGGCCCCGTGCCGGCAGCAGGGTGTCGACGAACACGTCGCCGACGAACGCGACGTCGCAGTCGCCGGCCAGCAGCGAGGCGACCGCCGTGTCGTGGCCCTTGGTGAACACGGTCTTGGCGTCCCCGCGCAGAACTGGCTGCTGGAGCACGGCTACGCCCTCGCCGGCACACGGCCGTACGGCGACGGCTGGGCCGTCGAGGAGACCATGCGGGACTCCGCCTCCACGCTGGCCGTCCTCGCCGAGGCTGCCGGGACGCCCGAGGCCACGCTGGCGTGGGGGTCCTCGATGGGCGGCAACATCGCCGCCGGCTTGGCCGAACGCAGGCCCGACCTCGTCGACGGCGCGCTGCCCTACTGCGCCTCGGTCGTCGGCCCGGTGGCCATGCTCAACCAGGCGCTCGACGCGTCGTTCGCCTTCAAGACCCTGCTGGCCCCCGGCAACACCGACATCAAGCTGACGCGGCTGTCGTCGGCCGAGGAGGAGACGCGCGGCAATACCGCCGCCCGCACGGTCCAAGCGTGGCGCGGGCCCGGTCCTGCTGTGACGGCATGAGCTACGAAGGTGGGCGGGCGCCGCGCAGGAACTGTTCGACTGCGGTCTCCACGAGTCCGTCGAGCATGAAGGCGGCAACGGCGACCGGTACGCGGGCGAGCGGCTGGCCTCGCACGGCCACCCCGCGCTGGCTTTCGCCTACTTCAGAGCCGGCGGCGATGCTCGCGGAGGAGGTCGGCGTCCGGTCTTGAGCGGCGCCTCGGTCAGACGGGGGTGTCGTCTGGTAGGTCCCACCGGCGTGCGCGTCCTCGGTCGGCGGCGCCTCGCCGCCGACCGGGGCGGCGGGCGGTGCGACGGCGCAGGACGCCTGGCCATGTGCCCCAACTGGCACGAGTTCGCCGCCGGCAACGAAGAGGGACCTGGGACAGGACGTCACCCAGTCACTCCCGACGCTCGCCTTGCCGGGCCGATAGCGGGCGGCGAACTCGACGCCGGGGATGCTCGGGAGCGAGGCCGGCGCCAGGCTGCGTCGGGCATGGTGACGGCGAGACGCCGGGCAGGCCGACTGGTCCGCTGGTCATGCTGTGATCAGGGCGGAGAGGTGGGCGAGCATCCGGTCGGTGTCGGGGGTGAGGCCGGTGAAGAGGCGGAAGGCGTGCGCTGCCTGGAAGACGACCATCCCCCCGCCGTCCAGGGTGCGGCAGCCTATCTCGCGGGCCTTTTCGAGCAGTTCGGTACGCAGCGGACGGTAGACGACGTCGGCGACCCACAGGTCCGGGTGGAGCAGTTCGGCCGGCACGGGGGAGCCGGGGTGGGCGGCCATGCCGATCGGGGTCGCGTTGACGAGGCCGTCCGCGTGCCGGAGCGCGGCAGGCAGGTCGGCGATGGCCGCTGAGCGGGCACGTCCCGCACCGAAGCGCTGCGTGAGTGCAGCGGCGAGCGCGTCGGCGCGGGCGGTGCGGGTGTCGACGAGGGTGACCTGGTCGGCGCCCATGGTGAGCAGTGCGTGCGCGACGGCGGCGCCGGCGCCTCCGGCGCCGACTTGCACGACCCGGTGCGTGGCGGCGTCGGGCAGGCCGCGGGCGAAGGATTCGGCGAAGCCCGTCCAGTCGGTGTTGTGGCCGATGGCCCGGTCGCCGTCGAAGGTCACGGTGTTGACGGCGCCGAGGCGGGCGGCGTCCGGTGACAGGTCGTCGAGGTGGTCGATCACTGTCTGTTTACACGGATGGGTGATGTTGAGTCCGGTGTAACCCAGCCGGCGGGCGGTGCGGACCAGGTCGCCCGCGGCGGTGGCGGCGACTCCGAGGTCGGAGATGTCGAGGATCTTGTAGAGGTAGCGCAGGCCGTGGTGGTGTGCCTCGCGCTCGTGCAGGGCGGGGCTGAGGGAGGAGCCGATCCCCGAGCCGATCAACCCGATGAGGTGCGCGGTCATCCCCGGCCCTCCTCGCCCATCAGCTCGGCCAGGTGGAGCAACGCCAGTTCGTAGCCGTGCGCGCTGGCGCCGCAGATCACGGCGTCGCTGACGGCGGCGCTGTGGGAGGTGTGCCGGAACGCCTCGCGGCGGTGGATGTTGGTCAGGTGGACCTCGACGATCGGGACGCCCGCGGTCGCGAGGGCGTCGCGCAGCGCGACGGACGTGTGCGCGTAGGCCGCCGGGTTGATCACGATCCCGTCGGCGCCCTCCTGGACGGCGTCCACCAGGGCTCCCTCATGGTTGCTCTGGCGGAAGTCCACACGCAGGCCGTGGTCCGCGGCGACCGCGTGGCAGCGGGCTTCGATCTCGGCCAGTGTGACGGTGCCGTAGAGTTCCGGCTCCCGCCGGCCGAGGAGGTTGAGGTTGGGGCCGTTCAGGACGAGGACGGTTGGTCGCATTGGTACCCCGATATCTGTGGTTTCAGGCGATGCGGGCGATGCGGTCGCGGAAGGGTCCCGACAGGCACGGGAAGCGTTCGAGGACCTCGGGGTCGTGGCCGGCCACGATCAGGTCCGGGCCATCGGCCAGCTCCTTGATCCGGTCGAACGCGCCGTACATGCCGGTCATGCTGTGCAGGATCGCGAACGGGCGGTCGGTTTCCAGGTTCTCGTAGAAGTGGGCGGCGTCGGAGGCGAGCACCACGTGGCCGCGGGCGGTACGGATCCGTACCACCTGCGTGCCGGCGGTGTGGCCGCCGACCAGGTGCACGCTCAGGCCCGGCACCACGTCGGCGTCCCCGTCCACGAGCCGCAGCCTGTCCCCGGCGGCGCGCAGGTGTGCGAGGTCGTCGTTGCTGACCAGCCAGCGTTCCCGTTCGATGCGGCGTGCCCACGGGCCGGTCCAGTACTCCAGTTCCGGCCGCTGGACGACGTATCGCGCATTCGTGAAGGCGGCGGCCGTGCCGGTGTGGTCGTTATGGAGGTGGGTCAGGACGACGTGGTCGACCGAGTCGGCGGCCACTCCCATGTCGGCCAGGAGCGTCACGGGCGAGGAGCGGTAGTCGATCCCGGCGAGCCGGTGGACCTGATCGGGGCTGATCCCGGCATCGACGACGATCGTGTGCCGGTCGGAGACCGCCAGCCAGACGTAGTACGCGGTCGGGTGCGGTTCGTTCCAGCGCTCGTCATAGCCGTGGAAGTGCTGGCCGCGCCGTCCGTCGCGGCGTGCGTAGCACAGGGCGTACACCCGGAAGGTGTCACCGCTCATGCCGGCTCCGCCGCTGCGGGGGCGGGGGAGGCGGCCGTCGGGCGGGTGCCGAGCTGCTCGGTGGGGACCTTGTAGGTCTCTCGGCCAGTCGCGACGGCGGCGACGTTGACCAGGCACAGAACGGCGGTGATGATCGAGACTCCCAGCCAGGCGTCCGGGCCGTCACCGGCGATGGCGCCGGCGATGCTGGGGGCGAAACCGGCGATCGCGAAGCCGATCTGAGTGCCGATGGCGGTGCCCGACAGCCGGACGCGGGCACTGAACATCTCCCCGTAGAAGGCGGGCCAGACGCCGCCGGTGGCGCTGTGCACGACACCGAACATCAGGATGCCGACCAGAAAGATCAGGGGGTAGTCGCCCTCGGAGATGGCCCACAGGTAGGCGAACATCAGCACCGCGCAGCCCAGCGAGCCGCCGATGAACACCGGTTTGCGCCCGATCCGGTCGGCGAGACCGCCGAAGAGCGGCAGCGCGACCAGTGCCGCCGCGTTGGCGAGCACACCGACCCACAGCATGGGCGTCTTCTCCAACTCCATCGTGTTGACCGCGTAGGAGAGCGCGTAGACGGTGAAGATCGTGCTGACCGAGGCGATGACGGCGGCGACCATCACGCGCAGCACGTCGGCCCAGTGGTCGCGGAACAGGACGGCCAGCGGCAGCCCGGCGACGGTGCCCTGGGCGGCCTCCTGCTCGAACACCGGGGTCTCGGCGAGCTTCTGGCGGATGACGTAGGCGGCCACCATGACGACCGCGCTGAGCCAGAACGGGACCCGCCAGCCCCAGCTCAGCAACTGGTCCTCGGGGAGCGCCGCGACCGGCAGGAAGATCGCGGTGGCCAGGATCTGGCCGGCCTGGGTGCCGTTCAGGGTGAAGCTGGTGTAGTAGGCGCGACGGTCGGCGGGAGCGTGCTCCAGCGTCATGGAGTTCGCGCCGGCCTGCTCGCCGCCCGCCGAGAAGCCCTGCGCCAGCCGCAGCAGCACCAGCAGGACCGGTGCCGGCAGGCCGACCTGGCCGTAGGTGGGGAGGCAGCCGACGAGAAACGTGGCGGCACCCATCAGCATGACGGTGAAGACCAGCACCTTCTTGCGACCGAACCGGTCACCGACGTGCCCCAGGACGAACGCGCCGACCGGCCGCGCGAGGTAACCGACGCCGAACGTGGCCAGCGCGAGCAGCGTGCCGGCGGCCGGGTCGGAGTCGGGAAAGAAGATCTTGCCGAACACCAGCGCCGCGGCGGTGCCGTAGATGAAGAAGTCGTAGTACTCCAGCGCGCTGCCGATCCAGGCGGCCAGTGCGGCCTTGCGGGGCTGGCCCTGCCCGGGCGGCCCCGTCGTGACGGCGGTGGGGTGGTCGCGCACGTGATGCTCCTCGGGGTGAGAGCCCGTAAGTACGAACTAGATAGTTAATTACCGGGCCGTCACGTATGTTCTGGTGTCCCGCATCACATGTCAAGAGATCAGAGCAACCTTCACCTCGGATGATGCCGACCGGGCGCCCGGATCAGCGGCGCCGTGGGCAAGGGGCGCCGCCCCGGCTGCGCGAGGGACCGACGTACGTCAGGTCAGGCTGCCGGGCAGGACGGAGCGGGGGATCGGCCCCTTGTCGCGACGGCCCCGCTGGGTCTCCTCCCAGGCGTGGACGAGGGTTCCGATGCTCCGGCTGAGGATGAACAGGCCGCGGGCCAGGGGAGCGGGGAAACCCAGCTCGGCGCACATGGTGGTGGCGCCGTGGGATCGGCTTACTGCCCTTGGCGGCAGGATCTCGTCGAGAAAGCGGACGCTATTGCTCCCGTCGCCGCCGTGATGGTCGCCCAGCGTGTCGCCTCGTCCCACAAGGCATCCCTGGGCATGTACGACCCAGGCGGAAGAGGCGGCCGGCGTGAACCCCTCCATGCATGCGGCCCTGCGCAGTGCCGCATCGTCCGCCGGCCGCGTGCTCAACGCGCTCAGCCGGTCTCGCCTCGCCCCGCCGACTGCCGGCGACCGCTCCCAGTGAGGTAGGCGACGACGGCCTCGCCGGTCATCTCGCGGTGCCGGGCGCGGTGCTCGGGGGCGGTCAGGTCGCGGCCGAACAGGGCGCCGAAGGTGTGCTGGTTGGAGATCCGGAAGAAGCACAGCGCGCTGATCATCATGTGCACGTCGATGGCGTCGGCGTCGGTGACGAAGTCGCCGCTCGCCCGTCCGGCCTCCAGGATCTGCGAGATGAGCCCGGTCACCGGTCCGCCGAGATTGGTCAGTATCTCGGACTTGCGCAGGTGCTCGGCATGGTGGATGTTCTCGATGCTGACCAGCTTGATGAAGTCCTGGTGGGCGTCGTGGTGGTCGAAGGTCAGTTCGGCCAGCGTGCGGATCGCCTCGACCGGCGCCAGGTGCTGGACGTCGATCGCGGACTCGGCCGTCCTGACCTCGGTGTAGGCCTTCTCCAGCACGGCGATGTACAGCTTCTCCTTGTTGCCGAAGTAGTAGTAGATCATCCGCTTGGTGGTGCGCATGAGCGCGGCCATCTCGTCCACCCGCGCGCCGGCGTAGCCCTTGCGCGCGAACTCCCGCTGGGCGACCTCCAGAATCTCGGCGCGAGTGCGTTCGGCGTCGCGCCGGCGCCCGTTCGAAGCGGGGGCAGGGGACTGGGACGACATGTGACTCCTGGAGAGGCTGCCGGACGACAGCCATCCTAGGACGATCGTGATCGGCTGCCTCGCCGACGGCCGCCCTGGTCCGCATACTGGGCGGCGAGCCGGACAGGGGCGTTGGGAGCGCCGTATCCGCGGTACCCGCCCAGGCGCTGGACGACCTCCAGGAAGATCCGTCCGGTGGTCGCGGTGTAGAAGTGCAGGAACTCGCCGTGGTCGTCGCGGTCGTACAGCAGGCCGAGTTCGCGCAGCAGGCGGTGCCGTTCGGCGCCCAGGTCGTACCGTGCCTCCAGGTCGTCGTAGTAGTTGTCCGGGATGGCCAGCTGTGCGGCTCCGGCGTCCCGCAGCCTGCGGAGGGTCGTGACGATGTCGGTGCTGGCCAGCGCCAGGTGCTGCCAGGCCACGTCGGGTGCGCCATCGTGCGCACCGACGTAGGCGACGTTCAGGGCGATCCGGACCCGCCCATCCTCGGTGGAGACCGCCCGGCTGCGCATCAGACCGTACGGGTCGGGCAGTTCGAGGCTCTCGTGCGGGCGCAGGCCCAGGACGCTGCGGTAGAACAGCGACGCCTCGTCGAAGTGGTGCCAGGGCTGTGTCAGCGCGACATGATCGATATGAGTGATCTCTCCGGTTCCGGCCTCGCCGGGGGCCTGACGGAAGTCGGCGGTCCAGCTCGGATGGTCGGGATGGCCGGTACGGCAGAAGAACAGCTCGGTGCCGTCCGGAGCGGCCACCGCGTCCAGCGGGACGTCCTCAGGGGCCCGCAACCGCGGCAGCACGGGGGCCAGCAGCGCCTCGGCGCGTTTGACGGCGGCGGCCGGGTCCGGTGATTCCAGCCCGATGGCACCGAGAACCGGGCCGTCCTGGCTTTCGGGACTGCCGGTGTTGAGCAGGATGCGGGCCTCGTTCTGTTCCCACAGCTCGACGGGTTTGTGCGCGTGCACGCCCGTGCGCGCGAATCCGAGCGCGGTCAGCAGGTCGCCCAGAGCCTCGGTGTCCGGCGTGGCCAGCTCGGCGAACGCGAACCCGCTCGGAACCACGGGAGAAGGCGCCCTGGAAAGCGCTGCCGGACGAGATGCGCGGTCGAGCCGATGGTCGACCGCCTCCTCCAGGGCGACGAGCGAGCGCATGGCGTCCTGCGCGGTGCGCATGGCCGCGGCCTGCCGGAAGATGTCGTTGAACACCTCCAGCGACAGCGGCCCGTCGTAGCCGGCGCGCAGGACGTGCCCGACCAGTCCGGCGACGTCCAGATCCCCCTGGCCGGGAAAACAGCGGTAGTGCCGGCTCCAGTACAGGACGTCCATCGGCAGTGCCGGGGCGTCGGCCAGTTGGAGGAAGAAGATCTTCTCGGCCGGAATCGTCTCGATGGCGTACGGGTCCACGTCGCGCGCCAGGATGTGGAAGCTGTCCAGGCACAGGCCCAGATTCGGGTGGTCGGCGGCCCGGACGATCCGCCATGCGTGCAGGTAGTCGCTGACATGGCGGCCCCAGGCCAGCGCCTCGTAGGCGATCCGGATCCCGTGCCGGGCGGCCCGCGCGGCCAGGACGTGCAGCTGTTCGGCCGCCAGCGCGTCGTCGTCCACCGAATCGGGGGAGACGCTGGAGCAGACCAGCATGCAGGTTGCTCCGAGCCGTTCCATCACCGCGAACTTGTGCTCGGCGCGCCGCAGGTTGCGTGCCAGCACGGGGGGCGGCACCGCTTCGAAGTCGCGGAACGGCTGGTACAGATCAATGGAAAGGCCCAGATCGGCGGCTCGGCTTCGCACGTCCTCCGGGCTCATCGGGCCGGTCACCAGGTCGTTCTCGAAGATCTCGACGCCGTCGAAGCCCGCAGCGCCGATCGCGGTCAGCTTGTCGGGCAGCGAGCCGCTCAGCGACACCGTGGCGATGGATCTGCGCATGTTCCGGACGCCTCCACTAATGAACGAACTAGTACGTTATCCTACCCGCCGACCCGTGAGCCGTTCTGGCCGCCGTTACCTCTGCCGCCTGGGATTGACTTCAAGCGCTTGAGGTGTGGTCTGCTGCCTGGCATGACGACCTTCACCATCCAGGACGTGTCTCGGCACAGCGGGCTGAGCGAGCCGACGCTGCGCTATTACGAAGATGTCGGGCTGATCGGGCCGGTCGACCGCGACGAGCACAGCGGGCACCGCCGTTACCGCCCCCGGGACCTCGACGTGATCGAGGTGCTGGCCTGTCTGCGCGCGGTCGGCGTCGGCATCGAGGACATGCGCACGTACCTGGCGAACCGTCCCCGCGGACGGGCGGCGGCGGCCGAGCAGCGCGATCTTCTGCTGCGGCATGCCGAGCGCATCGAGGCCGAGATCGCCGCCCACCAGGCCCGGCTGCGCTACCTGCGGGAGAAGGCGGCGTTGTGGGACGCCCGTGACCGCGGCGACACCGCCGCGGAGGCCGCGGCGGTGCGGCGTCTGGTGGATGCGGTCGGCGGCCTGGGGGTGCTGCGATGAGCCGGGTCCTGGTCACCGGCGGGTCCGGGTATGTGGGGACGCATCTGATCGCCGCGCTGCTGCGGGCCGGGCGCCCGGTACGCGCCACGGTGCGCTCGACGGCCCGCGAGGCCGACCTGCGCGCGGCGGTGCGCCGCGGCCGCGCCGACGACGCCGGACTGGAGGTCGTCGCCGCGGACCTGGCGGCCGACGACGGCTGGCCCGCCGCCGTGGCCGGGTGCGCGGAGGTCCATCACGTCGCCTCGCCCATTCCAGTCTCCCAGCCCGAGGACCCTGACGAGCTGATCGTCCCGGCCCGCGAGGGCACGCTGCGGGTGCTGCGTGCCGCGTGCGACGCGGGCGTCCGGCGCGTCGTGCTCACCTCGTCGTTCGCCGCGGTCGGGTACACCCCCAAACCGGGCGCCGAATTCACCGAGGACGACTGGACCGATCCCGACACCCCGGGACTGGCGCCCTACCCGCGCTCCAAGACGATCGCCGAGCGCGCCGCGTGGGACCTGATGAGGCGCGACGGCGGCGACACCGAACTCGTCGTCGTCAACCCGACGTTCATCCTCGGGCCTACCCTCACCACCGACCTGCGCTCCTCGACGCAACTGATCAAGGCGATGCTCGACGGGACGATGAGCGTCGCGCCCCGCCGGCGCTTCGGCGTCGTCGACGTGCGCGACGTGGTGGACCTGCACCTGCGCGCCATGGCCGCGCCCGAGGCCGCCGGCAAGCGCTTCCTCGCCGTCGCCGACGGCCCGGCGCTGAGCTTCCTGGAGGTCGCCGGCATCCTGCGCCGACGGCTCGGCGCCTCGCGCGTGCCCACGACGGAGGCGCCGGGGGACGACCCGCCGCGGCCGGTCATTCACAACGACCGGGCCCGCAAGGAACTCCGATGGCGCCCCCGCCTCGCCGAAACGACGATTGTGCAGACGGCCGAGAGCTTGCGTGACCTCGGCGTGTGGAAGCAGCACGAAGACGTTCACTGACACCTGACAGTTCAGGAAGTCACATGGCCTGGCTCGCACAAGAACGTCGCGGAGTTGGTCCGGCGCGCTTCGAACAGCACTGCGGTACGTGCGAAGAGACGGGGGCTCATGACCCTCTTCCATTCGTCGAGAGGCTGGATGAGCCATTCGGAATGCTCGGCCGGGTCGAGGACGATCCGGTCGAGATCGTCCGGGGTCAGGACCCCGCCGTCGAAGACGAAGCCGATCTTCGCGCAAGGCCATCCGGGCTCGGGCGCCAGGAAGTGCGTGAGCAGGAGGCGCGGCGGTTCCACGAAGTTGATGCCGGTCTCTTCCCGGCACTCGCGGACCGCCGTGGCGAACGGCGTGATGTCGCCGTGTTCGACGTTGCCGCCCGGGAACTGCCACGCCTCCACCTTCTGGGCAGAGCGCAAGGCGAAGGGGTTGCCGTGGACGTCGGTGAAGTAGAGGGCGGCGTACATCGTGGCATTCGGCAGCGTCTGGACGTACTGCTCGGGAGGGAGCCAACCCATGGAGCTTCTTTCTCCTGGCTAGAGGCGTCGCCGATGAGACGGCGCGCATGGTCGGGATGGATGCCGAGCGGATCGACGACATCCGCCATCACATCCTGAACGACACCGGATCAGACCGAGGTGTTCGGCGAGGGCAGACAGAGACGGTGTCCGGGCCGTTGGCGGCGATCGGCGGGTCACCATCAGTAGGCCGGGTAGGTGCGGCGGGCGGCGATGACGCCGACGGCCACGATGACGATCGTGGCCAGGAGCAGCAGGCCCAGGAAGGTGACGGGCTCGGGGTCGGTCAGCACGACGAGGACGGCGGTCGCGGCGGCGGGGGAATGCGGGGTGCGGGCCAAGGCCATGGAGCCGATGGCGAGGGCGCCGGCGAGGGCTGCCGTCCAAGGGGCGTCGCCGGCGAGGGCCAGGGCGCAGAAACCGACGCAGGCGGAGACGAACTGGCCCCCGATGACGTTGCGAGGTTGCGCCAGCGGCAGGGTGGGAGCGGCGAACACCAGGGCGGCGCTTGCGGCCAGCGGCGGCACGAGCACCGGCCGGTGCAAGACGTGACCGATCGCGACCAGCAGGGTGAGTGCGACGGCGCCGGCTGCGGTGGCGGTCGCGATGGCGGAGGCGGTGGGGCGTGCCGGAGCCTTGCCGGTGAGCGCCTGGGCGACGTCGTTGCGGGCGATGGGGATCACAGGGCTTCCTCGGGCGGACGTACAGGCGGGTTGAAACGGGACGGGATGGGTTCGCTCCAACGCAGTGGCGCGGCCCCGGCGATCTCGATGACGTCGGTTGCGGTGAACTCGACCAGCCGTTCGGCGCCGGGCACCGCGGCGGCATGCGCGGGATCCCAGTCGGTGCGCGCGGTGCCGGTGAGGTGCAGGACGGCGCCGGTGCGCCAGTCCGCAAACAGCAGCCCGGCCCGGGGCTGGACCTCCAGGTTGCCCAGGGTGTTGAACATGGCGTTGCCGGTGTAGTCGGGCCAGCGCAGCACGGTCCGTGACACCACTTCCACAAAGCCCGGGTTCCCGCCGCGGTGGGAGGCGTCGGCGTTGCCCTCGCGGTCGGAGGTGGCGATGAAGAAGGTGTCGGCGCCGCTGATCCACCGCTGCTGGTCGCCGGTCAATGCGCGGGACCGCCGCGGCGGGGCCGGAACAGCCGCTTCCCACCGCGATTCGCGTTTCTGGATGTACTTGGGGCAGTTCGAGTACACCTGGTCGAGCGTGACGTGCAGGCCGTGCGCGGTCGGGACGGCGTGGCCGTTCATCCGCATCCGCCGGTGCCGGGCCGGTTCGATCGCCAGCATCCCGACCGGCGCAGGTTCGGTGAGCCGGTCGTGCAGCGGGTCGCCCGCGGCCGGGCGGGCGTCGATGGTGAGGGTGCGGGCGTCCTCGGCGTGCAGGAAGCCGGGCCGTCCGGTGAGCAGCGTGGCCCACATCCGTCCCTGGGCGTCGGCGGCGCCGAGCACCAGCATCGGCTGCTGGAGCAGGAACTTGCGCGCCACCTCGGGGATCTCCGCGCGGACGGCACGGGCGGAGAACGCGCCCTGGTCCAGCAGGCCGGCGCGCCGCTGGGCGGCTCGTTCGCCTTCGTGGTAGACGTCGGCCGCCACAGCGGCCTCCTTTCGATGGGCCGGTGAAGGTTAGAAGAAACCGCAGGTCGGAGCTGCTCCACTGGGGGCGGGAGCGGTGTCGGCGCCGGTGGGCGCGTAGATCTCCAGGCGGGTCCCGTCGGGGTCGGTGAAGAAGATCCCGCCGGACGAGACGCCCTCGCCGTGCGGGACGACGCCGTCGTGGGCGAACTCGGCGCCCAGTTCGCGCAGCACCCGCTCGGCGGCCTTCACCTCGTCGATCGACTCGACCTGGAACGACAGGTGGTGCAGGCCGGCCGAGCGGGTCGCGAAGGCGGTGTCGCTCTGCTGCCACAGGGTCAGCACCAGCCGCCCGTCCCGTCCGAGAAAGGCCCAGCGGCGGCCGGCCTCCTTGCCTTCTGCCTGCACCTGGAACCCGAAGACGCGCAGGTAGAAGGGCAGCGACCGATCCAGATCGGTCACGTTCAGCCCCACGTGTCCCGTCTGCAGGGCCTTGATCGCGATCGTTTCCATGACACACCTCGCAAACCCGGGCTGTCTCGCCCGGCGATCGACCTAACTGTCTATCGGACGATAGATGGTTAGGCATTCGATCGTCAACCGGCTAAGTCGCGTTAGGTGGGTAGAATCGCCGTGTGGCGCAGGAACATCGATCCCAGCAGCGGGGCGCCGCGGACCCTCGTCCGCTGGTCGGCGAACCGCTGTGCCTGGACCTGCTCAACACGCGGTGGAACGACGACGGCGTCCGGCGCGACCTGCTCGACTCCACCGACGGTCTGGCCGTCTGGCTGCGTTCGGCCGGGCTGGACGACCGCGCGGTGGCCGACCAGGCGACGCTCGACGCCGCCCTGCAGACCCGCGGCATCCTCTTGGAGTTGCTGGACCGGGGCCCGTCCCCGCAAGCGATGGACGCGCTCAACCGGGTCCTGGAACGCGGTGCGCTGCACTACCGGCTCGGCCCCGGCGGCCCGGAGAGCCACCCGCGGACCGACGACCCCGCCTGGCTGCCGTCCTGGCTGGCCGCCACCGACTACCTGCGACTCATGGCCGACAGCCCCGGCCGCGTCAAACCCTGCGCGCACCCCAACTGCGTGCTGTACTTCTACGACACGACCAAAAGCGGAACCCGGCGCTGGTGCTCCATGGCCGTCTGCGGCAACCGCGCCAAAGCCGCCCGCCACTACGAGCGCGCCAAAACCGGACGTTAGCCCACGGCGTTCCACGTCGAACGCGACCAGCGCGCCCCGATCCGCCGACGTGGCCGTCCGGGCCGCGGGTGATCACGAGGTGTGCTCCTGCTGCGACCGGGGCTCATCCCGGCGAAGACCGCATGGAGGATGCGGCCGATGCAGGAGTGCCTCAGCGGCTGGTGGGTGATCGGCAATCTGTAGTGCCCGTGCTGCGAGAGGCGCTCTGCGGCTGGTTCGGGACACCCTGAGAATGACGACGTCTCCGCGAGCCGGCGTCTCAGAGCGGCAGAGCGAGCCCGGAGGGTTCAGGGGCGCAGCGCCCGCAGCACGGCATCGACCAGCGCGTCCGCGTACTCGGGCGTGAGCGGCCCGGTCCGCAGCAGCCAACGCTGGTAGACCGGTGCGTACAGCAGCTCCAGCGCCAGGTCGAGGTCGGCGTCCTCGGCGATCTGCCCGGCACGCTGCGCGCTGCGCAGCCGCTCCTTCTTGGCCTCGTCCACCGGCCCCGCCAGCTTGTCCCGATACTGGGCCGCCAGTTCCGGATCGGCCACGATCTCCATGTTGAGCGCCCGGATCGGCGCCTCGAACGCCGGGTCGGCGAATTCGGCGACGGTCGCCCGCATCACGGTCTTCAGGTCGGCCTCGATGTCTCCGGTGTCGGGCAGCGCCATCCCCTGCGTGTCCTCGCTCAACGCCAGGAACGAGTCGAAGACCACGGCCCCCTTGGACCGCCACCACCGGTAGATCGTCTGCTTGCCCACCCCCGCTCGCGCCGCGATGGCCTCGATGGAGAGCTTGGCGTACCCCACCTCGGTGACGAGTTCCCTGGCGGCTTGGAGGATGGCCTGCCGTGACCGTTCGCTGCGGCGCGCGGGATCGGGCTTCTTGTGCACGCGGACGATCCTACCCCATGCGAGACGAGACGGACCGTCTTGACAGACGGAGGGCAGGTGCCGCTAAGGTTTCGGCAAGACGGAACGAACCGTCTCGTCTCGTATACGGTGAGGAGTTGATCGGCATGCGCGTCTGGTTCATCACGGGTGCGTCGCGGGGGCTGGGCCGGGCGTTCGCCGAGGCGGCGCTGACCAGGGGAGATCGCGTGGTGGCCGCGGCCCGCGACGTCGAACCGCTGTCGGCGCTGCAGGCGGACCATCCCGACAGCCTGGTGTGCCTGCCGTTGGACGTCTCCGACCGCGCCGCGGTGCACGAGGGCGTGGAACGGGCGGCGGCGGCGTTCGGCCGGCTCGACATCGTGGTCAACAACGCCGGGACGATGTTGTACGGCATGATCGAAGAGGCCACCGAGGCCCAGATCAGGGCCCACTTCGACGTCAACGTCCTCGGTCAGATCTGGGTCACCCAGGCCGTGCTCCCCCACCTGCGGGCCCAGGGTTCGGGCCATATCCTCCTGGTCACGACCATGGGCACGGGCGGCGGCGTGGCCTCGGCCGGCCTGTACGCGGCGGGCAAGTCGGCGCTGGACTCCCTCGGTCAGGCGCTGGCCATGGAGGTCGAGCCCTTCGGCGTCAAGGTCACCATCGTCCAGCCGGGCGGCTACGACACCGGCCTGTTCACCATCGGCACCACGGCCACCACGCCCAACCCGGCCTACGACCCGGTCAGGGAGAAGCTGGCCGAGTTGTGGGGCGACGAGGCGGGACCGGACCCGAGCACCGCCGCGCCGGTCGTCATGGAACTGGTGGACCTGCCGCAGCCGCCCCTGCGTCTGATCGTCGGCGCGCAGTCCTTCGACCTGGTCCAGCAGATGAACCAGGCCAGGACCGAGGAGTACCGCGCCTGGGAACACCTCAGCCGCAAGGCCCCGGGCTGAGCCGCGTCGCGGGCCCGGCGGGGCAGCGTGCCGTCCGCGCCTTCCAGGCCCCGACCCACCGCGCATGTCCACCGCGTTCGCAACCTCTGACCTGACGCATCGCCTCAATCCGCGTGCCTCCAACGGCCTGGCCCACCTCCTCGACGGCTGTCAGGTGGGTTCCAGCAGCCTGGACGCCACCAGTTCCGGATCGTTGACGCGGTTCTTGGCGGCGGCCTTGGCGGCATCGAAACGGGTTTGGTGACGTCGCGGGCCGGGTGGTGACCAGTGGGGCGGCCAGGTTGGCGGCGGTGAACAGCAGCATCCGCAGGCTCGCTCCCGAACACCAGGGCCCTGTGGTCCTTACCAGGAGACGGCGTCGCAGCCGGTGTGGTCGGCGGGTTCGACCTGCAGGGTGGCGTGTGCGACACCATGCCGTTCGCGTAGCACCTGCAGGGCGCGGTCGAGCACCCCGTGGGTGGCGGTCTGGTCGGAGGTGACCAGGTGGGCGGTGGCCACGTGCATGCCCGACGTGAGCGTCCACAGATGCAGGTCGTGGACGTCCTGGACACCGTCGACCGCCCCCAGGTCGGCGGCCACCCGGCCCACGTTCACGCCCTCGGGAGCGTGCTGCCCCAGCACCGCCACCACCTGACGGCCCAGCGCCACGGCCCGCACCACCACGAACACACCGATGGCGATGGCGACCACGGTGTCGAACAGGACCTGGCCGGTGGCCGCCACCAGCACACCGGCGACGATCACCCCGACCGACCCCGCGGTGTCGGCCACAACCTCCAGATAGGCGCCCTTCACGTTGAGGCTCTCGGACGCCCCCGCGCGCAGCAGCACCATCGCCGCGACGTTGACCGCCAGGCCCAGCGCCCCCACCACCAGCATCGGCGTGGAGGAGACCTCGGCATGCTCGCCGATCCGTGTCAGCGCCTCGGCGACGATGTAGACGGCAACACCCACCATGACCAGCACGGCGAACCCCGAGGCGAACACCTCGGCCCGGTACGAGCCGTAGGTGCGTTGCCCGGTGGTGTCGGGGC
The DNA here is from genome assembly GCF_040642915.1 of Actinomadura sp. NPDC047616. Classification (NCBI taxonomy): domain Bacteria; kingdom Bacillati; phylum Actinomycetota; class Actinomycetes; order Streptosporangiales; family Thermomonosporaceae; genus Actinomadura; species Actinomadura sp. NPDC047616. The sequence goes on from NZ_JBEYTB010000020.1 coordinate 86,990, forward strand.
GGGTGGCGATCCGGGTGGCCACGAGCGCTGCGCCCAGCGTGACGACGTCGGCCGCCATGTGCCCGGCGTCCGACAGCAGCGCCAGCGACCCCGACAGCAGCCCATACGCGAGCTCCACTCCGAAGAACCCGGCGATGAGCGCGAACGCGACAGCCAGCCGCCATCGATGCTCTCCGCCCGCGTGTCCGGCGGCATGAGCATGCCCGTGTCCGTGTCCCACCTGTGTCCTCCTTGGTGTTCGTGTGTCGTTTTGGGGGGCCGGTTGGTGCCGTGTGCGGTATCGCTGTCGGGGCCGCTTCAGACGTGGGTTAGTGCGAGGGTCGGCAGCATGCGGACGTGGGCGTCGGGGGAGTAGGCCATGCTGCCGGACCGACGGACGCTCACCACCTGGTGCGCGCAGCAGGCGCGGGGCCTCCACACCCCGACTCGCCCTGCCCGGTCACGGCGGCCAGACCCGACTCGCACATTTCGCCGCCTTCCAGCAGAGCGGTCAGCAGACGCAGCCGCCCGGGGTTGCCCAGCAGATGAATCACCGCCGCCAGGTCCTGGACGGCATGGACGTCCGACATCGCGTCGCAACCCAGCGTCACCTGTTCGGGAAAGGCCGCCCGGCTCGGGCATCCGTCCAGAACCATATCTGAACATCTGAGCTACTGTTCATATGAGAAACCATAACGGCACCGCTATCGACTCGTACAGAGGCCCCCGCGCCTGAACGCCGACCCGGAATGCGCCGCCGACTTCACAGCCCGGCTCGGCCACCGGGTGTCACTGTTCCGAGGTGACCCCCACGTCCCTGTGTGCGCAGTAGGGACCGCCGTTCAAATCAGCGATGGCGTCGACTTGAGCGCGCTGTCGGGTTGACAGCCGGGGCCTGCCATCAGCGTCGCTGGTTTGAGGTGACGCGCGTGAGCTCTTGGCGTGGGGTAGGGGCGGTCGCTCAAATCAGCGGTGGCGCCGACTTGAATGCGCTGCGGGGTTGACAGCCCGGGTCGGCCACCAGCGTCGCCGGTCGGAGGGGACGTTCGTGAATCCTTGGGCGCGGGGTAGGACCGCCGCTCAAAGTCGTCGGTGAGGGGCGAGGGCGTCCGGGGCCTTCAGGTCACTCCTATCGCGCACCACTGCGCGATGGGGATCTCATGGTTGGCGCAGCGGGCGTCGACGTGACGGCAGATCCAGCACACGCTCCCGGCATCGGCGAAGGAGTGGGCGCGGTCGCGCCGCCACGTGCCCAGCCGTGCAGGCCACGGCATCCCTCCCAGCCCGTGGGGACGGCGTGCGCTGATGTCGGGCCCCGCATCGTTCATGGGGGTATGTCCGCTGGTCAGGACGCTAGGGCGATCCTCTCGCCGTCGGACGTGGGGAGGGTGCCAGGCGTCCCTGGGGCGCCGCTGCCCGGGGCGGTCTCATCGTCGGAGCCGCCCCGTCCACCTACTGGACATACGTGACTAGCTGAGCCGGTATAAATTTCGGCGCCGGGTCCGCTCCGCAGTGCCCGCCCCTACGCTTGGGGCCATGAGCGACCGTGCGCTCCGCCCGCCATTGGACCCAGCCGAATGGGGCGCGGTGTCGGTGGGGTGGAGTTGCCCGTCCGTGTCCATCTGTGGCGGCTCGGCGATGCGTTCGCCGATGTCATCGCGGCCGATGCGTGGTGAACTGGCCCTGGCTTCGCGCCATCCTGTCATTGAGGCTGAGGTAGCGCTGTACGCCGACTGGGCGGGACAGCAGATGCTCGGCCAGTCGGCGCTGTACCTACGACGGGGCGACGACCGGCTCGGCTGGGAGGGCCTGCTGATGCGCGCTCGGAAGGCAATGGCGGACGATCCGCCGGCCGATACCCGTGAGACGCACGGCGCCGCCCTGCCGGTCTCGCCAGGAGGGGTGTGGAAGGTGGCGACGCGGGCGTGCACTTCCGGCACGGCGCCGCTGGAGACAGCCGAGCGGCACCGGTGGCAGGCCGGCCCGGGCGCTGCGCGGCAGTACCTGCAAGGCGACGAGCACGACGGGCGGCAGGACGGATGAGCAGGAACGACGGCCAGGACGAGACGCCCGGCGATGAGCGGGTCAAGGGCACAGCGGCGCTGCTGGTGAACGCCCGCGGCGAATACCTGCTGCACCTGCGGGATGACGTGCCGGGCATCTGCGATCCGGGCACCTGGTCCCTGATCGGCGGCAACCGCAAGGCGGGGGAGTCTCCCGAGGAGACGATCCGCCGTGAGTTGATGGAGGAGGCCGGGCTGTCCATTCCCGGCCTGCAGCGGTTCACCGTGGCGCGCAGTCTGGGGCCGGACGGCACGACGAAGGGCCACATCAATGTCTTCCGCGGGCGGTGGGACGGGGACGCGGCGGCTCTGCCGGTCACGGAGGGAATCATGTTCCACTGGTTCGCCGCGGCGGTCGTGCCCCGGCTGCGCATGAGCCCGTGGGCCCGCAGCGTCATCGAGTTGGACAGCGGCGTCACCAGGCGTCGCTTCGCACCGCAGGAGCCGTCCTGACTTCCGCGAGTGGCGCGCGCGGCGACGGCGAGGCGCCCACGTCCGGCGGCAGCGCGCCCACGTTCGGGGACGGGGCGGGCGGCATGACGTTGGAGGAACTCGGCCGGTGGGCTGCCTGGCAGGCCGATCGTCTGGCGGCTGTGTTCGGCCTGGCCGCCGACGACGCCAGGGACCGGGAGTTCTTCCTGCTGGCGCAGAGCGCCAAGCTCGGTGAGGAGGCGGGAGAACTGCAGAGGGAGGTGCTCGGGTTCGTGCGCTACCAGCGGGCCGACAAGCTCGGCGCCTTCACTCTCGAGTCGGCGGCCGGGGAGGTCGCCGATGTGATGATCTGCGCGGCGATCCTGGCCGCGCGCATGGGTATCGATCTCGACGCCGCCGTCCGGGCGAAGATGGCGAAGGTGGCGTTGTGAACGACACCCTGTCCGGTGGCTGACAGCGGCCATTCACACGAACTTGCCCTGTTGGGGATGTGCGGCTGGCGTTTCTGCCGAAGACGGGTCGAAAGAGGGTGCCGTGAGCGCGGGGCTCCTACCCCGGCGAGAAGGAGCCCGGCAGCCTGGCTGCGTCCGTTGGCGGCACGTGGGGACGCCGCTCCCGGCTGACGCACGTGCCGGTCTACGAGGTGAGACGCCGTTTCACGTTGAAGAAGTGGCTGACGGCGAAGACGATGCTCGCGGCGGCAGCCGTCCACACGACCGCCTGCCCGATGGTGGTGATCGTGTTGTTGCGGCCAGGTGGGAGCACCAACATCTGCGCGGCGGCGCCGACTGGCACGGTCAGTCGCGCCAGCAGGCCGGTCAGGGTGGGCCGCTTGATGCAGGCGCCTATGGCTCCCAAGGGAGGTCCGAACACGACGCCGGCGACCCACCAGAAGAATGGTTCGGACTGGCACCAGTGGGCGGCCCCGGCGCCGCGGATGGTGTCCACGACGCTGTAGGCGGTCGTGGCCGCGATCAACGCCAGAGCACCGGCGGCCGCACCCGTGGCGAGCGCTGCACGAGGGTTCTGTTCGGTGCGGGTGACCAGCCATCCCGTGGCGACCGCCAGCCCCGCCCAGGCCCAATCCGAGTCCAGCAGCACGCTGATGACCTCCAGCGGCGACACTCCGCTGGTGGTGGCCTCCCGGCTTTCCAGGTCGGCGAAGTGGCCGGAGAGGGCATTGACCAGGGAGGTCACCGCGCCGAATACCGCTCCGACTGCGAGGGCGCCCATCGCCGGCGTCACCAGACGGGTGGCCCTTGAACCGTCCCGTCGCTGCCGCTGACCGCCAGTCATGGATCGCCTTCCTCTGCGCAACCTGCCGAGGGTCTACCATCCGGCCGCGGCCAGCGCGGCGGACAGCCTCGGGGCGACCAGGGGAGCTTCGGCCAGGCCGGCGATGTGGTCCAGCCCTTCGAACTCGATGACCTCGAACCCGGCCTGTCGCAGTTGTTCGGAATGGTCGCGGACGCGGCATGCGATCGCGCTTCCCCCCACGTAGTCATACATCCGGCATGAGGGTTCGCCGTCCATCGAGCCGTACCAGAGGATCTTCGGTCCCTTCAGGCCGCCAGCATCTCGGCGTCGTCGCGGGCCGCCCACTCCCGGTACATCAGGACGCCCAGGTGGTGCTCGTCCGCCTTGTCTCGCAGCCCGGCCTGCAGCAGCGCCGCGCGAGCACCTTCGACATAGCCGAGCCAGTAGTCGGCGCCGGACAGCAGCGGAAAGCCGCCGACCATGAGGCCGACCGCCCGCTCGGTGGCACCCACCAGGAAACCCGCCAGCGCGGCCATGCCGGAGTAGCCTGCCAGGACGAAGTCACCCACGCTCGCGGCGTCCGCCACGGCGTGCAAGTCGGCGATCTCGACGTCGGTGGGGAAACGGGTCCAGCGTCGCGGCTCCCACGAGCCACCCGCCTCGTCCTCGGGTTCCATCACGCCGACGACCTGGCGGGGCTTGTAGCGCACAACCCGATACCCACTCGCCGCCAGTGCTCCGGCCAGCATCGAGTGCTCACTGCGCATTCTCGACGGGAAGATGACCGCAGGACCGTCGCCCTTCACCTCCTACCACAAGGTGAAACCGTCACGGGTGACTGTGCTCGCCACGATGCCCTCTCCCTTGATCAACACGCTGTGGTCAGCCTCCCAACCCGGCAGACCGTTGATCACTGGCGACACCCCGGACGGAACGGATCAACTCCGGCCACAAGCGGTCACGCCCTCGGCACTCCGGACGACCGGTACCCGAAGGCCTGTTCTGGTGGGGGATCGCCCACCGGAACACCGCCTGGCCGCCCCAAACCAGGCGGCATGCCCTCATCGCGCGAGCCGGACTGACGTGGCGTGCGGTTCTTCTCTGCCTTGGTGCTCGACGGCACCACCGAGGAAGCCCGCGCCGTCCTCGAAGGGCACGCGAGGCAGTCACGGGAGACGGCGGCCGCTGACCGGCCTGGCCACCGTGCACGACGAGGCCGCCGCCGGACGGCTGGCAGGCAAGACCGTCCTCATCCCCTGACAGGCGACTCCGTCCGGCCGCCGCCCATCGGTGGATGCGGTGTGGTCTTTACCGCTCGGGCGCATCGCGCCAGGCAGTCCCGTGCGTTACTTCCGCACGATTCCGCTGAGCACGCGGTGCCCGTTCGGGGCCTCGCGCCGGTGACGGACCGCTTGTCTCGCCCGAGCAGTCGCAGTTCCGGGCGGTCTGGCGGTGGGAGCCCGGCCGCCGGGCATTGGCGGCGGTTTGGACGGTGGTCGCGGCGCCGGTGGCCGAGCGCATTGAGGGCTGGAGCGTTGCTCGGCTGGGCGGTCCGCCATCGGTTCTTCACGACGTGCAAGGGACGGCGGCGGGCCGTGCACCTTTCCTCAGATCGTTCCGGTTGCGGCCAGAGCCGCGATCTCCTCGGTGGTCAGGCCGAGTGCGCCGTAGACCTCGGTGTTGTGCTGCCCGAGGGACGGGCCGACCGTGCGGACCTCGCCGGGCGTGTCGGAGAGCTTCGGGAAGACGCCCTGCATCGGGAAGTCGCCGAAATCCGGATGCGCCATCCGGATGATCGCCTCGCGGGCCTTGTAGTGCGGGTCGGCGAGCATGTCCCTGGCGCGGTAGGTGAGGCCCGCCGGGATGCCGTTCTCGTGGAGCAGTTCCAGGAGCGCGGACGACTCCTGGTCCGCCGTCCAGGCGGCGATGAGGTCGTCCAGTTCGCCGGCGTTGGCGCCGCGGGCGCCGTGCGTGGCGTAGCGCTCGTCGTCGGCGAGTTCCGGACGTCCCATGAGGGCGGCGAGCCGACGCCAGATCGTGTCGCGGTTCGCGGCGATGAGGACGGGACCGTCCTTGGTCGGGTACACGTTGCTGGGCGCGACGTTCGGCAGCACCGAGCCGGTGCGCTCCCGCTGGTAGCCGGCGATCTCCCATTCGGGGATCAGCGACTCCATCATCGCCAGCACCGCCTCGTACAGCGCCGAGTCGACGATCTGCCCGCGTCCGGTGCGGTGCCGGGCGTGCAGGGCGACGAGGGTGCCGAGCGCGGCGAACGTCCCGGCGAGCTCGTCGCCGAGGGAGATCCCGGCGCGGGACGGCGGCCGGTCGGGGTCGCCGGTGACGTACCGGATGCCGCCCATCGCCTCGCCGATCGAGCCGAACCCGGCCCGGGGCGCGTAGGGGCCGTCCTGCCCGTAGCCGGTGACCCGGGTGATGATCAGCCGCGGGTTGTCGGCGTGCAGGACCTCGGGCGCGAGGCCCCAGCGCTCCAGGGTGCCGGGACGGAAGTTCTCCACCAGGACGTCGGCCCCCGCGATGAGGCGCCGCGCCAGCGCCTGCCCCTCGGGGGTGCGCAGGTTGAGCGTGACCGACTTCTTGTTGCGGGCGAGGATCGGCCACCAGAGCGACTGTCCGTGCGGCTTCTCCCGGCCCCATTCGCGCATCGGGTCGCCGGCGCCCGGCGGCTCCACCTTGACGACCTCGGCGCCGAAGTCGCCGAGCAGCTGTCCGCAGAACGGCCCGGCCAGCAGCTGCCCCATCTCCACGACCTGCAGATCGCCGAGGGCGCCGGGAGCCGCGCCGCCGGTGCCGGGGGACGCGCCGCCGGGGCGGGGGGATGCGTCGTCGCTCATGTCTCCTCGTTCTAGTCCGCGGTGAGCTCGGCCGCCGCCGCGCGGATGTGCGACCGCATCACCGACTCGGCCCACGCGGGATCGCCCGCGGCGATGGCGGCGACCAGCTCCCGGTGGTGGTTCATGCTCCGTGCCAGCGCGTCCGCGCCGTACCGGCGGAACGTGCCGATGATCAGCGGCGCGTGCATGACCGAGGTCAGCATCGCCGGCAGCCGCCGGTTCCCCGACGCCTCGATCACCGCGGCGTGGAAGCGGGAGTTGAGCCGCGCGACCCTGGTCAGGTCGCCGTCGGCCGCCGCCCGTTCCATCTCCGCGCAGAGGTCGCGCAGGTCGGCGAGGACGGTCTCGTCCGGCCGCTGGCGGGCGGCACGCGCCGCCGCGTACGGCTCCAGCAGCGAGCGCAACTCGAAGATCTCCTCCAGGTCCGCGCTCGTCCACTGGACGACGCGGGCGCCGCGATGGGGGAGGACCTCGACAAGGCCGTCCGACCCGAGCCGCTGGAGCGCCTCCCGGACGGGGGTGCGCGACAGGCCCAGCGACTCGGCGAGCTCCGCCTCGCCGAGTCGGCTGCCGGCCGCGGCCTCGCCCGAGAGGATCATCTGGCGGACCGCCTCGTAGGCGGTGTCGGTGGCGCGGGGCATGAACTCTCCTTGCGTTATTGCATGCAATATAGTCGCGGGGACGGCTAAAACTCCAGTAAGGGGAAAGGATTGCATACAACAGTCCTGGAAGTTGGCCCGCGTGACGGCCTCCAGAACGAGCAGCGCACCCTTTCGCCCGAGGACAGGATCGCGTTCATCACCCGCTGCGTGGAAGCCGGGGCCCGCCGGATCGAGGCCGTCTCCTTCGTGAACCCGAGGCGCGTCCCGCAGATGGCCGGCGCGGAGGAGGTCATGGCAGGCGTCCCGCGCCGCGACGGCGTCGCCTACAGCGGGCTGGTCCTCAACCGGCGGGGCCTCGACCGGGCCCTCGCCGCCGGGGTGGACGAGGTCAACGTGGTCGTCGTCGCGTCGGACACGTTCTCCGTCCGCAACCAGGGGTGCACGACCGCGCAGATGCTGGACGCGTGGGACGAGATCGCCGCGGCCGCCGCCGACGCGGGCGTCCCGGCCGGGGTGACGATCGCGACCGCGTTCGGCTGCCCCTTCGAGGGCGAGACGCCCCCGGACCGCGTCGCGGAGATCGCGCGCCGCGCGCACGCCGCCGGGGCCTTCGAGATCGCGCTCGCCGACACGATCGGGGTCGGCGTCCCCGCGCAGGTCCGCGACCTGACCCGCCGGACGCGGGAGGCGGCCCCCGGCACGCCGCTGCGATTCCACTTCCACAACACCCGCAACACCGGCTACGCGAACGCGCTGACCGCGCTCGACGAGGGCGCCGCGACGCTGGACGCCAGCACCGGCGGCTTCGGCGGCTGCCCGTTCGCCCCGTCCGCCACCGGCAACATCGCGACCGAAGACCTCCTCTACGCCCTCCACCGCAGTGGCGTCGAGACGGGCATCGACATGGAGGCGGTGGCGGAGACGGGCGCCTGGCTCGGCGAACTGCTCGGCGAGCAGCCGCCCGCCCTGCTCGGCCGCGCGGGCCCGTTCCCGGGCTAGCGGGTGTTCAGGTAGGCGGGGTTGGCGACGGTCAGCTTGTCCCGGACGGACGCGCGGACGGACGCGACCACCTCGTCCATGCGCCCGTCCAGCGTGCCGTCGCGGACGGCCGCGGCCAGGGCGGCGTCGTCGGCGCAGCCCAGGGCGCGGAGGCGGTCGCGGTGCGCGACCCGGTGCCCGTCCGCGAGGAGCAGTTCGCGGCGGGCGATGCGGAGCGCGCCCGCCGCGACGCGCGCGTGGAAGCGCAGCCGGTCGTCCGGCTGCTCGGCCGAGAGCAGGAACCCGGTCACGGCGTCGATCAGCGCGTGCGCGGACGGCCGGTCGTGCGGCGCGGACCCCTCCGGCGCCGTGCCGGACGCGTCCAGCGGGTCGGCGACCTCCTCGGGCTCGGTCAGCCCGAGGGCCAGCAGGAGGTCGTGCTCCTGCTCGCAGACCTTCCGGCCGAGGACCGCGTACTCGATCGACGGATCGGAGCCGCTCAGGAAGCGCTCGGCCTGGTGCCGGCACAGGATCGTCCAGCGGAGCGTGCCGTACACCTCCCACCAGTGCAGCTCCCGCGGTGTGGGCGGGACGCCGCCCGCCGCCGCGTAACCGTCCAGCAGGTCCTCGCGGGTGCCGAAGCCGCCGGCCGGCAGCGGCGAGCCGAACCGCCACGCCTTCACGCACAGCCAGCCGAGGTCCTCGGCGGGGTCGCCGGCGTGGGCGAGTTCCCAGTCCAGGACGCCGCGCACACCCGACTCGTCGATCATCAGGTTGCCGTTGCGGAAGTCGCCGTGCACCAGGGAGCGGCGCCCGGACGACGGCGGACGGTGCTCGTCCAGCCAGCGGAGGGCCAGCTCGACGGCGGGCCGCGGTTCCTCGAACGCCCGGTAGTGCGCGGTGAGTTCGGCGAGCGGGTCGCCGGACGGCAGGCCGGGGATCCGATCCGGCGGGATCGTGTGGACCCGGGCGAGGATGCCGCCGAGCTCCCGGGCGAGGCGCGGCCTGACCTCGGCGAAGCGGTCGTCGCGCAGCAGCCGGCGCGGGATGGTCTCGCCGTCCAGCCGCTCCATGATCAGATACGGGGTGCCGAGCAGCGCGTCGCCGTGCCCGGCGAGACGGGGGACCGGCACGCCGGCCTCCGCGGCGGCGGCGAGGAGGGCGGCCTCCCGCGCCATGTCGCCCGCATTCAGGGCGGACGGGTCCGGAGCGGACGGGGGATCGCGGCGAAGGATGAGGGCGCGGCCGTCGGCCTCGAACGCCCACGTCTCGCGGCTCGCCCCGCCCGACAGGCGGCGCAGGCCCGTCACCTCGGCGGACAGCAACCCGGCGAGCGCCTCGCCCAAGCCGTTCGTGTCCGGGCCGCCCCTGCCCGCGCCGCTCATGCCCGGGCCGCCCGCTGTGCGGCGGCGAGCGCGCGCAGCGGGTCGCTGCCGCGCGTGTCCGCGTACTCCTCGATGCGGGCGATGCGGCCGGCGCCGTCCACGGTGACGAACAGGCACGCGGCCATCTCGATCGCGGTGCCGTCCGGGAGGGAACCGCGCAGGACATGCCGCTGGACGTAGCCGTCCGGCAGGGGGTCGCGCCTGATCTCCTCGTAGCGGAAGTCCGCCAGGTTCCGCGACAGCCAGCGGAGTGTGCGCAGGTTGTCCTCGACGTCCTGCTCGGCGCCGCCGCCCTCGCCGGGGCCGTTGTGCCAGATCTTCGCGTCCGGCGCGTAGAGGGAGCGGAGCGAGTCCACGTCCCCCGCGGTGATCGCGGTGATGAAACGGTCGGCGAGTTCCAAGGGGGGCTCCTTCGGGGCTGCGGGCCTTCAGGTCGGGAGGCCGAGGGCGCGGATGGTGAGGGCGTCCAGGGTGTCCAGGAGGCGCTCGGTGTCGGGGGTGTCCTCGCCCTGGACGAACCAGAGGTACAGGGAGTGATCCACCATGGCGGCCAGGGCGCGGGCGGCCATCTCGGCGTCGAGGTCCGCGTCGACGAGCCCGGCGCGCTGCCACCGCTCGATGGCCTTCGCCGACCGTCCGATCGCCCCGGCGCGATGTCTGCGCCGCATCTCCTGGAACTCGACGTTGAACGTCGCGACCTGCTCGATGATCGCCATCATCCTCGCGTTGCGCCGGTACGCCTCGTAGTAGGAGCGGTTGGCGCGGCGGACGCGGGCGGCCGGCGACGGGCCCGTGGACGGGACGAGGTCATGCTGCGTCATGTCCTGGAAGAGCCGGTCGGCGACCTCCAGGAACACCGCCTCCTTGGACGGAAAGTACGTGTAGAACGAGCCGTAGGCGACGTTGGCGCGGCGGGCGATGTGGGCGACCCGCGTGTCGAGGAACCCGCGCTCCTCGAACACCTCGCGGGCGGCGCAGAGGATGCGCTCCCGCGTCCGGGCGCCCCGCTCGGTCAGCGGTGCCTGCCCGGCCGCCTCCTCGATCGGTCCGGCTTTGCTGCGCATGTCCCGTGCCCCTCCCCATCGGCCCCCGCGCGGGGGTTGACAACCCGATGTTCCCAGGATCAGGATCCCGAGCATCGGCCAGAACTGACATGACTGTCAAGTCAACTCCGAGGAGGAGCGCGTGCCGGAGCAGCCATGCTGATCAGCGACATCGTCGAGTACGCGGCCCGCAAGCACCCCGCCCGCACCGCGCTCAGGTTCGAGGACCAGGCGATCACCTTCGCGCAACTGCGGGACCGCGTCCGGAAGGTCGCGAACGCCCTGCTGACCGTGGCGGAGGCGGGCGACCGCGTGGCCGTCCTCACCGGGAACAGGCCCGAGTACGTCGACCTGTACTACGGCGTTCCCGCCGCCGGGATGGCGCTGACGTTCCTCAACCACCGGCTGCACCCGTCCGAGATCGCCGCGCTCGCCGACCACGCGCAGGCGTCCGTGCTCGTCGTGAGCGGCGAGTACCTGGACGCGATGGCCGAGCACCGCGCCGCGATGCCGACCGTGAAGACCGTCATCGGCCTGGACGGCGGCGGCGACCGCGACTGGGCCGGCCTCGTCGGCGCCGCGCCCGCGTCCGAGCCGCCCCGCCCGGACGAGAACGCGCTGGCCTGGCTCGTCTACACGAGCGGCACCACCGGCAGGCCCAAGGGCGTCATGCTCAGCCACCGCAACCTCGTCGCGGGGGTCATGAGCTCCGCCGCCCACTGGGAGATCCCGGACGGCACCGTCTTCCTGTTCTGCTTCCCGCTGTGCCACGTCGGCGGCTACACGGTCCTGGTCAACCACCTGCGCGGCTGCACGGTCGGGATCGTCCGGTCGTACGACAACGAGACGTTCCTGCGGCTGGTCGCCGAATGGAAGGTCACCCAGACCGGCCTCGCGCCCACGATGATCGCGTTCCTGCTCGGCCATCCCGGGATCGGGGACCGCGACCTCGGCACGCTCCAGGCGATCGGGTACGGGGCGTCCGGCATCCCGGCGGAGGTGCTGCGGCGCGGGATGGAGGTCCTCGGCTGCGACTTCTACCAGGGCTTCGGCATGAGCGAGACCGGCGGCAACATCCTGTACTTCGGGATGGCCGAGCACCGCCGCGCCGCCGCCGGCGAGACCCACCTTCTCGCCGCCGCCGGACGCGCCATGGACATCGCCGACATCCGGATCGTCGACGCGGAGTTCCGCGACGTCCCGGACGGCGAGGCCGGCGAGATGCTCGTCCGCGGCGACCAGGTGATGACCGGCTACTGGCGGGAGCCGGAGCTGACCGCCGAGGCGTTCCGCGACGGCTGGCTGCGGACCGGCGACATCGTCCGCCGCGACGCCGAGGGAATGGTCTACATCGTCGACCGGATCAAGGACATGATCATCACGGGCGGGGAGAACGTCGCGTCCCGCGAGGTCGAGGAGGTGCTCCACCGTCACCCCGCCGTCGCGGACGCCGCCGTCTTCGGCGTCCCCGACCCGCGATGGGGCGAGTCCGTCGCCGCGGCCGTCGTGCTGCGGCCGGACGCGTCCGCCACCGCCGAGGAGATCATCGCGGCCTGCCGCGAGCATCTCGGCGGCTACAAGGTCCCGCGACGCGTCGAGTTCGTCGCGCAACTGCCGCGCAACGTCGCGGGCAAGATCCTCAAGCGGGAGCTGCGCGCCAGGTACAGGGAGGTCTCATGACGGGCCCGAAGAACACCGAATTCGAGCTGGGCGGCATCAACCATCTCGCGCTCGTGTCGTCCGACATGAAGCGCACCGTCGACTTCTACAGCGGCGTGCTGGGCATGCCGCTCATCAAGACCATCGACCTGCCGGCCGGCATGGGCCAGCACTTCTTCTTCGACTGCGGCGGCGGCGACTGCATCGCGTTCTTCTGGTTCCCGGACGCCCCGGACGGCGTGCCCGGCGTGTCCGCGCCCGCGGGCCGTCCCGAGCAGGGCGAACTGCTCAGCGCGGTCGGGTCGATGAACCACGTCGCGTTCCACGTCCCGCCGGAGAAGTTCGAGGAGTACCGGCGGCGGCTGAAGGACAAGGGCGTCACCGTCAGCCCGATCCTCAACCACGACGACAGCCCGCTGGGCATCGCCCCCGAGTTCGGCGAGGGCGTCTTCGTCCGGTCCTTCTACTTCCAGGACCCGGACGGCATCCTGCTGGAGTTCGCGTGCTGGACGCGGACGTTCACCGACGCCGACGTCTCCCACGAACCGAAGACCGCCGCCGACCGCACCGCCCCGAAGACCGGCCCCACGGCCGTCCCCACGGCGACGACGAAGGAGCAGCATGCCCCGACTGCGTGAGGTCCCCCGCGCCGAGGTCACCGACGAGCGCGTCCTCTTCTTCTACGACCACCTTTTCGGCCCCGACCGCGACCCCGCCGTCGACCACGGCACCGCCACCGGCTCCCCGGGCGACTGGTGGACGGTCTTCGCCCAGTCGCCCGACGTGTTCCGGCACGCCGTCCGCGGCTTCGCGCTCTACCGCAACGCCAGCCTCGACCCGGTGCTCCGCGAGCTCGGCCAGTGCCGGGCCGGCTGGGCGCGCGGCAGCCAGTTCGTGTTCTCCCAGCACTGCAAGCAGATGCGGGCGCTCGGCATGCCGGAGGAGAAGATCCAGGCGATCCCGCACTGGCAGACCGCCGACTGCTACTCGCGGCTGGAACGCGCCGTCCTGGCCTACACCGACGGGCTCGTGCTCGACGGCGGCCGCGTCCCCGACGAGGTGTTCGACATCCTCAAGGAGCACCTCCCCGACAGGGAGATCCTCCAGCTCACCTACATCACCTGCATGTACGACATGCACGCGACGATGTCGAAGGCGCTGCGCGTCGAGTTCGACGACCGCCCCGAGGCCGTCGTGGAGGTCGCCGCGCCGGAGGGCTACGGCAACCGCGACATCGCCGCCGACCTGACCGGGGAGGCGTGATGCTGTTCCCCGTGCCGGACCGGGTCCGGGACGTCCGCGACGCCGTCCACGCCTTCATGACCCAGCGGGTCGAGCCCGCCGAGCCGGTGCTGAACGCGGGCGGCGAGGAGTCCCGCGACGCCCTGCGCGACCTGCGCCGGCAGGCGAAGGAGGAGGGCCTCTGGGCGCTCGGGCACCCCAAGGAGCTGGGCGGCGGCGGCATGCCGTTCCTCGACTACGTCTACGTCAACGAGGTGCAGGGCCGCAGCGAGTGGGGCCAGCTCGCGCTCGGCACGTTCACGCTCCAGGACTCGCTCATGCTGCACAAGTACGCCAGCCCCCGCTGGCGCGAGCGCTACCTCGCCCCGATGGTGGCGGGGGAGGTGTCGCCGAGCTTCGCGATGACGGAGCCGTCCGTCGCCGGGTCCGACCCGACCGGCATCCGGACGACCGCCGAACTCGACGGCGACGAATGGGTCATCCGGGGACGCAAGTGGTTCACGACGGGCGCCGCCGACGCCGCGTACACCACCGTCATGTGCCGCACCGAGCAGGATCCGCCGAGCCCGCACCGCGCCTTCAGCATGATCATCGTGCCGACGGACACGCCGGGGTACCGGATCGTCCGCGAGACGCCGGTGCTCGGCCTGCACGGCGGCCACTACGAGGTGGCGTACGAGGACGTCCGCGTCCCGGCCGACAACCTCCTCGGCCCGCGCGGCCACGGCTTCGTCATCGCCCAGGACCGGCTCGGACCCGGCCGCATCTTCCACTGCATGCGCTGGCTCGGCCAGGCGCAGCGCGCGTTCGAGCTGATGTGCGCGCGCCTCGGCGTCCGCACCGCGTTCGGGGAGCCGCTGTCGGCCAAGCAGCTGATGCAGAAGCACGTGTTCGACTCCTACACCGAGATCCAGGCGGCCCGGCTCCTCACCCTCCAGGCCGCCGAGCGGATCGACGCCGGGGACCAGGCGCGCATCGAGATCGGCGCCATCAAGGTCGTCGGCGCCCGGATGATGCACAACGTCATCGACCGCGCCATCCAGGTCCACGGCGCGGCCGGCCTGACGGACGACCTGCCCCTGTCGCGGATGTACCGGCACGCCCGCGAGGGCCGCATCTACGACGGCCCGGACGAGGTTCACATCCAGAGCACCGCCCGCCGCATCCTCAAGGCGGCGACCGGCTGACCCGCGGCGTGCCGCCCTCCCGCCGCGCCGGCGGAGGGCGGCACGCCGCGACTCAAAACGCCGGATCAGGCGTAGTTGAGCTTCAGACCGGGGCGCGGCCAGTCCTCGACCTTCAGGAGGTGGCCGGTGCTCGACGCGGTGACGTATGCGGTGCGCATGTCGTCCCCGCCCCAGCAGATGTTCGTGATGCCCGGGTCGTCGTCCACGTCGATGTCCACGAACTCGACCAGCTTCCCGGACGGCGCGATCACCGAGATGCCCGCGTGCACCATGGACGCGACGCACACGTTGCCGTGCGCGTCCACGCCGAGCGAGTCGAAGTTCGTGTAGTCGGGCGCGGTGTAGAGGAAGTTGCCGCCGCCGGAGCCGCCGAGCGACCTGCCGCCCTTGATCTCGCCGGGCGCCGTGACGTCCCACCACCAGACGCGCGCGGTGTACGTCTCGCTGACGTACAGGCGCTTGCCGTCGGGGGACAGGCCGATGCCGTTCGGGCCCTCCATTCCGCCCGCGATCATCGTGATGGACGAGCCGTCCGCCTTCGCGTAGAACAGGCGGCCCTTGTCGCCGGTGACGCCGTCGCTCTTGCCGTAGTCGGTGAAGTAGATGCCGCCGTGGGCGTCGAAGACCAGGTCGTTCGGTCCGCGGAGCGGGACGCCGTCCGCCCCGGTGTAGAGGGTCTCGACGGAGCCGTCCGAGAGGTCGACGGCCTGGATGCTGCCGGTGGTGTAGTCGTCGGGGATGCCGCCCGCGAAGACGAAGCCGCCCACCTCGAAGCGGCGCAGGCCGCCGCAGTTGGCGATGTAGACCCGCCCGTCCGGGCCGAGCGCCGCGCCGTTCGGTCCGCCGCCGACCTCCGCCGCGACGGACGTGGTCCCGTCCGGGCGGACGCGGGTCAGCGTGCCGCGGTGGATCTCCACCACCAGGACGTCGCCGTCCGGGAGCGCGACCGGGCCCTCCGGGAACAGCAGCCCGCCGGCCAACTTGGTGATCTTCATCTTGGGTCCCTTCGGATGCCTGTGCCGCCCGCGACCGCCGGACGTGCCCCCGCCGGGCCGGGTGCCGGCGGCGGCGGTGCCGCCGGCCGCGCCGCTGACGGTGAGGCCCGCGACCAGCCCGAGCCCCGACATCACCGATCGCCGTGTGAGCCGCTCCATCGCCACCGTCCTTCGCGTGCGTGACCGCCGAGCACACGATTGCATGCGATCCATAGAGATTTCTAGCCCCTGGAGCGGACTGGAGGGCGAAGTTGTATGCAATGCTGTAGCTCGTCAGACGCTTCGGCCATCCGGGCAGCCCGACGGGAGAGTGCGGGCATGGTGCCTGCCGACGGAGCCGAAGCGCGGCTGCCCCTCCGCACCGCCGTGCGGTATGACGAGCCGTGGGGCAGGGATGCGGTCGGGGACGTCCAGCGGGCTTCACCGGCCAGGGGCCGGCGGCGGCCGCGGCGCGTGCGATCGACGCCGCGCCTGTTCAGGACAGGTCGTGCGAGAGCGCCCGGGCCGCCTCCTGCAGGAGCGGCACGGCCTTGCCGACGACCTGCTCGGTCATGCGGGCGGCGGGGCCGGAGACCGACAGCGCCAGGCGGGAGGGGGCGTCGGGCACCGCCACGGCGACGCAGCGGACGCCGACCTCCTGCTCGCCGTCATCGACGGCGTAGCCCTGCTCGGCGACCTGTTCCAGTTGCGCGGCGAACACCTCGGGGTCGGTGACGGTGTTGTCGGTCTGCCGTGGCATGCCGGTACGCCCCAGGATCTGACGTACCTCCGCACCCGGCATCCCGGCCATGATCGCCTTGCCCACGGCGGTGCAGTGCGGGAGGACACGCCGGCCGACCTCGGTGAACATCCGCATCGAGTGGCGGGAGGGGACCTGCGCGACGTAGACGATCTGGTCGCCGTCGAGCATGGCCAGGTTCGCCGACTCGCCCAGCTCGTCGACCAGCCGCACCAGGTGCGGCCGCGCCCACACGCTGAGCAGACGCGACGAGCTCTCGCCGAGCGGGATGAGCTTCGGGCCGAGGACGTACTGCCGGGACGGCTCCTGGCGCAGGTAGCCGAGGTCCACCAGGGTCCGCACCAGCCGGTGGATCGTGGGGAGGGGCAGGCCGGAGGCGGCCGCCAGCTGCGACAGGCCCATCATCCCGCCATGAGCGGCCAGGGTCTCAAGGAGCCCGAAGGCGCGCTCGATGGACTGCACTCCGCCGCGGGACCTGCGGTCCGCGCTGCCCGTGCCGGAGTCCGGGGTCGTCATGGTGGTCCCCTGCCGTGTCTCAGACGCTCGGTTTTTCGTATGGCGGAATCATAGTGGCCGCCTTGCGGCGGGACGGCGCGAGGAGGGGCATAGCTTTTTTCGACATGCAGATACTACTATCCGCATTACGGAAACCTCCGTGAAGTTCAGCCCCCCGCTCGCAGCCCAGTGAGGAACACATGCCGAACACCAGTCCCGGCTACGCCGTCACGGTCCGCGTCGAAACGCCCGCCAGCCCCGGTGCCACCAGCGCCCTGGTGGCCGCGGTGAGCGGAGCGGGCGGTTCCCTGACGGCGCTCGATGTCGTGGAGTCCCACGCCGGACGGCTCATCGTCGACGTCACCTGCGACGCCGTGGACGCGGCGCACGCCGACGCCGTCACCAAGGCCCTGCGCGAGGTCGAGGGCGTGTCGGTGCGCAAGGTCAGCGACCGCACCTTCCTCATGCACCTCGGCGGAAAGCTGGAGGTCAACCCGAAGGTGCCGATCAGGCACCGGGACGACCTGTCGCGCGCCTATACACCCGGCGTCGCCCGGGTCTGCCGCGCCATCGCCGACAATCCCGACGACGTCCGGCGGCTCACCATCAAGCGCAACACGGTCGCCGTCGTCACCGACGGGTCGGCGGTGCTCGGTCTCGGTGACATCGGCCCCGCGGCCGCGCTGCCCGTGATGGAGGGCAAGGCGGCGCTGTTCAAGCGGTTCGCCGGGGTCGACGCCTGGCCGGTGTGCCTGGACACCCGGGACACCGACGAGATCGTCCGGATCGTCCGCTCGATCGCGACCGTGTACGGCGGCATCAACCTCGAGGACATCGCGGCGCCGCGCTGCTTCGAGCTGGAGCGGCGGCTGCGAGAGGAACTCGACATCCCGGTCTTCCACGACGACCAGCACGGCACCGCCATCGTCGTGCTCGCCGCGCTGACCAACGCGCTGCGGGTCGTCGGCAAGGACAAGACGGGCCTGCGCGTGGTCGTCAGCGGAGTCGGCGCCGCCGGGCACGCCATCATCCGGCTGCTGCACGCCCAGGGCGTCCGCGACATCGTCGCCTGCGACCGGAAGGGCGCGGTGCACCGCGGCCGCGGCGGGCTCGACCCGGCGCGGCAGTGGATCGCCGACCACACCAACCCCCGCGGAGTCGCCGGCACGCTCGCCGAGGCGCTGGCGGGAGCCGACGTGTTCGTCGGCGTGTCCGCGCCGAACCTGCTGACCGGCGACGACATCGCCACGATGGCGCGGGACGCGATCGTCTTCGCCCTGGCCAACCCCGACCCGGAGGTCGACCCGTTCGCGGCCCGCGAGCACGCGGCGGTGGTGGCCACCGGCAGGTCGGACTTCCCGAACCAGATCAACAACGTGCTGGCCTTCCCCGGCTTCTTCCGGGGCATGCTCGACGCCGGGGCACGCGAGATCACCGAGGAGGTGATGCTCGCGGCGGCGACGGCCATCGCCGACTGCGTCGCGCCTGCGGAGCTCGACGCCGGCTACATCGTCCCGTCGGTGTTCGACGGCGACGTCGCGCCGGCGGTCGCGGCGGCGGTACGCGAGGCGGCGGGGCAGGGGGCGTAGCGGTGGACATGCGGCAGACGGCAGAAGGAGGAGCTCCCATGGACGTCCAGGCGACCCGGCGGGCGGTCGGCCGCAGAGCGACGCTTCTCGACGACCTGGCCGGCCTGGCCGACGATCTCGACGCGCGGCTGGCCGGGAGTGACCTGGCGCTGCTCGCCCGGTACCCCGGCGACCAGGCGCGGCGGCAGCCGGTGCACACCGTCTACGTCCCCGGCGACCGCTACGGCGCCGGGCTGGTACGCGGCTGGGGCGAACGGGCGGCCGCGGTCCTCGACGCCCACGTGTCCGGGCCCGCCGAGCTGGCGGCGGTCGCGGGCGTCCCCGCGGACCTGGCGGGCGACGTGCTGGGCCGGGTCCGCGCCAAGCTCGCCACCGAGCCGATCGAGGATCTGCGCATCGACTTCGAGGACGGCTACGGCGAGCGTCCCGACGAGCGGGAGGACGCCGACGTCGCCGCGGCCGCCGCGGCGCTGGCCGCCTCTGTCCGCGCCGGCACGGCGCCGCCGTACCACGGCATACGGTTCAAGGGCTTCGAACGTCCGACCCGCCGGCGTGGGCTGCGCACGCTGGCGCTGTTCGTGGGCGGCCTCGCGGCCGCGGACGCGCTGTCCGACGGGTTCGTGGTGACGCTGCCGAAGGTCACCGCCGTGGAGCAGGTCGAGGCGATGGTCACCGCCTGCGAGCGGGTGGAGTCCTCGCTCGGCCTGGCCCCCGGCACGCTGAGGTTCGAGGTCCAGGTGGAGACGCCGCAGTCGATCCTGGGCGCGGACGGCACGGTGCCGCTGGCGCGGATGATCCATGCCGCGGGCGGGCGCTGCGCCGGCCTGCACTACGGCACCTACGACTACTCCGCCTCGTGCGGGATCTCGGCGGCCTACCAGAGCATGGAGCATCCGGCCGCCGACCACGCCAAGGCGGTCATGCAGGTCGCCGCGGCCGGCACCGGCGTCTTCCTGTCGGACGGGTCGACCAACGTGCTGCCGGTCGGGTCACCGGAGGCGGTGAAGGACGCGTGGCGGCTGCACGCGCGGCTGGTGCGCCGGTCCCTGGAACGCGGCTACTACCAGGGCTGGGACCTGCATCCGGCCCAGCTCCCGACCCGGTACGCGGCGACGTACGCGTTCTACCGCGAGGGCCTCGCCACGACGGCGGCCCGGCTCCGCGCCTACGTCGGCGCGGGCGACTCGGGCTACCTCGACGAGCCCGCGACCGCCGCGGCGCTGGCCGGGTTCGTGCTGCGCGGGGTGGAGTGCGGCGCGGTGGACGCCGCCGAGGTCGACGCCCTGATCGGGGTGGACACCGGACGGCTGGCGGCGCTGGCCCGCCGGAGGGTCTAGCGGAGTAGCCTCGGGGCCATGCGCCTCGAGGCCGAGTTCACCACCGAACCCTTCCACGGGGAGGGGGATCCGCCGGCCCATGCGGTCGAGTCGTTGCGCGTGGCGCAGGCAGCCGGGCTGACCTGCGACTTCGGACCGCTGGGCACGTCCGTCAGCGGCGAGGACGACGTGCTGCTGCCCGCGCTGGCACGCGTCCTCGCCACCGCGCTCGCCCACGGCGCCAGCCGGATCACGCTCCAGGTCGACCGGGTCGACACGGGGAACGGCGCGCAGCGGGCCGATGGCTGACCACCCGCTGGACACCGGCCACCCCCTGCTCGTGGCGGTCGCGCCGCTGCTCGACCGCATCCGCGCGCGCGTCGTCGCACCGTCGGAGCTGACCGCGTCCGACGTGCCGCTGGTCTGGGAGGGGCACATCATCGCCGGCGTCCGGCTGCCCGCGCCGGGGGAGGGCAGGGACGCCGTCGGCGACCTCGGCCTGCTGCTCGCCGACCTCGAACGCGAACTCGGCGGCCCGCTGCGCGACCTGCCGCGAGCGGAGAAGCAGCGGGCGGTCCGGCTGCTGGAGGAGCGCGGGGCGTTCAGCTACCGCCGCTCGGCCGAGACGGTGGCCGACGCGCTGGGGGTGACCCGCTTCACCGTCTACAACTACCTGAACCGGAACCGCTCCTGAGCAGCCTCTTTCAACAAACCGTGGAAATTCCTTCAACGAAGCGTTGACGTGATGGCGACCACAGTGTCACTCTCATGGCACGTGCGGAAATTTAATTCCGCAATGCGAAAGAGAGGTTGCACTGTGACCCTCGACGAGTTCAACGCCGCGCCCGAGCGGGCGCTGGCGGACCACCTGCGGGCGTGCTGCGACGTCCCGCGCTGGGTCGCCGCCGTGAGCGGCGGACGGCCCTACCCCGACACCGAGACGCTCCTCGACACGGCCGACCGCGCCGCCCGCGACCTCACCCCGGCGGAGGTCGACCGCGCGCTGGCGGCGCACCCGCGCATCGGCGAGCGCGCCCGCGGCGACGACGCCTCGGCGGCCTGGTCGCGGCGGGAGCAGGCCGGCGTGGACCGTGACACGGTCACCGTCGCCGCGCTCGCCGAAGGCAACCGCGCCTACGAGGAGCGCTTCGGCCGGGTCTTCCTGATCTGCGCCACGGGACGGTCCGGTGCGCAGATCCTGGCCGAGCTGCGGGCCCGGCTCCGCAACGACCCCGCCACCGAGGCTGCCGTGGTCGCCGGCGAACTCCGCAAGATCGCACTACTCCGCCTGGCCGGCCTGGTCGGCGCCAACACAGCCACCCCGAACCAGCCCGCCGCCGCGCACCAGGCCACCAACACGGCGACGCAATGAGCGCGCGGAGTGCGATTACCACCCATGTCCTGGACACCACGCGGGGGCGGCCGGCGGTGGGAGTGCCGGTCCGCCTGTGCCGCGTCGTCGGCGACCAGACCACCGTCCTCGCGTCGGCGTACACCGACGCGGACGGCAGGGTGTCCCGGCTCGGCCCCGACCGGGTCGAGCCCGGCACCTACACGCTCCGGTACGACACGGCGGCCTACTTCGCCGCCACCGGCCAGAGCGGTTGGAGGTCGGCCTCACCTTCACGCTGACCGACGCCACGCAGCACTACCACGTGCCGGTCCTGCTGAGCCCGTTCGCCTACTCGACCTACCGAGGGAGCTGACCCCGATGGCCATCGTCCTGGGCCCCAACCAGTACGGAAAAGCACAGAGCCACCTCGTCCGCGTCCACCGTGACACCCCCCGGCACGAGATCCGCGACCTGACCGTCTCCAGCGCGCTGCGCGGCGACTTCACCCTCTCGCACGTGGACGGCGACCAGTCCGACGTGCTCCCCACCGACACCCAGAAGAACACCGTCT
This sequence comes from Actinomadura sp. NPDC047616, assembly GCF_040642915.1. Taxonomy (NCBI): domain Bacteria; kingdom Bacillati; phylum Actinomycetota; class Actinomycetes; order Streptosporangiales; family Thermomonosporaceae; genus Actinomadura; species Actinomadura sp. NPDC047616. The sequence goes on from NZ_JBEYTB010000020.1 coordinate 108,707, forward strand.
TCGCGTTCGCCCGGGAGAAGGGCGTCGGCGCGATCGAGGACTTCGCGCTCACCCTGGCCGACCACTTCATCGCCCAGACACCCGCCGCCGACGGCGCCCGGGTCGAGATCAGCGAGGTGCCCTGGCAGCGCATCGATATCGATGGCGGTGGCGACGGGCACGACCACGCCTTCGTGCGCAGCGGCATCGGCACCCGCACGACGGTCGTCAACGTGGACGGGCGCGGCGCCGACCGCAGGGCCCATGTCGTCTCCGGCATCCAGGACGTCACCCTCCTGAAGTCCACCGGTTCGGAGTTCCACGGCTTCCTCAAGGACAGGTACACGACGCTGCAGGAGACCGACGACCGGATCCTGGCCACCGACCTGGTCGCGCGGTGGCGCTACGACCACACCGACGTGGACTGGGACGCCGCCTACGAGTCGGTCAGGGCGCTGCTGCTCAAGCAGTTCGCCGAGATCCACAGCCACGCCCTGCAGCAGACGCTCTACGGCATGGGGCAGGCGGTGCTGGAGAAGCATCCCGAGGTCGCCGAGATCAAGTTCTCCGCGCCCAACAAGCACCACTTCCTCGTCGACCTGGCGCCGTTCGGCCTGGAGAACCCGAACGAGGTGTTCTACGCGGCCGACCGCCCCTTCGGGCTGATCGAGGCCTGCGTGGTCCGCGACGACGCGTCCGACCCGGGCTTGGCCTGGCACGCCGTACCCGGCTGGGTCTGACCGGCCGGCCGAGGAGCATCGATGGGACACGGCAAGGACACCGGGGAGACACCCGCCCCGGCACGGCCCGAGGACGAGCGGCTTCCGTTCGGGCAGCTGCTCGCCTACGGAACCCAGCACGTCCTCACCATGTACGGCGGGCTCATCGCGCCGCCGCTCATCGTCGGCGGCGCGGCGGGCCTCAAGCCCGCCGACATCGCGCTGCTGGTCACCGCGGGCATCTTCGTCAGCGGCCTGGCGACGCTGCTGCAGGCGCTCGGCCTCGGCCCCTTCGGGGCCCGGCTGCCGATCGTGCAGGGCATCTCGTTCGCCGCCGTCTCGACGATGGTGGCGATCGCCGGTCATGACGGGGTCCGCTCCGTGTTCGGCGCGATCATGGTGGCCGGGGTCATCGGCGTGGTGGTCTCGTCGTTCTTCGCGCATCTGGTGCGGCTCTTCCCCCCGGTGGTCACCGGCTCGATCATCAGCGTCATCGGCATCTCGCTGCTGCCCGTGGCGTTCGACTGGGCGCTCGGCGGCCGCGGGACGTCCGGCTACGGCGATCCGGGCAACATCGCGCTGGCCGGGGTGACGCTGCTGGTCATCCTCGTGATCAGCAGGCTGTTCCAGGGGTTCGTCTCGCGGCTGTCCATCCTGATCGGCATCGTGGCCGGCACGCTCATCGCCGTCCCCTGGGGCAAGGCCGACTTCTCCGGCATCGGCGAGGGCAAGGCGGTCTCGCTCCCGCCGGTCTTCGCCTTCGGCACGCCGGTCTTCCACGCCGGCGCGATCGTGGCGATGACCATCGTGGTGCTGGTGATCATGACGGAGACGATGGCCGACATCGTGGCCATCGGCGAGATCGTGGGCACGCCCGTCGACCACCGCAGGGTCGCCGGCGGGCTGCGCGCGGACATGCTGTCCTCCACGGTGGCGCCGGTGGTCGGGGCCTTCCCGGCCAGCGCGTTCGCGCAGAACGTCGGCCTGGTCGCGATCACGGGTATCAAGAGCCGGTTCGCCGTCGCGGCCGGCGGCGGCGTGCTGGTGGTGCTCGGCTTGGTGCCGCTGTTCGGCAGGGTGGTCGCGGCGATCCCGGCGCCCGTCCTCGGCGGCGCGGGCCTGGTCCTGTTCGGCAGCGTCGCGGCCTCCGGTATCCGCACGCTGTCGCGGGTCGAGTACGGCGACAACCTCAACATCGTCATCGTGGCCGTCTCACTCGGCATGGGCATGGTGCCGATCGCGCGGCCCGAGTTCTGGGACGGGTTCCCCGACGGCGTGGCCGTGATCCTGGACTCTGGGATCAGCGCCGCGGCCATCACCGCGGTCCTGCTGAACCTGTTCTTCAACCAGTGGTCGGCCTACAAGAAGGACAAACCATCGGTGTTCGCCGCGGCGCCGGAGCGGGCGACCCCCGCCTCCGGCACCCCCGATCGGCCGGCGGTGGAACCACCGCCCTCGCCCGGGATCGCCGGCGCCTCCTGACCCCGCCGGTCCACGCCCCCGCACGGCTGCCGCTCCCGGACCCCGCACCTCGGGAGCGGCGGCCCGCCGGGCCGGGCCCGCCGCGTGTGACCGACTCGACGCGAGGCCGACACCTTCATTTCGCGATACGGAATTTGCACTACACTATACGGAAAAGTTCGTCCTCTCTGGAAGCGAGTCCCGATGAGCCACTCCCTCCGCTACGAGGTCAACTGCTCGATCCTGTTCACCGAGCTGCCGCTGCTGGAGCGGCCGGCCGCCGCGAAGGCCGCGGGCTTCGACGCGGTCGAGTTCTGGTGGCCGTTCGCCGAGGCGGTGCCCGCCGACAAGGACGTGGACGCCTTCGTCCGGGCCATCGGGGACGCCGGTGTCCGGCTGGTCGGCCTGAACTTCTTCGCCGGCGACATGCCCGCCGGTGACCGGGGGCTGGTGTCGTGGCCGGCCCGCTCCCGGGAGTTCCGCGACAACGTCGACGTCACGGTCGAGATCGGTGAGCGGCTCGGCTGCACGGCGTTCAACGCGCTGTACGGCAACCGCGTCGCGGACGCCACGCCGCAGGAGCAGGACGCGCTGGCCGCCGAGAACCTGCTGCTCGCGGCCCGGGCGGCGCGGCGAATCGGCGGCACCGTCCTGGTCGAGCCGGTCAGCGGCGCCCCCGCCTACCCGTTGAAGTCCGCCGCCGACGCCCTGGCCGTCATCGACCGCCTCCACACGGCCGGCGCGCCCAACGTCGGTCTGCTCGCCGACCTGTACCACCTGGCCGTCAACGGCGACGACGTCGACGCGGTGATCGCCGACCACGCCGGCCGCGTCGCCCACGTGCAGATCGCCGACCACCCCGGCCGCAACGAGCCCGGCACCGGCACCCTGCCCCTCGACCGGCAACTCGCCGACCTGGAGAAGGCCGGCTACGCCGGCTGGGTGGGCCTGGAGTACAAGCCCTCGGGAGCGTCCGCCGACGGCTTCGCCTGGCTGGACCGGGCACGCCGCGCCGCCCACGCCTGATCATTACAACCGACAGCCACAACCGGAACATCGAGGGACGTCATGACGAACATCGCCTTCATCGGCCTGGGCATCATGGGCGGCCCGATGGCCGTCCACCTGGTCAAGGCCGGGCACGACGTCGTCGGATACAACCGCACCCCCGCCAAGACCCGTCCGCTGGTCGAGGCGGGCGGCCGCGCGGCCGGATCCGTCGCCGAGGCCGTCGCGGACGCCGACGTGGTCGCGGTGATGGTGCCCGACTCGCCGGACGTCCGGGACGTGCTCGCCGGCGAGGACGGCGTCTTCGCCCACGCCCGCCCCGGCACGCTGGTCATCGACTTCTCCAGCATCCGCCCCGACGTGACCGTCGAACTGGCCGACCAGGCCCGCGAGCTGGGGCTGCGGCCGCTGGACGCGCCGGTGTCCGGCGGTGAGGCCGGCGCACGCGACGCCACGCTGTCGATCATGGTCGGCGGGGAGGCGGCCGACTTCGCGGCCGCCCGGCCGATCTTCGACGTGGTCGGCCGGACGGTCGTGCACGTCGGCCCGAGCGGCGCCGGCCAGACCGTCAAGGCCGCCAACCAGCTCGTCGTCGCCGCGAACATCCAGGCGCTGGCCGAGGCGGTGGTCTTTCTGGAGGCCCACGGTGTGGACACCGCGGCCGCGCTGCAGGTGCTCGGCGGCGGGCTCGCCGGGTCCAAGGTGCTGGACCAGAAGCGGGACGCCATGCTGTCGCGCTCCTTCGACCCCGGATTCCGCATCGAACTGCACCACAAGGACCTCGGCATCGTCACGGCCGCGGCCCGGGAGGCCGGGGTGGTGGTGCCCCTCGGCGCGCTCGTCGCGCAGCTGATGGCCTCAGCGCTGGCCAACGGCGACGGCGGCCTCGACCACTCCGCGCTGCTGCGCGGCGTGGAACGGCTCAGCGGCCGCTGACCCCCCACCAGCCGAGGCGGTCCGGGGACGGTCCGTGCCGCGACCTCCCCGGCCGCCGTACAGAAAAGGAAAAGTGAACATGGCACGCATGCGTGCGGTCGACGCCGCGGTCCTGATCCTGGAGAAGGAGGGCGCCACGCAGGCCTTCGGGCTGCCCGGCGCCGCGATCAACCCGTTCTACAGCGCCATGAAGAACCACGGCGGCATCAGGCACGTGCTGGCACGGCACGTGGAGGCCGCCTCCCACATGGCCGAGGGCTACACCCGCGCCAAGCCCGGCAACATCGGCGTGTGCGTCGGCACCTCCGGCCCGGCCGGCACCGACATGATCACGGGGCTGTACTCGGCGAGCGCCGACTCGATCCCGATCCTGTGCGTCACCGGCCAGGCGCCGGTCGCCAAGCTGCACAAGGAGGACTTCCAGGCCGTCGACATCGCCGCGGTCGCCGCGCCGGTCACCAAGTGGGCGGTGACCGTCATGGAGGCCGCACAGGTGCCCGGCACCTTCCAGAAGGCGTTCCAGGTGATGCGCGAGGGCCGGCCGGGCCCGGTGCTGATCGACCTGCCGCTCGACGTGCAGCTGGCCGAGATCGAGTTCGACCCCGACACCTACGAGCCGCTGCCGGTGCTGCGCCCGGCCGCCACCCGGGCCCAGGTGGAGAAGGCGCTGGCGATGATGGCCGCCGCCGAACGCCCGCTGCTGGTGGCCGGCGGCGGCGTCATCAACGCGGACGCGTCCGGCGCGCTGGTGGAACTGGCCGAGATCACCGGCGTGCCGGTCGTCCCGACCCTGATGGGGTGGGGCGCGATTCCCGACGACCACCCGCTGGCCGCCGGGATGGTGGGCCTGCAGACCTCGCACCGCTACGGCAACGCCACCATGCTGGCCGCCGACTTCGTGCTGGGCATCGGCAACCGCTGGGCCAACCGGCACACCGGCGGCCTCGACACCTACACCAGGGGACGCACCTTCGTGCACGTCGACATCGAGCCCACCCAGATCGGCCGGGTGTTCCCGCCCGACTACGGGATCGTGTCCGACGCCAAGGCGGCGCTGGAGATGTTCGTGTCCGTCGCGCGCGAGTGGCGGGCCGCCGGACGGCTGCCCGACCGGCGGGAGTGGGCGCGGTCCTGCCGGGAGCGCAGGAAGACCATGCTCCGAAAGACCGACTTCGCCGACGTCCCCATCAAACCGCAGCGGGTCTACCAGGAGATGAACAGGGCGTTCGGCCCGGACGTGCGCTACGTCTCGACGATCGGGCTGTCGCAGATCCAGGCCGCCCAGATGCTGCACGTCTACCGGCCGCGGCACTGGATCAACGCGGGCCAGGCCGGGCCGCTGGGCTGGACCGTCCCCGCAGCCCTCGGCGTGGCCACCGCCGACCCCGAGGCCACGGTCGTCGCCCTGTCCGGCGACTACGACTTCCAGTTCCTCATCGAGGAGCTGGCGGTCGGGGCGCAGTTCGCCATCCCCTACATCCATGTGGTCGTGAACAACTCCTACCTCGGCCTGATCCGCCAGGCCCAGCGGAGCTTCGACATGGACTACTGCGTGCAGCTGTCCTTCGACAACGTCAACAGCCCGGAGGTCGGCGGCTACGGCGTGGACCACGTCAAGGTCGCCGAGGGGCTGGGCTGCAAAGCGCTGCGCGTCTTCGAGCCCGACGGCATCCTGCCCGCGCTGGAGCAGGCCAAGAAGCTGGTGGACGAGTTCCGCGTGCCGGTGGTGGTCGAGGTGATCCTGGAGCGTGTCACCAACGTCGCCATGGGCACGGAGATCGACGGCGTCGTCGAGTTCGAGGACCTCGCCGGACGCGACGCCGACGCCCCCACCGCGCCGGCACTGCTGGACTGAGGCGCCCGACGTGCAGCAAGTGACGACGACGAACGACACCGGACGTCTCCGCGTCATCCGAGCTCGCCGGATGGTGACGGCCGAGGGGGAGACGTCCGCGAGCGTGGTGGTCCGGGGCGACAAGATCGTCGGTGTGGAACCGTTCGGCGTGGCCGTGCCGGACGCCGATGTGGTGCGGCTGGCCGACGACGAGGTGCTGCTGCCCGGGCTCGTCGACACCCACGTCCATGTCAACGACCCCGGTCGCACCGACTGGGAGGGGTTCCCCAGCGCCACCCGGGCGGCCGCGGCCGGGGGTGTCACGACGCTGGTCGACATGCCGCTCAACAGCATCCCGCCCACGGTGGACGTCGCGGCGCTGGACACCAAGCGCAGGACCGCCGCGGAGCAACTGTTCATCGACGTGGGCTTCTGGGGCGGCGCGGTACCGGGCAACGTCCCGGACCTGCGTCCCCTGCACGAGGCGGGGGTCTTCGGCTTCAAGTGCTTCCTGCTGCACTCGGGCGTGGACGAGTTCCCCCCTCTCGACCCCCGCCGGCTCGAGGCCGCCATGCGGGAGATCGCCTCGTTCGACGGGCTGCTGATCGTCCACGCCGAGGACCCCGCCGAGATCGCGCACGCGCCGGCCGCGCACGGCACGCGGTACGGCGACTTCCTCGCCTCCCGGCCGCGCGAGGCGGAGAACCGCGCGGTGCGCCGGACCGTCGACCTCGCCCGGCGCACCGGCTGCAGGGTGCACATCCTGCACGTGTCGAGCGCGGAGGCGGTGCCCATCATCGCCGAGGCGCGCGACCAGGGCGTCGGCGTCACCGCCGAGACGTGCCCGCACTACCTCACCTTCGCCGCCGAGGACATCCCCGGCGGCGCCACCCAGTACAAGTGCTGCCCGCCGATCCGCGAGCGGGACAACCGCGACCGGCTCTGGCAGGCCCTTCGCGACGGCGTCATCGACCTGGTGGTCAGCGACCACTCGCCGTCGACCCCGAACCTCAAGTGCCTGGACACCGGCGACTTCGGCGCGGCCTGGGGCGGCATCTCCTCCCTCCAGCTCGGCCTGCCGGCGACCTGGACCGAGGCGCGCGCCCGCGGCTTCGGGCTCCCCGACGTGGTCCGGTGGATGGCGCAGGCACCGGCGCTGCAGACCGGGATGCGCCGCAAGGGCCGGATCGCGGCCGGCCACGACGCCGACTTCTGCGTCCTGGCGCCGGACGAGGAGTTCCTCGTCGACGCCCGCGAACTGCACCACAAGAACGCGATCACGCCGTACGACGGCCGCCGCCTCACCGGCGTGGTGCGCGGCACCTGGCTTCGGGGCCGGCGGATCGACCTGGACTCCGCCCCGCGAGGCCGGATGCTCACCCGGCAGGACACGTGACCGACGACGAAAGGCAGGAGAGCATGAGCGGCCGGTACTACGCCCCCACGGGGGGACTCCCCGCCCAGACCCAGCTCACCACCGACCGTGCCGTCTTCACCGAGGCCTACGCCGTGCTGCCGCGCGGCACGATGACCGACATCGTGACCAGCCGCCTGCCCCACTGGGAGGACACCCGGCTGTGGGTCATCGCCCGGCCGCTGTCGGGCTTCGCCGAGACCTTCTCCCAGTACATCGTGGAGGTGTCGCCCGGTGGCGGCTCCGACCGTCCCGAGCCGGACCCCGACGCCGAGGGCGTGCTGTTCGTCGTCGGCGGCGAGCTGGAGGTCACGATCGAGGGGGACGGGCACGTGATGGGGGAGGGCGGCTACGCGTTCGTCCCGCCCGGCGCGACCTGGACGGTGCGCAACGGCGGCCAGGAACCCGCCCGGTTCCACTGGATCCGCAAGAGCTACGAACGCGTCGAGGGCATCGAGGCGCCCGAACCGTTCGTCACCAACGAGCGCGACGTCGAGCCCGTCCCGATGCCGGACACGAACGGCGCCTGGACCACCACGCGCTTCGTCGACGTCGACGACATCCGCCACGACATGCACGTCAACATCGTGAACTTCGAACCCGGCGGCGCCATCCCGTTCCCGGAGACCCACGTCATGGAGCACGGGCTGTACGTTCTCGAGGGCAAGGCCGTCTACCTGCTCAACAAGGACTGGGTCGAGGTGCAGGAGGGCGACTTCATGTGGCTGCGCGCGTTCTGCCCGCAGGCGTGCTACGCCGGTGGGCCAGGCAGGTTCCGGTACCTGCTCTACAAGGACGTCAACCGCCACGCGAAGCTAGGCCGCGCCGGTCTGTGACCCGTGAGTGACGGGCGCCCTGTGCGCAGTGCACCGCGACCTCGCCAGCCACGGTCTCGGACAGGCCACCGGTCTCCAGATCGTCCGTGACATCGGGGACGTCGAGATCTGGGTGGCCCTGGCCGTCTGGGCGCTGACGTTCGCCGCCATGCTCCCCCGGGTGGTGGCCACCATGCGCCGGGCCCCGGCGCCGTAGCCGGTCACGACATCGGGATCCCGACGCGGCGGGCCGCGGCCTGGGGGCGGAGCCGTGGCCTTGGGAGCGGCGGATGACGGCCGCGTCCATCGCCCGCGAGGGACGAGGCCGACGGGTCGGCGTCCGCCGCAACGGCTTCACGGTCGGGAACGGGCGCGCTCGAAACGAGGTTGCGACCCGGATGACCGGGGGGTCAGTCCCGCGTGGCGGTGCCGGCGCGCAGCCTGGCCACTCGTGCCTCTCCGAGCGCGGCCATGGCCTCGGCGAGCAGCCTCATCTGGTCGGCGAGGTCGCGATGGGGCTCGGCCTGCATGGCGACGAAGGCGCCGTCGAACCCGGCGATGCCGAAGTAGTCCAGGTCGTCCGCGACGGCCTGTGCGATCTCCTCGCCCTCCGGTGCGAAGGACTCCGCGATCATCCTGTTCATGTGCACGCGGCCGTCGTGCCGCACCTGCTCGATGATGGAGTCGACTTCGGCTTCGGCGGCCTCGGCGCTCATGACCAGGAGCAGATGCAGGCGCAGGAAGTCCGGGCGCGCCATGAAGGCCTCGCCGGTGCGCAGAAGGAACCACGTCAGCCGCTCACGCGGGGTGTCGCCTTCCGGGCCTTCCGCCTGCGCCTGCCGCATCGCCGCGAAGAACTCCCGGGCACCGCGGGCCATGACCGCCGACAGCAGCCCCGCCTTGGAGTGGAAGTGGTGATACACCGCGCTCTTCGGCAGGCCCGTCTCCCGGCTCAGCACCGACAGCGACGTGGCGGCGTAACCGCGCTCCGCCATGATCCGTGAGGCGACGTCCAGGATCTCCTCCCGGGACCTGCGGCCACGGCTGTTGCCGATCTTCTCGCCCTCCACGCGTTGAAGCATAGAGGCCCGCGCGAGCGGCATCCCACATGCCCGTTTCTGCACCGTGGAATTTCGTGGACACCGCCCGAGGGCCATGCCAGGGTGACGGTATCGTACCGAACGATCGGTACAAAACTGCCGATCGGAAGCCGTCCGGAGCCCGTATGACCCAGCACTTCGATGCCGACGTCGCGATCGTCGGCTACGGTCCCACCGGCGTGACCGCCGCGCTGACCCTCGCCAAGCACGGCATCTCGGTCGTGGCGTTCGAACGCGACGCGGACATCTACCCCCGCGCCCGTGCCGTCACCGTCAACGACTGGACGATGCGGATCTTCCAGAGCCTCGGCATCGACGAGCGGATCACCAAGGTGATCGAGCCGCAGCGGGCGCTGCGCTGGGTGACCTATGACGGCACCGAGATCATGCGTGTCGAGCACCCGCCGTCGACGCTGGGCGTCAAGCCTCGCTTCTACAACATCTACCAGCCGGTCATGGAGGCCGAGCTGCGCGCCTGCGCGGAGGAGTACGGCCCCCTGGTCGACGTCCGCTACGGCGTCGAGGTGACCGGGCTGGACCAGGACCTCAACGGGGTCACGGTGACGACGACGGACACCGCGACGGGGGAGAAGCGCACCGCGCGCGCCCGCTACGTGATCGGTGCCGACGGCGGCGGCAGCGCCACCCGCGGCATGATCGGCAGCCGGCTGCTGGGTGACACGCTCGACGTGCAGTGGATCGTCATCGACTGCCGTGTCAAGCGCTGGTGGCCCGACCGCGACCTCCTCACGTTCTGGTCCGACAGGCAGCGCCCGGTCGTCGACATCGCGCTCTCCGCCGGCAACCACCGCTGGGAGATCCCGCTCAAGCCGCACGAGACCGAGGCCGACTTCACGTCGGAGGAGGACGTCTGGCCGCTGCTCAAAGCGATGGGTGTCACCGACGAGGACGTCTCGATCCACCAGTGGGCCTTCTACCGCCACCACACCCGGATGGCCGAGACCTGGCGCGCGAACCGCGTCTTCCTCGCCGGAGACGCCGCGCACCTCATGCCGCCCTGGGCCGGAGCCGGGATGCAGACCGGTATGCGGGACGCGCACGACCTGGGCTGGAAGCTGGCCCGGGTCCTCAAGGGCGAACTCGACGAGAGCTGGCTGGACACCTACGAGATCGAGCGGCGCCCCAATGCCGCGTTCTTCACCGACCTGGCCGTCCGGCTCGGCCGGGTCATCAAGCAGGAGGCGACGCCTGCGGAGATCGAGGAGATGGACCGGGTGCCGGAGAACACGGTCACTCCGTTCGAGCCGCCGCTGATCGCCCCGCCGGTGCTGGAGACGGGCTGGATCCGGGGGCCCGTCGGGGACGCCAGCATCGTCGGCCGTATGCTTCCGCAGCCCATCACGGGGGACGCGACCGGCCGGATGGCGCGTCTGGACGACCTGCTCGGCGACGGCTTCGTGCTGCTGGGAGCGGACGTCGACCCGGCCACGCTGCTCCCTGCCGAGGAGCGCGCGCGGTGGGACGCGCTCGGCGCCCGCTACGTCGCGATCCGTCCCAAGACGGCCTACACGCGGGGCCCCGAGGAACTGGTCGACCTGGACGAGGTCCTTCTCCCGTGGCTGGCCCGCTACGGCGTCCGCGCCGTCGCGGTGCGCCCCGACCGATTCGTGGCGGCCGCCGACGTCTCCGGCCTCGCCGTCCCCGACTTGCCTGCCGCCCGTACCGCGGCATCGAGCATGAGGAGCTGAGTCTCAGTGACTGGAGTCAAGGAACTGGCGTACGTCGTTTACGAGGCGAGCAGCCTCAGCGACTGGGAGCGCTTCGGTGTCGATCTGCTGGGAATGCAGCTCGCCGACAAGAACGCCGACGCCCTGGCCCTCCGTACCGATGAGAAGGCCTACCGCTGGCTGGTGCGGCGGGGACCGGCCGATGATCTGGTGGCCAGCGGCTACGAGGTGGCGGACGACGCGGCCCTCGACGAGATCGTCGGCAGGCTGGCGTCCGCCGGCGTCGAGGTCACCGAGGGCGGCACCGCGCTCGCCGCGTCCCGCAAGGTCGACCGCATCGTGGTGACCACGGATCCGATGGGAAATCGCGTCGAACTGGTCACCGGCTTCGCCGACGCCGGCAGCCCCTTCCACTCCGACGTGCTGCTCGGCGAGTTCGTCACCGGCGCCGGAGGAGCAGGCCACCAGGTGCTGCTGTCCAAGGGAGTCGCGCGCGAGACGTACCTGGAGTTCTACGAGGGACTGCTCGGCTTCAGGATCTCCGACGTCATCGTCGAGGAGCTCGCGCCCGGCGTGGTCGCCGACCTGATCTTCCTACGCTGCAACCCGCGCCATCACTCCGTGGCGTTCGGGGACATGCCGCACCCGAAGAAGACCCACCACTTCATGATCGAGGTGACCGACATCCGCGATGTCGGCAGGGCCTACGACCGCTGCATGGACGCCGGGCAGCCGTTCGAGATGACCCTGGGCATGCACCCCAACGACCACATGTTCAGCTTCTACGTGCGAACGCCCTCCGGTTTCAGCGTGGAGTACGGATGGGGCGGCCTGCTCGTCGACGACGACACCTGGCAGGTCAAGACGCTCGACCGGCTGCACAGCTGGGGCCACCGGTCACCAGAGGTCGTCGCCGGCCTGCTCTCCCAGGCATCCGGAAAGGACGTTCACTGATGTCGCTGACCCAGGCCGAAGCCGCGCGCACCGTCCAGACCAGGGATTGGAGGCTCCGCTACTACGAGGCGGGCGACGGGCACCCGGTCGTCCTGCTGCACGGGAGCGGTCCGGGCGCGACCGGCTGGAGCAACTTCTCCGCCAACATCGAGGCACTGGCCAGGCACTTCCATGTGTACGCGGTGGACATGCCCGGCTGGGGCGACTCCGACGCGGCGACGGTCGAACGCCTCGACCACGTGGACGCGGCGATCCAGTTCCTCGATGCCCTCGGCATTCAGAAGGCCGCGTTCGTCGGGAACTCGATGGGCGGGCAGACCTCGCTCCGGCTTGCCACCGAGCACCCGGACCGGATCACGCACCTGGTCACCATGGGCCCACCGGTGGGGCGCATGCCCAGCCTCTTCGCCGCCGGCGACGGCCCGTCCGAGGGCCTGAAGGTCCTCATCGAGGCCTACCGCGACCCGAGCCCCGAGAACATGCGCCGGCTCGTGGAGATCATGTGCTTCGACAAGGCCAGGTTCGCCACGCCCGAGCTGTGCAAGGCCCGCTCCGACGCGGCCCTGGCCCGCCCCGAGCACCTGCGCAACTACGTCGAGGGACTGCCGAAGGGCGCGCCGCTCCCGATCTGGGTCAAGCCCGAACTGCTCCCGGCCATCCAGGTCCCCACGCTCCTCATCCACGGGCGCGACGACCGGGTGGTGCCCTTCGAGAACTCGCTCTACCTGCTCGCCAGCATCCCCGACAGCCGGCTGGTGCTGCTCAACCGGTGCGGACACTGGGCGATGATCGAGCACGCGGACGAGTTCAACCGGATCGTCACGGACTTCATCTGCCACACCCCGGAAACGGGGAATGCGCTGATCGAGCGTTGACGGTAACGAACCCGCACGCCCGCCTTTCGTGAGGAAGGCCTATCCAAACTCCAGTAGGAGAGCCCACTGAACGGGATCATGTCCTACATGTAGAGGTAGTAGGGCATGATCCCGGGCCCGTCGCGCAGGGCGAACGGCAGGTCGGCAGCGTGCGTGCCGCCCTGCCGACCAGGGGCCATGCCGCAGGGGGCCGGTCGCTGAACGCGACGGCCCCCACGACGACTGCGCGTAGCGCCGGGTCCAGCGTCCTGTCGGTGGTTCGTGTGAGGCGGGGCGAGTCCTCCAGATGTCAGGCCTTCCGCACGGTGGTCAGGGAAATGGCTCCAACCCCTGGGACTTGCCGGTCGCCCGGATGGCCGTCGTCGGCGGATTCGCCGCGGCGGTTTCAACACACGCCAAGCGGCCGAAGAGGCCACCGGCCGCGGCGGTGTTGTTGGCGTGGCTGTGGTTCATGTGGTCGGTGACGGTGCGGTTGTCGGTCACTGGCTTCTCCTTCACAGCGGTGCGAAGGCGCCGTCGGAAGGGCGGTGGGCGTGTGGCCCTGTCGCAGCTCCGGAAGCCGTGTGGTTCGGACCGCGGTCTACTTACGGTCGGAGAGTGGCTTGCGCATTGGTGGGCGACCCGTACCGGTGCGGCGGATAAGGCGAGCCATACCCGTGTCAACCTGGCGCCCTGTCTGGGCACGGTGGTGCCAGCCGAGTTATCGGTTCGTCGCTGCAGGCGATGTCCGCGAACCCGGCCACGCCCGCCGTGATCGCCGCGAGCGCGTACTCGTCCCACTCGAACGTGGTCGAGACAGTGACCTTGGGCCCGCCAACGCCGCCCCGATCCGGCGATGATGCGGCGGGCCGCCTCAATCTACGTCCAACCGTGGCATCCGCAAATCCATCAGCACCACGTCAGCGATGTGGTGCGCGGCAGCTCAGCGCCTCCCCAGCCTCGCCCACCACGGCGATGCCCCGCACGGCAGCATGGTCAACCCGGCGGGTACCAGCCGTTAGCCGTCGACGAGCAGCACCCTGATCGGCTACCTCTCCGACGCCCCCAGCCGTCCCCGGCTGGGCCCTCGCCGACAGAGGCAGACACCGGCCCGCCGACCATGCCGCCCACATGCGCCCTTCCCCGCGCACCGGAATACCAGCGCGCACCTCAAAGCCGCCGCCCGGCCTGCACATCGCTGCCGTCCACGCGACACGCTCCCGCATGCTCACCAGCCCGACGACCGTCATTGATCATTGCAGCGCCCCGCCCGTCATCACTGACCGGTTCTCGATCCTCCTGTGCGTCGCGGACGCGTCGCCGCTGCCCGGCGCCGACCACGCCCGGTCAGGATTATCTGCGCAGACAAGCATTTCACTATGTGCTCTGCCTGTGCAGTCAAGCTTCGCTGCTTCTGTACGACGGGCGGGGCAGTAGTGTTCGGCGTATGGCGACCTTGCGGTTGAGCGAGCTCGAGGACGAGGCCTGGCGGGGGTTCCTGTACGCACACGATCGGATCTGGCGTGAGATCGAGGCCGGTCTTGCACCGCTGGGCGTGAGCATGGCCGAGTACAGTGTCCTGGCCTTGCTCGGCGAGGCCGGTCGCGACGGCATGCGCATGTCCGAACTCGCCAAGCGCCGCCTGATGTCCACGGGCGGCTTCACCCGGCTCGCCGACCGGCTGGAGCGCCGTGGGCTGATCGAGCGGCGGCGGTCGGCCGAGGACGGCCGCGGTTTCGAGGCGGTCCTGACCCGAGAGGGGCGGGCACTCCTGCGCAAGGCCTGGAAGCAGCACCACGGCGACCTCCGGAGGCTCTTCTTCGACCGGCTCGACGAGGACGATCTGCGCCAGCTGACCACCATCTGGACACGGCTCGCCCCTGAGGACGAAGACGCCACGTCGTCAACACCCTGACTTGTCGTCGACGAGGGCAAGCAGAATGGCTGACCGGCAGAGGCGGTCACCACTACCACCGTGCCGGGTTCGGCTGCGCGAACGCGGTCTTTGACAACCACCCGTCCTGCCCGCCGCCGGGCCGGGGTGCCGGTTACTTGGCGGCTAGGGCGCGGCCGGTGCGGCGGACGGCGTCGCGGGCCTCGGCGGGTCGCTGGACGGCGAGGTCGGTCCGGGGCTGGGTTGACGCCGACGACTGTCCGCGTCCGACGACGGTCCCAAAGGAAGGCGAGGACGCGCCGCAGGTAGGGAGTGGAGTGGTCCAAGCCCTTGCGGGGGCCCGTAGCCGCCGCCGCGGACGGTGACCAGCACGGTGGGCATTTCTTCCAGGAAGCTCTGGGCGGCCTATCCGGCCGCCACCGTAACGAAGTCGATCCAGGTCTTGACGTGCTGCGAGACGCCGTAGTTGTAGAGCAGGACGGCGTCGGCGTCGCCCAGTTCCGCCGGCCCGGGCCAGGGGGCCGGGGGAGCGGTCTCGGACCTGTGCGGCTCCGGAAGCCCAGCACCCCCCTCTACCGGCGACCTTGCGGCCCATCCGCACGATGAGCCCGCCCGGATGAGCTGTTTCGCGACGTCCGGCACGACTTGCGCGAGCGGGTGTTTCTGGCGGCTGCTGTACGAGACCGCCGCGCGTGCCGATGAGATGTTCTCGCTGAACATGGAGAACCCGGATCTGGAGTTCCGGCGCGACCAGCAGAGTGATCGAGTACGTGCCCTGGCAGACCGGCACCGCCCGGCTGCAATCCCGCCTCACCGCCGGAGGCACTAGCGGGCTGCCGTTCCTCACCCGACCGCCGCTCGCACCAGCGGCCCCCGCGCCCCCGCGCCGCCCAACGTTTGCCCGCACACCGGCCGCGCTCCGAGCGCCTGTTCACGACCGCCTCTTCCGCCATCGATCCGCACCGTGCCAACTGGACGCTGCACAAGCTGCGCCACGGCGCATTCACCCACCTGACCGCCGCCGTACGCACCGCTCCTCACCTGCAGGCCAAGGCCCACGCCCCACCTGGACAGCCTCGCCTCCTACGTCCGTCTCGGCGGGGAAATCTCGATGCCGGATCGGTTAATCCGACGCCGAGGGGATCTTGGTGCGGGAGGGGTGACTTTCATGGACGGGCCGGTGGCCGCAGAGCCGGCGGCGATCGACGCGTCGGGCGCCCCGCCTGACCATCCTCGGCCGCGCCCGGGATCACAGGACGGTTCGCATCGTCACCGACACCCGGCGGCCACGTGGCATGCGTCCGTCCGGCCCCGGGTCGCTTTTGCGCGCGGGGATCGCGTGCCGCCAGGTGAACCGTGCCGGGCCGGTCATCACGCACAGGCTGCCGGGCACGAGCCGCACCGGTACGCGCGTCCCCTCCTCGGGGTGGGTGAACTCCATGACGCACGCCGATAGCAGGCTGACCGAGGCGACGGCCGGACCGAAGCACGGCACGCAGTCGACGTGGGCGCTGATGCCCTGCCCAGGGAGGTACTCGTTCACGATCACCTGGTCGGGCGGGCGGTCGAAGTGGCCCTCCTCATGCAGCCGTTCGGCCAGCAACACCGCCCAGGCGGGGAGCGGCGGGGCGGAGGCGCCGCCCACGCCGCGACGTCCGTAGTCATAGCGGTGCCCGTAGTGCTGTACGCGCCGCCGCAGCTGCGACGACCAGGGAGCCGTGTCGATGTCCTGGGATAGCCGCCGTTGGGCGGCGTCGTCCAGCCAGCCGGGCACGCAGAGAAGACCTGGAACCACATTCGAAAACCTATTCGATCAGGGCTGGGTCGTCCAAGCGGATCACGCCCTGTTCGGCCGGGTGGTTGTACATCTGCAGGAACGACACCGAGCAAATCTGGGGAAGCGGTCAGCCCGGTCGCCGATGCTGGGATCACCGCGCGCACGACGTCCCCGCCGAGCCCGGCCAGGGACTCTCCCGCGGCCCGTTGTCCTGGTTGTCAACCAGCCGAGACGCTCAGTAGCGCACCGGGGCCCAAGACGACATCGATGGCGCATCGAGCCACACCTGATGCCGCCCGTCAGGCACGACCGTCATACTGAAGCGGGTGACGCCCGGTCGGCCGTGGCCCAGCCAAGTCCGGTACGCAGCGGCGACCTCGTTTCGCGAATGGGCTCGTACTCAGGCGGGGGCCAGGCCACGACGGCCACCACTAGCCAACAAGCAGTCAGGATGTCGACACTGGTGCGGCATCGCTGGCACCGATCCGCACGGCAACGGCGACGTTCAGCTCCGCGACCTTGACCGGGGGCCGTTCCGGTGTTCCAGGTGGCCAGACCTGGCAGCAGACGACCGCGACGCGGGGAAGCGCGACGTGAGGACAGGCTGAGCAACTTGCACCCGGTGCGGCCTGATTCACGTCTGGACTGAATCCAGCGCCACCGGGGGTGCGGGCGCATGGACGTCAGGACGGAGCTTCGGCCAATACCGCGTGGTTGCCAGTTGTCGGCTTCGGCGAGTTCGAACAGGCGTTGTCGTCCGGAGGGAGGTCGGCTGTACGCGCGGCGACCAGTGCATCACCCCGGCGGCTGTTCGCTCTCCCTGCGCGCGGTCGACTCTGGCCAGTAGGCGAACGAACCGAACCACGGCCAGGGCTACCCTTCGGGGTCTTCGTGCTGCACCCAGGCCAGCCACTCGGCCGTGCTGTCGAGCCAGTAGTGCGCCCAGCCGCGCCGCCAGGTGTTGGCGACGCGGGTCCGACACGGGGTGGTGTGGCCGGATGCGGTCGTCGCGGTGAGGGGGAGGGGCGCCTTCTTGGCTGGGGGGCTGACCTGCGTGCTGTCCCCATCCGCGGACACGTGTTCGTGGTGTTGCTGGGCGGGGCGCTGGGAAGCAAGTCACTTCCGTCTGTGACTGCCAGCGATAGTCGGCGAATCCCTGATGGCGCCACGCGGTGCGGGTGGGCGCTTGTCACCACCACTTTGTCCTGGTGGAAAAGTCGCTATGATCTTCCGGATATCGACGCATCCCGGGGAGCGGTCACAGTGCAACCCCCTCAGCCGCCGCATGGTGGCCATCCACCCGGCTACGGATCCCCGGCCGGCCCACCCGGACCCCCGATGCCGCCCGGACAGCCGGGATGGGGGCCGCCCGGCCCGCGGCCGCCGAACAACAACCCGGCCGTCGTCATCATCGTGGTCGTCGGGGCTTTCCTGCTGCTGATCGGAGGCGGGGCCGTCCTGTGGTTGCTGGTCGGGTCCGATGGCTCGCCAGGCACACCGGCGGCCGCGAGGTCCACGCTGCGCGGCCTCCCGACTCCGCCGACCTACAGCCCCCCGACGTTCAGTCCGCCGACTTATAGTCCGCCGACCTACAGTCCGCCCAGTTCGGCGCCGTCCACCCCGGACCGCACGTACGCACCGGCACCGCAGAACTACGGAGCCATCGCCGTGGCGCCTAACGGCGCCGTCGGCAAAGCGTGGGACTACGATTCCGCGGCCGCCGCGAGACGGCGGGCGCTAAACGAGTGCCCCAGTTCCGGCTGCAAGGTCCTCACGACCTTCGTCAACGGTTGCGGCGCGGTCGCATACAACTCGAGAACCAACAAGTACTGGGGCGGCAGCGGCGCCACACGGGCCGCGGCCCAGAGGGACGCGATATCCAACGCGGGCGGCGGCCGCTGGATCACCTGGGTCTGCACCACGCGGTAGTGAAGAGCCAGCACGCGCGCCCGTCGTCCAGGATTACCCGCCCGTGATGTCGACCTCGCCATCTTCACGGTATGGGTGATGAGCCTCGTGCTGGCCGCGGTGCGACCGACGTTCCCGCTGCTGGTCCGGGGCACTGTCAGCCACTCCCCGGTCGCCTGGGGCCTGGCGTTCGGCGGCGTCTCGGTGACCTGCAGACGCGGATGCACAAGGCGGCGCCGTGACGCCCTCCGGTTCAGCGGCCGGTGATGCGATGGACCAGACCTTCGGTGTACTCCTTGGTGAACTGGCTCGCGGAACCGGTGATCTCGATCTCCCCGCCGGTGATGGGCGAGGTGACGGCCGGAGCGGACAGCACCCGGCCCTCGGCGATGATGGCGATCCTGTTGGCGGGCGGCTGCGCCTGGGCGGCCTTCGTCGTCATCGTGGCGAACGTCTGGGCGTCCTGCCGGATGAGCGAGATGGCCACGACGTGACTCGTACGGCCACGCGCGGCGTCAGGCGGCCGGACGCGGATGTCGGCGACCCGGCCGATCGTCATGCCGGACCCGACCTGGAGGCATTCGACGGAGGACAGGTCCGGTAGCAGGCCCGGCTTGCACGGGCCGGGCTCGGACTTCTGGACGGCGAGAAACCGCACCGGCCGACTCAGCACCGTGGGCCCGCCCGTATCAGGGTCTTCCTGGTCGCGCAGCACCCGAAATGTCACCAGCGCGGCCACGGCGACCACGGCGATCACGAACACCAGTCCCAGCAGCAGATGCGGCAGGAGCCAACTTCTGTTCGGCGGCGGACCGCCGGGCGCCGGTTGGTAGGGCCCATGGGGCAAAGGGTCGCTCATCACGCGGCCCAGTATGGACGTGGCGCTTCATCCGTGCCATGCCGTGTGACCGGGGGAGCGCTCGGGACGGCCGTTATCGTTCGCCGCGTCAGGCGCCCGGCAAACGGCAGCGATTTCCCTGTGCCACCCCAGGACTGGTTGAGTGCGGACTCAACCAGGGTCGACGCGTCTGCACCGTGACGTCAGGGCGACGTGCGTGCCTCGCCAAGCTGGACTCGCGTGCAAGGTGGTCTACGGCTAGCGCAGGGTCTGGTGACCTGAGGATTGGGGTGCTTCCCCGGTGACGCGTCGGCCTGACGCGTGCGTCGGCTTGTCCGGCTGGGTGCCGGAAGCGGCCCTCGAGCGTACTGCGGATACCTGGTAAGGCCCTGGTCAGGCCGAGCCGGTCCACCATTCATCCGTTGTTAAGCGCAGGTCGGGACGCTTCCGGGTGACCAAGATCCTTTCAGTCACATGGAGCCCGACCACATGCGTCACGCCCCACGATTGTTGTTCCGCTCGGGCCTCGCCCGGAGACGGAAACGCGCCACCCTGGCCCTGGGGACCATCGCCGGACTGGTCATGTCCCTCGCGGCGACCCCGGCGGCCGGCGCGGCCACGTCGGCCGCCGGGGCGCCGGTGCCGGTGCAGCTGCTGTCGATCACCGACCTGCACGGCTACTTCGGTGACTACACCACCACCGTGCCCGGAGCGCGGGCCGGGGAACCCGCCCAGCAGGTCGGCGGCGGCGCGTACCTGACCACCCATCTCAAGCGGCTCCGCGCCGGAAAGCGGAACTCGATCCTCTTCTCCGCCGGCGACGACTTCACCGGGTGGCCGAACGAGACCGGCTGGTTCTGGAACGAGCCGACCATCGAGTACCTGAACTCGATCGGGCTGGACTTCTCGACGGTCGGCAACCACGAGATGGACCGGGGCTATCCGTTCCTGCGCCACATGATCGACGGCACCTGCGAGGGGCGCCCCGACGACGACCTGTGCTTCACCGATTCGACCGGGCGCCGGTTCCGGGGCGCGAACTTCGACTACCACTCCGGCAACCTCGTCGACGAGCACTCGGGCAAGCCGAAACTGCCGCCGTACCGCGTGGAGTACGTCGACGACGGGCGCGGCGGCCGGATCCCGGTCGGCTTCGTGTTCGCGACCACCAAGCTCCTCTCCGAGGAGCAGATGTCGTACACCCCGAAGGGCTTCGATTTCCTCGACGAGGCCGACACGGTCAACAAGTACGCCGCGGTCCTGCGCCGGCAGGGCGTCCGGGCCATCGTGGCGGTCATACACGAGGGCTTCTCCCAGAAGTCCGGTGCCGGCTACGACGAGTGCGTCAGCCCGTCCGGTCCCGTGGTGGACTTCAACGCCCGGATCAGCCCGGACGTCGACGCGATCGTCACCGGGCACTGGCACGCGCTGGTCAACTGCATGCTCCCCGATCCGGCCGGCACGCCCCGGCCGGTGGTCGAGGCGGCCAACCACGGCCGGTTGATCAACGAGATCAACCTCCAGCTCGACCCGAGGACGGGTGAGGTGCTGCGCGACCGGACCACGTCGGTCAACCACGCCAACACCAAGGACGTGACGCCCGACCCGGAGACGTCGCGCATCGCGGAGTACTGGAAGAAGCGCTCGGTGGAACGGGGCAACACCCCGGTGGCGAAGGTGACCGCCGATCTCACCCGGGCGCCCGGAGACGCCGCCGAGTCGACCATGTACAACGCGACCGCCGACGCGTTCCTCTGGGCGGCGAACAAGGACGGGCGGGCCGACCTGGCGGTCGCGATGCCGGGCATCCTCCGGAACGACATCCGGTACGCGGCCAACCCGGCCAACCCGGCCGACGCTCCCGGCCGGGTGCTCTTCTCCGAAGTCGCTCTGGGCACCGTCTACGACAGCGGCATCGGCGTCGGCCTGGTGCGCGGCGACATCACCGGCGCCCAGCTCGACGCGCTCTTGGAGAGCCAGTGGCAGCAGGCCGCCGACGGGTCGGTCCGGTACCGGCAGATGGCGGTCTCCGGCAACGTCCGCTACACGTACGACCCCGCCAAGCCGGTCGGCCACCGGATCGATCAGGGTGATATCCGGATCGGCAACCGGCCGGTCCGGCCGCAGGCCAGGTACCGTATCGCCACCCTGGCGAACAATTTCTTCCTCAAGAACGCCACGCCGGGCTTCACCGCCCTGTTCGAGGCGAAGAAGCAGGACCGCAGCCTCTACAACGGCGGCGACGCGCTCTGGCGCTACCTGGAGGCGAGGTCCCCGTTCAGCCCGCCGTCACTGGGCCGGGCCACGCCGGTCTCCGGAAGCTGAACGACCGAGATCCACGGTCGGCCCCGAGATCGGTGCGTTGTCGCGCCGACCGGGGCCGGTCCGCGTTCCGGCCTCCCGCACGGCGGCACCGTCCCACGCGTCCGGGCAGCCGCCATGCGGCCGCGGCGGGGCCGAGCGGGAGCCGGCCGCGAGGTCAGCGGTGGGCCGTCCAGGTCCGGGTGATCTCCTCGGCGGCCTCGCGGACAAGGGTGCGGTAGCGGGCGATGGCCTCGGGGGTGAAGCGGTGAAGGGGGCCGCAGACGCTGATCGAGCCCTGCGCCTCGCCGTCCGGGCCGAACAGGGGCGCGGCGACCGAGGCGGCGTCGGCCTGGCGTTCTCCGAGGGAGACTGCGACGCCGTCGCGCGCCGTCTCGGCGAGCCTCGCGCGGAGGTCGGGCTCGTCGGTGATGGTCCGGTCGGTGAGGGCGGCCAGCGGGCGGGAAAGGACGGCCTCGCGGCGGCCCTCGGGCAGGAACGCGAGGATCACCCGGCTCGACGAGCCCGCGTGCAGCGGGAACCGGCGGCCCACCTCGATCGTCATCTTGACCTCGCGGGGGCTCTCGAACTGGTCCAGGTAGACGCGTTCGTCGCCGACCAGCCCGGACAGTGTGGTGGTCTCGCCGGTCTCGTCGGTCTCGTCCCGCAGCCGCCGCAGCACGGGCGCGGCGGCGCTGCGGATGTTGAAGCGGCGCAGCGCGCTCACGCCGAGCGCGACGGCGGCGGGACCGAGACGGTAGCCCTCCGGCCCGGACTCCGGCATCTCGCGTGACACCAGCGACTGCAGGATGCGGTACACGACGGCCTTGGAGATGCCGAGTTCGCGGCTGATGGCGGTGACGCCGAGGTACTGCGGCCCGCCGGCGAACAGGAGCAGCACGTCGGCGACGCGTCCGGCGACCTCGGTCCCCGCGGAGGGCGGGGCGGCGGTCGGGTTGGTCACCAGACGATCCTAAGGTTCACCGGCCGCGGTGGAGGTAGCGGCCGACCGGCGCACCGACGATCTCGCCGTCGGCGTAGACGTGGTGCCCGCGGACGAAGGTGTCGGTGACCTTGGCCGTCATCGCGAACCCCTCGAACGGCGTGTACTCCTGCGTCGACTCGGAGTCGGCGGCGCGGACCGTCCAGGACACGTCGGGGGCGACGAGGGCGATGTCGGCGTCGTAGCCCATCGGCGATGGTGCCCTTGTTGAGCAGGCCGTAGCGGCGGGCCGGGTTCCAGGACGTCAGCTGGGCGACGCGCCGCAGGGGGAGGTCGCGCTTGAGTCCTTCGCCGACGAGCCCCGGGAGCAGGTACTCGGCGCCGCCGAACCCGGACTTGGCGAGGAAGGCGTCGTCGCGGTCGGCGCCGAACTTCATCTCGTCGCGGCAGCAGGCGTGGTCGCTGCCCACCCAGCCGACGTCGCCGGCCAGGACGTGCCGCCACAGCGCCTCGACGTCCTCCCGGTCGCGCAGCGGCGGGTTGACCTTGCCGCCGATACCGTGCGCGGTGTCGACGTCGGCGAGCAGGTGGCCGATGGTGACCTCGCGACGGAAATCGATGTGCGGGAACGCGCCGGCCATGGTGAGCGCCGCCGACAGCGCCTTCTCCGACGACAGGTGCAGCAGGTTGATGTTGGGCAGGCCCGTCTCGTGCGCCAGGTAGGACGCGATGGTGACGGCCAGTCCCTCCGAGTGCGGCGGGCGGGACGCGCTGTAGGCGCGCAGCCCGGTGAGCCTGCCCTCCCGCTCGACCATCCTGGTGTACGCCGTCATGATCTCGGCGGTCTCGCAGTGCAGCGACAGCGAGATGTGCGGGGCGTAGTCGGCGAGCCGCTCGCGGGCGGCCTGGACGCCGCGCATGACGAACTCGAAGTGCGCGAGGTCGTAGCGCTCGCCGGGCGGCGTCGTGAGGAAGTCGCTCTGGCTGGACGAGCGTCCGTGCAGGCCGTGGCCGCCGTAGAACATGAAGATCTTGAACGAGGTGACGCCGTGCTCCTCGACGAGGTAGGGGATCTCGTCGATGTGCTCGGCCATCATCGGCGCGAGGTGGAAGGCGTAGTCCACGTAGGCGTTGCCCCGGGCGGCGCTCAGCACCTCCGGGAAGAAGTCGCGGTAGGGGCCGCCCTTGTTCAGGCAGTACTGGCCGGTGCGCATGTAGGTCAGGGACGTGGTGACGCCGCCCTGCGCGCTGGCGCGGCTCTCGGTGCGGGTGTCGGTGGCGAGCTCGTTGTAGATGCCCCCGTGCTGGTGGGCGTCCACGACGCCGGGGAAGGCGAGGCGCCCGCGTCCGTCGATCACGGTCGCGGCGTCGTCCTCGGGGAGACCGGGGGCGACTCGGGCGATGGTGCCGTCGTTGACGGCGATGTCCGCGGTCTCCGGCTTGGTCCCTTCGGGGGCGTCGGGGCGGACCACCCGGACGTTCTTGAGCAGCAGCTCGGTCGTGGCCATGCGTTCTCTCCTTACTGTCGGGTGGTCAACGGGTCTCGGCCGTGCGGGCGCGGCGGGCGACGTCGCCGCCGCGAGGCTCGGCCGCCGCGCCGCCCGCCGCGTACAGGCCGGCGATGGGACGGTCGTCCGGGTCGACGACGGCGGCGTTCTCGTTGACGATCAGGCCGCCCTGGGTGTGGAAGAGGGCGGGGACGACGCGGACGGCCGCGTACGGGCCGGTGAGCGGACGTTCCCAGTTGGTGCGGCCGTGCCGGTCCGGGTGTTCGCCGGGCGCGGTGGAGGCGGAGGCGGCGAGCTCGTCGGCGAGGTCGTCCGCGGGCAGCCCGGTGGCCTTGGCGAGGCCCTCGGCGTCGTCCGCCCACACCAGGACGCCCGACTCGACGGTGTCGCGGAAGTCCTTGAACTCCTGGCACTGCGCGTGGATCGTCGCGTCCAGGACGATCCAGCCGGTCGCGCCGGGACGGGCGGCCAGTTCGACGGCGTACTCGGAGTAACCGCGGGTCTCGTCGCCGAACCGGCGGCCGCCGAGATCCACCATGATCCCGCCGTGGATGATCGTGGCCCAGCCGACGAGGGTGCCCGCCCCGGCGGCGACGGCGCCGTGGCCCTGGTAGGCGTTCAGGTAGCCGGTGGCGGCGCCGAGCGCGCCGCCGATGCGCAGGGCGTCGCCGCGGGAGTGGTCGCTGCCCTGGTAGAGGGCGCCGGCGATCTCCGGGAGGTGCCGTTCGACGAGGGCGCGGTCGGCGCCGAAGCCGTTGGTGGCCAGCAGGACGGCCCGGCACGGGATGTCCTCCCGCGTCCCGTCGGGGTACTGGACGACGGCCGCGTTCACCGCCCCGTCCGGGCCGGTGGTCACGTCGACGAGCCGGGCGGGGACGAGCAGGTCGATGCCCGGCTGTTCGCGGACGCGCCGGACGAGGTGGTCGTTGACGCCGGTGCCGTGCCGTCCGGGGACCGAGTGGCAGCGCGGGACGGAGTGCCCCGGGTAGTTGAAGTCGGTGACCAGGGACGACGGCAGCCCCGCCGAGTCGGCGAGCCATTCCACCAGCGGGGCGCTGACCTGGGCGAGCGTTCGGGCGAGGCGGGCGTCGGCGCGGCCCTTGGTCTTGGCGGTGATGTCGGCGACGAACAGGTCCGCGGAGTCGTCCACGCCCCGCGCGGCCTGCCGGCGCGTGCCCGCGCCGGGGAACATCGCCGCGAGGGCGAGATGGTCGTCACCGCGGCATCTCGAAACCGGAGACGATCACGGCGTTGGTGTCGGCCGCCGCCTGCCGCGGCGGCTTCGCCCGCTCGTAGGCGGCCGACTCGTACCATGCGCGGAGCGGTCGGTGTAGTAGGCGTGGGCGGGGTGCTGCGGCGAGGTGGCCTCGCCCGACATGACGCAGTGGAGCTC
The DNA here is from genome assembly GCF_040642915.1 of Actinomadura sp. NPDC047616. Taxonomy (NCBI): domain Bacteria; kingdom Bacillati; phylum Actinomycetota; class Actinomycetes; order Streptosporangiales; family Thermomonosporaceae; genus Actinomadura; species Actinomadura sp. NPDC047616. The sequence goes on from NZ_JBEYTB010000020.1 coordinate 134,031, forward strand.
CAGCAGACCCGAGCTCAGTGCGTTGTCGGCGACCACCGCGAGCATGCCGCGCAGCGCCTCGAGCAGATGCTCGACGGGATCGCCGGTGTCGGCCGACTTCAGCAGGCGGGCACTCTGCTCACTGCGGAACTGCAGCACAGCGAGCAGATCCTCCTTGCGCGGGAAGTGGTGCAGCAGCCCGGTGTAGCTGATGCCGGCGCGCCTGGCGATGTCCTTCATGGTGGCGCCGTAGAAGCCCGTCTGGGCGAAGGCGTCCACACAGCTCTCCAGAACCCGCCGCCGGACGACCGCCGACTTCGCATACGGCCCCCGGGCCGCCCTGGATGCCATAGATCGCCCCAATCCATCGGCGCGGTCGGTACGTCGGTTCACAACTGTGGACCGGCCGCCGGGCCCAAGACAATCCGCCGCTGAGCCGGCACCGCGGCGCGTACCCGCACCCGGCTGAGGAGTGTCTCGCATGGTGGTCCCGGTGGAGGGAGGCGCGGCCGTCCGGGGAGCCGGGAGCTCGTGACCGTGGCATCGACGATCTTGAGTACAGTGCGTTCACGAGGGTGTCGGGGTTGTTCGTCACAGAGCGATCTGGACACTCTCTTCGCGTTCCGTGGCCGCCCCCCACCGTGACCACTCGTCCAGCGTGAGCGCCATATCGGAGAGGACAACCAGCCAGTGAAGACGTTCACCCTGCCCGGGACGGACATCTCCGCCCCAAATGTCGTGCTCGGTCTCATGCGCATCGCGGACAAGAGCGACGAGGAGATCCGCGCGCTCGTGCGCACCGCCCGGGACGTCGGCATCGACTTCGTCGACCACGCCGACATCTACGGCCGGACGACGCACGAGTGCGAACGGCGCTTCGCCGAGGCGATGCGGTTCACACCCTCCGAACGCGACGCCGTCACCATCCAGACCAAGGCGGGCATCGTCCGCGAGGGCCCCTACTACGACCACTCCTACGAGCACCTCATCGCGACGGTCGAGGAGTCGCTGCGCGCCCTGGACACCGACCGCATCGACATCCTGCTGCTGCACCGGCCCGACGCGCTCGTCGAGCCCGAGGAGGTCGCCCGGGCCTTCGACGAGCTGGAGGCGGCCGGGAAGGTGCGGGCGTTCGGAGTCTCCAACCACACCCCGGGCCAGATCGACCTGCTCCGTCGCTATGTACGCCAGCCCATCGTCGTCAACCAGCTCCAGCTGTCGATCACCCACGCCCCGATCATCGCCCAGGGCCTGACGGCCAACATCATGGGCGAACCGGAGTCGGTCACCCTGGACGGCGGCGGGATCATCGATTACTGCCGGCTCCACGACATCACCGTCCAGGCCTGGTCGCCGTTCCAGTCCGGGATCGTCGACGGCGTCTTCCTCGGTGCGCCCGAGCACGCCGAGCTCAACGCGGTCATCGACCGGCTCGCCGCCGAGTACGGGGTGCCGCCCATCGCGATCGCCACCGCGTGGATCACCCGGCATCCCGCCCGCATGCAGGTCGTCCTCGGCACCACCACCCCCGACCGCGTGGCCGGGGCGGCCCAGGGGTCCGACATCCCCCTCACCCGCCCCGAGTGGTACGAACTCTTCCGGGCCGCCGGTCACCGCATTCCGTGACCGCCTGCCGTCCGCCGGCCCCCGGGCGAGCGGTACCGGTGCCACACGGAGCCCCCGCACCGAGGCTCCCACATGGTGCCGCCCACACTGACGACGCGGGCGAGCCGGCGGACAGCAGCGTAGGCCCGCGAGGAGGTTCGGCCGAGTTGGGGCCGCATGCTCCAGGGGGAGCCGAGCAGGGCGAGGGTGCCGTCCAGGACCGCCATGCGCAGCAGCGTGGACAGGTCGTGCGCCGCTCGGGCCGGGCCGCCCCCGCGTGCGGCCCGGGCACCTGGTCGCGGACACGGGCTACAGCACCCGCACCATCCGCGCCTGGCTGCGTGAGCGCGGGATCGGCGCCACCATCCCCGAACGCGCCGACCAGATCCGCAACCGGCTGCGCAAAGGACGCCGCGCAGGCCGCCCACCCGCGTTCGAGGCGCAGGTGTACCGGCAGCGCAACGTCGTCGAACGCTGCTTCAACCGGCTCAAGCAATGGCGCGGCATCGCCACCCGCTATTGCAAGACCGCCCGCTCCTACCAGGCCGCCGTCACCCTGGCCGCCCTGCTGATGTGGCTATGACACTTTGACGACACGGCCTAGGTGCTTGGGCTCAAGGGATGCTTGCCACACGGGCGGCCGGGTGGCCGCCCGTGTTCTGCAGGGCAGGGGCTATGCCTCAGGGGTGGTGGCTTCCTCGGTGCGGGGGAAGAAGGGAAGTTCGATGTGGACGCGGTCGGCAGCGGCGAGGATCTTCGAGGCGTCGTCTACCGGCGGGTGGATCGCCCGGTTGATCCGCTGCTTGATGTCCTTGCCGTCGGTGCCGACGGCCATGACTCTGCGGTCCCAGCCGCGGGTGAAGATCCCTCCGGCGTCGCCCAAGTCCAGGCAGGTGACGTATGGGCCAGGGGTGAAGTCGCGCGGCGGGATGCCGAGCAGGTCCGCCGCCGCGTTGTACCCGGCGACCTTGCCCATCGGGGTGGCGTGCTGGCAGGCCTGCATGACCGTGTGCTCGGCGTCGAACGGCGCCGCGGCGGTGTCCCCGGCGACGAACACCTCGGGGAGGGCGCGCAGCCGCCGGTCTACGGGCACCCGGCCGTGGGCGGCGAGTTCGGTCGCGGCCTCCAGGCCGGTGAACCCGGCACCCACCACCACGACGGAGTAGTTCTCCCGGCCGCGCAGATGGTCGGCGAGCCGACGGGCCGCCTCCAGAGTGTCGATGTCGAAGAGCCGTTCCTTGCCGGGCAGGTGCCGCGGCCGGACCAGCGCGCTACCCGCCGCCAGCACCAGGCGGTCATAGCCGATCTCCTCACCGCCTGCCACCACCACTCGCCGGTCGGTGTCGATCGTGTTCACCGAGGCCCGCAGGTGCTCGACGCCGATCGGGTCGAGGATCCTGCCCAGTGCGACCTTGGCCAGGTCCGGCTCCGGCTCGTACAGGCGCGGCCGCAGTACCACATCGTGTCGTCCTCTCCCAGTCTCGCCCCCTCCGGGAATCGGTGGAGGCGACAGGGAGACAAGACGGCGGGTTCAGATGTGACCGATGCGGGCGAGCTTCTCGGGATTGACCAGGCTCCGCAGCTCGCTTATCCGCCCGTCGGTGATCTCCACGGTGTCGAGCCAGATCAGCTTGCCGCCGCAGTAGGTCGCCAGGGCCGGTTGGCCGTACTTGCGGATCGCCGGGCAGGCGACCGCTCGACCCCTAGCGCCCGGGCCGGGGGTGGCGGTCAGCAGCCGGCCGTATGCGAACCAGGCGCAACATGGACACCACGCCAAATTCCACACCGAACGCTGGTCACAGGTTGTAGTGGGGGAGCGTCGTGGAAGGGCCGCAGGCCGGTGCCCGTCTCGGCGCGGTGAAGGTGTAGCGGCCCGGGAAGTTGATGTGCTCGTAGGCGATCGGCGAGAGCCGAGCGCACATGTCGTCGGTGGCGGGGAACCCGTCGGCGCGGGTTCGGCGACCTGGCCGGCAGCGCCCGCTCGTCATGCCGTTCGACGCCTTTCCCTCGCCGTCCGGGGCCTGTCCGTCACGCGGCTCGCCGCCCGGTGCGCCGAGCCGTCCGGTAGAGACGCTCGCCGACGACCAGGCCCGACGTGTGGATGGTGGCCAGACGGTTCAGCTCACAGCGGCACCGGTCGGTGAGCGTCGATGAGGCGGTCCATGAGTGCGTTGAGGCGGGTGTCGATGACGCGGCGGCGGGGGTCTGCGTCGTGCCAGGCGATGATCTCCCGTGCTCCCTGGGCGAACGGGACCGACGCGGCGAATCCGGGGACGATCTCGCGGATCTTGCTGTTGTCGAACGTCATCGAATGCGCCTTGTCGCCGAGCAGTTCCTCGCCCCACCGCGGGTCGGCGGCGGCGATGGCGTCGGAGGGCACGTGGACCAGCCGTGGTTCCTCCACACCGGCGGCCTCGGCGACGGACAGGTAGATCTGGTCCCAGCTCAGTACCTCGTCGCTGGTGATGTGGAACGTCTGGCCGATGGCCGCCGGGTTGGCGAGAAGCCCGGTGAAGCCGCGGGCGAAGTCGGTGTGGTGGGTGAGGGTCCACAGGGAGGTTCCGTCGCCGTGTACCAGCACCTCCTTCCCCCGGCGCATGCGGTCCACCACCGTCCAGCCCCCGTCGAAGGGCACGGCGGTCCGGTCATAGGTGTGCGACGGTCGCACGATGGTGACGGGGAACCGCTCCTGGTGATGCGCGCGGCCGAGCAGTTCCTCACAGGCGATCTTGTTGCGGGCGTAGGCGGAGTTGGGATTGTGTAGCGGGGCCGACTCCACCACGGGCAGGCGGCTGGGCGGCCGCTGGTAGGTGGCCGCCGAGCTGATGAAGACGTACTGGCGCGTCCGTCCGGTGAACACATCGATGTCACTGGCAACGTGCTCCGGGGTGAAATTCAGGAAGTTGACTACTACGTCGAACTCCCGGCCCCTCAGCGCCGCACGCACCTGCTCGGTGTCACGCACGTCGGCGGTGATGACCGTGGCCTGGTCGGGGACGGGCCGCACCGACGACACGTTCCGATTGAGCAGATACAAGTCGGCTCCGAGCTCGACGGCCCGCCGGGAGCACGCCGAACTGATCACACCGGTGCCACCAATGAAAAGGATCTTGAGGCCCTTGAGATCGCTTGCCGTCATGAGGGGCTCCTCCGAAAACGTTGGCGGGTTCGGGGGACGAGTGCGGTCGATACACGCGCCGCGCGTCCGGCGTCGGCCCTCGCCGCGTCGACGTGCCACGGTGGACGATGCCGCGTGGCCATTGATGATTCGCTCCTGCCGGCCGCGCGGCGGCCTGACGATGGAGTGGGTCATTCGCCGGGGAAGGCGACGCCCAGGCCGCTGCGGATCTCGTCGAGGGCGCGCATGATCCGCAACGTCTCGGCAAGCGGCATCAGTTCCGACTCCAGGCGCCCGGCGGCGACGCACCGCGCCGCCTCGGCGGCCTCGTAACACAGCCCGCCGTCACGCTGGGCCGGAACGAAGGTGTCCAGCAACTCGCGCTCACGGCTTACCAGCCGAACCGTCGCCGGCGCGTAGAACTCGCCCTCGATCTCCAGACGCGCCAGCGTTCCGGACACCGACGCCGTCGTCGGCGTACGGGCGAATAGCGTGGTGGTCAACACGCCGTGCGCCCCGGCCTCATTGGTCACCACGATCGACGCCTGCCCGTCGACCCCAGTGAACGCCTTCGTCCCGACGGCGGTGATCGACGTGAACGGGCCCAGCACCATCGACGCGAACGACACCGGGTAGACCCCCAGGTCCAGAAGAGCCCCGCCCGCCAGCTCCGGGGCGTACAGGCGGTGCGCCGCGTCCGGAACCATGAACTGGCCGTGATCGGCGACGACCGTCTGCACCTCCCCGAGCATCCCGGACGCGAGCACCTGCCGGACCACGTCGATATGTGGCAGAAACCGCGTCCACATCGCCTCCATCAGGAACACACCCCGCTGACGGGCGGCCTCGATCAGCAGCTCCGCCTCGCGGGCGTTACGAGTGAACGCCTTCTCCACCAGCACATGCCGACCGGCCTGGATCGCCTGCATGGCATGGGCGAAGTGCGCCGAATGCGGCGACGCCACGTACACGATGTCCACACGGCTGTCGTCCAGAAGCTCGGCGTAGCTGCCATACGACGCCGCTATCCCGAACCGGTCGGCGAACACCCGGGCCCGCCGCGCGTCACGCGACCCCACCGCCACCACACGCTGCTGAGTGTGCGTGTGCAGCGCCTGAGTGAAGGACGCCGCGATCCCTCCAGGAGCGATCACCCCCCACCTCAGCCCCGGCGCGTCACGCGGAGACGGCGTTCGCGGCGCGGGCAGCACACCCGCGGGTGAAGCGTCACGCTCGTGCCCGTCAGCCGGAAGGGTCTGCGACATGAAACTCCCATCAGCAAGTCGGATGTGCTGTTGTGCGGCGGGCGCCGCCCGGAACTCCGTCGTCGGGGCGGCCACGGGGCGCTGGCATCCAATCAGGCGACAGGTCAGCGACACAACCGGCATTTCGCGCCCGCGCCCGCACTGTCCCTGCCGCGCCCAGACGAGAGCCGACGCGGACGTTGGAGCCGACAGCGTGACATCGAGCGGCGTGGTCAGGTTCGTGTCCGTTTCCATGTGGAGTTTGTTGCGGGGCCGCCTGGTCGGGCCGTGCGGACGTGGGTGTGACGGTCGGCAGGGCGCTTGGCGAAGCGGATCTCGAGCACCGCTGCGGCCGTACGTCCGGCAGACGAAGTCCGGCATCGCCGTGCGGGAGGCGGCGATCTCGTCGGCGGCCTCGCTGATCGCGTACAGCACGTGACCACGGCGTCGGCGTCCGGGGGAAGGCAGCCCACCCGTGGGAGTCGCCGCACGACCACCTGGCGCTCTACTTGCACAACGGGCCCCAGTACCTGGAGGGACTGTTGGGCGCGCACAAAACCCCGCGCGGTTCAACGTCAACTACCGGTACGTCGACGACGAGCCCGGATCGTCCTTGACCTTCGTGCCGGTGATCTGCGCGCGGTCGCGCTGGTGGGCGAGGTGGTGGGGGAGGGCGCCCTCCGCCATGCCGATGACCGCGGAGGTGATGCCGGGCGGGAAGGCGCAGGAGAAGGGCACCAGCGTCGGCGGGGGCGGAAGTGCTCGGCGAACGTCGCCAGTTCGTGCGGAAGTCGCGCCATCTGGTGACACCGGGCCCCGAGCCGTGCAACGGCAGCAGTGGAGGGCTGTCACCGGCTGACCAAGGACTGGCGTGCGCGAAGCGCGATCCTCGCGGAAGCTGCCTTCCAAATAGTCGTCAATCAGTGATTGACTGCTGTGTGTCGCGTAGTTCGCGTACAGCCAGACCGTCCCGAGGAGACCCGCCCATGGACCCCATCGACAAGGAAGACGCCATCCCCGACGTGTTCGAACCGGCCCGGCTCGGCCCGCTCACCCTGCGCAACCGCACCATCAAGGCCGCGACGTTCGAGGGCATGACCAAGGGCGCGCTGGTCACCGACGACCTGATCGAGTTCCACCGGCGGCACGCCGCGGGCGGGGTCGGCATGACGACCGTGGCCTACTGTGCGGTGGCCCCGGAGGGACGGACCGAGCGCGACCAGATCTGGATGCGGCGCGAGGCGCTGCCCGGCCTGCGTCGCCTCGCCGACGCGGTGCACGCCGAAGGGGCGGCCGTCTCGGCGCAGATCGGGCATGCCGGGCCGGTCGCCAACGCGGCGTCCAACGGCCTGCCCGCCCTGGCGCCTTCCGGGTCGATCAGCCCGCTGAGCCTGCGCCGGACCCGCGCGGCCACCGCCGCCGACATCGAGCGGATCACCAGGGCGCACGCCGACGCCGCGCTGCTGGCCGTCGAGGCGGGCTTCGACGCGGTCGAGATCCACATGGGGCACAACTACTTCACCAGCGCGTTCCTCAGCCCGAAGATCAACAAGCGTCGGGACGGGTACGGCGGGTCGCTGGCCAACCGCGCCAAGGTCGCCCGCGGTGTCGCACGCGCCGTCCGCGATGCGGTCGGGGACCGCATCGCCATCCTCGCCAAGCTCAACATGGACGACGGCGTGCCCGGCGGCCTCTGGCTGGACGAAAGCCTCCAGGTCGCCCAGTGGCTGGAACAGGACGGCGGCCTGGACGCCCTGGAGTTGACCGCGGGCAGTTCCCTGCTGAACCCGATGTACCTGTTCCGGGGAGAGGCGCCGGTGCGTGAGTTCGCCGCGACCTTCCCGCAGCCGCAACGGCTGGGCATCCAGCTGGTCGGCGGGAAGTTCATCCGCAGTTACCCCTACCGGGAGGCGTTCCTGCTGGACAGCGCCCGCCAGTTCCGGGCCGCCCTGACGATGCCGCTCGTGCTGCTGGGCGGGATCACCGAACGCGCGACGATGGACCGGGCGATGGCCGAGGGGTTCCAGTTCGTCGCCATGGCCCGCGCCCTGCTGCGCGAACCCGACCTGATCGACCGTATTCAGAAAGAGCCCGCCACCAGGTCGCTGTGCATCCACTGCAACAAGTGCATGCCGACGATCTTCACCCTCACCCACTGCGTCCTCGCCTGACGGCAGTCACCCACACCCACTCGCTGCGACAGGCGGCAAGGGCCGCGCTCACGACGCGCAAGGAGGAAGGACGGCATGAACGGACGGTTGGCAGGGCGTGTGGCGCTCATCAGCGGAGCGGCATCGGGCATGGGCGCCTCACATGCCCGCGCGTTCGTCGAGCACGGCGCGCAGGTCGTGCTGGGAGACATCGCCGACGAGGCGGGCCGCGCGCTCGCGGAGGAACTGGGCGACGCGGCGGCCTACGTCCATCTGGACGTCACCCGGTCGCGGGACTGGGAGGCGGCCGTCGCCGAGACCGTGGAGCGGTTCGGCCGCCTCAACGTGCTGGTGAACAACGCCGGCATCCTGGACGGCGGCCCGCTGGGCACCTACACCGAACAGCAGTGGCGGCGGATCCTGGACATCAACCTCACCGGTGCCTTCCTGGGCCTGTCGGCCGCCCGCGACGCGCTGGTGACGGCCCGTCCCTCCTCGGTCATCAACATCTCCTCGGCCGCCGGCATGCGGGGCGTGGCGGGCATGCACGGCTACACCGCCTCCAAGTACGGGCTGCGCGGCCTCACCAAGTCCGCCGCCCTGGAACTGGCCTCCGACGGCGTGCGCGTGAACTCGGTCCACCCCGGCGCGGTGCTGACCCCGATGATCGCCGGTATGGCGGCCGAGAACGGAGCGAGCGAGGTGGACCGCACCCAGAACACACTGACCCGCCTGGCCCTGCCCGACGAGGTCACGTCTTTGGTCGTGTACCTGGCCGGCGAGGAGTCCAGCTTCTCCACCGGCGCCGAATTCCTCGTCGACGGAGGCATCACCGCAGGCCTCGGCAACACCTGACGACTCACCCGCGAAGGCCCCAGCCGGGGTGACGGCCGACTACAGCCGGCCCAGCGGTGAGGACTGCCACCCACCGACGCGCCCGCTACCGCACGGCTGTCCCGCAGGGCGGCCGACACCTGCGAGGACTCGGCATGTCTGAGCCGTGCCCGTACTTCGACGGTCCTGTGAGGACTGAGGGCGTCTCGACCTGCGGATTCTGTTCGGCCCCTGGTCAGGTGCCGCGCCCTGTGGAGGTGGCTAGGCTTGCGAGCATGCCGGATACACAGTACGAAGACCTGCTCCGCCATGTGCTCGACACCGGCGTCCGCAAGAAGGACCGGACCGGCACGGGCACGCGGTCGATCTTCGGTCATCAGCTGCGCTACCGGCTGTCCGACGGCTTCCCGCTGATCACGACGAAGAAGGTGCACTTCCGCTCGATCGCGTATGAGCTGCTGTGGTTCCTGCGCGGGGACGCGAACGTCGCATGGCTGCGGGAGAACGGCGTCACGATCTGGGACGAGTGGGCGGCGCCGGACGGTGATCTCGGCCCGATCTACGGCGTGCAGTGGCGGTCGTGGCCTACCCCGGACGGCGGACACGTCGACCAGATCAGCGAGGTGCTGCGCACGCTGCGCGAGGACCCCGACTCTCGGCGGATCATCGTGTCCGCGTGGAACGTCGCCGACATCCCGCGGATGGCGCTGCCGCCGTGCCACGCGTTCTTCCAGTTCTACGTCGCCGACGGCAGGCTCTCCTGCCAGCTCTACCAGCGCAGCGCGGACCTGTTCCTCGGTGTGCCGTTCAACATCGCGAGCTACGCGCTGCTGACGCACATGATCGCCCAGCAGGTGGGCCTCGACGTCGGGGACTTCGTCTGGACCGGCGGCGACTGTCACATCTACGACAACCACGAGGACCAGGTCCGTACGCAGCTCGCACGTGAGGCGCGGCCGTTCCCCACGCTGAGCCTGAAGCCGGCGGACAGCCTGTTCGACTACACCTACGAGCATTTCGCGCTCCACGGCTACGACCCGCACCCCGCCATCAAGGCACCGGTGGCGGTGTGATCGGGCTCGTCTGGGCGCAGTCGGCCAACGGCGTCATTGGCCGCGACGGCACGCTGCCCTGGCACCTGCCGGAGGACCTGAAGCACTTCCGCTCCCTGACCGCGGGCGCGACGGTGCTCATGGGCCGCCGCACATGGCAGTCGCTGCCGCCGCGGTACCGGCCGCTGCCGGGCAGGCGCAATCTCGTGCTGTCCCGCACGCCGCAGGAGGGCGTGGAGACGTTCCCCGGCCTGCAGCAGGCGCTCGCCGCGGCGTCCGGGGACGTGTGGGTGATCGGCGGCGCGGCCGTGTATCGGGCGGCGCTGCCGTTGGCGGACCGGATCGTGGTGACCGAGATCCGGGAGTTCTTCGAAGGCGACACGTACGCGCCGGCCGTGGGGCGCTCGCCGGACTCCGTGGGGCCATGGCAGGAGTCGTCGACCGGACTGCACTACCGGTTCCTGACCTGGGGCTGAGCTCAGCGACAGGCGGCGTGAGAGTGACCGGCTCGGCGTCGGGCAGGTCGCGAGATCAGCTCCCGCCTCGATCCGCCGACGCCGCGCCCTCGTCGCGGGACATGGCGGACACCGTCTTCCTTCATGGTGATCGAGGCGGAGGTCCCGCGCCAGGGCCAAGTGTCCTGGTGAGCCTGGTCAGTGCTGTGGTGATCTGCTCGGGGGTCAGGCCCAGGATTTCGCGCTGGTAGCCGTACACCTCCGGGGCCAGGGGCGCCAGCAGGACGTCGATGAGAGCGTCCGGATCAGGTGTGGCGGCGGCGGCGAGCAGCGCGCGGACGTGGGCGCGCCAGAACCCGTAGGCGCCGGCCTCGAAGCGGGAGCGGCCCACTTCCGCGCCGAGCACCAGGTGCCGGTGGTCCTCCAGCAGGCGCACCATGGCGGCGTAGAAGGCGGCCAGCCGCTCGGCGGGCGGCGCGCCGGGGCCCAGCGGCGGCTCGCCGCGCAGCATGCGCTCCTGCAGGTCCCGCTCGTGCTCGTCGAGCAGCGCGACGGCGATCGAGGCCCGGTCCGGGTAGCGGCGGTAGAGCGTGCCCCGGCCCACGCCGGCCTTCTTGGCGATGTCGTCCATCGTCACGTCCTGCGGCGGCTTCTCGGCGAAGAGAAGGGCGGCCGCCTCCAGGATCCTGGCGCGGTTGCGCGCGGCGTCGGCTCTCTCCATGTCTGGGATTGTATCCGGACGCTGTGTCCACTTAATCTATGTGGACACAGCGTCCGTTTAGTGGAGGAGAGACCATGTTGCTGCACCTGGACGCCAGTGCGCGCCGGACGTCGTTTTCGCGGCGGTTGTCGAGCGTGTACGCCGAGGCCTGGCGAGCGGCCCACCCGCAGGCCGGGTACGTCTACCGTGACCTGGCCGCCCAGCCCGTCCCGCACATCGGCGAGGCGTGGACCGAGCTGTGCGACCACATCCTGGAACACCAGATCACCGACATCTCCCGCTACCCGGAGGCGGTCCGCACCCCCGCCCAGCGCGAGGCGTGGAGCATCGTCGAGCCGTTGCTCGCCGAGGTGGTGGCCGCCGACGTCGTCCTGATCGGCACGCCGATGTACAACTACTCGATCCCCTCGTCGCTCAAGGCCTGGATCGACCAGATCACGTTCCCGAAGATGTCGCTGGAGGGCCGCGCGTTCGTGGTGGCCAGCGCGCGCGGCGGCGCGTACGGCCCGGGCACGCCGCGCGAACCGTACGACCACCAGGAGCGCTACCTGCGCGACTTCTTCAAGGGCCACTTCCGCGTCGAGGACGTGACGTTCATCCACGCCGAACTGGTCAACGCCCGCATCGACCCGGCACTGGCGCACCTGCGCGACCGGCACGAGGAGTCCCTGGCGGCCGCGCTGAAGGAGGCCGCCGGATGAACTGGCTGATCCTTGTACTGGCCGGGCTGGTGGAAGTGGCGTGGTCGCAGAGCATCAAACCGACGCACAACTTCACCCGGCCGGTCCCCACGCTGGTCTGCCTGACACTGATGGCCGCGGCCGTCTGGCTGCTCTCCCAGGCCATGAACACACTGCCCGTTGGCACCGCCTACGCGGTCTTCACCGGCATCGGCGCGGTCGGCGCGATCGCTTTGGGCGCCGTTCTCCACGGCGACGCCCTTTCGGCGGGCCGGATGACGGCGCTCACCCTGATCGTCGGCGGGACAGTGCTGGCCCGCGTCACCGCCTGAACGAGAAGGCGACATATGGGGAGGGAGAACGGTCACCATATGTCGCCTTCTCCGGGCTGGTCGTCCCTTTCTGACCTGCTCGACCGACCCTGAGCGCACACCACCACCCGCTGACTGATCATGGTCCCCCCCTCTCCGACGGTCGGCCGGGCGGCGAAGGATCACAGCGACGGCGAGGCCCTGCCCTGGAGCGATCCGGCCGGAAGGAAATGGAGCGCTCGGGACGTTCGACCGCGTCGATTCCCTGGTCGGCCCAGTCGTTCAGCGCCATCCCCGCCGCACGAGAGGCACACCGGCGCGCCAGACCGTCCGGCGGCCCCGAGGAAAACCGATGGTCGCCGCGCCGACGAGGACGTCGCTGGCACGGTGCAGGCCGCCGGCACCCGCACCAACTCGGCGACGTCCCGCTAGCACGGTCAGCACACCAAGCTCCGCAGTCCGCGCAGCCACGCCAGCAAAGCGTCGTACGGGGGCGACCAAGGCCCACTCGGCGCAGTCCACCGAGTCCATACGTCCGCGTGTGCCCTGCTCTTGTAGTCCATCGCATGCCCGCCCAGTTGTGCCGCGGTCCGTTTGACGGTGCCCCACGGGATATGGACCTGCACACTTCGCATCGGTGCGTCTCCCCGATAGCGGCGAAGCGCGGGCCGGTCGGGAACGCTCAGCTCAAGTCGCCCCGGGGGCAGGTGTGACGACTCCAACGGCCGCCGGTCCGCGTCTCCATCTCCCCTGGGGAGTCGGATGGTGGCGTGGAGGCCGCCGGTGGGGCGGGGTGTGAGGTGGAGGGTTCCGTCGTGTGCTTGGACGATGCTGTGGACGATGGCCAGTCCGAGGCCGACGCCGGCGTGTTCGTTGGTGCGGGTGCGTTGGGTTCCGCGTTGGAAGGGTTCGGTGAGGGTCGGTACCAGGTCCGGCGGGACGCGTTGGCCGGTGTTGTCGACCCGCAGCACGCTGGCGTCGTGCTGCGATTCGGTGTGGATGGTTACGGTGCCGCCGGTGGGCAGGTTGTGGACGATGGCGTTCTGGACGAGGTTGGTCACCATCCGCAAGATGAGCTCCGCGGAGCCGAGGGTCTGTGCCTTCTCGCCGGTGACGTCGAGCGTGACCTGGCGCTTTTCGGCGAGGGGAAGCAGCGTTTCGGCGGCTTGTTCGGCGATGAGGGACAGGTCGACGGGCTCGCGGGGGAAGCTCCCGCGGTCGGCGCGGCTGAGCAGCAGGAGGGCCTCGGTGAGGTCGATCGCCCGCGCGTTGACGGTGCGGAGGCGTTCGATGAGTTCCCCCTGGCCCCCCGTGGAGTCGTTGCGGGCGACGTCGAGGAGCGTCTGCGAGATCGCCAGCGGGGTGCGCAGTTCGTGGGAGGCGTTCGCGGCGAATCTCTGCTGCCGGGTGACGTGGGATTCGAGTTGTTCGAGCATGGCGTCGAACACGTCGGCGAGTTCGCGGAATTCGTCTTTGCGGCCTGGTAGCCGGATTCGGTGGGACAGTGATCCGTTGGCGGCCATCCGTGCCGCGTCTGCGATCCGGGTGAGGGGGGCGAGCATCCGGCCGGCGAGAATCCATCCTCCCAGGAGACCGAACAGCAGGAGGAAGACCAACGCGGCGGCCGCGGCGGGGGCGAAGCCGCGCAGGAGCTCGGTGCGGTTGGTACTCACAATGATTACGCCGCCGAACTTCCTCCGGATGGATCCGGGGTCCTCGTCGGGTACGTGGCGCAGCACGAAGACCCACACCACGGCCAGTAGGAGAGCGCCGGTGAGCAGGAGGAATCCGGCGTAGCTGAGGGTGAGTTTCAGTCGGGCGCTGAGTCCTGGGGGTCT